>JAHDOI010000028.1 GCA_018434945.1 Selenomonadales bacterium
GGGCTACACTCTAAGCACCGAAGTCCATGCTTCAGTAAGACCCCGTAGCTCTCCGACTTCTTTGAGGATATTATCGCAAAGTTCCGGAGGTACGTAAACCATCTCCAGTTGGTCAAGATTACTATACTAGTAAGACCGCCGGCGGAACGGGGGGCGAACCCAATGCCGGGAAAAAGCCGACCCTAGTTTTGGTGATTGGTTATTGTTGATATGATAACACCCTTTGCAATGTACGCTGCCAGAGTTTTTCTATTTCCGCAAAGTTCATGTTGGGGACGTAGTAGGTTTCGAGTTCGTCGTGGAGGGTTTTGGCGCGTTTGATGCAGGCGACGCTTTTGACGAACAGTTCCCAGAAGAGGTCCTGGTCGTAGGTGACGGCGGCGGCGCGGGCGGCGACGATGTCGCGTTTGCGGCACTCGCTCATGTCGATGGTGAGCTCGGGCTGGCGGGACGCGTGGTAGGGGTGCGGCAGGAACGAGGTGGTGACGGCGACGTCCAAAGCGGGGATGACGGCGTGTTCGGGTTTTTCGGGGTCGAGGGGGCAGTAGAAGGCTTCGACGTCGAGACCTTTGGCGAGGGCGGCGTCGATCACTTTGCGGACGAGGGTGCTTTTGCCGCAGCCGGGGTCGCCGGTGACGACGAAGCAGCGCCCGGCGGACCAGACGGAGCTGTCGAGGTAGTTGACCATGCCGTCGGGGGTGATGGCGGAGGCGAACAGTTTGCGGAGGCGCCCAGCCCCTACGGTGTCGCGGGCGCTGAAGACGGCGCCGAGAAGTTCGCTGGCGCGTTCGTTGGCGGCGGCGTGGTCGAGGGCTTCGGCGTTGGCGGCCTCCCAGTCGTCGTAGAGGGCTTTGGCGGCGCGGAGGAGGCGGTAGGCGCGCTGGAAGTTGTTGCTTATTTCGGCGGTGCAGACTATTATCTGACGCTTGTTGGCGATCATGCCGGCTTCGTCCCAGAAGTCGCCGAGGTGGATGATTTCGTCGACACAGCCGGGGTGGCGGGGGTCGACGACGTGGGGGGCGGTGCCGTCGATGAAGGCGACGCCGAGGGCGGGGACGACGACGCCGTCAAGGGAGCCGTTGTCGCTGGAGCAATGGTGGTGTTCGAGGTCGAAGCCGCGGGCGCGGAGCTCCTCCCCCATCCGGCGCATGAAGGTGGATTTGCCGGTGCCGGGCCCGCCTTTCATGATGAAGATGCGCCTGGAGTCGGTCGGGATTATGTAGTTGTAGTAGGAGAAGAAGCCCTGGGGCGTGTTGCCGCCCGGAAAAAGGTGACGGATCTTTCCCTCGCTCATGTGTTATCCCCCTATTCGGCCCTGCCGACGGCAGGCTGATTTTTAACGCACATTATGATATGCGGCGGAGGGGATTCTGCTACCGGGAGCGGACGCAAGATACCGTCCATAATCGCGGCGGCCGGGGACATACTAAGAGACGGGAGGGGCGGCGACAGGCCGCGAATTTTACGGGCGGAGGGCTTAGGATGGAGTCGATCCTCGGGTATCTCGCCGTCTTTTTTGCCAGGGTCGCCGATATGACGCTGGCCACCGTCCGCACGCTGATGGTGATGCGGGGCCGGAAGTTCATGGCCGCGGCCATCGGTTTCGTGGAGGTGATAATTTACGTTGTGGCCCTGAAGTTCGTTCTCGATTCGCTCAACAATATCCCCAGCCTGATTGTTTACGCTCTCGGGTTCGCGGCCGGCAACGCTGCCGGCCTGTGGGCGGAAGAGCGGCTGGCGCTGGGGTATTACGTGATGCAGGTGATAACGGCCCGCGACGCGGTCGCGTTCGCCGACGTGCTGCGCAAGCAGGGGTTTGGGGTGACGCTTTTCCCCTGCCAGGGCAAGGAGGGCTGCTACGATCTGCTGAACGTGGTTTTCGAGCGGAAACGCCTCGATGAGCTGGAGGACGCGGTGCACGACTGGGACCCGAAGGCATTCGTGACGGTGACGGATACCCGCGCCATCCGCGGCGGCCACTTTTACCGCAATAAGTAGAAAAGCCGCTTGCCGGTGGCAAGCGGTTTTTGCATGGCTGAGAATATTTTCTTATGCGCGGACGGCCGCGGACGTTCAGAAGCCCCCAGATGCTAGGCGGCTCCGCCGGGCGTGCTGCGACGCGTACTCGGGCGTACGCTAGCAAGCGCACGGCGGACTAATGCAGCAGATGGGGCCTTCTTCGCGGCCGTAACTACCAGCGTCGGTCGGAGCCGCCGCCTCCACCCGACCCTCCGCCGAACCCCCCTCCTCCCCCACCGCCGCCGCGGCGCATGAGGAGGGACAGGATGAGCCAGGTGAACTGGCCGCCGAAAAAGACCCAATCGAGGATGAAGAGGCCGATGGCGCCGGCGAGGAGAAGGATTTTGCCCCACCAGGGCAGGTCGTCCCACCAGGGCGCGTCGCCGGGCGTCTGGGGCCGGGAGACGGTTTTCTTCTTGTCGCCGTCGAGGGTGATGCCGTATTCCTGGGCAGCTTCCTGGGCGACGGCGAGGTAGCCGTTGTAGACGCCCCGGTCGAAGTCGCCGCGCTGGAAGTAGGGCAGCATGTATTCGTCCTGGATGCGGCCGGTTTTGGCGTCGGGCAGCCGTCCTTCGAGGCCGTAGCCGACTTCGATGCGGGAGGCGCGGTCGTCGACGGCGACGAGGATGACGACGCCGTTGTTTTTGGCTTTGTCGCCGACGCCCCACTGCCTGAGGATGGCGAGGGCGTACTCGGCGGGTGGCGCGCCGCCGGTGGTTTTGACGACGACGGCGACGACGTGGGCTTTTGTTTTGCCTTTTAACTGGGAGCCGAGGAAGTTGATCCTCGTTTTGGCGTCTTCGCTGAGGACGCCGGCGTAGTCGCGGACGAAGAGGCTGCCTGAGGCGGGGGCGGGCGGGATGGCAGGCTGGGCCCAGGCCACAGCGCCGGAAAGCAGGAACGCCGCCAGCAACAGGCAGGCCAGCCACTTTTTCATGGTTTTATCCCTCGTTTCGGAACGGGGTTAGAATTTGACCTGGGGTACCTGTTTGGCGCCTTCCTCGGCGCGGAAGTATTCCTTGGGGCCGAAGCCCATCATGCCGGCGAAGATGCTGGTCGGCAGGGAGCGGATCTTGGTGTTGTAGCCCTGGACGGCGTCGTTGTAGTCTTTGCGGGCCACGGCGATGCGGTTTTCGGTGCCGGAAAGCTCGTCCATGAGGCCGCGGAAGTTCTGGTCGGCCTTGAGGTTGGGGTAGTTTTCGACGACGACGAGCAGGCGGGAGAGCGCGGAGCTGAGTTCGCCGTCGGCCTGGGCCTTGGCGGCGGGACCGGCGGCGCCGGCCAGTTTGGCGCGGGCGTCGGCCACGGCGGCGATAGCCTGCTGTTCGTGGGCGGCGTAGCCCTTGACGGTGCTGACGAGGTTGGGGATGAGGTCGGCGCGGCGCTGGAGCATGTTTTCGATCTGGCTCCAT
Source organism: Selenomonadales bacterium (assembly GCA_018434945.1). GTDB lineage: Bacteria > Bacillota > Negativicutes > Sporomusales > UBA7701 > Anaeroselena. Next base: position 3,432 of record JAHDOI010000028.1, read on the forward strand.
TTGCCGTTGACGTTTTCGTTCATGCCGACGAGGCTGTTGTAGCTTGAAAAGCCGAAGACGACGAGCAGGGCGACCACGGCGATGACGATCCAGAGTGATTTGTTCACTTTTTTACCTCCTGTTTGGGTTTGGGGTACTTATTTATTATAGCAGAAAATATGCTAGTCCGCCCATTCGGCCACAGGATTATCTTTTTCTATTAAGAATATTTCCGTCTGGCAGCCGAGGAAGGCGAGCGTGGCGGCCAGTTCGCCCCGGGCGTTCAGGACGTCGGTTTTGTTGAGGTCGGCGAAGCCGTCGATGGGGAAGAAGATGTCGCTGGTGTCGTCCTCGATTTTGGCTTTGTCGCCCTGGCGCCAGACCCAGCGGCGGGTGCGGACTTCAAGGCCGTCGGCGTAGACGATCTCGCTGGGAGGGACTTCTTCGGACTCGGGACTGCCGAAGGGGGTGAAGATGTCGCCGGGACGGCTGAGGCGGAGGTGGATGTCGCCGGCCATGCGGCCGAGGTCGTGGGCGCCGATGGGGAGGATGTATTTGAGGGAGACGGCGTTGCCGAGGTCGACGACGCTGTTGATGCTGGGGATGTGGCCGGTTTTGACGGCGCGGGTGTGGAGGGCTTCGACCGAGCTGGCGAATTTGTTGGGGTTGAGGCCGAGTTTGCTGAAGGCGTCACGCCATACGGCGATGGAGGGGTGATTTTTGACGCCGTCGGGGAAGTTGCCGGCGGCGGCGGCGAGGGAGGCTTCGAGTTTCTTGGCCACGGCGGGCTGTTCGCCCTGGGGGAAGCCTTTGGCGATGACGACGCCGAAGCATGCTGTGGGGAATAGTTCGAAGATTTCGGGGGCGACGATGAATTTCATGGGGTCAGCTCCTTTGGAAATATGGATTGCTGAAAGTCAGCGGCATTTTTTGCGGAAAGTTGGATCGCCGCTTGCGTGTCTACGGATGAACGCGCTGTAAGTCTTGCGCCGACTCCGCCGTACCGGCGCCAAACGGGCGTCCATGCCCGTTGTCGCCTCGCCCGGCCGTCCATGGCCGGGCGTACGGTGTCGTTAGCGGCTTGCTTCGACCAACAGCGCGTAACATCCTCCGCCAATGCGCGCTTGCGATGACAACTTCCGCCCGTTAGGACCAAGACATGTTTTAGGCTTGGGGCTTATCAGCGACCGTAACGCTCATGGTAAATACGTTTTTCGTCGTACCTGTCCACCCTCCCCGGGGTTTCCGCCGGATGACCGACGGCGACGATGGCGAAGGGCACGATGGGCTCGGGGATGGCGAGGATGCGGCGGATGCCTGCGACGCGCTCGGGCACGGGGTGGACGCCGAGCCAGCAGGTGCCGAGGCCGAGGTCGGCGGCGGCGAGGAGGATGTTCTGGGTGGCGGCGGCGCAGTCCTGGACCCAGTATTCGACCGGGTAACGGCTGCGGGCAGGGTCGTTGCAGACGACGATGGCGACCGGGGCCTGCTTGAGCATCTGGGAATAGGGGTGGACATGGGTTATCGCTTCGCGGGCGGCCTGGTCGGTGACGACGATGAATTCCCACGGCTGTTCGTTGCCGGCCGAGGGGGCGGCCATGGCTGCGGCAAGCAGTTTTTCGACGGCGCCGGCGGCGACAGGCTGGTCGGTGTAGCGGCGGATGCTGCGGGGGGTGAAGATGGCTTCCATATGATCAGCTCCTTGTTTTTTTCTTGCGGTAGGTCCAGGGCCGGAAGGATTTTATCTTGGCAAGGAGAGCGCCGGCGTCGCCGTCGAAGGTGATGGCCCGGTCGTCGACGATGACTTTGGCGGGCGGTTTTTCATCGGTGACGGCGTCGACGGCGATGCCGTAGACGGCCAGCCAGCGCTCGATGGCGGCGATGCCGCCGGGCTGGTAGCAGCGGGATGAGACGATGACGACCCGGTAGTATTTCCTCATATTCGCTATCGCGTCTTTTATCCCCTCCACGGGCGGGTCGGGGATGTTGTCGGCTCCCTGCCAGCCGCTGGCGTAGCTGTGGACGACGCCGTCGAAGTCGAGGATGACGGTGGGTTTGAAGGGCATGGTTTTTTTCACCTCGCGAAACATTATTGCCCGTTACCGTCCCGGCCATGCGCGGCGCCCAGCGCCGACGGCGGCTGTTTTTTGCGCCGCGGGGCAAACTAGCTGCGGAGGTGATTTTTCATGGTCAGCCGGAGCGAGGCGGACCGACGGCGGAAGCCGGCTGTGCGGCCGGGAGCCGGCCGCGACGGAGCCGCCGCCCTGGAAGAGGATGTGTACGCAAAACAGGAAAGGCTGTTTACCGAGGGGACGTCGGAGATGCCGTCGTAGCAGCTGCCGCAATTTGCCAGTGGCGGCGAAGATTAGGCGCCGGCATTGCGGCGCACAATAACGCCGAGGGGGCTGGTAGGCCGGGAAGGCCGCGGACCTGAGGCGGGGCCGCGCGCTCCCCGGATATATCAGCCCCTGCGGACGCGTCGCCTGACCAGGCAAGGGGGTGAGCTGCATGGATATGAAGTATGACCACGCCGAGCCCGACCCGTACCCGGACGCCAATCTGGCCAAACGCCGGCGTCTGGAGATGCTCGATATCCGCCCGGCGGTGACGGTGTATAAGCCGCCGGAGGAGTAAACTGGGGCCGCCATGACCGAGGCGGCCTCTTTCCGGGTTATCCCACCGACGACAGCAGGGTCGCGATGGCGATCCCCAGGTCGGCGATGGCGGCGAGGTCGGGTTCGTCTTTGGCGGCTTCCGCCTCGCTCAGTCTGGTCATGAGGTCCATTGTTCGCAGGGCGATGATCTTGCGGGTGAGGTCGTAGTTGTTGAGCTGGTCGGCCAGCGGGCCGGCGAGTTGTCTGTCTTTGCCCATGTGCGCCACCTCCGGCTTTTTCCCATTGTATGAACGCCGGGGCGGCGCGGTGACGGCCGTGGACATGGCGCCCAGCCTGCAAAACCCGGATTCGGGCGCCTGACGATTGTTTTCTATTGACTTGTATCCTCCCATGTGATACATTTTTTGTAAGCCATATCAATTTTCTTTTCCTGTTGATGTCTGTGTGTAAACGCAGACCTCTTTTTTTGTCTGTCGGCCGGGGAATACTAAGCCGGGGGTGATAAATATGAGCGACCCTGATCGGAGCGAGTATGTCCGTTTTCCGGAGAGGGTGAAAACCCGCGATTCGCTAGGCTCGGCCGGCGAGATGGTAACGGCGGCGCGACAGGCGGAGCGGGCCGAGAAGCGGCTGGGGGACGAGCCGGCGGTGACGGCGTCGCAGGATGCGTTCGCGGCCGCGGAGGAAGAATAAGGGGACTAAAGTCGGGAGGAAATTTGCCTCCTGCCGCTTAAATATTAGAGTAACGCAAAGCGGCAGGAGGTTTTGTCATGTTAAGCGGTGTCGTGGTGTCCAAGAGGAGGAAAATCGCCCTGGCGGCCGGGCTTGTAGCCCTGCTCGCGCTGGGTTTTTGGTGGAATTCGCTGATGGCCAGGATGGCTTCAGGAGCTCAGGCCCAGCTGGTGGCCAAGGTCAACGAGCAGGTTAACGGCAAGGTGACTGTCGGTAAAGTCGAGTTTTCGATTTTCGGGTCGCTGATCGTCGACGGGGTTACGGTGAGCGACCGCCAGAACGCGGTGGTGGGCAAAAGCGAGCGGATCGCGGTGCGTTTTGGCATTGGCGACGTGCTGGCCGGGCGCGCCGATCTGTCGGCGGTGAAGAGTGTGACGCTGGAAAACGCCGTGATGACGCTGACGAGCGGCAAGGACGGCCACTGGAACTGGGAGGATCTGGTCAAGCCGAGCAAGGACAAGGAGCTGGCTTTCCGCGGAACGGTGACCGTCAAGCAGGGGACGCTGCTGGTGCGGTCGGCGGGAAGCGAGCGCAAGCTGGAGGCGCTGAACGGGACCGTCGATTTCTCCCGTTATCCGGCGATGGCTTTCGATCTTACGGCGAAGACGGGCAGCACGCCGCTGGCGGCGAAAGGCTCATGGACGGAGGGCGGCGACGGCGAGGTGGCGCTGAAGGCCGAGCAGGCGGCCCTGGCCGATCTGCCGCTGGGCCTGCTGGGGGCCGGCGACCTGAAGCTGACGGGCGGCATGGCGAAGAATGTGACGGTGTCGGTGAAGCAGCAGGCCGGCAAGCTGAGCCTGGCCGCCGAGGGAGCGGTGGAGAAGCTGGCGGCGACGGTGGCCGGCTACGCGCTGAGCGAGGGCGCGGGCAAGGTGAGCATGACGGACGGCAAGGTGGCGCTGAAGGAGGCGACGGTGCTTGTGAACGGCCAGAAGGTGACGGCCGGCGGCACGATGACGCTGGTCGATGCAGGGCTGGCGCTCGATCTCGACCTGGCGGCGGCGGCTTTTGATCCCGGGGCGTTCGGCACTACGCCGCTTAAGGGACCGCTTGCGTTCCAGGCGAAGGTTTCGGGAACGACAGCCAATCCTACGACGAGGGGCACGTTCACGGTCGACCAGGGGAGCTTCGGGGCGGTGGCGTTCACGAACGGCCGCGGCAGCTTCACTTATTCGGGCGGGACGCTGACGCTGACCGACACCCACGCGACCGCCTGGGACGGGGCGCTGGCCATCCAGGGCAATGTGGTGCCGGCGACGCAGCAGTATAATATGACGGCGAACGGCCGCGGCGTGGACGCCGCGCTGCTTTCCGAGAAGGATATCCGCGGCCGGACGGATTTCGACGCCCGGCTGCAGGGCAAGGGAGCGAGCGGCGGCTATGCCGAGGGCAGCTTCAAGATGGGCGATGGGTCTTTCTCGGGTATCCCTTTCCTGTCGATGACCGGCGATTTCATAAAGCAGGGCGAGCAGATGAACTTCCGCAACGTGATCGTGAATACGGTGGGCGGTTCGTTCTCGGTCGAGGGGCTGGCGGAGGGCGCGGTGGTGAAGCTGCGCCGCTCGGCGGGCGGTACGGTGACGACGCCCCGCGATGCGCTGGAGAAGGCGGTCGCGGATAAGGTGGGCGAGAATCTGCTGAAGAAGCTGCTGCCGGGAAGATAACAGGCAAGGCCCGCGATTTTTCGCGGGCCTTTGTGTTTGTATTTGGAGTTAGATTTCACGGAGACCGTGTATCGACAACCGAAAATCAATACCAGTTTATTGCGGCGATGCCGAGATACTCCTTGAGCGCCAGGACAAGCTGGCCGGCGGCTGCGGGAGTGGGCCAGAGGTCGGTGTAGTGGAACCGGCGCCCGATATTGTCCTGGTAGTCGGTGGGGAACGGCAGGACGGCGACGCCGGCTTTGCCGAACTGGCGGACGGAGCGCTCCATGTGGTAAGCGGAGGTGACGAGGATCGGCCGCGAAAAGCCGCGCTGTCTGAGGATGGCGGCGGTGTTGCGCGCGTTGTCGCCGGTGTTGAGGCTGGCGGTTTCGGCGATGATTTTGTCGCCCGGGACGCCGAGGCTGAGGAGGATGCTGCGCGCGACTTCCGCTTCTACGCCGCCGGTGGCGTACACCTGCCCGCCGGAGTAGACGATGGGGACGCCGAGCTTGCGGTGTAGCTGGAGGCCGGTGAGGAGGCGGTTGGCGGACGAGCCGGCAAGGTGGCCGCGACCGCCGAGGTTGGGGGTGTCGAGGGTGGCGCCGCCGCCCAGGACGACGATGACGTCGCCGTCGGCCTCGGCCGGAGGGGTGTGGCGGGTTTCCAGGGAGTTGACGAGGGGGCCGCTGACGAGGGAGATGCTGGCGAGGTAGAGGACGGCGGCGGCGACGAGGGCGGCGCTGGCGAGAGCACGGCTGCGGCGCCGCCACCAGGCGAAGAGGAGCAGGGCGAGGATGAAGAGGCCGGGCGGGAAGAGGAAGACGGTATAGAGGAATTTGACGACATACACTGCGGTCAGTCCTTTCCGGCGGTTTGATCCTGCGCGCACTAGTAGTAATTTCCAAATAATGTAATATTAGGCTAGGAGTAATTTGTAATTTATTTCCTGTTGCGCGGTGTCACGGGGCGTAAAACGGCCCCGCCACGGATGGCGGGGCGGTTTGCGGGCGATTATTCACCGGTGATTTCCGAGAAGCCGATAACGGTGACGAGATCGTCTTCGGTCAGGGTTTTCTGGTATAGCTGCTCGAAGTTGGCGATGAGCTCCGCGACGGTTTTGATCTCGGGGTTCTGATGGGCGAGGTCGTCTCTGGTGAGTTCGGCGAAACGTTTGACTTTGACGCGGTCGAGATAGGCGGTGAACAGTTTGCGCTTGGGGGCGTATTTCTTGCCGACGGTGATCCAGACGACGGAGTTTTCGAGATAGATACCGCTGACGTCGTCGAGACGGATGGTATAGTTTTTCTTGCGCTCGATGAGGAGTTTTTCGTGGAACTCGGACTGGAAGTTCAGCGCCAGCATAGTTATATCCCTCTCCCTTTCGTTGGCTGTTTTGTTAACATTATACACTATTTGAGCGGACAGTTGAAGGGGTATCCGCCTTACGCCCTGCGCCCGTACTTTCTCTCCATCCAGGCGTCCAGCCTGCGGACGTCTTTCTTGCCGGCCGTCGCGCCGTAGATTATGAGGGCGACGATGACGGCCGTGAAGAGGTCGATTTCTCTCGTGCCGAGGTAGTTGACGATGCCCATGCCGACCTGGGGGATGACGCCGGTGAGGACGGTGAGGGCGACGCCGGCGCGGAACAGCGCGGTGGATCGCAGGCGGTAGCGGGCGTAGAACATCAGGAAGGTGGACGCCCAGGCGAGAACTTCCATGGCGGCGAGAAGCAGCCAGCGGTATTCGAGGAAGAAGGTCATATGCTCAACCCCCGCCGGAACGCAGCTGCGCCGGCATTAAAGAAATTTCACTTTCTCGTCCAGTGTCTTGCGGGCAGGTGTTGCGGCGGGGTGTTCAGAATATCCAACACAGATGACGGCGACAGGGTCTTTGTCGTCATCGACGGCGAAGATTTCCCGGACGTCGCTTTTTTCATAAAGGGAGAACCACAGGGTCGCGAGCCCCTGGTCGTGAGCGGCCAGGAGCATATTCTGGATGGCGGCGCTGCAGGCTTCGAGGTAGCCTGGGCTTGGTTCGTCGAGGAACTGTTCGGCGCCGCTCCTGGACGGGTCGCCGAGAACGACGATGAGGACGGGGGCCTGGATCAGGAAGTCGATGTTGAAGGTGGGCAGCCACTTCCAGCCGCTGCGGGCGGCGAGCTTGTGCTTGGTCTTTTCCGAGGTTTCTTTGAGCCGGGCATTGTACTTGGGGTCGGCGGCGACGAGGAATTCCCACGGCTGCTTGTTGGCTGGCGAGGGCGCCATGAGGGCGGCTTCGAGGATGGCGGTCAGTTTTTCCTTTTCGACCGCCCGGTCGGTGAAGTTGCGGCAGCTCCGCCTGCCGGTTATCGCGTCGCGGCATTCCATTTTTCTCAACCTCCCGCTGATTTGTCCCGCCTTTATTATAGACGGTTTGTCGTTTATGGCGGAAGGGGTCAGCCGCGAAATTCGATCATTTCGCCGTCGGGGCCGGTGAAGACGACGCGTCGCCAGCCCTCCTCCCCCGCTCTGCGGGCCGAGGTCGGGTGGGGCTCGGTCTGGACGGGGGCGCCGGCGGCTTTGAGGCGGGCGACGTCGGCGTCGAAGTCGTCGCTGGCCAGGCAGAAATGGTAGACGGCGCCGCAGTTTCCGTGCGGCATGTGGATGAGTTCGAGTACGGAGTCGCCGAGCTCCAGGTAGACGATTTTCTCAATCTCCGGTACCGGGACGTCATGCTCGAAGTATTGCCTGAAGCCCAGCTGTTCGTAAAAGCGGACCGATTTCTCCCGGTCTTTGACGGTGAAGGCGATGTGGTCGATTCTTTTGAACATGTATGTGCACCCCCTGGTATCCGTTTGTAGGCAAAGTCAGACTGGTGAGAAAGGTCCAGGTGCAAGGCGCCCCGGATAAGCAGACACACAACGCTTTAGCGTTGATGTGGTCGCTTATACCCGGAAGGGTGCGAGCGCGCCGCGCCGCGTACTGTGGGACGTACGCAAGCAAGCGCTCTGAGGAGCAAGTGCGCAAGTTCTTAGCGCTTTGCGCTTAGAACTGCGGCCTGCCCCTTGCGGGTACGCCGCAGATGGGCCTTTATCGACAGTCTGATACTCCCTGGTGTATTTGTTTCCCGGCCTACCGGTTTTATCCGAGACGGACGGCGTTTATCAGTTTAAGGATCCCCGCGGGGGAAAAGATATAAAAAAATATTACTATGAGGGGAGAATACGCGATGGGTATGACAATGGCGGAAAAAATAATCGCCAGGGCGGCGGGCAGGGAGGCTGTACGGCCGGGAGAGTTCGTGTGGGCTGATGTGGATACGGCGATGATGGACGACCTGCTCGGCCCGCGGGTGGTGATCGCCGACCATATCAGGAGGATGGGCGATCGCGTCTGGGACAGGGAGAAGGTGGTGATCATCTCCGATCACTATTCGCCGGCGGCGACGATCAGCCAGGCCGAGATCCTGCAGTTCACCCGCAATTGGGCCAAGGAGTACGGCATCGGCAAGTATTACGAAGGCCTGGGGCCTTGCCACCAGGTGCTTGCGGAGAAGGGGTTCGATATCCCGGGAACGCTGATGGTGGGGACGGATTCGCATACTACGACGGCGGGCGCGTTCGGCTGTTTCGGCACAGGCATCGGTTCGACGGAGATGCTGGGGGTGCTGGTGTCGGGGCAGATATGGCTTAGGGTGCCGGAGACGATGCTGTTCGTGTGGAACGGCCGCCTGCAGCCGGGGGTATACGCCAAAGACCTTGTGCTGCGGACGATCAAGGAGATCGGCCAGGCGGGGGCGACATACAAGGCGATGGAGTTCGCGGGCGACGCGATAACCGCGTTGTCGGTGGATGAGCGGATGACGATCACGAATATGGCGGTGGAAGCCGGGGCGAAGGCGGGACTGATCGCGCCGGACGAGAAGGTGGCGGCTTATTTGGCTGCCATCGGGGCGCCGCCGGGAACGCCGCTGCTGAGCGACGCGGATGCGGCTTACAGCGAGCGGTTTACGTTCGACGCCGCGGAACTCGTGCCGCAGATCGCCCTGCCCCATGAGGTGGACAAGGTGGTGGATGTGACGGCGGCGGCGGGCGAAGTTATCCACCAGGCGTACCTTGGTTCATGCACGAACGGCCGCTTCGCCGACCTGGCGGAGGCGGCGAGGGTGCTGAAGGGCCGCAAGGTTCATCCCGAGGTGCGGCTGCTGGTGTCGGCGGCGTCGCGGTCCATTTACCACCGCGCCATCCGCGAGGGGATCATCGAGACGCTGTCGGAGGCGGGGGCGATGGTGCTGGCGCCTAGCTGCGGCGCGTGCCTGGGGCTGCACAGCGGCATCCTGGCGCGGGGCGAGCGGGCGATCTCGTCGACGAACCGCAATTTCGTCGGCCGGATGGGCCACAAGGAGGCGGAGATCTTCCTCGGTTCGCCGGCGTCGGTGGCGGCGGCGGCGATCGAGGGCCGGGTGACCGATCCGCGCAAATTTTTGGTGGAGGGCTGAGAGCGATGAACAGTATCATTAAGGGTAAGGCGCACAAGTACGGCGACAATATCAACACCGATCTCATCAACCCGCCCCAGTACCTTGAGAAGTCGCTGGAGGTGCTCGCCCAGCACGCGATGGAGGGGGTGGACGAGCATTTCGCCGCCAAGGTGGCGCCGGGCGATATCCTGGTGGCGGGGGCGAATTTCGGCCCCGGCTCGAGCCGCGAGACGGCGCCGATCGCGCTGAAGATGGCGGGGGTGGGGGCGATCGTGGCGAAGTTTTTCGCCCGCATCTTTTACCGCAACGCGATCAATATCGGCCTGCCGGTGCTGGAGTGCGCGGAGGCGGACCGGATCGCGGACGGCGACGCGCTGGAGGTCGACCTGGGGACGGGGACGATCACGAATGTGACGAAAGGCGAATCGTACACCGCCGCACCGCTGTCGGCACCGGTGATGGATATCCTGTCCGCCGGCGGGCTGATACCGTTTTTGGAGAAGAAGTACGGGGTGGATATCGATAAGAAAGACCTGGCGTAAACGCCAGGTCTTCTTTCTCGCACTTTTTAAATAGCCGGAGGCCGCGCAGAAGTGCCCAGATGCAAGGCAGGTCGAGGACGCGCAGCGACGCGTACTCGGAACGTACGCTAGCAAGCGCCCGCAGACCTAACGCCGCAGATGGGCGCTTATCCGCGGCCGGGAGTTCAGATCGTCGCGCCGCCGTCGATGGTGAGTACGCCCCCATTGAAGAACGCCGCTTCGTCGCAGCAGGCGAAGAGGATGGCGTGGGCGATTTCTTCGGGGGTGCCGAGGCGGCCCATGGGCTGGCGGGCGATGAAGGCGGCCCTGGCGGCCTCGTAGTCGGGGGCGGAGCGCATGCGCGCTTCCATCGAGGGGCTGTCGGTGGTGCCGGGGCAGACGACGTTGACGCGGATGTTGTCTTTGATGTAGTCGGCGGCCATGGCTTTGGAGAGGGCTACGACGGCCCCCTTGGAGGCGGCGTAGACGCTGCGCTCGGGGAAGCCTTTGAAGGCGGCGACCGAGGAGACGTTGACGATGACGCCGCCGCCGTTCTTTTTCATTTCCGGCACGGCGTATTTGCAGGTGAGGAATGTGCCTTTGACGTTGACGTCCATGGTGCGGTCGAAGTCTTCCTCGCTGAGGGTGTCGACGCGGCCGCCGATTACGATGCCGGCGACGTTGACGAGGATGTCAAGTTTGCCGAAGGCGCGGACGGTATCGTCGACCATCCGTCTGGCGTCGGCGGCTTTGGCGACGTCGCCCTGGACGAACAGGCCCGCGCCGCCGGCCTGGTTGACGAGGGCGAGGGTGTCGGCGCCGCTGGCCGATACGCTGTTGACGGCGACTTTGGCGCCTTCCCTGGCGAAGAGTTCGGCGGCGGCGCGGCCGATGCCGGCACCGGCGCCGGTGATGAGCACTGCTTTACCGGTGAATCGCATTCCAATCCCCCTGTTTTAGGTATTTGCCTGTTTATTGTTCTACAATTGCTTGCCAAAGATGAGGTCGGGCACGAACAGCACTATTTCGGGGAAAAAGACGCAGGCTACGGCTACGGCGACGCAGGCGAGGAAGAGCGGCCACGCTTCTTTGAAGAGCTCGGATATCGAGCATTCGAAGATGGTGCAGACGATATAGGTGACCACGCCGACAGGCGGGGTGAGCAGGCCGAATGTGAGGGTGAGGATCATGATGACGCCGAAGTGGACGAGGTCGATGCCGACTTCCTTGACGACGGGGATGAGGATGGCGGTGAGGAGCAGGATGAGGACGGTGGAGTCCATGAACATGCCGGCGACGAGGAGGAAGACGATGATGATGAGCATTATCACCCAGGGGGTGGCGGAGATGCCGAGCATGAATTCAGCCAGCTGCTGGGGGATCTGCTCCCAGGTGAGGCCGTAGCTGAAGATGGCCGACAGGCAGATGAGGAGCATTACCATGCCGATGTCGGTGACGGTTTCCTCAAGGGTTTTGAGAAACTTTTTCCAGTTAAGCTCGCGGTATACGGCGAGACCGATGATGATGGCGTAGGCGACGGCGAAGGCGCCGGCTTCGGAGGGGGTGAAGAAGCCGAACCTGAGGCCGGCGATGAGGAGGATGGGGAACAGGAAAGCCCAGATGCATTCCATGAAGGTGGCGAAACCTTCTTTGAAGGATACCGGTTGCTGACGCTCGGGCTGGTAGCCTTTGCGCCGCGCGGTCCAGGAGATGGCGAGCATCATGCCGATGGTCATGAGGAGCCCGGGTATGAGTCCGCCGGCGAACAGGCGGCCGATGGAGACTTCGCCGATGCTGCCGTAAAGGATGAGGCCGATGCCGGGGGGGGATCATGGTGACGATGAGCGAGCTGAAGCCGATGACGCCGGCGGCGAAGCCCCGCGAGTAGCCGCGCTCGAGCATGCCGGGGCCGAGGACGCGGGCCTGCATGGTGGCGTCGGCGATGGCCGAGCCGGTGATGCCGCCCATCATGGCGGCGAGGACTGTGTTGACCTGGGCGAGGCCGGCGCGCATGTGGCCGGCGAGCACGGACGAAAGCTTCATCAGCCGGTGGGTGATGCCCGATTCGTTCAAGAGGTTGCCGGCGAACATGAAGAGGGGGATGGCGAGCAGCACGAAGCTCTGCGTCTGGGTGAGGGTGAGCTGCACCGGGATGCTGGACGGCAGGGTCGGCTGCGAGAAGAAAAAGACGGTGCCGGCGATGCCGATGGCGAAACAGACCGGCATGCCCATGAGCATCAGGATGAAAAAGGTGGCGAATACTTCGGTCATGTCTATATCCTCCTGTCGGCGGCAGCAGCTTAGAGCAGCTCTTTGCCGCCTCCGCCGCTCCGGGTATTTTCACAGCCGGCCTTGATTTGCTGCCTGGCCTTGAGGACGGCGGTCACCATCATGAGCAGCGCTCCGAGCGGCACGCTGATGGTCACCCAGGTGTAGCTGAAACCGGGGATGCCCTGGAAGGTCCTCAGTCTGGTATCGTAGGAGAGCTGCACGCCGTAGACGATCAGGAAAGCGAGAAAAGCGATGATGATGCCCCAGTTTATGAGTTTGAGCCAGTACTGCACTTTCTTGGGCAGTTTGCCTGAGATGACTTCGATGGCGAACAGCTTGTCGTGGCGCATGGCGGCGTCGCTGCCGAGGAAGACGCACCAGGCGAACAGGAAGGTGGCGGCGTCCACCGCCCATTTGACCGGTTCCCCGATGCTCCTGGCGATCGCGGAGTAAAGGACGAGGAGCGAAAGGAGCGCGAGGCAGGCCATGGCGGCCCGGACTTCTAATTTTATTACGCCTTCGTAAAATTTCTTCACGGCTTATTTCCCCCGCTTCGCGGCGAAAGGCCAGTATCCGGCCCCGTCGGTGAAGACGGGGCCGGGTGGCTGGTCAACTCGCGCCTGATGACTATTTCTTTTTGCCCATTTCCTTGTAGAGCTGGTCGCGGACTTCGGTGAGCTTGAGGACCTGGTAAGCGCCTTCGCCGGCTTTCCTGAAGGCGGGGAGGTCGACGTCTTTGACGATGGTCATGCCTTTGGAGGTCAGTTCTTTCTGCAGGGCTTCGATTTCTTTCTCCATGAGGCGGGAGGTCTCGAGGCCGGCTTTGTCGCACTCTTCTACGAGGATCTTCTGGTACTCGGGCGGCAGGGAGTCGAACCATTTTTTGCTGACGACTTCGAAGTTGATGAGCAGGATGTGTTTCGTTTCGCTCATGTATTTGGCGACTTCGAACAGTTTGGCGCCGGTGACGTTGCGGTAGACGAGGTCGGCGCCGTCGATGGCTTTCTGCTGGGTGGCGATGTAGACTTCACCGAAGGGCAGGGCTACAGGGGTGGCGCCGATGGCACGGATGGATTCCTGCCAGATGGGCACGCCCGGGGTACGGATGCGCAGGCCTTTGAGGTCTTCGGGGGTTTTGATCGGTTTATTGGTTACCATGTGCCTCATACCCTGTACCCAGGTGAAGGACAGGATCTTGATGCCGTGCTTGTCTTCTAGTTCTTTCTGCCAGGCCTTGACGGTGGCGAGTTCACGGAGTTTGGCGACTTCGTCGATGGTGTCGACGAAGTAGGGGGCGTTCATGACGGCGATGGCGGGTACGTACATGCCGAGACGGGCGGAGTCGGTGTTCTGGCCGACGTTGGCGCCTTTGCGGATCTGCTCGATGATGTCTTCTTCGACACCGAGCTGGGCGCTGTGGAAGACTTGGATCTCAAGGCCGCCGTTCGTGCGCTCTTTAACGGCTTTGGCCCAGCTCTGGAAGCCTTTGTGGAACGGCTCGGATTCGGCGAGGACGTGGTTGAATTTGAGGACGAATTTTTGCTTGGGAGCTTCCTTCTTGGGCGGCTCGGACTTGCCGCAGGCGGCCACGAGCACCGAGACCATCACTAGAACCAAGAGAATACCGATAAGCTTGGCGTACTTTTTCACTAAACTATTCCCTCCCTCTAAAATTGGATACACCCAGATGCTGGCCGCTGTCTGTGCCCTCTCCCTCCCTTTTCTGTTCTGCCAGCAGTAAGAGCAATTGGTGCCTATGCATTACCGAGAATTCTGTTGACCTTGTTTTTGGCGTTCGTGATGTGGATTTCCACGCAGCGTTTGAGTTCGGTTTCGTCACCGGCGATGAGGGCGGCGTATATGGCTTCGTGCTCCCTGACGCCGGCGATGGTTTCTTCCCTGCCCTGCCGACCGTAAATATAGTAGGAGTAGACGTGGGTGCCGAGGTTGTTGTATATCCTCGTCATCCTTTTGTTGCCGGCGCATTTGACGTACAGCTGGTGAAATTCCTGGTCGAGGTAGTAGTTGCGGAAGTAGTCGTTGAGGTCGACGGCATTTTCGATTGTCCGGGTGTGTTCGTTGATGTTGGCGGCGAGCTTTTCGGCGGTGGCGGTGTCGAAGTTGCGGATTATCTGGCTGGCGTAGTAGGTCTCGAACATCAGCCTGATGTCCCATAGCTCTTCGATCTCGTCCCACTGGATGTCCCTGACTTTGTGCCCCCGGCGGGGAGTGCTTTCGATAAGGCCCTCGGTTATCAGCCTGTTTAGGGCTTGCTTGATAGGGGTCTCGCTGATGCGGTATCTTTCGTTGAGCTCACGGGTGATAAGCTTCTGACCGGGGATGAGAACGCCCTCCGCGATGTCTTTTTTGAGTGCTTTGTAAGCCACGTCGACGAGCGTCTGGGTCGGGTAATGCATAGTATCCAAATCCGTGCTGCCTCCTAAACCGTTCGCTTGGCACAAGTTTATATAAGAAGTTTGAGTTTTTAGATTTAAAATCTAAAATGTAGTTCGGTGACTATTTCCAATTCTCCTGCCTATTTCCGCGAAGAGTTCCAATTATTGCGTAATTTCAGTGAGCGGCCGCCAAAATAAAAAACCAGCCTCCCGGAAGGAGACTGGTTACGTTCCGATGGTATGTCATTCGGGACGGGGCGAGGTGAATACAAAGCGGAAGGTACCGTTGGCGTTCGCACGCGCGATGACTCCCACGGTCAGTCCGAGCTTGTCTGTCAGATGCTCCTCAAGCCGTCCGAAGGCTTCAGGCCCGGGGCCGACGACGAACAGGCGGACGCTGGCGACGGGCTTGTATTCGACGTTGGCGGAGACCAGTCCCAGCTCAGTGACGGCGTATTCCGCCCTGAGGGAGGTTTCCATGGTCTTCAACTGGTCGATGATGTCGGCGTGGGTTTTCATCCGGGGACTCCTTTCCTACGACGACGATTAGCCGAGGTAGCCGCTGAGCTTGGCGTGGGCGATGCAGTCTTCTTTGCTGGGGTAGCCCGGGGAATAGCCGACGATTTTGCCGACAAAAGTAGTGCGTTTCCACCGCCACTGCCCTTTCGAATCCTGATAGAACCACCAGTTATCCGTGCTCTTCATTGTATCCTCCTATTTGGCCGTGTGGCGGTAATTATGTTTCTATTTTACACTATTAAAGCGGCGGCGGCAATGTTTTTTGCCGATTAGCAAATCGCGGGCGAATGCCTAATATTATTAGGTGCGCAGGAATTGTATTTTGGTTGTTAGCGACATATGCGTTCAGCGGGGATGGAGAGGCCATTTTACGCCGCCCATGGCCGCTGTGGAATTTATTTTCTGTTTTTCCTTGACTCTTGCCCAATTTTGGGTTATAGTTTAAGAGCCCATATAATAGGCTAGGGAAGTTTCATTAGTCCTTCTCAAACGGGAAGCCCGATGAGTTCTCAATTATCTATTTGGGTAAAAATTTTGAGGAGGCTATTGATATGAGTCAAGACAAAACCCTTACCTGCCGCGATTGCGGCGCCGAGTTCGTGTTCACCGCTTCGGAGCAGGATTTCTTCGCCGAGAAAGGCTTCACCAACGAGCCCGGCCGCTGCCCCGAGTGCCGCGCCGCCCGCAAGCAGCAGAACCGTGGCATGAGCCGCGGCGGCAGCTACCAGCAGCGCGAAATGCACGACGTCACCTGCGCCGCCTGTGGCGTGCAGACCCAGGTTCCTTTCCGTCCGAGCAGCGACCGTCCGGTTTACTGCCGCGACTGCTTCGCCGCCAACAAGCGTTACTAGGATGTCAAAATCCCCCGCCGTTTGGCGGGGGATTTTTAGTTTAGGTATCTTTCGGCCGGAGAATTCCCTGCCGCGCGGCAGGGAATTCTCTTTTTGGGGCGGGGAATACTAGCGCTATCTACATAAATATTTAAGGAGGAAGACAATTTGGATAGATTTAAAGCACTGGGGATAGGCGATAAGATAACGCGGGCGCTGAATGAGATGGGGTTCGAGGAGCCGACGCCGATCCAGGCGGAAACGATCCCGGTTCTGATGACAGGCCGCGATCTTGTCGGCCAGGCTCAGACGGGGACGGGTAAGACGGCGGCGTTCGGCATTCCGCTGCTTGAGATGGTCGGCCAGAGCGCGGCGGCTTTTCAGGGGATCGTGCTGACGCCGACGCGCGAGCTCGCCATCCAGGTGGCGGAGGAGCTGAACAAGATCGGGCAGTTCACTGCCGCCCACGCGCTGCCGATATACGGCGGCCAGGATATCGGCCGCCAGATCAAGGCGCTGAAGAGAGGGCCGCAGGTAATCGTGGCGACGCCGGGCAGGCTTATGGACCATATGGAGCGGCGGACGATCAGGCTGAACGATACGAGGATGGTCGTTCTCGACGAAGCGGACGAGATGCTGAACATGGGCTTTATCGAGGATATCGAGAAGATCCTGGCGACGATCACGGCAGAACATCAAACGGTGCTTTTTTCGGCGACCATGCCCCGGCAGATTCAGAACCTGGCCCAGCGGTTCCAGCGCGACCCGGCGCATATCAGCGTGAAATCCCGGGAGGTGACGATGCCGCTTATCGAGCAGCGGTACGTGGAGCTTCACGACCGCGAGAAGTTCGATGTGCTGTGCCGCCTGCTCGATATCCAGGACCCGGAGTTGTCGATCGTTTTCGGGCGGACGAAGCGCCGGGTGGACGAGCTGGCCGAGGCGCTGAAAAAGCGCGGTTATTCGGCGGAGGGCATCCACGGCGATCTTACGCAGACGAAGCGGGATATGGTGCTGCGGCAGTTCCGCGAAGGGACAACCGATATCCTGGTGGCTACCGATGTCGCCGCCCGCGGACTGGATGTGAGCGGCGTGAGCCATGTGTATAATTTCGATATCCCCCAGGACGCGGAGAGCTATGTGCACCGCATCGGCCGTACCGGCCGGGCCGGGCATACGGGCATGGCGATGACGTTCGTGATACCCCGCGAGCTGGCGCATCTGCGTTCGATCGAGTATACGACGCGCCGCAAGCTGACTAAGATGGCGGTACCGACGCTTTCGGACGCGATCGAGGGCCAGCAGCGCCTGGCGGTGGAGAAGCTGATGCGCCAGGTGGAGGAAGGCGGCGCCGAGCAGTACCGCGGGCGTGCCGAGGAGCTTTTGGGCGAGCTGGATTCGGTGTCGCTCGTGGCGGCGGCGCTGAAGATGCTGACGAAGGAGCCGACGACGACGCCGGTGAAGATCACGGAGGAGGCGCCCTTACGGCCACGGTACGGCGGCCACCAGCGTTCGGCCGGCGGCCGGCCGGGCGGCGGCTTCGCGCCGAAGGGCAGGCCGGGCGGGTTCGCGCCGAAGGCGAGAGCCGGCGGCGAGAAGGCGTGGAAGTATTAGAACAACGTATCGCCGTGGCCGTTCAGAAGTGTCCAGATGCAAGGCGCTGCTGGGCGGCCGATAAGGAAAAAGAACCGCAACCGGGAGGTTGCGGTTCTTTTTGTTTAGCTGAACAGGATGAGGGCGACGAGTTCGAGGGTGGTGTCGCCGGTATTGGCGATGGCGTGGCTTTCGCCGTCTTTGGTGAGGACGACGTCGCCGGGGCCGACGACTGCTTCGGTGCCGTTGTCGTTGACGGTTCCCTGGCCGCGCAGGATGTAGTAGGCTTCCATTTCGCCAGTGTGGGTGTGCAGGCCCAGCGAACAGCCCGGTTCGATGGTGGTGACGGCGAACAGCCGGCCCTTACCCTGGAAGTCGTCTTTCTCGATTATTCTGGTGAACTTGACGTCGCCGTTGCCGCCGAAGCGGTTGGTGACTACGTCGACCGGCAGGCTGCCGTTGCGTTTGATCATTTTATCGCCCTCCCCGGATTTTTTCGCGCTGTTTTATTTCTCCGTCGCGGCGGCTTTTCCTGCTCATAGCTTGTAGCCGAACTGTTTGATCCATCCGAGCGAAGACCCGGTGTCGGGGCTGGGGATGTATTCGAGGCCGACGTAGCCCTGGTAGCCGAGGGCGTCGAGTTCGGCGAGGATGAAGGGATAGTTGATCTCCCCCGTGCCGGGCTGATGGCGGCCGGGGTTATCGGCGATCTGGATGTGGCCGATTCTGGCGATATGCCTGCGCAGGGTGCCGACAAGCTCGCCTTCTTCCCGCTGGGCGTGGTAGATGTCGTGCTGGATGAAGACGTTCGGCATGGCGACTTCTTCGAGGAGTTCGAGTACCTGTGAGGATTTGTTGAGGAAGAAGCCGGGCATGTCGAAGCGGTTGATCGCTTCGACGACAAGGCTGAGACCGTTGGCCCGGAAGACTTCGGCGGCATAACGCACGTTGGCGGCGAGCGTCTGCCAGTGTTCGGCTTCGCTGCGGCCTTCGACCCGTATGCCGGCAAGGCAGTTGACCCGCGGCACGCCCAAAGCGCAGGCGTATTCGACAGCTTTGGCCACCCCGGCCCGGAATTCGTCGCTCCGCCCCGGGAGGGCGCCGAGGCCGCGCTCGCCTCCGGCCCAGTCGCCGGGAGGCATGTTGAAGAGTACCTGGGTGAGGCCGTTGGCGGCGAGACGCTCTTTGAGGGCCGGCAGGCTGTAGTCGTAGGGGAAGTGGTATTCGACGGCGGTGAAGCCGGCCGCCCGGGCGAGGGCGAAGCGTTCCAGGAACGGGACTTCGGTGAACAGAAAGCTGAGGTTGGCGGCGAATTTGGGCACGGGGTTCACCTCGCCTATATAATGTTTGCTGTTTTTCTATAAACAGACTAAGATTGGCGAGAAAGCTCCAGATGCCAGGCGCACCGGAGGCTGACACTACCGTTTCCTCCGCGACAACGTTTAGAGGCGTTGTTTGCACAGGACCGGTTTAACAGCATCGCGCGTACACGAACGTACGCTGAGGATGGCAGCCGAGGAGCAAGTGCGCCACTCTTTGCGCTTCAGCGCTTAGAGGGGCGGCCTGCCCCTTGCGGGTACGCCGCAGATGGGGTTTTATCGCCAATCGAAGCTAGACCAGGTGGGCGTCGGCGGGGTCGAAGGCCAGTCTTACGTTTTCGCTGTCGGGGGAAAATGTGCGCGGTACGCGTGCGCAGAGGGTGAGGTCGCCGGCCCTGACGAACAGTTTGCCGGCGCCGATGCCGGGCAGCAGCCGCTGGACGCGGCCTTCGACGGCGACCCACGGGACGGGGGCGTCCGCAAGGCGGTCGTCCCAGAGCTGGAGGGCGTCACCAGGCAGGCAGCAGACGGAAACCGGCCCGCTGACGGCGCCGGGATAAGAAAAGCGCAGACCGCCGGCGAGGGTGACGACGGCGTTTTCCCCCTCGCTGTCGAGGCGGCAGGGGATGATGTTGTCCATGCCGACGAGGCGGGCGATCTGTTCGTTGGCGGGGCGGCGCAGGACGGTCTCCGGCCTGTCGTCCTGGACGATGCGGCCGGCTTCCATGACGACGGCCCGTTCGGCGAAGTGGAGGACGTCGGTGAAGCTGTGGCTGACGAGGATTACGGTCATGCCCCTGGTTTCGGCCAGGTGGCGGATCTCGCCGACGAGTTCGTTCCTTGTCGCCGGATCGAGGGCGGAGAAGGGTTCGTCGAGGAGAAGCAGTTCGGGGTCGACGGCGAGGGCGCGGGCGAGGGAGACGCGCTGGGCTTCGCCGCCGGAAAGGGACCTGGCCCGCCGCTCTGCGAGGTGGTCGCAGCGGAAGTCGGCGAGGGCGCGGCGGACGCGCGCGGCGATGTCCCGGGGAGCCCAGCCCCTGATTCTGAGGGGCCAGGCGACGTTGGCGAAGACGGTGTCGTCGAGGAGGAGGGCGTCCTGGAAAAGCATGGCGCAGCGGCGGCGCAGGGCGGTTTTGTCGGCGCGGCGGGCGTCCTGCCCGAAGAGGCTGATGGCGCCGCGATGGGGATGGAGGAGGTTCATGACCTGGAGGAGGGTGCTTTTGCCGGCGCCGTTGGGGCCGACGAGGGCGACGAGTTCGCCGCGGGTGACGGTGAGCCGGTCGATGTCGAGGACGCGCTTGCGGGCGCCGCGGTCGAAGGTGACGCTTTCGAGCGCCAGGAGGATTTCGTTCACCGCCCCTCCCCCTTTCCGCTATGCTGCAGGTATGTGAGCAGGGCGACGACGCTGTAGGCGACGAAGAGGAGGACGAAGGCGATGGCGATGGCGATGTCGTAGTTGCCTTTGCCGACTTCCATGACGGTGGCGGTGGTGAGCACCCTGGTCTGGCCTTTGATGTTACCGCCGACCATCATCGAGGCGCCGACTTCGGAGACGACGCCGCCGAAGCCGGCGATTACGGCGGCCATGAGGCCGAGCTTCGCTTCGCGGATTAGCTGCCAGTTGACCTGCCAGCTCGTCGCCCCGAGGGAGAGGAGCTGGAGGCGGAGTTTGGGGCTCAAGCTGCCGATGGCGGCGAAGGACAGGCCGGCGATTATGGGGCTGGCGATGACGGCCTGGGCGATGATGATGGCCCAGGGGGTGTACATGAGGCCGAGGGCGCCGAGGGGGCCGTAGCGCCACAGGAGCAGGCTGACGAACAGGCCGACGACGACCGGCGGCAAGCCCATGGAGAAGTTTACGAAGCTGACGAGGAGCCGTTTGCCGGGAAATTCCCTGAGGGCCAGCCACAGGCCGACAGGCAGGCCGAGGAGCACGCTGATGATTGTCGCCAGCCCGGATACCCTGAGGGTGAGGAAGATGACGTCATATAGTTCGGGGTCGCCGCCCGCGAGCAGGGCAAAAGCCTGCGCGAGGCCCTGCCAGATGTCGTGCATAGGCGCTCCTTGGTGTTGTCTTTGTCGTTCCGGCGATCTGCCGGGGCCTGTAGGGAAAACTCAGGCTGGCTAGAAAGGTCCAGATGCAAGGCGCACCGCAGGCTGACACCGGAAGCGTACACGAACGTACGCTGAGGATGGCAGCCGAGGAGCAACGCCGCAGATGGGCCTTTATCGACAGCCGGCTGTCAGCCGAGGGTGAAGATTTCGAAAAGGTTGAGTTCGGTATCGAAGTAGAGCAGCTGGCGGCTTAGGGGGCGGCCGACGCCGGTGAGGATTTTGACGACTTCCTGCACCTGCAGCGAGGCGGCGAGGGCCGGGGTGGCCGCCGGGTTGCCGAGGGCTGTTTCGATGCCTTTGGCCTGGCCGGCGCACAGTTTGTAGATCCTGTCGAGTCCGGGGTCGCCGGGGAGGATGGTGGCTATCTGGCCGGTGAAGCCGGCGATGGCGCCATGGACGAGGGGGATGCCGAGGTTGCTGGCCGTCCGGCCTAGAATCAGCCGGGTTTCGATGTTGTCAAGGGCGTCGACGACGACGTCGATGCCGGCGAGGAGGCCGGCGGCGTTATCGGCGCAGAGCATGGCGGGCACGGCGTCGACGGTGACTTCGGCGTTGATGGCCGTCACCCGCGCGGCGGCGGCCGCGGCTTTGTTCATGCCCAGGTTATGCTCGGTGGCCAGTATCTGGCGATTGAGGTTGTGGGCGGCGAAGGTGTCGCCGTCGATGACTTTGAGGTACCCTATCCCCTGCCGGGCGAGCAGTTCGACGATTGTGCCGCCGAGGCCGCCGGCGCCGATGACGGCGACTTTGGCTTCAAGGAGGCGCGCCTGACCGGCGGCGCCGATGGTGCCGATGTTGCGGCGGTAGCGCTCGGGCACGTGGCCGGCGGCGAGCAGGGCGAGCGTTTCTGCACGGCCCATGTCAGCCACCACCCAGGGGCGGGAAGAGGCCGAGGCGGTCGCCGTCCATGAGCGTCCGGCCGAGTTCGGCGGCGACGCCGTTGACCATTATCATGCGGACGTCGGCGGGGTCGATTTTGACGAGCCCCAGCACCTCGGCGACGGTGGCGCCGTCGGGGATGTCGAGGGGGACGACGCCGTCGGGAGAGGCCGGGGCCGCCTGACGCAGCGTGGCGTATAGGCGCACTTCGAGCCGCATGACTATTCCCCTTCGCCGGGCAGTTTGCGTTTGAAGCCGAGCAGTACGCGGTAGGGTCCGGGGATGCCGGGCGGGGCAAGGGCTACGCGGTCGCCGGGGTTGACGACGGCGACGGGCGGGAGCGAGACTTTGCCGTTGATGAAGATGCCTTCTACTTGTTCGACGGGGATGTCGAGCTTGGCGAGCAGTTCGCAGCCGCTGGTGGGGCCGTCGAGGCTCAGCTGGCGGGGATTGCCCCAGCCGCGCTCGCGGAAGGTGTCGGCGAGGCCCATGAAGGCCCTCAGTTCGATGGTTCCACTCATCAATATCCCTCCCTGGGTTATTGGCGGTCCGCCGTTTTCCCGGAGCCGCCGGCGATTATCCGGCCTGCGCCCTCCAGGTCGTACCCGCCGAGGGCTTCGACCTCGCGGCGGAATTCACCGCTGCGCAGGATTTCGATGATGTATTGGCCGCGCGCGTCGTCGGCCGCGAAGTTGAGGATGAGGTCGTACTGTTCCTGGGCGACGGGGATGAAGTCGAGGCCGAGGGCGAGGGCGGCCGCCTGAACGCCGAGGCCGGCGTCGGCCGCGCCGGCGGCGACGGAGGCCGCGACAGCCATGTGGGTGCCGACTTCCTTTTCGTAGCCGGTTATTGCATCCGGGTCGATGCCCGCCTGGCCGAGGCGGTAGTCGAGCAGCATCCGCGTGCCCGAGCCGCGCTGCCTGTTGACGAAGACCAGGTCAGGCCTGGCGAGGTCGGCGAGGGTGGTTATGCCCCGCGGGTTGCCGGCGGGGACGATGAGGCCCTGCTGGCGCATGGCCATGTGGACGAGCAGCCAGTCGCCGCCGGGAAGGAATTTTTCGACCTGGGAGACGTTGTATTGCCCGGTGGCGGCGTCGAGCAGGTGGATGCCGGCGATGTGGGCCTCGTTGTTGCGGATGGCCATCATGCCGCCCATGCTGCCGACGTTGGCGCATGCGAGGGAGAGGTTGCCCGAGCGGCGGCGGAGGTGGACGCCGAGGATGTCGAGGGCCATGTCGTGGCTGCCGACGGCGAGGATGGTGTCGGCGGCCCGGATGCGGCCGAGCGGCGTGACGGGCAGGACGGCCCCGGCGGCAAGGCCGGTGCTGGCTTCGTCGACGACGATGAGGCCCTGGGCCTTGGTGAGTGAGGAGATGAGGCCGGCGCCCCGCGCCTGGGGAGCGGCGACCGTTTTGCCGCGGATGCTGCCGAGCGATACTCTGATGTATTCTTCGACGCCGATGGCGGAGGCGACCTGTTTGACGAGGGCGGCTTCGACGGGGGCCGGCTCAGGGACGGGCAGTTTTTGCCGGGCGAGCAGGGCGTCGCGGACGAACAGTTCGGCGGTGAGCATGGCGGAGACCGGGTAACCGGGCAGACCGATGACGGGTTTGCCCTGGCAGAGGGCGAGGACTACGGGTTTGCCGGGTTTGATCGCCACGCCGTGGACGAGGACTTCGCCAAGCTCGGCGAGGACGTCGGCGGTGTAGTCTTCGCGGCCCGCCGAGGTGCCGGCGTTGATGACGACCATGTCGCAGGTCTGGAGGCTGGCGAAGACGGTTTGTTTGATGGCCTGGCCGTTGTCGCGGACGATGGGCAGGCGCACGGGCTCGCCGCCCCAGGCGGCCACGGCGGCCGCGAGCATATGGGAGTTGACGTCGAGGATGGCGCCGGGCTTGAGTTCGGCGCTGGTGGCGACGAGTTCGTCGCCGGTGGGGATGACGGCGATACGGGGCTTTCTGACTACTTCTATCGTTTCCAGGCCGGCCGCGAGGAGGGCGGCGATGTCGACCGGGGTGATGACGTGGTATTCGGGGACGATCATTTCCTGGGCGACGATGTCTTCGCCGATGATGCGGACATGCTGCCAGGGTGTGGCGGCGGCGGTTATCTCGGCCGCCGCGCCGTCGATGTGGATGTCTTCGATCATGATGACGGCGTTGGTGCCGGCCGGCATGGCGTCGCCGGTGTCGACCATGTAACAGCCACCCGGTTCGAACGGTCTGGCGGCGCTGAGGAGGGTGAGGCGGCGGGGGGCGGTCTCCTGGGCGCCGAAGGTGTCGGCGGCGCGGACGGCAATGCCGTCCATGGCGGCGCCGTTGTAATGGGGCACGGAGTTTTTGGCGTAAACCGAGGCTGCGGTGACCCTGCCGAGGGCGGCGTCGACTGCCACCGCCTCGGCGGGCGGCGCGGCGAAGTAGCCGCTTTCTTCGAGGCTTTGCCGCCAGAGTTCCTGCGCCTGCCGGCGTGAGAGGCAATTGAGGTAGGCCTTGTTTTTACGCATGTTTCCTCCCGGTTACTCCGCGGTCCTGATAAGCGTCACTTCCACTGCGTCGCCGCCGTAGAGGCCGCTTTTTTCGGCCGGGATATGGATAACGCCGTCGGCGTGGGCGATCGTGCTGATGAGCCCCGATTTGCCGAGGATGGGTTCGGCGCTGTATTGTCCCTGTTGCTTGTCGAGGCGGACGTTGACGAAGTCGTCGCGCCCCGGGGAAGATGCGATGTTGCGGGCGAGGCTGGCGGGCAGTCCCGGCGGTCCGCCGCCGGTGCGGCCGAGGAGCATGTGTACGGCCGGTTTGACGAGTTGGCCGCAGACGGTCATGGCGGCCACGGGATGGCCGGGGAGACCGAAGACGGGTACGGCGCCGACCATGCCGAAGATGGTGGGGCGGCCGGGTTTGACGGCAACGCCGTGGATGAGGACGCCGGGGGCGCCTAGGGAGCCGATGGCTTTGACGGTGTAGTCGCGCGCCCCGACCGAGCTGCCGCCGGAGATGACTACCATCCGGTAGGCGGCGACGGCTTCAGCGAGGACGGCGCGGAAGTCTTCGTAGCTGTCTTTTACTATGCCCAGGCGGGTGACGGAGCAGCCGGCCTCGGTGAGCATGGCGCCGAGGGCGTAGGAGTTGACGTCCCTTATCTGGCCGCCGGCGGGGGTACGGTCTATTTCGACAAGTTCGTCGCCGCTGGAGATTACGGCCACGGCCGGTTTTTCGCGGACGGCCACGCGGACGATGCCGCAGGCGGCGAGGATGCCGATGTGCTGGGGGGCGATGAGCCGGCCGGCGGCGAGGATGACGTCGTCGGCAGCTACGTCTTCGCCTCTGGCGACGACGTTTTCGCCGGGGGCGGCGACTTTGAGGACGAGGAGGGTGGCGGCGTCGGGCCGGTCGGTGTGTTCGACCATGACGACGGCGTCGGCGCCGGGCGGCAGCATGCCGCCGGTTGGTATGGCCACGGCCTGGCCGGGACGGAGGGCGGATTCCGCAGCCTCTCCCATGATGATTTCACCGACAACGGTGAGCAGGGCGGGGACGGTTTCGCCGGCGCCGAAGGTGTCGGCGCTGCGGACGGCGAAGCCGTCGACGCTTGAGCGGCTGAACGGGGGCTGGTCTTCGCCGGCCAGGATGTCGTCGGCAGCAACCCTGCCGAGGGCGTCGGGCAGGTGGACGAGTTCGCGGCCTGTCCCGATCCCTTCCAGGCTGGCGGCGATTATTTCGCGCGCTGCGGTTAGCGGCATGTATTGGAAAAAGTCCAAGGCTGGCTCACCCCGTCATTGTCTTATTAGAAACGACCCGGCCGGGGTTAACCCGGCCAGGTCGGTCTCCGCTTTTATTGTCAGAAGTTGAAGACTGTGTCGAGGTCTTTTTTCGGGATGTCGAATACGGTGTTGTGCGGCGGCAGCGGCTCTTTGCGGAAGAACTCAGGCAGGTCGTCGTCGCCCGCGCCGATGCCGGCGCCGGCGTTGAAGGCGCGCTCGTCGCGCAGCACCTGTTTGCCCATCTCGAGGTAGTCGCCGGCGGTCTTGTTCCAGCCGAAGCGCGCATTGCACATCTCGACGATGCCGTCGAGGGCTTCGGGGATGTCGAGGACGGCGAAGGCGACGAACAGGCAGAGGCCGGTGCTGTCGAGGAAGGCGGTCGCGATCTGGAGGTTGCGGGACAGGTCGACCTGACCTTCGGGTTTGAGCGGGTCGACTTTGCCGCCGACGCTGAGGATATTGGCGGTGACGGAGTAGCCGGCTGTGTGGTCGGCGCCCATGGTGGTGGTGGCGTAGGTTACGCCGACGCCTTTGACGGCGCGCGGGTCGTAGGCGGGGATGGCCTGGCCCTTGACGGTGGGCACGCGGCGCACGCCGTAGGTCTTGCCGGTCAGCTCGGCGCCGCCGCCGAGGATGCGGCCGAGCGGGGTGGCTTTGCCGACTTCTTTGATGAGTTCGATGGCCGCCTTGCCGTCGCCGAAGCTGGCTACGCCGCCTTCCATGGCCACGCCGAGGGTTACGCCCATCTCGATTGTGTCGACGCCGATGTCGTCGCACAGTCTGTTCATGACGGCGATGTCGTCGAGGTTGTCGACGCCGATGTCGGCGCCGAGCGACCAGCAGCTCTCGTACTCGAGGCCGCCGGTGAGCACTTCGCCTTTTTTGTCTTTGTAGATGTTGGAGCAGCGGATTATGCAGCCGGGCGAGCAGGCGTGGCCGGTCTTGCCGCCGCGCTCTTTGGCGGTGGCGTTGAGCGTCTCGCCGCCGATGTTGTTGGCGCCTTCGAAGCGGCCGCTGCTGAAGTTGCGGGTGGGCAGGCCGCCGGCTTCGCTGAGGATGTTGACGAGGACGTCGGTGCCGTAGGTGGGCAGGCCCTGACTGGTGACGGGGTGGGTCAGGAGGGCGTTGGCCAGTTTCTTGGTGCCGGCGCGGAAGGCGGCTTCGTCGGCGAAGGGAACCATCTGGGTGCCGGCGTCGTCGGCGATGATGGCTTTGACGCTCTTGCTGCCCATGACGGCGCCGAGGCCGCCGCGGCCGGCCTGGCGCGTGGGAGCGCCTTCCATGTCGGTGAAGCCGACGCAGGCCGAGGCCATCTTGTTTTCGCCGGCGGTGCCGATACAGCCGATGGCGACTTTTTCGCCGTATTTCTGCTGCAGTTTGGCGACGGTGTCGTAGATGTCGAGGCCCTTGAGCTCAGGCATTTCCTCGACGACGAGGCCGGCGGCCGATACTTTCAGGACATAGGCGGTGTCTTTGGCGGGAAGGTCTTCGACGATGATGCCGCGGATACCGAGGCGGCCGAGCTTGTTGCCCATGGCGCCGCCGACGTTGCTTTCCTTGATGGTGCCGGTCAGCGGGCTCTTGGCGCCGAGCGACATGCGGCCGGCGTTGGGGGCGCCGGTGCCGGAAAGCAGGCCGGTGACAAAAACGAGCTTGTTGCTGGCGCCCAGCGGGTGGGCCTGGGGATCGACTTCGGCGCTGACGATGCGGGAGCTCAGTGCCCGTCCGCCCAGTCCCTGGTATTGCGCGCCGTCGTCTTTGCTCACCGCCAGGGTGGCCATGTTGACCCGGTAAAACATGCAATCTCCTCCTTTTGATTACCTTAACTCCGCGTGTTGGCTAACGCTGGTCGTCCGTCTTAATAAATGCAAGAGACGTGCCAAGCCGCGGGCGTGGTAACCGGCGCCGCCCCATCGGGCGAGGAGCGCGTTCACAGTAAAAAGTGTACCTATTGTGTAATATTGTTGTCATGTTTAGGTGACATATTTGTTACATATTTGTGTCATCAATTGTCGATGGCGTATTGCCGCATCTTGCGGTAGAGGGTGTTGCGGGAAATGCCGAGCTCCCTGGCGGCGAGACTTACATTGCCGCCGCTCGACGACAGGAGGAGCAGTATCCGCTGGCGCTCGGTCTCGCCCGCCAGCTGCCGCCGCTGCTCGCGGCCGAGGTCGGCCAGCCGGGCGACGGGATAGTGCTGCAGAGGCGAGGAACCCGATAGGCCGTAGATTTCGACCGGCAGGTTGGCGGGGGTTATCTTGCCCCCTTCGGCGAGGCTCACGGCCCGCTCGACGACGTTCTGGAGCTCGCGGACGTTGCCCGGCCAGTCATAGCGCTGGAGGATGCCCATGACCTCGGGCTCGACATGATATCGGCAGCCCCGGTCACGGCCGAGCTTGTCGAGGAAGTGTCTGAAGAGCAGCGGGATGTCGAGAACATGGCTGCGGAGCGGCGGAATGCCGATCGAGATGACGTTGAGCCGGTAATAAAGGTCCTGGCGGAATGTGCCTTTTTCGATTTCCCGGAGGAGGTTCCGGTTGGTGGCGCAGATGATGCGCACGTTGACGGGGATTACTTTGTCGCTGCCGATGCGGGTCACTTTTTTCTCCTGCAGGACGCGCAGGAGGGCGATCTGCTGTTCGAGCGGCATGTCGCCGATTTCGTCGAGAAAGAGGGTGCCGCCGGAGGCCAGCTCGAATTTGCCCGATTTGCCGCCCCGCTTGGCACCGGTGAAGGCGCCTTCGACGTAGCCGAACAGTTCGCTGCCGATGAGTTCGCGGGGGATTACGCCGCAGTTGAGGGCGACGAAGGGGCCGCTACGCTGCTCGCTGCGGTTATGGATGGCCTGGGCGAAGATTTCCTTGCCGGTGCCGCTCTCGCCCTGGAGGAGGATGTTGGAGGAGGTGGCGGCGGCGAGTTTTGCCATGCGGACGGCTTCGAGGATTTCGCCGCTTTCGCCGACGATGTCGCTGAACTCGAGGGTGGCGTGGTAGCCGCTGAAGCGGTTGACGAGGTTCTGGATCTGCTTGATCGGGCGCAGGATGATGACGCCGCCGATGACGTTTTCCTGCTCGTCGGTGACCGCCTCGCCGGAGGCGAAGCAGTGGAACATGCCTTTTTTGCCGTCTACCATGATCTCGGCGTCTTCGAACGGTTCTCTGGCGCCGAGCATACGCCGCGGCAGGCCGGCATTGCCGCCGAACAGCTTGTCGACGTTGGTGCCGAGCACCTCGCGCTCGCTTTTGTCGAGGATTTTCTTGGCCGCCGGGTTGACCTGGTTGACGATGCCGCGCCCATCGACCATGAGCACGCCGTCGGACATGGTGTTGAAGATGTTGGTGAGCCGGTTGTTGGAAAGGGCCAGCTCGCGGTTTTTCTGGCGGATGGCAAGCTGGGCGTTGATGGCTTCAGCCGCGGCTACGACCATACCGAGGGTGTGGAGGTGGGAGGCATAAGACGCGCCGGACATGTCGAGGATGCCGACCATCCGCCCGTCGGCGTCGAAGATGGGTGCGGAGGAGCAGGTGAGGCAGTGGTGCTTCTGGCAGTAGTGCTCGGCGCCGGAAACCTGGATGGGCTGCCGGAGGACGAGGGCGGTGCCGATGGCGTTGGTGCCGGCCTCTTCCTCCCGCCAGCTTGCGCCGTGGAAGAAGTTGCCGGTCATGGGGCCGCCGAGGGTGTCCTCGTCGGCGAATATTTCCATTATGTAGCCGCGCTCGTCGGTGAGGACGACGACGAACCCCGAGCCGGCGACGAATTTGTAGAGGTTGGCCATGAAGGGTTTGGCGATCCTGATGAGTTCCTGTTTTTCGGCGAGCAGCGCGACCATGGCTTCGCTGTCGAGACGGCTGTGGAGCGAGTTGTCGTAAGGGTTGACGCCCGCCCGGGCACAGCGGGCCCAGGAGTCGACGATCTGGGGGCGGGTGGCGTGGAACTGCTTTTTGCCTGTAGTGAAGTCCTGCCAGGCTGGGAGTACCGCGTCCCGGAAGCTGTTTGCCGCTGTCATTTCAATCCCTCCGTCGCTGATAAGATTTCGCCGCTCCCTTCCTCTTCCCTGCCGCGTTGTGCGCTTTTTTGCACACGACATGTAAATATGCGTCTGGCCCGGTGATTGCCGCATAAAAAAATCCCCGGGCAAAGCCGGGGATTTTGCCGATAATGTCATTTAGCCTGCTGAAAACGGCTTAAGGCGAGGTCGCGCAGCCGTTTGTCGGTTTCGGCGCCGGCGATGTAGGCGGCGAGCATTTTGCCGGTTATCGGCGCGAGGGCTATGCCGTCGCCTTCGTGGCCTGCCGCCATGACGAAGCCTTCGAGGCCATCGACGGGGCCAAGGATGGGCATGCCGTCGGGGGTGTAGGGCCGGAGACCGGCGAAGGTGCGGATGACGTGGACTTTGGCGAGAAAGGGCAGGATGCTGACGGCGTGCCTGAGGACGGCGGCGGTGGCTTCGGGGGTTACGGCGGTGTCGTAGCCGACGAATTCCCTGGTGCCGCCGATGAGCAGCGTGCCTTCGGCTGTCTGGCCGGCAGCCAGGCCGACGCCGAGGTCGGCGGCTTCGGGGTCTTCGCTGCGGATCATTTCGGGGTTGTATTTGGCGACGATGTAGCGGGCGCTCCAGATTTCGCCGTGGACCATGGGAGGCATGGGTTCGGTGACGATGATCTGGCCGCGCCGCGGTTTGATGGGCAGCTCGAGGCCGGCCATGCGGCCTACGGCGGGGGCGAACACGCCGGCGGCATTGACGACGACGCCGGCTCTTACCTCCCCTGCCTGGGTTACGACCCCTTCCACCCTGCCGGCGTTCGTCAGCAGGCCGCGCACTTCCGCGCCGGTCCTGATGTCGGCGCCGCCGCGCCGCGCGGCGCGGGCGAAGGCGAATGTGAGTTTGAGGGGGCTGACTTCGGCGTCGGCGGGGCTGTAGGTGGCGGCGATGACGGAGGGGGCGAAGGCCGGCTGACGTTTGCGGGCTTCATCGCCGCTGAGGATTTCGACCGGCAGGCCGTGGTTTTTCTGGCGTTCGACGAATTTTTCCATGATGGCCATCTGGCGTTCGTTTTCGATGGCGATCATGCCGCCGTAGCGGTGGTAGTCGAGGTCGGCGCCGAGTTCTTCGCCGAGGCCGGGGAACATGGCCGAGCTTTCCAGCGCCAGGTCGAGGTGGAGGCCAGGGTTCTTGGACTGCATGCTGATCGCTTTGTCACAGGCCCCGGAGGTGCCGGCGCAGATGTCGCCGCGCTCCAGGAGGACGGGCTTGACGCCCAGTTTTGTGAGGTAGTAGGCGATCGAGGCGCCGATGACTCCGCCGCCGATGATGATGACGTCCGCGGTGCGTTCGCTCATTTGTCCTCCTCCCGGCCTTTGCAGCCTGCCGTATCGCCGGCAGGGCTGAGCAGCGCTTCGACGGTGACGGGGCGCACCGGCGGGCGGACGGAGGATGTTTCTATTTCGGCAGGGTTCTGGCCGGTTTCGGCGGCGATGAGGCCGACGATGAGGCGGCGGCAGGTCCGGCCCTGGCAGAGGCCCATGCAGGCTCCGGTGCGCCGTTTGACGCCGGTGACGGTGGTGGCGCCGTCGGCGATGGCCTGGCGGATTTCGTCTTCGCTTACTTCTTCGCAGCGGCAGATGTGTTTGCTCATGCTTCTGCCCTCCCCTCGACGCTGATGGCCCTGACGGTGTTGAGCAGTTGTTTGGAGACGCGGACGATGACGACGGCGGTGTGGTCCTGGGCTTTTGCGGACAGCACTTTTTCGACGGTGCCGGTGCCGACGCGGCGACCGGCGCGGTCGAGGGCGTGAACACTTTCACCGGGCTCGGGCAGCGGCCAGGCTTCGTAGGGCAGCTGGATTGTGCCTTCGTCCCCGGGGCGCGAGCCGTCGACGACGAAGATGGCGAGCCCCGGACACCTGGCGATGCAGACGCCGCAGCCGATGCATTTGGCGGCGTCGAGGACAGGCAGCGAGGTGATGGGCAGGCCGACGGTGATGGCGCGGACGGGGCAGGCTTCCTCGCAGGGGTTGCAGGGGATGTCCTGCACGCATTCGATGACCGCTACCGGGCCTTTGGCCATGCGTTCGGGAGCGGGCAGGCAGGTGGCGAGTTCGTCGGCCGAGAGGTAGCCGCAGATGGCGAGGTTAGACGACATGCGCTCCCCTCCCTTCGGCGGTGATCCGCTCTTTGGCGTCGCGGCGGGCTTGGCCGAAGCGGCCTGTCCTGAGGGCGTTGAGCCTCGCCCATACCGCTTGTTTGAGGACCGCGGCCTCCGACGGGGCGACGCGGCCGAGGGCTTCGGCGGCGGCGATGCCGGCCAGGCGGCCTTCTTCCATGGCGCTGCTGGCTTCTTCGACGCCGGTTATGTCGCCGGCGACGTAGATGCCGGCGGCGGTGGTCTCCATGTTGTCGTCGTGGACGGGCAGGTGCCCGCCGAGCTTCGGGATGTAGGTGAATTTGCAGCCGCACATGAGGGCGAGTTCGGCCAGGGGGGTGAGCCCGACGGCGATGGCTACACAGCCGATTTCGATGTCGCGTTCGCTGCCGGGCACGGCGCGGAATTTGTCGTCGAGGGCGACGAGGGTGGCTCCTTCGACGCGGTCGGTGCCGTGGACGCATTTTACGGTGTGGCCGGTGAGGATGGGGACGCCCAGGCGGGAGATTTTGGCGGCGTGGACGCCGTAGCCGCCGATGACGGGGGCGGCTTCGACGAGGGCCGCGACTTTGCCGCCGGCCTGGCGGATCTGGTAGCTGACGATGAGGCCGACGTTGCCGCTGCCGACCATGAGGGTCTTGTCCGCCGGCAGCACCCGGTGGAGGTTGACCATGGTCTGGACGGCGCCGGCGCTCATGACGCCGGGCAGGGTGCAGCCGGGGAAGGCGAGGGCGTTCTCGGAGGCGCCGGTGGCGAGGATTATTTTCTTCGGGTTGAGGAGCAGGCGGCGCTGGTCGGCGGTGATGACGGCGACGCGCCGGTCGGGGTAGATGGCGTAGACGACGGCGCCGAGTTCGATGCGGGCGCCGAGCCGGGCGGTTTCCGCGAGCAGCGAGTCGCCGATGGCGTAGCCGCGGACGCCGGCCCGGTGGTCTTTGGAGCCGAAGAATTTGTGGATCTGCTTGAAGAGCTGGCCGCCGGGGCGGTCGTTTTCGTCGAGGACGAGGACGGCGGCTCCCAGCCTGGCCGCTTCGGCGGCGGCCGACAAGCCGGCCGGGCCGGCGCCGATGACGATGATGTCTGTGTCTGACTGGGTCATTCCTGCGCCTCCCGTTCCGGCGAAGCGCCCTGGGTGACGATTTTCATGCCGGCTTTGACCGGGGTTACGCAGGTGCGGACATTGGCCTGGCCGTCGACGGTCATGACGCAGTCGGTGCAGCGGCCGATGCCGCAGAATACGCCGCGCGGCTCGCCGCTTTTGCGGGTGTGGCGCAGTTTGAGGCGGCCGGCGGCGATGATGGCGGCGGCGATGGGTTCGCCTTCGCGGGCGGGGATGAGCTCGCCGTCGACTTCGATGAATACGGGCGGTTGTTCGTCGAGGTTGCCGAGGATCGGGTGCCGGAGGATTCTCATGTGTTCACCTCTTGTTGCTGGGAGGGGGGGACTGCGCCCCCCTGCGGCAGGCATGATTAGTTGCTGACGCTCTGCGGCGCGTCTTTGCCGGCGCCGCGGGTGAGCATTGATACTACGACGATGAGGACGATGGCGGTGCCGAGAGCGATGAGCACCCGGTTGGGACCGAGGGCGGTAACCTGGGTGAGGACGGAGCCGGCGACAAGGCCGACGCGGGCGCCCCACGGGGTGATCTTGCTGTTTTTGCGGCCCATCTGGAGCGGCTCGTTGCTGCGCTCGCGCCACAGGAAACCGACGAGCAGCAGCGGCACGAGGCCGCCGCCGGCCATGGCGTAAGCCTTGGCGAAGAGGCCGAGGATGGTGGAGGCCTGAACGGCCGCCCAGCAGGCGAAGACGCCGACGATGACGGTGAGCCATTTGGCGCATTTGACGAGGGCCTGGTCGTCGAGGTCGGGACGGAAAGGCTTGATGAGGTCGTTGACGATGAGGACGGTGGCCGAGTTGAGGTTGGAGTCGGCCGAGGACATGCCGGCGGCGAGGATGAGGGTGAAGACCATCGCCGACAGCCACACCGGCATATAATGGGTGAGCATCCAGGGAATGGCGTCGTCGGCTTTGAGGTTGGGGTTGAGGGTGAGGATGATCATGCCGACGAGACAGGTGAGCAGGACCATAATGAGGGCGGCGCAACCGCTGAACAGCAGGCCGGTGCGGGCGGTGCTGGCGCTTTTGGCGGCGAAGCAGCGCTGCCAGTAGATCTGGGCGGAGAGCACGCCGACGGTGGCGGTGACGAAGTTGGTGACCATGGTCATGGGGTTGACTTTGCTGAAGCTCCACAGGTCGGCCTTGCCCATGGCGGTCAGCCTGTTGCCGAGTTCTGTAAGGCTCCAGTTGACGGGTTCGAAGGCGAAATAGTAGAAGGCGATGCCGAGGATGAGGACGAGGACGCCCTGGAAGAGGTCGGTCCAGACGACGGAGTGGATGCCTCCAATGGCGGTATAGAGGATGAAGACGGCGGAGAAGAAGATGATGATGGGCAGCGGGTCTGCGCCGGTGGCGATGTTGAAGATGGCGCCGAAGGCCTTGCCCTGGCCGCCCACCCAGGCGATCATGATGCAGCAGGCGAGAAGCGCGGCGATGGACCGCGTCCACTTGTCGCGGACGAAGAGGTCGTCGGCCATTTCGGCGACGGTGTTGTAGGTGAAGCGGCCGGCGATACCGGCGAACAGCAGGGCGAAGATGATCTTGGAGCCCTGTTCGCCGAGGATGAAGGCCATCCACGGCAGGCCGAGGGTGTAGCCCCGCCCGGCGTGGCCGACGAAGTTGCCTACGCCCATGATGGTGGCGAATTCGGTGAAGAGGATGAGGTAGAGGGGGAAGTTGCCGCCGCCGATGGCGTACTGGGAGAAGGATTCGCCGGCTTTGCCCTGGACCCTCCAGGAAATCCATAGGAAAAAGCCGCAGAGCACGAGGGTGATGAACCATAATGAAGTGCCGAGATCCATATACCTACCTCCTTTTTTTGGGTGACCTTACGAAATCTTATTGTTTGGCGACTCTTTATATGTCAGCCGGACCGACTCCGGCGAAAAGCGGCTCGGCAGGGTTCTGCCACGCGTCGGCTGCGCCCGCCGGCCCGCGGGC
This sequence comes from Selenomonadales bacterium, assembly GCA_018434945.1. Taxonomy (GTDB): domain Bacteria; phylum Bacillota; class Negativicutes; order Sporomusales; family UBA7701; genus Anaeroselena. The sequence goes on from JAHDOI010000028.1 coordinate 38,264, forward strand.
GAATTCGAGGGTGCCGATGAGGGAGAGGATGTCGTACACTGGCCGGCCGGTGACGCGGGCGAAGATGCGCCGGAAGGGCGGCAGGTTGGTGCATTCGAGGACGAGCGCGCCGGCGTCGGGGAAGCTGTCACTGATCTCGCGGGCGGCTTGTTCCATCTCGTTCTGCAGGGCGGCGACGTCGAGGGCGGTCTTCTGGCGGACGAAGGTGGCGTAAAATTCCGGTTTGTCTTCGAGGCCGAAGATTATGTGGCGGCCGCTCTCGATGCCGGCGCCGGCCAGATGGCGGGCCGTGAGGCGCTCGCTGTTGGCGGTGACGATGACGAGCTTCTGCTCCGGCCCAAGCGATTTTTCGACCGCGGGTACCTGCAGCAGGCTGGAGGTGAGCACGGGGATGTCGACGGCCGCAGCCAGTTCCCGCTGGAAGACGGCGAGGAAGCCGCAGCTGGTGGTGACGGCCTTGACGCCGTCGGCGGCGAGTTCCCGCGCCCCGTCGATGAAAGCGGCCAGCAGCCGCCCGTCGTTCTGTTCGACGACCCTGGCGGGCAGGGCGCCGCGCACGACCTTGTAGCGGACCGGGAAGGGGAAGGTGCGGGCGTTGCCGATGTCGCCCACCAGACGCGGGAAGACGGTGTCGAGCATGAGGATGCCGAGGTCCTGCCCGTAGTTGGTGTAGCCGCCGGTGAGCTTCATTGGCCCTTCCTCCCTTTTTCGCTCCCGCCGGTTATTTGCTGACCGGCAGGCCGAACTTGCGCATTGCGGCGCGGATTTTTTCCAGGTCGTCCGCCCCGGGCGCGACCAGCGGCAGACGGACGTCGCCGGCCTCGAGACCGAGCATGTTGACGGCGGCTTTGACCGGGGTGGGGTTTGTGGCGACGAACATGGCTCTGAACACGGGCAGAAGCCCGAGGTGCAGCTGCCTGGCCCGGTCGAGGTCGCCGGCGAAGAAGGCGGCGATCATCGCTTTGATCTCGCGGCCGACGATGTGGCCGGCGACGCTGATGACGCCGCGGCCGCCGACGGCTAGTGCCGGCAGGGTGAGGGCGTCGTCGCCCGAGTAGAGATCAAACCCGTCAGGGGCAATACGGATAATTTCGCTCATTTGTTCCAAATTCCCGCTGGCTTCTTTGACTGCTACAATATTTTCCACTTCCGCCAGCCTTTGCACGGTTTCGGGCAGCAGGTTGACGGCTGTGCGGCCGGGGACGTTGTAGACGATGAGCGGCAGGTCGGGGGCGGCCGCGGCGGCGGTGGCGAAGTGACGGTAGAGCCCTTCCTGGGAGGGTTTGTTGTAATAGGGGGCGACGAGCATCGCGCCGTGCAGGCCGATGCGGGCAGCCTCCCGGGTGAGGCGCACCGATTTGGCGGTGTCGTTTGTGCCGGTGCCGCCGATGACGCAGGCCCGGTCGCCGACGGCGTCCAGTACGGTTTCGAAGAGTTTGAGCCGTTCCTGGTCGGTGAGGGTGGCGGCTTCGCCGGTGCTGCCGGCGACCACCAGGCCGTCGTTGCCGTGGTCGACGAGGTAGGCGGCCAGTTCGGCGGCCTTGTCGTAAGCGACGGCCATGTTTTTGTCGAAGGGAGTGACCATCGCGGTCAGCACTTGTCCGAATTTACCCATAATCATCCTCCTTTGCCTCGTTGCCCGAACACGCCGGCGTGCAGGGCTCTGAGCGCCGCCGCGAGGTCGCCCGCGGCCACGATGCCCGATACGGCGTACGGGCCGCTGAAGGTCTGCAGGACGCCGATGCGGGCCTGGCGGAGCAGGTCGACGAAGCTGTTGACGACAGCCGCCGCCGGGGACGAGCAGCCGATGAGCGATATCTTGGCGCAGTCTTCGGCTTTGACGGCGACGCTGAGGCCCGCGGCGGCGGCCTGGTCGGCGGCAAGGTCGATGTCGGCCCGGCCGGCGATGATTTCTACGCCCTGCGGGGTCAGGTTGATGAGGTCGGCGTCGAGGCCGGCGGCCGCCAGGCGGCCCAGTACGGCTGCGCCTGCCCCCCCTTTTCCCCAGGTCAATCTGATGATGCCGTAGCCGCTTTTGTGGGCCAGGCCGACGGCTACGCGGCCCCGCAGGCGCTCGATCGTTCCGTCCCGGCCGCCTGTCACGAGGGTGCCCTCGGCTTCGCCGGCGGTGTTTCTGATCCTGAGCGGCAGGCCGTGGCGGAGGGCGATCTCGACGGCGCGGGGATGGATGACCTTGGCCCCCTGGATGGCCAGCTGGTAAGCTTCTTCGTAGGATATGACGGGGATGGTGCCGGCCTCCGGCACGACCCGAGGGTCGGCGGTCATGATGCCGTCGACGTCGGTGTAGATTTCTGCCGCCTCGGCTTTGACGGCCGCCGCGAGAGCCGCGGCGCTCGTGTCGCTGCCGCCGCGGCCGAGGGTGGTGATCTCGCCGGCCTCGCTGACGCCCTGGAAGCCGGCGACGACTACGATCCGGCCGGCGGCGAGGTGGCCGGTCGCGCCCCTGGGGTCGATGCGGATTATCTGGGCGTCGCCGTGGGCGGGGGTGGTGATGATGCCCGCCTGCTGGCCGGTGAGGAAGACGGCGTCGATGCCGGCGGTCTTCAGGGCGCCGACGACGATCACGCCGGCGACGATTTCGCCGCAGACCATGATGAGGTCTTGTTCGCGCTTGCCGATGGCGGGGCATTCCTCTTTCGCCAGGGTGAGGAGGGTGTCGGTGGCGTAGGGTTCCCCGGCCCGCCCCAGGGCGGACACGACGACGAGCGGCGCGCAGCCGGCCGCCTTGGCGGCGGTTATCCTCGCCACGACCTGCCGGCGGCGCTCGGCGGTGCTGACGGATGTGCCGCCGAATTTCTGGACGAGTATCCTCATGGCCCTCCCTCCTAGACGAGACTTCGGGCGATGAGCTGTTCGGCGATCTGGACGGCGTTGAGGGCGGCGCCTTTGCGGATCTGGTCGCCGACCACCCAGATGTTGAGCCCGGCCGGCACGGTGCGGTCCTCGCGGATGCGGCCGACGAATACTTCGTCGCGGCCGGCGGTGAAGGCCGGCATGGGGTAAATCTGGCGGTCGGGCTCGTCGAGGACCGACACGCCGGGGGCGGCGGCCAGTATCCGGCGCGCTTCCTCTACCGGGAGTTTGCGCCCGGTTTCGAGGTTGAGGAATTCGGAGTGGCTGCGCAGGACGGGGGCCCTCACCGTGGTGGCGGTGATGGGCAGCGACGGCAGGTGCATGATTTTGCGCGTCTCGAGCACCAGTTTCATTTCTTCTTTGGTGTAGCCCTCGTCTTCGAAGATGTCGATCTGGGGAATGAGGTTGAAGGCGATGGGGTAGTGCGCGCCGAGGGCGGCCACCGGCAGGATGGCTGCCGAGGGCTGGCGCCCGTCCAGCAGTTCGCGCAGTTGGCCGTTCAGCTCTTCGACAGCCGCTTTGCCGGCTCCCGATACGGCCTGGCAGGTGGAAACTATGACCCGTTTGAGTCCGGCGTGCTGGTGGATGGGGTTGATGGCCAGGGCCATGATGATGGTGGAGCAGTTAGGATTGGCGATGATGCCGTTGTGGTCGGCGAGGTCGCCGATGTTGACCTCGGGCACGATCAGCGGCACGTCCGGGTCGAGGCGGAAGGCGCTGCTGTTGTCGATAACCACCGCGCCCGCCTTGACCGCTTCCGGAGCGAGGACCTTGCTGATGGGGCCGCCGGCGAAGAAGGCGATCTGGATGTCGCGGAAGGCTTCGGGTGTGGCTTCCTCGACGATGTGGTCGCCGCCCCGGAATGTGACGGTCGTGCCCACTTCGAGGGCGAGCAGCTTGAGTTTCCCCACGGGAAAATCGCGGCTGGCGAGGATGTCGAGCAGTTCGGTGCCGACAGCGCCCGTGGCCCCCAGGATGGCTACATTGAATTTCTCCATTCATATCCCCCTTTGTACCCGCATTACGAAATTGAATAAAACGCCGTCCTTTTTGTAACGCAATATCCGTGCCAGGGGCACCGAGCCCTTTCCCGGCGGGCATCGGGGGCAAACCGGCCTGCAGGGATAATTTCAATTATCGGAATAAAAGTCCCGCAGAGCCCGCTATTGCCCATTCGGAAAAATTACGTTTTTTGAAAAACGGAAAGGGATTTTCTGTCTCGGCAGCAAAGTATTAGGGGATATTTTCCTTCGGGAGGTTGTCATGCCGCTTAAAGTCGCTATCGTTGGATCGGAGCGCCAGTGCCTGCTGCTGCTGGATCACTTGGCCGACCAGGACGAACTGAGCGTGTGCGGCGCGCTGCCGCTGCCGTGCGAGGCGCTGGCCGCCAAGCGCTTCGGGCCTCACCGCGCCCTGGTGGCCGCGTCGTGGGAGGAACTGGCCGACCGGGGCCCGGAGGCGGTGTTCAGCTTCGTGCCGCTATCCGAGCTCCCCGCGGGCTGGCCGCCGGCCGGCGTGGAGCTGGTCGGCTTCCACACCACCCATGCGCTGAGCAGCCTGTTGAGCTTTCTGGCGCGCCAGCTGACCCACTGCGAGGAACAGCGGGTGAAGTATCTCAGCGCCCTGAACGCCGTCACCGAGGGCATCCAGATCATGAATGAGGCGGGGATCATCGAGTACATCAACCCGGCATTTTCGACGATCACCGGCATCCATCCGTCGGAGCGCATCGGAACGAATGTTTTTCAGGTATCGCCGGACGGCGCGGCCGTGCGCGTGCTGCTTTCCGGGAAGGCCGCCACCGGAGTCCGCAACCAGGCAGTGGGGTCGTGCGCCGACGTCATCTCGAACGGAGCGCCGATCTTTATGGCCGGGACGCTGCGCGGGGCGGTGGTCGCCTTCCAGGAGGTGACCGATATCATGCGCCTGTCGGAAGAGCTGAGCAACACGAAGGCGCTGGTGGAGTCGCTGAGCCGCGAGCTGGGGTCTGCCAAGTACACGTTCGCCGATATGATCGGCGCCAACCGCAAGGTGCTTGAGGCGATAAACTTAAGCAAACGGGCGGCGAAGAACGATTCGACGGTGCTGATAACCGGCGAAAGCGGCACAGGCAAGGAGATCGCCGCCAACGCCATCCATCACGCCAGCCCCCGCTGGAATAAGCCGTTCATCACCGTGAACTGCGCCTCGATCCCAGAGTCGCTGCTGGAGAGCGAGCTTTTCGGGCACGAGAAGGGAGCGTTTACGGGCGCCCATAAGGCCAAAGCCGGCAAGTTCGAGCTGGCCAACGGCGGGACGATTTTCCTCGACGAGATCGGCGACCTGAGTTTCAGCACCCAGGCCAAGCTGCTGCGGGTGTTGCAGGAGAAGGAGGTCGAGCGGATCGGCAGCAACCAGCGGCAGGCGGTGAACGTCAAGATCCTTGCCGCAACGAACAGGAACCTGCAGAGCATGGTGGCCAAAGGGCTGTTCCGGGAGGATCTTTACTACCGACTGCAGGTGATAAACGTCACCCTACCGCCGCTGCGCGACCGCAAGGACGATATCCCGCTGCTTGTCGACCATATCCTCCGCAGGGTGTGCCAGGAGTCGGGGCGTCCGACCCTGCGGATGAGCGCGGGCAGCCTCGAGCTGCTGCTGACCCATTCGTGGCCCGGCAATATCCGCGAGCTGCAGAACGCGCTGACGCGGGCGGTGACGATCTGCGACGGCGATACGCTCCTGCCGGGACATTTCCGGTTTTTGTCCCCCGGCGCGTCCGGCGAGGCTCAACCGGGCGACGAACCCGTCCGGACGCTGCAGGAGGTGGAGAAGGCGATGCTGGTAAGGGCGCTGAAGAAGCACGGCTGGTCGACGGCCGGAAAAAAAGCGCCGCCCAGGAGCTCGGAATCGCTCTGGGGACGCTTTATTACAAGATCAAGCAGTATCAGCTCGGCAAGTGACGCCGGCCAGGATTAGACCCAAAGGTCGCGCCGGCTGGTGCTGACGGCGTAGATGCCGTTGCCGATGGCGCAGGCCACGTCGTCGGCCGTGCGGATGAGGCCGCCGGCGAGGACGGGGATGTCGGTCTCGCGGATGATCTCGCGGACGATCGCCGCCGGTACGAGGGCGGGGAGGATTTCGACCGCGTCGGGTTTGAAGCCTTTGAGCATGTGTATCCCTGTGCGCAGCGATTCGGAGTCCATGAGGAAGAGGCGCTGGATGACGAGCAGTCCTTCTTCGCGGGCGATTTTGCCGAGATGGGGTTTTGTGGTGATGAGGGCCGGCATGCCGGTGCGGGCGAGGAACCTGATGCCCGACTTGTCTTTGCCGATCCCTTCGAACAGGTCGAGATGGACGATAAGCTGCTTTTTGCATTCCTGGCCGCGGCGCACCAGCCGCGGCAGTTCGTTTATGTCGCCGAACAGGACGATGACGGCCGGAGCGCCGGTGCGCATCGCCGCCTCGAAGTCTTCGCCCGACCGGGCCGCGGGAATGACGGCCCCTTTCCTTATCAGGGCGGCGATCGCCATTCGGGCCATGCTTTCCACCCCTCTCTTGCCGCGCGTGCGGGTCAATGGGGGAAACGGGGGTTACAGTTTATATTCGGGTTCGTAAGCTTTTCTTATGACTGAAATGGGGTGAAGCACCTTCGCGCCGGTGCCGTGGGCGATCTGCAGCCGGCACGTCCCGCAGTCGGCAAGGACGGCGTCGGCAGGTGCGGCTTTTATCTTCGCGAACAGTTCCTGACCGATGGCCATGGAGATGTCGTAGCGGTCGGCTTTGAAGCCGTAGCTGCCGGCGATGCCGCAGCAGCCGGCGTCCAGGTCGGTGACGGCGACGCCGGGCAGGACGGAAAGGAGTTCGAGGGCCGGCCGGCCGATGCCCTGGGCGCGCAGGTGGCAGGGGGCGTGGTAGAGGTATTTGCCGCCGGCGGGCGTGAAGGCGGTGTTGAGCCGTCCCCGGTCGTGAAGCTCGAGGAGGAATTCCATGGCGTCGTAGGTGCGGGCGGCGACTTCGCCGGCGCCGTCGGCGCCGAACAGTTCGCCGTATTCCTGTTTTATCATCAGGCCGCAGCTGGTGCAGGCGGTGAGGATGGGGATGCCCTGGCGGGCGTAGTCGGCGAGGGCGGCGAGGTTGCGCTTCGCGGCTGCCGCCGCTTCTTCGAGGTAGCCGCCGGTGACGAGCGGCACGCCGCAGCAGGCGAGGCCGGGCGGGACGATGACCTGGTGGCGGTTGGCCTGGAGGACGGCGATGAGGTCGAGGCCGACCTGGGGGGCGTTGTAGTTGATGAAGCAGCCGGGGAAGAAGACGACTTTGTCGGCAAAGGGCTGCTGGCGGAGTTTGCCGTACTGCCTGAGGAATGTGCGGGGGGCGTAGCGCGGCAGCGGCCGGCTGCCCGAGATGCCGATGGCTTTTAGCATCTGGCGGGTGACGGGGTTGGCCATGCCGAGGTTTGTGAGGGGTTGGCCGGGCATGGCGAGTTTGGCCATGTGCTCGCCGTGGGCGAGAATCCAGTCGCGCAGGCGGCGGCCGTGCTTCTTGACGTGCTCGGCCCTGGCCCGCATGTTGAGCGCCGCCACCGGCACGCCGGAGGGGCAGGTGATGTCGCAGTTCTTGCAGTTTGTGCAGTAGGCGAGCGCCGCGTCGGTGGGGGCTCCCGCTTTGCGGAAGCGTTCGGCGGCCGGTCCGGCCATCTTGGGGCCGGGGAAATCGCGCACGACGGCGGCGACGGGGCAGAGGGCGGTGCAGGAGGCGCACGCCGTGCAGGCGTCGATGTTATTATTACACGTTTTCACGGCTATTCCTCCCTGCCGCCACGCCGGCTTTGTAGCCGCTGACGAGAGCGACGCCGTTGCCGGATTTTTCGTAGCTGTAGTCGCAGCCGGCCAGGATGGCGCCGGCGAAACGGACGTTTTCGAGGAGGATCTGCCCATCGGCGCCCTCGGGCCGCAGCTCGCCGTCGGTCGCGACGCCGAATGCGGCGAAGGGCTGCGGCCCGGACGCGAGCAAACGGGACTCGCTCCAGGCCAGCTGGTCGGCGGGGACGGACAGGGGGAACTTGAATACGCTTTCGCGCGCGGCTCCGGCGAAGCTCTCCAGGCCGCCGCCGAGGAAGCCGCCGGTGGCGAAGACGAAGGAGCGGGCCCGGTAGCGGCGCTCGCGGTCAGCCTGGCCGGTGACGATCGCCTGGCAGCGGCCCTGCCCGACTTCGGCCCGGACGACTGCGGCGTGTTCGAGGATGGCGACGCCCTGGCGCCTGAGGCGGGCGAGCAGCAGAGCGCGCAGCCGGAGGCCGGTGACGGCCGGCGGGGTGCCGGCGATTTCGACGAGCCGGCAGCCGGAGGCTTGCTCCAGTTCCTCCCACGCCGCGCAGCCAGGCTGTGTGCCCAGGACCGGCGGCATGACGACGAACCTGCCGGACGGGAGGCATTGTTTCATCCGGGCGGCGCACTCCGCGCGCCCCTCCCCGGTGTCGAGCAGGCGGGCGACGTCGAGGGCGGTGGCGTCGCGGCCGCCGGTTAAGCCGCAGTCGATGGTGACGACGCTGTAGTGTTTGTTGTAGCCTGGGCGGCGGGCCAGTCCCCGGGCGATCATTTCCGGCCGGTAGTCCTTGAGGCCGGCGAAACCGAGGATGACGATGCCGTCGGCAGCCGACACCCCGACGGTGTCCATCGTCCTGGGCACCAGGCAGGCCGGTTTGAGTGTCCCGGCGGCGGTGGGCAGCCAGCGGTTGGCTGCGAGCGAGCCGCAGTACGGATAGCCCTCCGCCGCGCACAGGGCGAGGAACCAGTCCGCAGCCTCCTGGACGGCCGGCAGGCCGAGTTTGCCGTAGGGGTGGCTTGCCGGCAGGGCGGCGATAGCCGCCGCCAGGTCGGTAACCGGGCGGCCGTCGGGACCGTACCCGAGGATGTCGATCGTGCCGCCGCCGATAGTGATGGCACCCGCCCCTTTTGCGGCCAGCAGCACCCGCGCGCCTTCGCCGGCGGCCGCGGCCGCGGCTGTCAGGCCGGCGAGGCCGGCGCCGACGACGATTACGTCATATTCCTTCATCATGCATCGCTCCATCTATATTGAGACTCGCGCCGTATATGCCGCGGAGCAGTTCTTCTTCCCTGAGCTGTTTGCCCCACAGGACGGGCCTGATGCCCGACCAGCGCTCCTCGAGGAAATCGCGGAGGAGTTCGGCCGCGCCTTTGTCGGCAAGGCCGGCGTCGCAGACGGCGGCGACGCTGCGGAAGCCGCAGAACGCCCCCTGGCAGGTGCCCATCCCCAACCGCGTGCGGCGGCGGATGTCGCTGAGGCCGTGGGTGGTGGCGCGGGCGGCGATCTCTTTTATTTCCGCCAGGGTGACGAGCTCGCACTCGCAGATCAGCGCCCGGTCGGCGGGATCGTCTTCGAGCCTCCGGACGACGGCTCCGAAGGCGTCGCCCAGCCTGGCGGCCGCGAGTTCGGCGCCGCCGGCGGGAAAGTATTTTTTCGCCATGGCCAGCAGTCCGGGCGCGGGGTCGGCGACGAGCGGCTCGCCGGCCGTGCGGCAGGGAGCGTCGATACCAAGGCGTTCGCAGGCGAGGTCGGCGGCTTTTTCGGCCATCAGCCGGTAGGTGGTGAGTTTGCCGCCGACGACGGTGATGAGGCCGTCAATGCCTTCGGCGCGGTGGTCGATGACGGCGAAGTTGCGGGAGGCGGCGCGGCCTTCGGCGGCGCTGTAGAGCGGGCGCGTGCCGGCGAAGGCGCGGAGGATGCGGTAGTCGGCGAGGTTTGTGAACAGTTCCTGGCCGATGCGCAGAAGTTTGAGGACTTCGTCGCTGCGGGGGGCGGTGTCGTCGGGCCGGTCGGCGGCGACGGAGGTGGTGCCGAGGATGGTTACCGAGCCGTGGGGCACGAAGATGTCGCCGTCCGACGGCGGGCGGAGGCGGTTGATGATGCGGCTGGTGAAACGGTGGTTGAAGGCGACGAGGGTGCCGCGGTCGGGTTTGACGTGGACGTCGGCGCCGGCGAGGGCGGCGACTTTGCCGACCCAGGAGCCGGCGGCGTTGATTACCAGGTCGCAGGGTATGGTGCGCGTCTCGCCGCTGAGGGCGTCGCGGACGGTGACGCCGGTGACTTTGCCGCCGTCGCGCTCGATGCCGATCGCTTCGGTGTAGGTGAGGACTTCGCCGCCGTGGCGGGCGGCGGCGGCGGCGTTCTGCCAGCACAGCCGGAAGCCGTCGATGGCGGCGTCGGGGACACGGTAGGCGGCGGCGATGCGCGGGGTGAGGTTGGGTTCGAGCCGCACCGCCTCCTGGGGGGCGAGCGGTGCGACCGGCAGGCCGAGCGCGCGGCAGGCGGCGAGCCACTGCTGTTCGAAGGCGGCGTCGTCTTCCGGCAGGCGGACGAAGAAGCCTTCGGTGTCTTCGACGCACTGGCCGGCGATTTTCCGCAGGATCCGGTTTTCGGCGACGCATTCCGCCGCCGATTCCGGGTCTTTGACGACATAGCGGCCGCCGCTGTGGAGCAGGCCGTGGAAGCGCGAACTCGTGCCGTGGGCCAGGTCGCGCTGCTCGAGCAGCACGGCTTTGACGCCCCGCATCGAAAGGTCGCGCAGGATGCCTGCGCCGGTTGCTCCGCCGCCGATGATGACGGCCTGCGTTTTTGTCATGTTTCTCCCACTCCCGGTATCATTAGTTATTGAAAAAAAGGTAGAGAAGTCCCTTTGTCCTCGCGGCACAAAGGGACTTCTCTCATACTCCAGTCCCTGTTTTATGCTGTTATTCTTCCCAGTCGAGGGCCCGCGTGACCGCCTTGCGCCACCCTTTGTAGAGTTTGGCGCTCCGCTCGCCGTCCATCTGGGGCGCGAAGCGGGTGTCGAGCTTCCAGTTGCTGACGAGGCTGTCGCGGCCGTTCCATACGCCGGTGGCGAGACCGGCCAGATAGGCGGCGCCGAGGGCGGTGGTTTCGGTTACCTGGGGCCGGTCGACAGGCACGCCGAGGATGTCGGCCTGGAACTGCATGAGGACGTTGTTGCCGACGGCGCCGCCGTCTACCTTGAGGGCCTGCAGGCTGATGTCGGAGTCGGCCTCCATGGCGCTGAGGACGTCTTTGGTCTGGTAGGCCATGGCGTCGAGGGTGGCGCGGATGATGTGGGCCTTAGTGCTGCCGCGGGTGAGGCCGAGGATGGCGCCGCGGGCTTTCATGTCCCAGTAGGGGGCGCCAAGGCCGACGAAGCCGGGGACGACGTAAACGCCTTCGGCGTCCTTGACTTTCCTGGCGTAGTATTCGGAGTCGGCGGCGGTTTCGATGAGCCGCAGGCTGTCGCGCAGCCACTGGACGGCGGCGCCGGCGATGAAGATGCTGCCTTCGAGGGCGTATTCGACTTTGCCGTCAAGGCCCCAGGCGATGGTGGTCAGCAGGCCGTTCTTGGACTCGATGACCTTTTCGCCGGTGTTCATGAGCATGAAGCAGCCGGTGCCGTAGGTGTTCTTTGCCATGCCGGGCTGGAAGCAGGTCTGGCCGAAGAGGGCGGCCTGCTGGTCGCCGGCGGCTCCGGCGATCGGCACGGCGGCGCCGAAGAAGACGCCGGCGTCGGTGAGGCCGTAGACCTCGCTGGAGGGGCGCACCGCCGGCAGCATGGCGGCCGGGACGGTGAGTTCGGCGAGGATGTCCTCATCCCATTTGAGATCGCGGATGTTGTACATGAGGGTCCGCGAGGCGTTGGAGTAATCGGTGACGTGGACGGCGCCGGCGGTCAGTTTCCAGATGAGCCACGTGTCGATGGTGCCGAACAGCAGGTCGCCGTTTTCGGCTTTCTCCCTGGCGCCGGGCACGTTGTCGAGGATCCACTTGACCTTGGTGCCGGAGAAGTAGGCGTCGATGACGAGGCCGGTTTTGTGGCGGAAGGTGTCCGCCAGGCCCTTGGCCTTTAGGGCGTCGCATATTTCCATCGTCTGGCGGGATTGCCACACGATGGCGTTGTAAACGGGCTTGCCGGTCGTTTTGTCCCACACGACCGTCGTTTCCCGCTGGTTGGTGATGCCGATGGCGGCGATGTCGCCGGGACTGATGCCGGCTTTGGCGACCGCTTCCGCGGCCACGCCGATCTGGGTGCCCCAGATTTCGTCGGCGTCGTGTTCGACCCAGCCCGGTTTGGGGAATATCTGGGTGAATTCCTTCTGGGCGACGGCGACGATGTCGGACGCGTCGTCGAAAATGATGGCCCGCGAGCTGGTCGTGCCCTGGTCGAGGGCCAGCACGTATTTTTTACTCACTCTACTCTACCTCCCATTGTATGCCATTGACAGGCTTCCGGTCAACATTTGCCGGTTTTTGTCCGCTAGATCAGGCCGACCGCTTTGCCGACGAAGTACGACAGGCCGCCGCCGATGAGCGGGGCGACGACGGGCACCCAGGAGTATTCCCAGTCTGAGCCGCCCTTGCCGGCGATGGGCAGGACGAAGTGGGCGAGACGCGGCCCGAGGTCGCGGGCCGGGTTGATGGCGTAGCCGGTCGGCCCGCCGAGGCTGGCGCCGATGCCCCAGACGAGGAAACCGACCAGGAAGGGACCGAAGCCGGGGGCGATGCCGCCGACGGGCTTGGAAAAGATGGCGAAGATCGATAGGATCAGGACCATCGTGCCGATGATTTCGCACAGAACGTTGGCGGGGTAATTGCGGATTGCCGGCGCGGTACAGAATACGGCCAGTTTGGCGCCTTTGTCCTCGCTGATCTCCCAGTGGGGCAGGAAGGCCAGCCAGACGATGACGCCGCCGACTAAGCCGCCGGCCAACTGGGCGACCATCGTGGCAACGGCCTGGGAGGCGCTGTAGACGCCCATCATCGTTTTGGCGAGGGTGACGGCCGGGTTGATGTCGGCCTGGGGGGCGCCGGCGGCGATGGCCATGAAGACTCCCATGACGACGCCGACGGCCCAGCCGAGGATTATCGTAAACCAGCCTGCACCCTCGGCTTTGGATTTTTTCAGCAGTACGTTGGCGACAACGCCGGAACCAAATACAATCAGGACCATGGTGCCGAGGAATTCACCCAACAGGTTTGACATAGATTTTCTCCTCCTTCTTAATTCTCTGCAGTGCTACTCTTTCCCCCTCTCCTCTCCCCTCTCACTCCCCCCTCCTTGTCCTTTTCCGCGAAAATTAAAAAGCCCGAATAACCCTGACACGCAGGGGGTTTTCGGACTCTCTCAATCTCTCGTCCACGCTGTGCGGTTAGTACAACTTATTCGCGCGGCGGCGAATTATGCGCGGACAGGTAAATTATTATTTTCACTTTAAATGAGGAAAGAACGCGCCGCAAAGGGATTTTCCGGCGGCAAAACTGTGGGAGACGGACTTTCTATGTGGCGAAAGAATGTCTAAATACGGAGTATTAACCTTATTGCCCGTTCGTAGAAAAAATAATCCCACGCCCAGTTGATGGTGACGATGAAACGGTTGCGGAAGCCGACCAGCCGGATGAGGTGGATGGCCAGCCACAGCAGCCAGGCGGTGAAGCCGGCGAAGCGCCAGCGGCCGACGGTGGCCACGGCCGAGCTGCGCCCGATGGTCGCGAGGGTGCCCGGGTCGCGGTAGTCGAGGGCGGCAGGCGGCCGGCCGGCCGCGAGGGCGGCGATGTTGGCGGCGGCAAGGGAGGCCTGCTGGACGGCGACGGGGGCGATCATCGGCAGCGCCTGGCCGTCCTGCTCGCGGCAGGCGGCGTCGCCGGCGACGAAGACTTCGGGGTGGCCGGGCAGCTGGAGGGTTTCGGCGACGATGGCCCGCCCGAGGCGGTCGGTGGGAACGCCGAGGGTGGCGATGAGGGAAGCCGCCTTGACCCCCGCCGCCCAGACAAGGGTGCGGGCGGGGATGGCGCTGCCGTCGGTGAGGAATATCGAGCGGCCGTCGAAGCCGGCCACCCGGGCGTGGAAGCGGGTTTCGACGTGTTTTTTTCTCAGCTCGCGGGCGGCGAACGCCGCCAGGGGCGCCGGCAGGGCGAGCAGCAGCCGGTCGCCGCCTTCGAGGAGGATGAGCGCCACTTCGCCGAAGTCAAGTTCGGGGTAGTCTTTGCTGAGGACGAGGTGGACGAGCTCGGCCAGCCCGCCGGCGCTTTCGACGCCGGTGGCCCCGCCGCCGGCGACGACGAAGGTCAGGAGTTCGCGCCTTATGGCGGGGTCCTGTTCCTGGGAGGCGAGCTCGAACATGTGGAGGATGTGGTTGCGAAGGGTGAGGGCGTCGGTGAGGTTTTTGAGGCCGACGGCGTTGGCGGCGACCGAGTCGAGGCCGAAGAAGCTGGTTTCGGCGCCGACGGCCAGCAGCAGGTAGTCGTAGCTTATCGCGCCGCCGTCGGTGAGGACGCGGCGGCCGGCGAGGTCGACGCCGCAGACGTCGGCCATGCGGAAGGCGATGTTGCCGTGGCCGCGGAGGATGGCGCGGAGGGGGTAGCTGATGTCCTCCGGGCCGAGGCCGGCGGTGGCGACCTGGTAGAGGAGCGGCTGGAAGAGGTGGTAGTTGTTGCGGTCGAGGAGGACGACACTGAGCGGTTTGCCGCTCAATTCCTTGGCGGCCTGCAGGCCGGCGAAGCCGCCGCCGACGATGAGGACGACGGGATGTGCGCTATTTGAGGTCATCGAGGTCCTCCGGCTGTTCGCGGTAGAATTTGACCCCGGAGATGATGCCGGAGACTTCGCCGCCCTTCTCCATCCAGTCGGCGCGGGTGGCCATGTAGATGTGGACGATGGCGAACAGGACGATGAACCAGGAGACGTAGTGGTGGATGAGGTGGACGAAGTATTCGCCGTACAGCAGGTGGTTGAGGGGGCCGAGGATTCTCGCCGCCAGCGAGGTCGGGTTGATCATGACGTAGAGGGCGAAGCCGGTGAGGAGCTGGATGAGCAGCATGACGTAGACGGCGAGGTAGCTGGTGCGGGCCAGCGAGTTGCGCAGGTACGGCCGGTGCTGGGGACGCAGGAAAAGGTAGTGGAGGGTGGTGTCGGCCAGCCCCTCCCAATAATGCCTGGTCCAGAAGCGCGGCAGCAGGCGGTCGCCTTTGCTGATGAGCCAGCCGTAGACGCGCAGGATGCAGGACGCCAGCAGCAGGTAGCCGGCGACGAAGTGGTAGAGGCGCATCATCTCCATGGAGAAGACCCTTTTTACGGCGGCGGTGGGCTCGATGCCCTGGGCGCCGATGAAGAAGGGGTCACCGATATAGAGGCCGGTGAAAAAGAGGACGCCGACGGCGGCCACCGTCACCCAGTGGAAAAGGCGGGTAGCGCCGCTGAAGACGTGGTACTCGCGGAGCTTTCCTTCGTGCATGGTATCCGGTCCGCGCCGGTCTCAGGCGTACTGGTCGGTGCGGACGACGGCCACCTCCTCCCCGTCGGCGTTGTAGAGGTGGGTGGCGCAGGCCAGGCAGGGGTCGAAGGAGTGGATGACTTTGAGGATCTCGAGCGGCTTGTCGGCGACCTTGACCCGGGTGGCGAGCAGGGCGGCTTCGTAGGGGCCGTGGCCGGCGGCGTCGTCGCGCGGGCAGGCGTTCCAGGTGGAGGGGACGACAGCCTGGTAATTGGCGATGCGGGCGTTTTTGATCGTAACCCAGTGGCCGAGGGCGCCCCGCGGCGCCTCGTGTACGCCGATGCCCCTGGCCTCTTTCGGCCAGGTGGCGGGGTCGAATTTGGCGGTGTTGGCGACTGCGGTGTCGCCGTTACGGATGTTTTTGACGAGCTTGTCCATGAAGTATTTGCCGATGTAGGCGCTGACCTGGGCCTCCAGGCCCCGGCAGGCGGTGCGGCCGAGCATGGTGGGCATCCAGGCGTGGGGCGGCAGTCCGAGCACGGCGGACACGGCGTCGATCTGGTCGACGATCATCTTCTCCGCCCAGGTGGGCTGCATAAGTCCCTGCCTGACTTTGGTGTAGACGATGATGTAGCGGGCCAGGGGGCCGACTTCGGCGAGGCGGCCGCGCCATTTGGGTGTTTTGACCCACGAGTATTTGCCGGTTTCGTCGAGGAATTTCCAGTCGGTTCGCGTCCCTTCCTTGGGGCCGGTGAACTGGGGCTTGGTGACGCCGCTCCAGGGGTGGCGGTCGCCCGGCTGGGGGTAGGAGTACCAGGCGTGTGCGACGCCTTCGACGACGACGGCCGGGTCGGCGAGGTCGGCGCCGGTGAGGTCGTGGTATTTGGCCACAGCGACACCCTGGGCGAAGTTTTCGACGACGCCGTTGGATCTTAAGAGCAGGTTTTTGTAATAGTCGTTGCTAGCGATGCCGCTGTAGGTTTCGTCGGGGTATTCGCCGCAGCCGAGGACGAGCGTGCCGGCGATGCCGCCGCCGTCGGTCATGCCTTTCTGGGCGTATATGTGGCCGATGGCCAGCAGGTCGGGCAGGTAGTAGTAGTTGACGGCCTCGATGCCGAAGTTGATGGAGGTGTCGGCGACCGCCAGCCGCTGGCTGTTGACGGGGGCGTTCATGTCGCTCATGGAGATGGAGCAGGGCATGCCGCCGACGAGGTAGTGGGGGTGGGGGTTTTTGCCGCCGAAGATAAGGTGGGCGTCGACGAGCTCGCGCTGCCGGTCGAGCATGGTGAGATAATGGGCGACTGCGAGGAGGTGGACCTCGGGCGGCAGCAGGGCGTAGTCGGGGTGATCCCACCAGTGGGCGGCGAACAGGCCGAGTTGGCCGCTTTCGACGATGCGCCGCACCTTGGCCTGGATGTCGCGGAAGTAGGCGACGGTGGCCCGGGGCGGGTTGTGGGGGAAGGCGGCGGTGTCGAGCTCGACGGGGCCGGCGAGCGGCAGGCGGTATTTTTCGAGGATGGCGTTCTGGAGGGCGCCGGTGGCTGCGGGGTCGGCCTTGAGGGCGGCCACGGGGCTGACCCAGTCGAGGGCATGGAGGTGGTAGAAGTGGATGATGTGGTCCTGCACCGTCTGGGTGGCGGCGATGATGTTGCGGATATAGCTGGCGTTGCGGGGGATGGCGATACCGAGGGCGTCCTCCACCGCCCGTACCGAGGCGAGGGCGTGGACGGTGGTGCATACGCCGCAGAAGCGCTGGGCGTACAGCCAGGCGTCGCGGGGGTCGCGGTTCTGGAGGATGAGCTCGAGGCCGCGCCATGCGGTGCCGCTCGAGAGGGCCTCGGTGACCCGGCCGCCGGCCTCGTCGACGACGGCTTCGATACGCAGGTGTCCCTCGATGCGGTTGATGGGGTCGACGACAATTCGTTTCATTCTCGCCTCCCCTCCTCCCTATTCATTTTGTTCACCTTCACGGCGGTCTTTTTCCTTATGCCGCCGGTGCTGGGCGACCGACAGAAGGCCGTGGGCGGTGACGCCGGCCAGGGTGGCTCCGGCGGCGACCAGGCCGATGGTGTCGGCGGTGGCGATGGTGTTGGGCAGGCTGATGTTGGGCAGGCGCTGGTGGAAGGGGTCGGTGTCCCAGAAGTTGTCGGCGGCGCAGGCTACGCAGGGGGCGCCGGACTGGATGGGATAGGACAGGCCGTTCCACCACCGCATCGAACCGCACTGGTTGTAGGCGACCGGCCCGCGGCAGCCGACCTTGTACAGGCACCAGCCGGCCTTGGCGCCTTTGTCGTCGAAGTTTTCGACGAACATGCCGGAGTCGAAGAAGGCCCGGCGGTAACAGGTGTCGTGGATGCGGTTGCCGAAGAACTGCAGCGGCCGCCGTTTGCTGTCGAGGGGCGGCATGCCGAACAGCACGTAATGCATGACGGTGCCGGTGAGCACCTCGGGGATGGGCGGGCAGCCGGGGACGTTGATGAGCGGCCGGCTGCCGACGATTTCGCTGACAGCCACCGAGCCGGTAGGGTTGGGGCGGGCGGCCTGGATGCCGCCCCAGGCGGCGCAGCTGCCGACAGCGACGACGGCGGCGGCGTTCTGGGCGGCGGCCCTGAGTTTGGCGGCGATGGGCTTGCCGCCGACCATGCAGCTGACGCCGCCGTCGGCGGTGGGCACGGCGCCTTCGAAGAGGAGCAGGTATTTGCCGGGGTATTTGGCGATTATCTCGTGGTGGTGCCGCTCGAGCGCCTCGCCGGCGGCGGCGCCGAGCACCTCCATGTCTTCGAGGGAGATGAGGTTGAGGACGATGTCGGACGCCAGCGGCTTCTGCGAGCGGATGAAGGCTTCGTCACAGCCGGTGCATTCGTGGCCGTGCAGCCAGATGACCGGCGGCAGGGGTTTGGTCTCGGCTGCCGCGACGACGGCGGGCAGCGCCGCCGGCGGCAGGCCGAGCATGCCGGTGAGGGCGGCGCAGGTTTTGAGGAAATCGCGGCGGCTGACGGCCCGCCGCTTGAGCAGCGCCCATAGCGTTTCGCCGCTATGCTTGCTTTCGATCATCTGTAATCCTCCCTTTGCGGCACCGGATACAGGGGAGGCCCCCGTGACGATAGTTTTCCCGGCAGGTGCAAATCTACACAGCGATGAGTGAAAACAGCAGGTTTTATCGGCCAGACTGTAGTATAATTTGTATGGATACAAAATTTTGCCAAAGCAATATTTCATAATAACTTACGGGAGGAATAGACATGATCTCATCGAACGTGGCCGAGCAACTCCGGCGGATCGCCGGCAAGGAGAACGTCTTCACCGAACCGGAAGACCTCACTTGTTATTCTTACGATTCAACCCACCTGTCGGCGCTGCCTGACGTCGTTGTCGCACCGCTGACGACGGCCGAAATCAGCGAAATCATCAAACTGGCCAACGCCGAGCGCATCCCGGTCATCCCGCGCGGCGGCGGCACTTGTCTCTCGGGCGGCACCATCCCGGTTGCGGGCGGCATCGTGCTCGCCATGCACCGGATGAACAAGATCCTCGAGATCGACCAGGATAACCTGACGGCGACCGTCCAGCCGGGGGTCATCACCGCCACTTTCCACCAGGCGGTGGAGAAGGAAGGGCTGATGTACCCGCCCGACCCGCAGAGCATGTTCATGTCGACGATGGGCGGCAATGTGGCTGAGAACGCCGGCGGGCCGCGCGGCGTGAAATACGGCGTGACCAAGGACTATGTACTCGGCCTTGAGGTCGTCACCCCGACCGGCGGCATTTTGCGGGTCGGCGGCAAGACGATCAAGAACGTGAGCGGCTACGACCTTATGCGCCTGTTCACAGGCTCGGAGGGGACGCTCGGCGTCATAACCGAGATCACGGTGCGGCTGGTGCCGGCGCCTGAGGCGAAACGGACGCTTTTCGCGCTGTTTAATACGCTCGATGACGCCGCCGAGGCGGTGTCGAGCATCATCAAGCACCGCATCATACCCACGACTCTCGAACTGATGGACCACAAGATCATGGAGCTGATCGAGAACTTCAAGCCGGTCGGTTTCCCGATGGACGTGGAGGGCGCCATCCTGATCGAAGTGGACGGCAGCGAAAACGACGTCAACAAGCAGATCGAGAAGGTGGCCGAGATCTGCGCCGCGTGCCGCTCGCGCGAGGTGAAGGTGGCCAAGGACGCGGCGGAGGCCGCCCAGCTGTGGGCCGGCCGCAGGTCGGCTTTCGGGGCGCTGTGCGCAAATTCCCGCACGGTGTTCGTCGAGGACGCCACCGTGCCCCGCAGCAAGGTGCCGGATATCGTCAAGCGCATCCAGGAGATCGCCAAAAAGTACGATCTGGTCATCCCTATCCTCGGCCATACCGGCGATGGCAACATGCACCCCAACATCCTGACCGACGAGCGCAACGAAGAGGAGATGAAAAGGGTCGACGCCGCGATCGACGAGATGTTCGAGGCCGCGCTGGCTCTTGGCGGCACGCTTTCGGGCGAACACGGCATCGGCCTCATCAAGCAGAAATATATGCCGTGGCAGTTCGGCGAAGAGGGTCTGGCATTTATGCGCAGCATTAAGATGGCTGTCGACCCGAACAATATCCTCAACCCCGGGAAGATGGCCCTCCCGGAGAAGGGTGAAAAGCAATGAAAAAGCTCAACGAGATGCGGGAAGACGCCCAGAAGTGCCTGCGCTGCGGCCTCTGCCAGGTGGTCTGTCCGCTGTACAACGCGCTTGGCAGCGAGCCGGCGGTAGCCCGCGCCAAGGTTCGCCTGGCCCGCGAACTGGCTGACGGCAATCTCAAGGTTACGCCGCGGATGAAGAAGATCATGTCACTGTGCCTGAACTGCAAGGCATGCGTGGCCAATTGCCCGTCGCAGGTGCAGACCGACAAGCTGGTGCTGGCGGCGCGGGCCGAGATCAAGGATAAGGACGGCTTGCCGTTCATGCTGAGCGCGGCGCTGAAACAGTTCCTGCCGAGCAACAACCTGCAGGGCGCGGCCGCGAAGGCATCTTATCTGTACCAGCAGCTCGGGGTGCAGAAAGCGATGCGCGGCCTCGGCCTGATCAAGGCGGTGTCCCCCGACCTCGCCAAGATGGAGTCGGTCATGCCGGAGTTCGCGCCCCGCACATTCCGGGCCGAGCTGGAGAATATGAAGCTCAAGCGGGGCGGCAAGATAAAGGTGGCCTATTTCCTGAGCTGCATGACGAACATGGTCAATACGGAACTGGGCAAAGCGGTTGTGGACGTGCTGGAGCGCCACGGCTGCGACGTGTACATCCCGACCGACGTGCAGTGCTGCGGGACGCCTCAGCTGGCGTACGGCGATGTGGAGACGGCTGAGACGCTGGCGAAAAACAATGCCAGGCTGCTGGCCGAGACGGGCGCCGATTACATCGTGACCGACTGCGGGACATGCGGCGACATGCTGCGGAATTACGAGGAGCTGGTTCCCGAGGCCGCAGGCTTTGGCAAGAAGGTGCTGGACATCAGCGAGTTCCTGGTGGACGTGGTGGGCGTGAAGCCCGGCGATAAGCCGGTTAACGCGGTGGTGACGTACCACGATTCGTGTCACCTCAACCGCGGCCAGAAGGTTAACCGCCAGCCTCGCGCCATCCTTAAGGCCATCCCGGGGCTGACGCTGAAGGAGATGCCTGAGGCCGACCGCTGCTGCGGCGGTGCCGGCTCGTTCGCGCTGACAAATTACGATCTGTCGATGCAGGTCCTCGACCGGAAGATGAACAACGTCAAGGCGGTGAACCCCGACATGTTGGCCGCCGGCTGCCCGGCGTGCAAGATGCAGCTGGAGCACGGGGTCGCCCGCCACGACTTGAAGATACCGGTCGTTCACCCCATAGAGCTGCTGGCGAAGACATACTGATAATTACCCAAAACCCCCTCAACCTGACGGTCTGAGGGGGTTTTGTCATTTGTACAAATTTTGGTTTTTCTTGGTTTCGACACAGGAAAACGCGCATTTTGTGTCGAATTTTGGCAAAAACAGAGCGGACAGGCCCGCCAAGTGTCCTCCGGGTGAGAGAGCCTTGCGGACAGTTGTAAATATACACAATACAGCGGCAAAGGAGCGGATTTTATGCAAACTCAACGATTACGGCAAGGCGGTCTTACAAAAAGCCTGTTTGGCATACGCAGCCTGCAGGCCAAAATCACCGTTGCGGTCCTGACAATCTTCCTCTTGTCCCTCGCGGCGCTGGGCGGGCTGAATTACGACCAGGCCCACAAGATCCTCACAACCAACATCGTACGGCAGATGCAGGAGGAGGCGGCCGAGGAGGCCGACAAGGTCGGCGAGCTTCTGAAAGGCGTAAGCATGGAGCTGACGGGCCTTACGCATATACCGGCGATACAGGGCGGCGATCCCAAGGTAATCGTGCCTGTGCTCGCGTCACTGGCAAAGGCGTATCCGAAATTCGATTCGATGGCGTACGTGAATACCGCCGGGTTCCACTATAATAATACGGGCGCAACGGGCGACCTCAGCTCGCGGCCCTATATCCAGCAGGCGCTGAAGGGGACGGTGGCGGTGTCGGATCCCGTCGTTTCCCGGGCAACGGGCCGGCTGGTGGCAAACGTGGCGGTGCCGGTCAAGACGGACGGCAGGGTGACGGGCGTGCTGTTCGGAAGCCTCGTCATGGAAGATATCAACAAAATGGTTGTGGAACACAAGGTCGGCAAAACGGGCTATGCGTTCGTGTGTCAGGGCGACGGCCTGCTGATCGTCCACCCCAATAAGGATCTGGCCATGAAGGCCAATTCCCTTACAGATGCCAAGGCAGACGCCGGGATGAAGGCGGTGGCCGAAAAGATGGTCAAGGGAGAGAAAGGATTAGCGACGGTCACGTCGCGCGGCGTGGATGCGTATTATTCCTATGCGCCGGTTCGGGGGACGTCCTGGTCGCTGGGGCTTTCGGTGCCGGTGGAGGAAGTGTCCGGGGTCGTCGCCGGCCTGAAGACGACGTCGGTGATAACGATTGCGATCATACTGGTGGTCACGGCCATTATCGTCGCTTGGTTCGTGCGCCGGATGACCGCGCCGCTGCAGAAGGTGGAAGCGGCGGCCAACCGCATCGCCGGCGGCGATATTTCCAGTGTGGAGCTGGCCGTGAACTCGAACGACGAGGTCGGCCGGCTGGCTCAAAGCTTCACGCAGATGTCACAGAACCTGCGTGCCCTGATCAAGCAGATCAACGCCAACGCCGAACAGGTGGCGGCTTCATCCGAGGAGCTTACGGCCAGCGCCGAACAGTCGGCCCAGGCGGCCAACCAGATCGCGTCCGCGATCAACGGGGTGGCAGGCGGAGCGGCCCAGCAGCTGGCTGCCGCCGACGAAACGGCTGCGGTGGTAGGCCAGATGTCGGCCGCGATCCAGCAGGTGGCGGCCAACGCCAATCAGGTGGCCGAACAGTCCGCCCAGGCGGCCGATAAGGCGAAGGCCGGCGGAATGGCGGTCGACAGGGCGGTCAGCCAGATGTCCCAGATAGAGGATACGGTCAATACTTCGGCCCAGGTGGTCGCCAAGCTGGGCGAGCGTTCGAAGGAGATCGGCCAGATCGTGGAGACGATTTCGGGCATCGCCGGCCAGACAAACCTGCTGGCTTTGAACGCGGCCATCGAAGCCGCCCGCGCCGGCGAACAGGGCCGGGGGTTCGCGGTGGTGGCCGAGGAGGTCCGGAAGCTGGCGGAACAGTCGCAGGACGCGGCCAAGAAAATTGCCGAGTTGATCGGCGATATTCAGGGCGACACCGACCGGGCGGTGGCGGCGATGAACGACGGCACCCGCGAGGTGAAGACGGGCGCCGAGGTGGTGACCGCGACCGGCGCGGCCTTCAGCGAGATCGTGGAGCTTGTGTCGCAGGGCGCCGACCGGATGCGGGAGATTTCGGCTGCCGTCCAGCAGATGGCGGGCGGCAGCCAGCGGATCGTGTCCTCGGTGAGCAGGATCGACGCGCTGAGCAAGTCGTCGGCAGACGAGGCGCAGAGCGTCTCGGCGGCGGCCGAGGAGCAGCTCGCCTCGATGGAGGAGATCGCTTCTTCCAGCCAGGAGCTGGCCAGGCTCGCCCAGAACCTGCAGGGGGCGGTGGCGCAGTTCAGGCTGTAGTTCAACGGTATGGGAAGACCCGCGACCTTTTGGCCGCGGGTCTTTGTTTACTTCAGCGCCAAGTAGTTTTCCGCTTTGGCGATGACGACAGCCGCTATCTCGGCTTCCGGAACGCCGACGGCGTCGACGGCGGCCGAGGCGACGGCTATGCAGGGGATACCGGCCGGGATATCGGCGCGGGCGCAGTCGGCGGTGCAGCCGCTGAGGAGGATGAGGAGGCCGGCGTCGCGGCGGTTGTAGCTGATTTCGCAGCCGTACGCGGCGAGACGCCGCGCGAGTTCGCCGGCGAGGCGCCCCCGGTCGATGCGGGGGTTGCAGCCGCCGCAGAAGACGATGCTGACATGGCGAACCGGCTCAGTCACCCCTGCCGTCCCGGCCTTTGCGGAGGATGGCGAGCGCCTGGCGGATGAGGTCTTCGTCGGCCTGGAATACGGGAACGATCTCGCGGACTTCGGGCGCGGCCTCATGCAGGGCGGCGGCGACCACGTCGGCGAGGGTCTGCTGGGCGCCGGGGCAGGTGGCGCAGGCGCCCGTCAGTCTGACTTTGAGGCTGCCGTCCGCCGTAAGCTCGATGAGCTCGATGTCGCCGCCATGGGCGCGGAGTGCCGGACGGACTTTTTCGTCGACTATTTGCCGGAGTTTATCCATCGCCTGCCCTCCATCATCTTCCGGCCGCGGCCGGGATGCCGGCGATGGCTCTGGCAAGGTCTTTTTTCTGCTCGATGTTGCCCTGGCGGGCGATCATGATGCGCTGGGCCTGGGGCGACCCGGCGCCATGCATCGATTCGGTGCGGTAGCCGACGGCGGCAGTGCCGAGGGTGATGTTCTCGATCAGCCGCAGGACGCGCATGCGGTGTTCGGTAGGCACGCCGGCCACGCCGCGCAGATATTTTTCGACAACGGGACCGATTACGGGGTGGCGGAGGTCTTTTTCCGACGGCATGGTCACCATGAGGCCGCCGGCGATGTCTTCGGCGAGGCGGGCGATCTCGTAAGGGAAGCGGGTGACGTTCTGTTTGCAGACGTTGGCCAGCAGAAGGTCGATGAGGTAGGTACCGGACGCGGTGGGGTACCCCTCGGCCGAGCAGGCGATGCCGCAGGCATAGAGTGTTTCGTTGAGGTGGGTCATTTCGATAAGTTTGTCTTTGACGGCCGAGGCTTTGGCGGCGCCGCTCATCTCGGCGGCCAGGGCCGCGGCGCCGATGAGGACGTCGCCGACGCCGACCTTGCAGCCGCCGTAACTCTGGCGGTGGTAGCCGGCGAACCGTTCGACGAGCGCGCCGCTGAATTCGTGCTCGCCGCACATGAAGACATGTTCCCAGGGGATGAAGACATCGTCGAAGACCATGAGGGCTTCGTGGCCGCCGAAGGTGCTGTTGCCGACATCGATGTCGCCGCCTTCGAGCTTGCGGGTGTCGCAGGACTGACGGCCGTAGATGTAGAAGATGCCGGGCGCGTCGGCGGGGGCGCAGAAGGAGACGGCGTAGTCGGCGTCGTCCTTGCCCATGGTCATTGTGGGCATGACAAGGATCCGGTGGGAGTTGAGGGCGCCGGTCTGGTGGGCTTTGGCGCCGCGGACGACGATGCCGTCGGCGCGTTTTTCCACCACCCTGACGTAGAGGTCGGGGTCGTCCTGTTTGCTGGGCGGCAGGCTCCGGTCTCCCTTGGGGTCGGTCATGGCGCCGTCGACGGTGAGGTCTTCGTCCTGCATCTTGCGCAGGAAGGCGGTGAAGCGCTTATGGTAATCGCTGCCGAGTTTTTTGTCCATCTCGAAGGTGACGCTGTCGACGGCGTTGATGGCGTCCATGCCTACGCAGCGCTGGAAACAGGCGGCGGTTTTCTGGCCGAGCAGGCGCTGCATCTTGACCTTTTTGACAAGGTCGTCGGTATTCCGGTGCAGATGGCAGAAGCGGTTGATCTTTTCGCCGCCGAGATGGGAGGTGGCGGTCATGAGCGCTTCGTAGCGCGGATCGTGGGCAAGCTCGTAGGTCATTTTGACGGCGTTCATCGACGGGCGGATGATGGGATGGTCGACAGGGTTGTCGATAAGTTCGCCCTGAAGATATACCTTGAATTTTAACTTACGGAGGCTGTCTTCGTATTCGCGGCCGGTCATGAGGGCCATATGTGAACATCTCCTTCGTGCTGATGTTGGCTATAATGGATGTATTCCCGCGCTGCCGGCCTTATTCCTCCCGCCTGCCGGCGCCTGTTTGTGGAAAACCCCCGCTCCTTATCGGGCGAGGGTGAGGTCCCAGCGCTGCTCGGTGAGTTTGTCGCGCCAGGTGGTGTTTTCGGTTTCCTCGGTGAGGCGGAAGCCGAAGCTCTCGTAAAGGTGACAGGCGGCATCAAGGCCGCGGAATGTCCAGAGGAATACGTGGTTGAAGCCGCGCTGGCGGCAATAGTCGATGGCGACGTTCATAAAGCGGCGGCCGAGGCCGCTGCCGCGGAAGGCGGGCTCGATGAGGAACCAGCGCAGTTGGCCGGTGCCCGGGCCGGCCGCGACGATGGCGATCGAGCCGACGATCTGGCCGGCGGCTTCGGCAACCCATATCTCGCCGTCCGCCCCGCCGGCGAAGAATTTGGCCAGGCCGGCGATGACGTATTGTTCGAAGACTTTGTCGAGACCGTACTCCTGCTCGTAAAGGACGCCGTGACGGTGGGAGATATAACCGGCGTCGCCCGCACGGTAGGGGCGGATGACGATCTCCGCCTGCGGCTGAGGCTGGCGGGACAGAATTGCCTTCACGGCCTCCATGTGGCCTACGAGTTGCTGCTGGTCGGCAACCGACAGGCCGCTCAAGATGCTTACGATCTGGCGGGTGGAGGCGTCGGAGATGGCGGTCATGACGCTCTTGCCCTTGTCGGTCAGGGACAGGAGCTGCACACGCCCGTCGTCCGGAGAACGGACGGTGGTAAGAAGTTTTTCCCTTTTGAAGCGCCGCAATATGCGGCTGAGATAGCCGGGATCGATGTCGAGCAGCCTTGTTAGGTCGGTGGCGGTGTACCGGCCCCCGAACAGGAGTTCCAGGAGCACGCGGGCTTCGGCCAGCGAATAGGGGCTGTCGAGGATTGTTTTGTTGACGAGACCGATGATGTTTGTGTAGAAACGGTTGAATTCCCTGATTGTGACCGCCCGTTGCATTATGGCGTCCTGCATGTTTCAACCCCTCCACGTCATGCCTTTTGGCTTCAAAATATCACACTTATTTGACTTAGTCAAGTATTTTGGCGTGGTTAATTTGTAATAAAATACCACGGCCTTGGGAGGCCGTGGTTTGCCGTTTTCTCACCCCTGCTGAAGGCTGGCGGCGAAGGCTCGCAGTTCGAAGAGTTCGTGTTCTTTGTATACTTTGGTGATGAAGGCGGTCAGGTGTTCGGCGAGGTTGATATCCGCTCCGTTTTCGACGGCCGCGCCGGCGGAGTCGAGGAAGACTTTGACGACGGGCCGGGCCTGGAGTCTGGGCTGGACCCTGGCGACGACCGCGGTTTCGCCGCCGCTCAGTTGGACGACTGTGCCGATGGGATAGATGGCCACGTTTGCCAGGAAGATATCGAGGATGGTTTTGTCGATGTATCTGTCGGCGAGGGTCATCATCACTTCGTAGGCTTCGTGGGGCAGCATGCCCTTCCGGTAGGGCCGGTCGGCGATAAGGGCGTCGAAGATGTCGGCCACGGCGACGATGCGGGCGTATTCGTGGATTTGCTCGCCTTTGAGCCGGCGCGGGTAGCCGGTGCCGTCGAAGCGCTCGTGATGCTGGAAGGCGACGTGAGCGGCGAGGGTGGATATCTCCCGCCGTTTGCGGACAATCTCGAAGCCTTCGTGGGTGTGGCGCTGCATGGCTTCGGCCTCGGCCGGGCTGAGGTTGCCGACTTTGAGGATGACTTCCTTGGGCACGGCGAGCATGCCGATGTCGTGAAGGAGGGCCCCCAGGGCGAGGTCGATCAGTTTTGCTTCGTTGTAGTCTAGATTCAGGGCGACGAGGACGGAGATTATGGCGACGTTGACCGAGTGGGCGTAGACGTAGTCCTGATAGCTGCGCAGGTCGAAGGTGTGAATCATGGACTCGCGGTTGCCGATGATCTCCGCCACCATATTCTTAACTTCGCTGCGCAGGGCCGCCGTGTCGAGGTCGCCGTTTTTCTGGTAATCGGCGAAGGCTGTCTGCAATTCCCTGACGAGTTTGACCCTCGTGTCCTCACGGACGAGTTCGGGAATGTCGATAGCTTCGAAAAGCGGGTTTCTGATGTAGACCGAGCCGATACCCAGGTTGTTTAGTTTTCTGATACTGGAGTCGGTGAGGACCATGCCGTTTCTGACGAGCAGCCGGCCGTCGGCGCCGCGCACGTTGCTGGCGACGGTCATGCCGGGCTGTAAGACGGCGAGGGATACGCGCTGCATACTGCGCCCCTTTCTGCTTGAGCGCGGGTGCGGCAGGCTGAACCGGGCTGCAACCCGTGCGGACGGCGACAGATGATACTATATGAAAATTTTATTCTTTTTTCCCGCGAACTGCCAGGGACAATTGTCCTAAAAAACCGGGCGGAAAGTCCTATCTTCCCCGCCCCCCGGGGATGCCTCCCCCCAGGCGCCGCAGCGGCGCGGCGCAGGAATAACGGCTCCGGGCGGCGAATACACTTTACCAGCAAGCCCCCGGCGGGCACGGACGGAGGGAACTATGAACAGCCACGGGCCGGAAAAGGAACCGTCCGCCGATTATCTGCGACGGCTGGTCGAACGCCTTGAAGCGATGCGGATCGCCGATTACCTGGAACTGCTCGAGAAACCGCGCCGGCTGATTGTGACGAATTTTTTCGCCGGTATCGCCCGCGGCTTGGGGTTCGCGATCGGGACGACGATCGTGTTCGCGGTGGTGATTGAGGTGCTCAGGCGGCTTATCCTGATAAATATCCCGCTGATCAGCGATTATCTGGTGGATATCATCCGGCTGATCGAACTGCGAAAATAGACGATAAGAAAAGGCGCCCGCGGGGGCGCCTTTTAATTTGGTTCCGGTTTCGCCAGGCGGTTGAAGATCGGCGGGACGAGCGAGGCGAGCGGCTGTTGGAATAGGATGAAAAGGGTGATGGGCACGGCGACGGCAGGCGGGAAATGGGCGATGGCGAGTACCAGCCCGGAGCTGATGTTGCGGATGCCGACGCTGTATACCATGGCGACGGCCACGTCGCGCGGCCGGCCCCTGATAAAGAGGGAGCCCAGGTAGCCGAGGAAGTAGCTGGCGGCGACGATGAAGAATGTGATGACGGCCATTTTAAGCATCGCCGGACTCCAGTCGACGGCCGGGGCGACCAGGGCGGCGTTGAGGAAGATGACGGTGTAAAAGGTGACTTTGGAGGTGATGCCGCCGAAACCTTTGGCGTAGGCGACGGCTCTGTCTTTGAAGATGTCGTGGAGAGCCATGCCGACGAGGCTGGGGATGGTGATCATCCACATCAGCTGGAGGGCCATTTCTTTGTAGTCGATGTGAAGGGCCTGGCCGACGGTGACGAGAAAAAAGGCGGGCAGGAAGAAGGGAACGATGACGGTGTCGAGCGCGAGGGTGACGAGCGCGACCGGGACGTTGCCCTTGGCGATCGAGGTCCAGATGACGGAGGTGACGCCCACAGGCACGGAAGCGGCCACAAGGTAGCCGATCCTTATGCTGATGTCGTCGGGGTAGAATGTGTAGCCGACCAGCCAGGCGATCAGGGGCGATACGAGGTGGGCAAGGCAGAGCGTCCAAAGGGACGCCCAGGGCCGGGTGAGCACTTTGCCGAATTGCATGAGGCTGGTTTCCAGGGCGGTGACGAAGGTGGCGTACCCGAACAACGCGATGAGGGCGAGGCGGAGCGTCGGCGAATCGGCGACGGTCGAGTTGAAGCCGAGCAAAAGCGCGCCGAGCACGCCGAGATACATCTTTTTGCCAAGCCAGGCGTTGAGTTTGTAAAAGTCCATTATGGCGGTTTTCCTTCCGCGCGGTTGTCGGCCTCACGGCCGCGGCGTGTACGGTTCTACGGATATAGTATGTGCGGCGTGCGGAATTTGGCGTTGTGAATGTATTCCAGCCGCCCGGTCATTCGTTGATGAAAATGGTTATGTCGCGGCCCATCTGTTTTGCCTGATAAAGGGCTTTGTCGGCGGAGGCTACGAGCCTCTCGCCGGTCATATCGCCGGCTCCGTCCCTGCTCCCCCACGTGGCGCCGCCGATGCTGATCGTGACGTTTATGCAGCCTTTGCCGATTTGGAATTGGCGCTCGGCCACCTTCAGGCGCAGGCGTTCGGCGACGGACACCGCCTGGGCGCGGTCGGTGTCGGGCAGGATAATGGCGAATTCCTCCCCGCCGTAGCGGGCCGCCAGATCGACGCTGCGGAAGCTCTCCCTGATGATGGCGCCGATCTGCTCAAGCACGGCGTCGCCGGACGGATGCCCGTGAACGTCGTTGATCGATTTGAAGAAGTCGACGTCTACCATGAGGAGGCTGAGGGGTTTTCCAGTCCGTCGCATCTTTTTGATTTCGCGGTCGAGGACGTACTCGAACATCCGGCGGTTGGACAGGCCGGTGAGAGGGTCGTTGAAGCTTATCCGCTGGATATTCGCGTATATGTCTTTTCGTCCCAGGAGCATGGTAATGTGTCCGACCGTCCGCTCGATGAACTTTTCGAGAGCGGTCGGGTCGGCGGATTTATCGATCTGCCGCCAGTAGAAGACGATCAGGCCCTGCAGGCTCCCCCGGTAAGCGATCGGCACGGTGTAGAGCAGTTTTGCGGCACCGGCGCCCCCCCTGGCGGAATGCCTGTTTGACGATCAGTTTATTACCCGCTCCGTCGCCGCTGGGCAGCAACTTCTGCAGCCGGTCTTTGCCGAACAGTGTCTTGAGGCGTCCGAGGTCAGCCATTGTGAAACCGCGGGCCATGACTTCCTGGAGCGGGCTGCCGGCGAGCGCGGACTCGACGCCGAATACGGCGATGCCGTCGACGCCAAGCACGCCCGCGAAGGTTTCGCCGACTTTGTAGAACAGGCTTCCGAGCGAGGCTTGTTCCATTTTGAGGGCTGCGATGAGAAAATCGTTCTCGGCGCTGCGGTATTTGGTCTCGCGGTCCAGGTCGGCACGCTCGAGGATTGCCGCCGCCTGGCGGGCAATCAGCCCCAGCAGGTCGGCGTCGAGATCGGAGAAATGGTCGGGCCGCTCGGCGAAAGCTTCGAGCACACCGCTGACTCCCTGGGAGGTGACGAGGGGGACGCCGACCATGGACAGCAGTCCGAGGCGCGCAACGCCGGGGCGCAGCCGGTAGTTGTACTGGGAGAGGTCGTGGACGACGATGGGTTGACCGTTGAAATAGCTGCTGCCCATGAATTTCTGCTCGAGGGAGACGTCGCCGGGGTCGACGCTGCTGCGCCAGGCTACCGCCCGGAATGTCTGGGTGGCGGCTTCGTAGCGACTCAGGAAAATGTGGTCGCAGCCGATCGCCGCCTGGGCTTCCTGGACGAGGAGATCGAGGGCGTCCCGTGGTTTCGCCCCGGCGGCAAGGGCCATGCTTAGTCCCCGGATTAACCGCGCCAGTTCGATCGGCCCGCGGTTGTCTTGCTTTTCGTCGTCGTTCACACTAAACATCTCCGCTCATGAAGTCATCGGTCTTGCATACGCAGACGGCAAAAACCGGCGGATTTCGCCGGTCAGTGCTTCTTTTGCCACATAACCTGAATGTCGCTGGTCGAATTGGTGGAGTCGCGCTTGATCTGGATGGTTTCGTCTTTATCGGCGGTCTTTATGCTGACTCCCTTGGTGCCGGACATGATCGTGACGCCGGGCAGGATTTCCCGTTCGCCGCCGTTCTTTCTGAGTGTGTAGGAGTAGTCGGCGTCGACGGGCGGCCCGGGCTCGAAAGCCTTCGGCTTGTCCGCCAGTTTCATCTGGCCGCTCCGGGTACCGGACGCGGCGGGTGACGGAGTTTCGGCGGCTGCCGGCGCGGACGGTGCGGCTGCGGGCTCTGCTGCCGGCGGCGACGGCGGCGGCCCCTGTACGGCAAAGAAGCCTGCCTGGACGAAGAGGAAGGCGGCGGTGAGGAGGGCGAGCACAATTGCCAGAAGCCACAGTGGTTTTTTACCCATGCTGTTATCCTTCCGTGGAAACCAGGTTTTGGGTTAATATTCGCCGCCGGCGGCGGGACTCCCTCCCGCCGCCGGTTTATTACCCGGCGAAAATGACGGGCCGCCGAGACCACCCGCAGCCGGGAGGTGTCAGCGGCCTTGTAGCCAATCCAAGGTTGCTCAGCAGGTGCCGGATGAGGAGCGGGTGCGCCGCAGCAGGCGCCTTATCAGCGACCGGAATATATCTGCGGGTTGACGCAGGTGAGCGGCTGCCCGCCCTTGAGGACGGCGATGATGTTTTTTGCGGCGAGGGCGGCCATGGCGTCGCGCGTTTCTATGGTGGCGTTGCCGAGGTGAGGACAGAGGATGACGTTGTCCAGTTCCTCGAGGCCTGGGGTGATCTTGGGCTCGAATTCGTAGACGTCGAGGGCGGCTCCGGCTATTTTGCCGGCGCGCAGCGCTTCGAGGAGGGCCTGTTCGTCGATGATCGGCCCGCGGGCGGCGTTGATGATGTAGGCGGTCCGTTTCATGGCGGCCAGTTGGCGAGCGCCGATCATGTGGCGCATGGACGGGTCGTAGCTGACGTGGAAGGTGAGGAAGTCGGCGGTGCTGATTACGTCCTCAAGAGGCAGGTACTCCACGCCGAGTTCGGCTTCCTGGGCGGGGCTGAGCCTGGTGCGGGAGTTGTAGACGACGCGCATGTCGAAGCCTTTGGCGCGTTTGACGACCGCTTTGCCGATGTTGCCCAGACCGACGACGCCGAGCGTTTTCCCGGTGACTTCGACGCCGAGGTGATAGAGGGGAGCCCAGCCGGTGAATTTGCCGGCACGGGTGTTTTTGTCGCCTTCGACGATGCGGCGGGCGATGGCGATGATGAGGCCCCAGGTCAGGTCGGCGGTGGCGTCCGTGGAGACGGCGGGGGTGTTTGTGACAGGGATGCCGCGGGCGGTGGCGGCGGCCAGGTCGATGTTGTTGAAGCCGGCGCCGTAGTTGGCGATGATCTTGAGGTTGGGGTTGGAGTTTATGACGGCGGCGTCGATGCCGTCGGACAGAAGCGGCAGCAGGGCTTCGCAGCCGGCGACGCCGGCGATAATCTCTTCCTTGGTCAGCAGTATGAGGCTGTCGTGCATTGTTACTTCAAATTCGGCGGACAGCATGTCATAGGCCACACGGGGTACTTTTCCGGAGATGAACACTTTTTGCTTCATTTTTTCTCCCTCCTTGCGGATTTATCTTACCGTATTTTCTCCTATAGGTAAAATTCATATTCCGCATGTTTTCTATGCGCCTGATTTATAATAAAATAGAAGGGTAAGGAGGCGAGGCTATGGATATACGCCATCTCGAATATTTTCTCGAGGTCGTCAGGCAGGGGAGTTTCAGCAAAGCCGCCGTCAGGCTCCATGTCACCCAGCCGTCGATCAGCAAGATGATCAAGGCCCTGGAGGAGGAACTGGCTGTGACGCTGTTCCACCGCAATACCAAGCAGGTGGAACTGACCGACGCCGGCCTGGCGCTCCTCGAACAGGCCAGGCAAATCGTCGGCCTTTTCCAGAACCTGACGGTGGAACTCGATGCTGTCACCAGCCTGCGCAAGGGGCGGCTGCGGGTCGGCATGCCGCCGATCGCGGCGTCGACAGTTTTCCCCCGCGTGCTGGGAGAGTTCAACCGGGCATACCCAAGTATCGGGATCGAGCTATACGAATACGGGTCGAAAAAGATCGAGGAGGCGGTGCTGGACGGCACCCTGGACACGGGCGTGGTCTGCACGCCGCCGGCGAAGACGGCCCTGCTGGCCGTGTATTCGTGCATCCGTGACCCGCTGCGCGTCATCGTCCACCCAAACCACCGGTTGGCAGGTCAACCGGCTGTCGATTTCGCGGCGCTGGCGGACGAGCCGTTCGTGCTTTATCGCGAGGATTTCAGTCTCCACGACCATATCCTCCAGCGCTGCGGCCAGGCGGGCTTCGCGCCGCGGGTGATCTGCGAGACCTCTCAACGGGAGTTCATGACCGGGATGGTGGCCGCCAATCTTGGCATCGCTTTGCTGCCGGGATCGATCTGCGACGGTCTCGATCCTGAGTCCATCGTTTCCGTGCCGCTGAGCGGCCCGCCGTTATGCCTCGAGCTGGCGGTTATCCGCCGCCGGGACCGGTATCTTTCGTTCGCCGCCCGCCAGTGGCTGGCGTTTACGGCCGAGTTCCTCGGCCTTGAGCCGGTGGGAATATGAAAAGACCGGGGCCTGAAGAGCCCCGGTCTTTCTTCGTCTATGCGGCCTATGTGTTGTGGTTGGCGGTGAAGAGCCCGATGAATTTGTCCGCGAGGACGGGGTCAAACATGACGCCTTTGCAGGCGGCGATTTCCCGCAGCGCTTCCTCGGTCGGCATCGCCTGGCGGTAGGGACGGTCCTGAGTCATGGCGTCGAAGGCGTCGACGATGAGGAGGATGCGGCATTCGACGGGTATTTCTTCGCCTTTGAGGCCAAGCGGGTAGCCGCCGCCGTCCCACCACTCATGATGCTTCAGTATCCAATCGGCGATGTGGTGGAAGTCGGGCGAGGCAACCGCGATACGGTAGCCGATCTCGCTGTGACGGCGCATGATCTTGGTTTCGGCTTCGTTCAGGCGCCCGGGCTTGAAAAGGATGTTGTCGGGGATGCCGACCTTGCCGATGTCGTGAAACTGTGCCAGCAGGCGCAGGTCGCCGATCCGCCTTTCGGGGATGCCGACGGCTCTGGCGAGTTTTTCGACAAGTTCCTGCAGCCTGTCGGCATGGCCCTCGGTTATGAAGTCGCGGGCGTGCAGCGCCTCGGTGAGCGTTTTGACGAGGGCGCTGCGGGCGCTGCTGCTGCGGTGAAGTTTTTCCCGGTACATGCTGCTGTCCGCCTCACGGTAGACATCGTCCATGCTGCTATGGGCGGGGCCGCGGACGGCGTACCCCAGCGAGACGCTTAGCACGTACTCCCGGCTGTTGAGGTTGTCGGCAGAGATGGCGGCCATAATGCCGCCGACGATGTCCTGGAGACTGGCTTCGTCGGTGACGGGGAGCAGAACGGCGAATTCGTCGCCGCCGATCCGGCAGAGTACGGCGCCGGCGGGCAACTTGTCACGGATGATGCGGGCGGCCTGCAAGAGCAGGTTGTCGCCCACGGCGTGCCCCAGGGTGTCGTTGACCAGTTTCAGTCCGTCGATATCGCTGATGATAATGCCGGCCGCCGGGTAATCTCCCGTATCGAGACGCTGCATTTCCTGTTCGAAGTACCGGCGGTTGTACATGTCGGTGAGGAGGTCGTGGGTGTTTGCGTAGGTGAGCCGCCGTTCCGCCTCCTTGCGCTCGGAGATGTCCCGGTAGATTATGTAGCCGCCCACCTGTTTGCCCATGACGACGATGGGATAGCCGAGAACGAATATGTCGAACAGTTGCCCGTCCTTGCGTCTGCGGACCGTTTCCTTTTCGACGACTTTGTTGCTGAGCACGCTGCTACTGATCTCGATCCCTTCCTCGCGCAGCTCGGCGGGAACGACGAGGTCGTTGATGTAACTGCCCTGGGTTTCGGCAAATGTGTAGCCGAACAGGCGGACGAAGTTGTGGTTGACCCTCACGATCCGGTCTTCGGCATCAATGATGGCGATGCTTTCCGGCGAATTTTCGAACAGTTGCTCGAAATACTCCTTCTGGAGAGCAAGTTCGTGTTGCGAAGCCTGTTCCTGTCTTAATAGTTTTTCAAGCGTGGTGACCATGGCGGTGAAACGCTCGCTGATCTCGGCGAATTCGGCGGCGGATGAATCGTGCCAGCGGGCGGAGAAGTCGCCTTGCTGCACTCTGGTCATCGCCCCGACAAGCCCGCGCATCCGGGAGGCGATTCCGCTGGCAACGGTTATACCGATCAGCAGGGCCAAAAACATCGCCGCCGCCCCTACGCCGATGGTCCTGTCTCTGATCGGCGCCAGTTCCTTCCGGATGTTCTCATGGGGAATGAAGCCGACGAGTTTCCACCCTGTCCGGGGGATGGTGATGTAGCTGATGAAGGTGTCGACATTCTCCAAGGGGCGAAGGACGACTCCCTGGGGCTTGTGTTTTATCTCCCAGAACCAGAATTCGTCGGTTACGGTAGTCCCCAGCGCCGCGGAATTGGGGTGGGACATCACGAGTCCGCCCTGATCGACCAGGATGGCGTAGCCGCCCTGTTCGAAGTAAATTTTGTTTACGACATTGGCCAACGATTGCAGGGATATGTCGACACCCAGCACACCGGCCACCTGCCCGTCGATTGTTACGGTCCGCGCGGCGCTGATGACCGGCTTGAAGGTAATGGCGTCCAGGTAGACGTCGCTCCATACCGTTCGGCCCGGGTTGTCCACCGCTTTTATATACCAGGGGCGCTTGCGGGGATCGAAGTCATAAACAGGCAAGGTGTTGGCCGAGATTATGAAACGTCCGTCCGCGGTGCCGATGAAGACGGCCGGCAGGCTGTGGTGAATGAGCCGGAACTGATCCCACTCGGCTGTCAGCGATCCGGGATCGGACAGGGAGTGGGCCTGGCCGCTTTCGAGGTTGCGGGCGAATGTGTCGATGGCTGTCCCGACTTCGGAGAGGAAGTTTTCGATGAAAAAGACTCTGGCGTTCTCCATTGTCTCCAGGCTGTGACCCTTGGCCTTGTCGAGGAGGATGTCCTCGGTCTTCTGATAGGAAAGCACGCCGAGGACGATTATGGGAAGAACGATGAGGGCAACGAAAGCGGTAATCATCTGGGCCCTGATGCTGAATATCACTTCATCGCCTCCGTGCCTTTCCCTGCGAATATTGTCGTAATATGTCTTATACGGACTATTTTAACACGCCGGAGGGTTTGTAGGGAAGAGCCCAATCGCTATGCCCAGCTGTGTCCACTGATAAAGGCCTGTTACCGGTCAAAAGCGGGCCCCAAGCGGGGCCCGCTCATTTATTGCACCCTATCCTTTCGGTTTTACCGGCAGTCCGGGATACTGCCCGGGGTAGATTATTATCTCGCGGTCGGTCATGACCTTGGCGACAACCCGAATGACGACGGCGACGTTGAAGCTCCGGAACCCTTTGTCGTCGTGATGGTCGCTCGGGGCGCATTTCGGCCTGCACCCCGGGTGGCCGTGGCAGCCAGGGTCATGATCCCAGTGGTCGTCATACCCGCATTTGTCGTCGTCGCAGTGGTCGTGGCCATGGTGGTGATCGTGGCCGCATTTGTCATCATCGCAGTGGTCGTGGCCGTGATGGTAATCGTGGCCGCATTTGTCGTCATCGCAGTGGTCGTGGCCCATGCCTTTGCCGTAATGGTATTTCCCGCGGTGGTGATGATGGTGATGGTCATGCGGGCAGTCGTAGTCCACGTACTCGACCATGACGCTGGCGTCGGCGTCCATGCCGCACATCGCGCCCCATATTGGCACGTCGGCGGTGAATCTCACGCGGCGGACTTCCACGGCGTGGACGGGCTGGTCGGGCAGACAGGCCACGTAGATGGCCTTGATTTCGAAGTCGCCGCAGACGATGACTTTGTTGTGAATGATGTCAACGTCGTTAATACAAAGTTTTTTGATGAATACGTCGATGACCTGTTCGATCGCCGGTTTACGGCGCGGTACGCGAACGCAGACGTCAAGCGTGCATTGGGTTTCATTTTCGCCGACCAACTGCCGGACGACGATGCTCTGCGGCCCGGCTTGCGCGCCCAGCACGCATTTGCCGAGGACAGGCTTTGGTTTATATAAGTAGTTCACGTTTACACCCCCCTTTCGATGTTCAGATTATTATATGAGGCGAGGGGTGGCGGCGTGAGAGACCGGGCTGCGCGTAAGCTCATTTGTGCGGCTTGTTTATTGTCCCGCGGGTATCATGCTATAATATGCTTGTGATATTGTTAGCTGCCGGCGCTTGCCGGTGATTATTGGACGGAGGCAGGCTATGGAGCTGGTTTTGCTAAGACATGCGAAGGCCGAGGAGGATTCGGCCGCCCTTCCCGACGAACGGCGCGAGCTGGTGGCTAAAGGACGCAAACGCGCCCAGGCGGTGGCAAGAGGACTTGAGAAGCTGCTGCCAGCCGGCGGCCGGATCGAAATATGGACTAGTCCGGCGCTTAGGTCGCGCCAGACGGCGGATATTGTCGCCGATTATCTGGAAGCGGCTGCGGTGCGGGAGTTTGCGGCAATTTATGCCGGCAGTCTGGAAAGCCTGATCGCCGAGTGGGCACGCGGTGACGGGGATCGGACGGTGGTCGTCGTGGGCCACGAGCCTTATCTGGGTATCTGGGCACGGCAGCTGGCCGGCGTGACGGTGCCGTTCAAGAAGTGCGCGGCGGCCGGGTTTACACTCGCCGGACCCGATTTCGCCACAGGGACGCTGCGGTGGTTCGCCGGGCCGAAGGTGCTGACGGCGCTGGGCGACAATAAGGATTAGGGGGTATAGGCTATGGCAGTATTGGACACCGAGGTGGAATTGAAGCTGCGACTGCTGGCGCCCGAGGCATGGGCGGAGGTTTTCTCAGTTCCCGCGGTGGCGGCGCTGCTGCTGACGTCCCCTCAAGACGAACGTCTGGAGTCCTGGTATTACGATACTGAGGAGGGCGACCTGCAGGAGGCCGGCCTTGCCTACCGCATCCGTCTGGAGAGAGGCCGCTGGGTGGCGACGGTGAAGGCGGACTCTTCGGCTGCCGGCGGTCTGCACGAGCGGCGGGAATGGAACGTGACTGTCGACGGGCCTGAACCCAGGTACGATTATTTCCGGGAGACCGAAGCCGGCCAGCTTTTAACGGCGACTGGCTGCGGCGCGCCTTTGACGCCGCGTTTCAGCACGGTTTTCGACCGGCGGCGGGCGGACGTGGCCTTGGGCGACAGCCGCATCGAGGTGGCTGCCGACCGTGGGGCGATCCTGGCCGGCGGCCGCGAAGAGGCAATCGCCGAAGTTGAACTGGAACTGAAGGCCGGCTCGGCGGCGGCGGTGCTCGCGCTGGGGGCGGAGCTCGCCCGCCAGCTCCCGCTGGCTGTGGAGCCGCGCAGCAAGTATCACCGTGCACTGGTGCTGGCCGGCCTCGACGAGGGCTTCGGGCCGGTGGTGACACCGCCGCTCGATCCGGAGGACGCCGTCGTGCCCGCCGTAAGAGGTCTCGTGGCTGTACAAATTCATGCGGTTTTGGCCGCATACGAATTTTTCACGGCGAACGGCAAGGAGGCCGAGGCGCTGCACCGGCTGCGCGTCGAGCTGCGCCGCCTGCGTTCGCTGATCGCCTTCGCGAAGCCGTTGACCGACCAGACGGAATACGAGGCGTGGCAGTCCGAGCTGCGCGCCTTGAGCAGGGCGACCCATGACCTGCGGGAGGCTGACGTGATCGGCGAGGCGTGGCGGGAGATGCTCGCCGCGCGCGCGCCGCTCGCCCCGCCGCCCTGGCTGGCGATGCTGCTGGCAACCGAGCGGGACAAACTGCTGGCAGATCTCCACGGCAACCTGGGGCAGGGACGGGTGACGGGCTCACTGCTGGCTTTCTGGGCGTGGCTGGCGGATGATAGGTCGCTGCGGCCTTGTGACGACAATTTGAAGGATTACGCAGCTTCACGGCTGGGAAGCTGGCTGGACGATATGCGGTCAGCCGGCAAGGATGTCGGCCTGGATGACACGGCTGCCCTCCACAGTCTGCGGATCGAGGGCAAGAAGCTCCGCTATGTGCTGGAAAGCCTGCCGCTCGATGACCGGCGCACGAGGCTGCTCGTCGCACGCCTGGGGCGGCTGCAGGACTGCCTGGGACTGGTGCATGACGCCGCGCTTATCGACGCGGCGATGGAACGCTGGATGAGCGACCACGCCAGCCGGATCGTCCACCGCGACGCGGGGATGCTGATGGGCTGGATGACAAGGCTGAGCAACGAGGCGGTCGGAGATTTCGCGGCTGCCTGGAAACGATTCCGGCGGGCGGCAAAACGCTGGCAAAAGGAATAGCCGCAGAATAAGAAAAGAACCGGCCTCATGTTAGGCCGGTTCTTTATATTGCAAAGTTTATTTCCCTGAGATAAGCTTCGACAAGTCCGCGTACGGCGGCAGAGCTGTCGAGCGTCAGGGCTTCGCCGGCGAGACGGCGGGCGTCAGCCAGGGTGACGGCGCGGATCAGCCGCCGGACGGCGGGCAGGGAGGCCGGTGAGGCGCTGAGTTCGTCGAGGCCAAAGCCGAGAAGAAGAACGGCGGCGACAGGGTCTGAAGCCAGTTCGCCGCATATGCCGGCGGGTTTGCCGGCGTCCCGGGCGGCGGCGGCCACGGTTTTCACCAGTCGCAGCACACCGGGTTCGAGGGGTTGGTATAGGTGTCCAAGGTTCTCGTTCATGCGGTCGACGGCCAGCGCGTACTGGGTAAGGTCGTTGGTGCCGAGGCTGAAGAAGTCGCTATGGCGGATGAAGATGTCGGCGGCGGCGGCGACGGCGGGCACTTCGACCATGATGCCGACAGGCATGGCGGGGTTGTGGGCGAGGCCGGCCGCTGCCAGCTCGGCCCTGCATTCGGCGAGCAGGGCGTTGGCGCGGGTTATTTCGCCGACGGCGGCGATCATGGGGTACATGAGCCGCACGTCGCCGTGGGCGGAGGCGCGGAGGATGGCCCTCAGCTGGGTTCGGAAGAGGCCAGGGTGGGCGAAACACAGTCTGATGGCGCGCAGACCGAGGAAGGGGTTGGCTTCGGCGGGCTGGCCGAGAGCGGGCAGGGGTTTGTCGCCGCCGATGTCGAGGGTGCGGATGACGACCGGCCGGCCGCCCATGGCTTCGGCAACCTGGCGGTAGGCGATGTATTGTTCCTCTTCGTCAGGCAGGGCGGCCCGGTCCATGAAGAGGAATTCGCTGCGGAAGAGGCCGATGCCTTCGGCGCCAAAGCGCAGCGCCTGGGCGGCGTCGGCGGGGCGGCCGATGTTGGCCCACAGCGCCAGCCGGTGTCCGTCGCGGGTGACGGCCGGGCCGTCGTCGACAGGGTACGTCCGGGCGGCGGCGCGCGCGGAGTAGGCGGCCTGGGTGGCGTGGTCGGGGTTGACGGCCACAAAGCCGCGGTCGCCGTCAAGGATTATGAGGTCGCCGTCGCGGACGGTGTCGGCGATGCCGGCAACGCCCAGGACGGCTGGGATACCCATGGCCCTGGCCATAATGGCGGTGTGGGATGTCCGGCCGCCGGTGGCGGTGACGAATCCCAGGGTGACGGCGGGGTCGAGCCGGGCCGTTTCGGAAGGGGTGAGCTCATGGGCGACGATGACGACCGGTTCCCCGGTTTCGGCTGCGGCCGGTGTGCCGCCGGCCAGACAGGCGGTGATACGCCTGGCGAGGTCGTCGAGGTCGCCGGCCCGCTCGCGGAAATACGGGTCGTCGAGGGCGGCGAACTGTTCCCGGTAGGCGGCGAAGGTGGCCTGCACCGACCAGGCGGCCGTTTTGCCGGCACGGATCTTCTCCTCGACGCCGCGCCTGAGTTCTTCGTCTGCCAACAACAATGCGTGGGCTTCGAAGATGGCGCCTTCGTCGCCTCCCACCCTGGCGGTCACCTCGGCCGCAAGGGCGAGCAGTTCGCCGCGGGCCGCGTCGACGGCGGCGGCGAAACCGGCTATTTCGGCTTCGATACTCTCTGCCGGCAGGTTCTCCGGCGGAGCTGCACCCGTTTTTCTTAGTACCAGGGCCTTGCCGATGGCCACGCCTTCCGACGCGGCTATGCCGCTGTACATGACAGACCTCCTGCAGGTTGTTATTTAGGTAGTATTTACCGCCGCCGCCGTTTTTCCTTTTCCTTATGATGAACATGGCCGGGCAAGCGTATCCCGGACGGGAGGCGACGCGCCCTCATGGTAAATAATGGATTTAAAGGCGAGGATTGGGACATAATAGGCCCAGACACCGTTAGGAGGTGGTTCTGTGGCAAAATTCCGGGGTCGCGGCCGCGAACGCGGCTTCACGCTGGTGGAGCTGGTCGTGGTGCTCGCCATCCTCGCCACGCTGGCAAGCCTGTATGTCCCGGCCGTCGAGACCGCCGCCGAGAGCGCCGCCCTCTACAAGGCGAGAACAGACCTGCGGGCGATCGACGGCGCCATCCTGCTCGGCTCCCCGCCCTCTCCCCTGCCGGAGCCGCCGTCGCTTCTGCGGGGTGCTGCCGGCGGCTATCGGATCGACAGCAGCCGGCAGCGGGCTTATCTGCCGGTGACGGTAAACGGCCAGGTTGTTAATCTTTACAGCGATACGCCATTTCCCGCCAAGGACGGCAAGTGAAAAGGCGCCGGCATATGCCGGCGCCTTTATCATCATTTCGTTTGCCGCCGCAGCCATGTTACGATGACCGCGCCCAATTCGTCGTGGCGGCCGGCGAAGACGTGATCGGCGCCATCGAGGATGGTGTATTCCTTGTTAGAGGCGCAGGCGTCGCAGAGTTCCTCGGAGCCGGCGATCGGGACGGCGGCGTCGGCGGTACCGTGAACGATGAGGAGGGGGACGGCGAAAGCGCCAGCGGCGGCGAGCGGGTCGTAACACCCTGCGATAAGGTCGCCGACAAAGCCGCTGTCGAGGCTGAAGCCCTTGCCGTAGAAGTTGGCGATCGTTTCGCCCCGGGCGGCTTTGGCCCACAGCACAGGGCCGAGGATGGTGTCACGGAAGTTCTCGATGGGGTGGACGACCGGGGCGACCGCTATCCGCCCGGCCAGCCCCATTTCGGCGGCGGTGAGGGCCACCAGGCCGCCGAGACTGTGCCCGAGGAGGTATACGGACCGCCCGGAGAACCGGGCCCCGACCCAGGCGGCGACACTGCGCAGGTCCTCCTGCCAGCCGGCTACGGTTGTGTCGGCGGCGAAGCTGCCTTCGCTGTCGCCGGAGCCGGCGAAATCGAAGCGGACGGCGCAGAAGCCTGCGGCTTCAAAGCATTGCGCCAGGTTGCGCATCAGCTGGTTGGCGCCGACCTTGTCGCCAGTGAACCCGTGGCAGCAGATGACCACCGGTGCGCCGGGCGCAGCCTCAGGCTCATGGATCATCGCCGACAGTCTTTTGCCCCTGCTGGGTATCCATTCGTGCCTTTTCATGCTGCTATTCCTTGCGGAGAAAACGCGCTTCGATAAAATCGGCCATGGCGGCGGGGTCGTTGAGACCGAACCTGGGCAGACCGGGATAGACGACGGCGTCGGTGACGATCGCCACAAGCTCGTCCTGGGGGCAGAGCGGGGCGTCGTTGACCGGCGGGCGGAATATCTCTATGCGGGTGCGGCCTTCCCGCTTATAGCCTTCGGTGAAGATGATGTCGACGTCGTGGATGCGCTTTACGACTTCACTGAGCGGCAACTCTTCCGCCACTTTGGCGATGATGGCCATCTTGGCCGGAGAGGAGATGCAGACTACATCGGCGCCCGCCTGGGCGTGCCTCCAGGTATCCTTGCCGGGGTGATCCATCTCGAAGCCGTGGACGTCGTGTTTGATGATGGCCAGCTTGTGGCCGCGCCGCTTCATTTCGGCGATGAGTTTCTCAAGATAGGTTGTCTTGCCGGAATCCGCTTTGCCGACGAAAGAAAGTACCGGTACCATGAATTATCCCCCTTAGTTTTTGTTGTTGTCCTGCTGTTTTTCGGGTCCTTTCCCGGGCTGCCTGAAGGAAGACCAGAACATCTGGATGCTCATGAAGGCGAAGAAGGCGCTGAACAGCCTGCGCAGCACGATGTCGGCGGTTATGTTGGCCGCGTATGCCCCGGCCAGGCCGCCGAGGATTATGCCCGCAGCCAGGTACGGGACATACCGGTAGTCGATGAGGCGGTTGCGGTGATGTTTGACCACACCGACGACGGCTGTGGGAATCATGGCGGCGATGGCGGCCGCCTGGGCGGCGTGCTGGGGAACGCCGAGGAAAAAAACGGCCGAAACGACGAATATTGCTCCGCCGCCGATGCCGAGCAGACCGCTCAGGATGCCGGTCACTACGCCGGTGAGGATGGCGAGGATTATCATAGGCCCCACCCCATCCTGATCGACATGGCGAGGGCCAGCACGGCGAAGATGCGTTTGAGCACCGCCGGCCGCACCCTCGGCAGGAGCGCCGAGCCGATGTAGGCGCCGGCCATGCCGCCGGCGGCGAACAGGACGGCGAGGCCGATGTCGAGCTGGCCGAAGGAGTTGTAGACGAAGGCGCTCATAACCGCGCCGGGTATGACGATCGCCAACGACGTGGCATGCGCGGAGTGCTGGGAGACCCCGAGAAAGTAGATCATGCAGGGTACGAGAATGATTGCACCGCCGATGCCGAGCAGACCGCCCACCGCTCCGCCGACCGCGCCGATAAGGACAGCCTTGGCTTTATCCATTGCCCACCTCTTTTTCTGTGACACTGAGAGCACTTATATATATTCCCCGCTCTGACGCCTTTTCCTTGCGGCCGGACCGGGACTAATTTCCTATCGACGATAAAAAAGGTAAATGACATAATCCGACGAAATATCACATAGAGGTATGCCTTGCCATGCTATCCTGGCCCTGGAGGCAAGAAGAAGATGAGTGCGAGACAAGCCGGCCGCGGGCAGCGGGCCAGCGGCAAAGACAACGTGGTCCGCGTGCAGGCCGATATCCGCGACGTAGTGGAGCATGAGCGACTGAAGCGCTACGCGCGGGAATACAGGCAGAGCAAGGAGATAGAGGAGGCGCTGGCCAACCTGAGCCGCTTCGCCTGCCGTCCTGTCGATTATGTCTCGGCTTTGACCCGCAAGGAGTGGGTCGAGCCGGCTATCCCAGATTTCAGCTACATTCTAATCGAGACACGTCTGAAGGTGACGAATAAGTATCTGGCGCCCATCGCCACCATAGTGCTCGGCGGCCTGTTTTTCGTCATCCTCAGCCTGGCTTTTATGGATTCCTTCGTGCCGATCATCGGCGTGATCGGCCTGGCAGCCTGCACCCTGGCCCTCAACCGGGAGCTGCAGAACCGGCGGCGGGAGGTGGACCGAGCCCTGACTGCGGCCCGCGCCGATATCGAGAACCGCGTGAAAGAGCTGCGAGAGAAGATCGAGGAGGAGCGCCAGGCGTTCGAACAAGCGGAAAACCAGCGGATCGAGCGGGTCGAGCGCCTGCTTAATGCCGACCCGGCGGCGGTCTTCGAACGGATCGAGGAGGTGCTGCAGAACTACAAACTGCCCTTTTATCTGCGCTGCACCATCGACTTCTACGATATGGAGCCACTCCTCACCCTTTACCTTCCCGGGCACAATGTCATCCCGCCGAATATCGTCACCCTGTCGCCGGCCGGTGTTATCGATTATGAGGAAAAAACGGCGCCGGCGATCAACCAGCAGTACAGCGAAGCTTTGGCCGGCGTGGCGATTACCATGGCGCTGCTGCTGTATACTTACCTGCCGCCGCTCGACGTGATGTACGTGCGGGGGATGTTCGACCGCGGCGAGAACCCGGCATGCTTTTACTGCTTGCGGCTAACCCGCCAGGAGGCGTTAGACATCGTCGAGGCTCCCAGCGCCATCGAGGCTTTCCGGCAACTGGGGGCGCGGTTCGAGATCGGCCAGAACGGCATTTTCACTCCGCTGGAAGAACAACTGCTGCCCGACTGGTGGGAGGCTTCCCCGCGTGATGGTGTGCTGACGGCGAAGCTGACAATACCGTCGAAGTTTTAATAAGGCCGTTGATAAACCCCCATCTGCAGCGTTGCT
The DNA here is from genome assembly GCA_018434945.1 of Selenomonadales bacterium. GTDB lineage: Bacteria > Bacillota > Negativicutes > Sporomusales > UBA7701 > Anaeroselena. Next base: position 83,246 of record JAHDOI010000028.1, read on the forward strand.
CCTCAGAGCGCTTGCTAGCGTACATCCGTAGTACGCGGCGCGGCGCGCTCTTCCGGTGCGCCTTGCATCTGGGGGTTTCTGAACGGCCTTGGCTTCATGCGACGCAGTTATCTGTTGGCTTAACTTTGCCCGCAGGGCGGGCGGCCTGGTATAATAGAGGTGCTTATCACCTTCAAGGAGCTGAAGACCCTGAAAATACTGTTCTGGGATATCGACGGCACCCTCCTCCGCACCGCCAAGGCAGGCCTGTTCGCTTTCCGGCAGGCGACCGAGGAGCTTTACGCCGCCAGCCCCGATTTCGACACGGTAAAAACCGCCGGCATGACCGACTGCCATATCGCCGCCCAGATCATCGCCCTTGCCACCGGGCGGGAGCCACGGCCGGAGGAGGCCGCGGCGCTGGTGGCGCGGTATATCGAGCTGCTGCCGGAGCATCTCGAGGCCCGCCGGGGGTTCGTCATCCCGCCGGTGGCCGACATCCTGGGGTACCTCGCCGGCGAGCCGGGCTACGTGTCGCTGCTGCTGACCGGCAACACGGCGGCCGGCGCCCGCGCGAAGCTGACCAGCTACGCCATCGCCCATTATTTCGATTTCGCCGCCAGCGCGTTCGGCGACGATTGCCCGAGCCGGGCGGATATCGCCGCCCGGGCGCTGGCCAGCGTGAAGGAGCGTTACCCAGCGGTGCCGCCTGAGGATATTTTCGTAATTGGCGACACACCGAACGACATCAGCTGCGGCAAGGCAATCGGCGCCCGCACGGTGGCGGTGGCCACCGGCACGTACACGGCGGCCGAACTGGCCGCCCACTCGCCCTGGTGGGCGGTGGAACAGCTGCCCGCCCCGGCCGAATTCGCGGCGAAAATTAGCGGGAAATGAAAAAACCTCCCGGACAATAGTCCGGGAGGTTTTGTGTGTGCCGTATCCTCGAATCGCCGGGATCGTTCAGAAGGTCCCAGATGCAAGGCGGAGTGAGGACGCGCAGCGACGCGTACTCGGATGTACGCTAGCAAGCGCCCGCAACTCCAACGCCGCAGATGGGGCCTTATCAACGGGCCCCTTGTACATTGGCAGAGGATTTAAGGGCGGGGAGGGCGTAGCGGGCGACTATGGCCGCCAATATGATCGCGCCGCCGGCGAGCGACCACGGGCCGGGCGTCTCGCCGAGGAGGAGGAAGACCCAGATGGGGTTCAGGATGGGTTCGATCATGGTGACGATGGTGGCCTCTAAAGCGGTGACGTGTTTGATGGCGATGGAGTAGAGCACGTAGGAAATGCCGAGCTGGAAACAGCCGAGGAGGGCGATGATCCCCCAGCCGGCGAGGCTGGGACCGCCGTCCAGCATGAAGGGCACGCCGAAAACGAAGGCGAGGATGTTGCCGAGGAGCACGGAGCCGAAGGGGGAACCGTCCTTCTGTTTGCGCATCGCCAGGGCCATGACGGTCATGCTTATGCCGCTGGCCACGGCCAGCAGGTTGCCGCGCAGGTGACCGGCCTCCATCTGGTCCCGGAAGAAGAGGAGCATGCCGCCGAAAACGAGCCCGATGGTGAGCCAGTCGAGGGCGGTGGTCTTCTCCTTGAGGAACCAGGCGCCGAAGAGGGCGACCCAGATGGGGGCGGTGAACTGGAGGACGATGGCGTTGGCGGCGGTGGTCAGTTTGGTGGCGCTGACGAACAGCATTACGGTGGCTACGTAGCCGAGCGCCCCAATGACCTGGACTTTGTTGATGTGTAGCGGCTGGCCGCGGAAGGCCAGGCGGATGACGGCTGCGGCGATGAGGCTGCGCGCGCCGGAGATGGCCAGCGGGTGCCAGTCGACCGATTTGATGAGGAGGCCGCCGCTGCTCCAGAGGACGGCGGTGACGACGAGCAGGATGAGGGCGCGAAAGTGCTCCGATTTGCCGGAGCCCGTCAGCAGGTTCACTTAGTGTCTTCCTTTCCGGCTGTAGCCGGTTTGTTTTGATCAGACGATCTTGGCTTCTTTGAGGGCGGCGATTTTGGCGGCTGAGTAGCCGAGTTCGGCGAGGACTTCGTCGGTGTGCTGGCCGAGGACGGGCGCCGGCCGCTCGATGGTGTCGGCCGAGGCCGACATTTTGACGGGGTTGCCGGGAATGGTGATCTTGCCGGCGACCGGGTGGTCGACGGCGACCATCATGTTGCGCGCCCTGATATGCGGGTCATTCACTACCTGGTCGATGTTGAATACCGGCGAGCCGGGCACGTTGTTGTCGCCGAGGACGGCAAGCAGGTTTTCGACGGTGAACTGACGGGACCACTGGTTGATTATTTCGGTGAGGGTGTCGATGTTTTCGGCCCGCTTGGCGTTGATCTCGAACCGGGCGTCGGTGATGAGGTCTTCACGCCCCATGGCTTTGCAGAGGCGCTGCCAGGTGGCTTCGTTAGCGCAGGCGATGAAAACGTGGCCGTCGCTGGCGGCGAAGACGTCGTAGGGGCTGACGTTGGCGTGGCTGCTGCCCAGTCTCGTCGGTATATCGCCGGCGATGGTGTAGCGGACGACGGCGTTTTCGAGGATGGCGGCGATGCAGTCCTGCATGGAGATGTCGATCCGTTGGCCGCGGCCGGTGCGCTCGCGCTGGTAAAGGGCCGCCAGGATGCCGATGGTGGCGAAGTTGCCGGCGTTGATGTCGCCGAGCGCGGTGCCGACGCGGGTGGGCGCGCCGCCTTTGGGGCCGGTGATGCTCATGAGGCCGCCGGTGGCCTGGGCGATGGCGTCGAAGGCGAAGCGTTCGGCGTAGGGGCCGTATTGGCCGAAGCCGGTGATGGAGGCGTATATGAGGCGCGGATTGACGGCGGCGAGGTCTTCATAGCCCAGACCCCAGGCGGCCATGGTGCCTGTGGCGAAGTTTTCGAGGAGGACGTCGGCCCACAAGGCGAGGTCTTTGAGGACCGCCTGCCCTTCCGGCCGGCGGAGGTCGAGGGTGATGCCGCGCTTGTTGCGGTTCAGGGTCATGTAGTAGCCGCTTTCGCCGTTGGCGAACGGCCCGAATAGCCTGGAGTCGTCGCCTTTGCCGGGAACCTCGACTTTTATGACGTCAGCTCCCAGGTCAGCCAGCACCATCGTGCAGTAAGGTCCGGTCAGAACCCGCGATACGTCGAGCAGTTTGAGTCCGGCCAGCGCCTTATTCAACTGTCATTCCCCCCACATTTATCTAAAATCTAAGATATATGTCAATTATTATACCTGCTCGGGACGCTCTTGGCAATCACGGCGCCAACGGGCAAAAAGCCTTCGCGCGGCGGCGAAGGCTTTTGTCTGGCGATTCGGTGTCAGAAGGCGGCGAGGTCTTCGTCGCGGGCGTCGCACAGGAACATGTGGCCGGGGGCGTGGGTGATCATGATTTCGGGCTTGGCGGTCATGGCCACCGCCTGGGGGGTGACGCCGCAGGCCCAGAATACCGGCACTTCGCCGTCGCGGATTTCCACGCTGTCGCCGAAGTCGGGTCGACCCAGGTCGCGGATGCCGATTACGGCTGGGTCGCCGATGTGGACGGGAGCGCCGTGGACGGCGGGGAAGCGCGAGGTGACCTGGACGGCTTTGACGACTTTGTCGTGGGGGACCGGCCGCATGCTTACGACCATGTTGCCGTGGAATTTGCCGGCCGGGCGGCAGGGGATGCCGGTGATGTACATGGGGACGTTGCAGCAGGCTTCGATGTGGCGGACGGGGACGTTGGCGGCCAGGAGGGCGGTCTCGAAGGTGAAGCTGCAGCCGAGCAGGAAGGCGACGAGGTCGTCGCGCCAGTATTTCTCGAGGTTTACGACTTCGTCGACCATGACGCCGGCTTTATAGATGCGGTATTTGGGCGCGTCGTAGCGGAGGTCGGCGCCGGGGGCCATCAGCTTCGGCTCGGGCGAGCCGGGGTCGGTGACGTCGAGTACGGGGCAAGGCTTGGGGTTGCGCTGGGCGAACAGGAGAAAATTGTAGGCGAGGTCTTTGGGGACGATGGCCAGGTTGGCCTGCACGTGCCCCTTGGCCATGCCGGCGGTAGGCCGGGCGAGCTCGCCCCTGCGCATGAGCTGACGGAGGGCGGCGGGAGTCATTGACGCGAAATCCATTTCATCCACCTCAATTCGCGGATTTGTTCACAGTCTGGCTTCACCGTGCAGGACGGTTTCCCGAAGGAGGGTGACGAAAGCCAGGTGGGCATGGACGCCGCAGCCATCGGCACCCGGGTATACACCGCCGCCGATGGGGTCGTGGAAGCCGGCGGCTGCGGTGGCTTCGAGCACCTTCTTCTCCCGCACGGCGTCGCAGGCGGCCGCGGGAACGCCTGTCCTCAGGCCGAGGAGAGCGGCGAGGGCGTAGCCGCCCCAGTTGGAGATGGCGGCGGCGACGAGGACGTCGACTGTTGTGGCCGGCGCTATGCCGCCGCCGCAGGGGCACTGGCACTTGGCGCCGTAGGGGACCTGGGCCCTTACGGCGTCGGCGATGTTGGCCATGCCGATCTCGTTGCCGCCGTCGCCGATGCCGATGGTGGCGATGCCCCGCCGGGCGGCGGCGCGGAAGATGTAGTCAATTTTGGCCATGCCGGCGCCGGTGTCTTCGCCGTTCATGTTATGGACAACGCCGGCGGCGTTCATGCCGCCCCGCTCGATGGCGATGCAGGCGGCGGGGTTGAGGCCGTCGAGCAGCCGCTCGGCGGCCGGCTCGGCCTCGCCGGCGTCGACGGGGAAGGGCAGCACGGCGATAGTGAGCAGCTTGTCCCGCGCGACCGAGTGGCCGATCTCTTGAGGGGCGACACAATGGAAGCCCGCGGCGCGGGCGACGGTTTTGACGCCCTCCACCAGGCAGGCATCGGTGACGATGACAGGGGCGGCCTTGACGGCCAGCCGCAGGGCGCGGGCGAGGGCGACGGCTCCGGGCGGTCCGTCCGATTCGCCGCAGTCGGGGGCGACGATAGGCTGGTCGACCCAGCCGGTGGCGATAACGACGGTGTCGCCAGGACGCACGCGGTCCAGGATAAGGTCGGTGGCTGCCATGGTGAGGGGCTTGCCGGTCTTCTCGCGGGCTGCGCCGTAGAGTTTGCCGATGATGCCCCGCGCCGGGATGTCCAGGCTGATTAGGCTGTCAAGCGTTTCGGCGATCTGCAATGTTTTCTGTTCCATTCCTCTTCCTCTTTTCCTTCCTGCGGCAAGGCTCGTCCATGTTCGTCCACGAACGACATTTCCCGGGAAATTTCGCGCTCCGTGCACCTCGTCGATCCCACAAAAAAAGGCTTGGCCTCAGCCTTGCCTCGTGCTTGCGGAGAACCGGGCTGCGCCTGCCGCACAGTCCGGCAGAGCCGGCGGCGCCAGGGCAGGTCATATGCTGCCAGGATACGGCGGATTATTTATGTGTTTATGATACCAGCAGGCGCCGGACCTGTCAACGCCCGGGCCGCCTGCCGGAGGCCCGGGCGGCGGGCCGGTCAGAGGATGACGCGGATGTTGTTGTCGCGCAGCCAGGCGTCAGCCTGGATGAGGAAGGCCATGAGCTGCGGCCCGCCCATAAGCTGGCCGAACCACGGATGGGGCGAGCCGGCGGCGGCCGACAGCGCGAAGTCGCGGACTCTCGCGGTGTCGACGAGCGGCAGCAGGGGCGAAGCCGGGTCGTCGAGGACGGCGAGCAGCCGGTCGGTGACGGCGGCTACGAACGAGGGGTTGTGGGTTTTCGGATAGGGGCTCTTGCGGCGCCACAGCACGTCGTCGGGCAGGACGCCGGCGAGGGCATGGCGCAGTAGGCCTTTTTCGCGGTTCTGGTAGTTCTTCATCGCCCAGGGGATGTTCCAGGCGTACTCCACCAGCCGGTGGTCGCAGAAGGGCACCCGGAGTTCGAGACCGAACGCCATGCTCATGCGGTCCTTGCGGTCGAGGAGGGTGGGCATCCAGTAGAAGAGGCTGAGGTGGAATATTTCCCGCATGCGGGCGTCTTCCTCGGCTTCGCCGGCCAGTCGGGGCACTTCGGCGAGCGCCTCGCCGTAACGCTGACGGGGGTAGTCGCGCAGGAGGGGGTCGCTCCTGAGTTCGGGGGCCAGCAGTTCGAGGCGCTGCTCAGGACGGGGCGACCAGGGAAAAGTGCCGGCGGAGAGCATCTCCGGGCGATAGAACCAGGGGTAACCGCCGAATATCTCATCGGCGCATTCGCCTGACAGCCCGACGGTCGCTTCTTTTTTGACCTCGCGGCTGAAGAGATAGAGGGAGGTGTCGATGTCGGCCATCCCCGGGAGGTCGCGGGCGCGGACGGCTTCGCGGAGAGTGCCGGCAAGTTCGGGAGTGTCGAGGAGAATCTCGCGATGGCGGGTGGCAAAATGCTCGGCGACCCGCTGCACCCAGGGCGCGTCGCGGTTGGGCTGGAAGGAATGCGCGGCGAAGAAGCGGTCGTTGTCGACGTATTCGACAGAGAATGTGTCGAGGCTGCGTCCTTCCTCCCGGCAGGCGGCGGCGGCGACGGCGGTGATGGCGCTGGAATCGAGGCCGCCGGACAGCAAGGTGCACAGCGGGACGTCGGAGACGAGCTGGCGTTTGACGGCGTCCTGAAAGAGCGCCCGCACCATGGCGACGGTGGTGGGGAAGTCCTGCTCGTGCGGCTGGCTGTCAAGCGACCAGTAGCGCGTTTTCGTAAACCCCCGCCGCCCGAAAAGAGCCGTGCAGCCGGGTTCGAGCTCGTCTATGCCCCGGAATACGCCGTGTCCGGGGGTGCGCGCCGGCCCGAGCATGAAGATCTCCGCCAGCCCCTCGCGGTCGATTTCCGCTTCGATGTCCGGATGGGCGAGCAAGGCCTTAAGTTCGGAGGCAAACACCAGCCCGTCGTGGCGGCGGGCGTAAAATAGCGGTTTTACGCCCAGGCGGTCGCGGGCGAGGAAAAGGTGCTGGCAGGCTACATCCCAGATGCCGAAGGCGAAGATCCCGTTTAATCTGGAGACGCAGCCGGTCCCCCATTCGATGTAGGACTTGAGGAGCACCTCGGTGTCGGAGGAAGTGGTGAAGTCATGGCCCCGGGCCATGAGGTCCCAGCGCAGGTCGGCGGTGTTGTAGAGTTCGCCGTTGTAGGTTATTACGTATTCTTGCCCGCCGCGACGACGGAGCATGGGTTGCTTGCCTCCCGCCGGGTCAACGACGCAGAGGCGCCGGTGGCCAAGGGCGGCATGCCGCGACGCGTAAAAACCCTGCGCGTCCGGTCCGCGCCGGGCCAGCGTATCGGTCATGTCCGCCATGACGGACCCTTCGCGGGTCAGATCCCTGCCCCAGTCGACCCATCCGGTGATACCGCACATCTTTACCCTCTCCTTATCATCAGACCGGGAAACGAACGGCGCCTACCGGCGCCGGCGAGCGGCCCGGTAGGCGTCTTTGCCCCGTGGTTACGGGTTATGATATGCGGCGGCTGCTTATTTTGCCACCCCGGCCGCCTGGCGTTTGGGTCAGCGTTTGTTGCCCTTGCTTTTTTTGTTTGTGTTTGTCGCCATAGCCGGCAATTCGTCGAGGTCTTCCTCTTCCTCCGGCAGGCTGGGGGCCTGGGCGGTGGCGTCGGCGACATCGTGGCTGTGTCCGTCGTCGTAGCTCGTCTCGCCTTCGAAAGGATGCACGTGGCCGCCGTCCATCGTTTCGACGGCCGGTCCGGTCATGACGTCGAACCAGTGCCAGTGGCCGTCGTAAAACGAGGTCCGCACCCGCATGCGGTGGATGTGGGACGGGCCTGCGCATCTGGCCGGTCCGGTTACGCCCTGGACGATATGCTGGTGGTCGTCGGCGACCAGCGTCAATGTATTGAAAACATGGACATGAACCATATGGCGATCTTCGCGGTCTTCGCCGGGGGGGGCGGCGGAGCGTTTCGCTGTCGGTCATATTCCTACCTCCCTTCTGTTATGTAGTGTATTATATGCGCCAGGCCTTCCGCCGGCGACAAGGAATAACCGCCCTCCTCCTATTGGCATTTCGTGATCCGGATGGTAAAATAATTGGAAAAGACTGATTATGTCAGGAGCGTATGTATGGATTACCGAATTCAGGAGAACTGCCAGGGGATTGACTGGGATGTTGTTTACGAGATAATGACCGTCTCCAGGATGGCCTCGCGGCCGTTGGAGAAGGTGCGGCTGGCGTTCGAAAACAGCCAACGGGTGGTGTTCGTCTTCGATGGCGACCAGATGATCGGCATCGGGCGGGCGATTTCGGACGGCGCTTACGAGGCGGCACTTTACGATGTCGCCGTGCGCCCCGAATACCGGGGCAAAGGACTCGGCAGACTGATCGTCACGACGATCCAGGATAGTCTGCCGGACATGGATATGATATTTTTCGCTATGCCGGGAGTGGAGGACTTTTACCGGTCGATGGGCTATAAGAAAATGCTGACAGGCATGGCCAAGTTTGTCCGCGCGGAGCCCATGCGGGAAAAAGGCTTCACTGACTGAAGCGTCCTGATAAACTTTGGGGAGTAGCCAAAAGGACACCCGCTGCTATTTGGCGGGTGTCCTCGCATTAAGACCGGGAATATAAGGTTAAATTTTGCTTATCAGCTGCTGCAGGATTTTGTATTTGGCGTCTTGATAAATCTTATCGAGGTCGACGATATACCACTCGCCGTTGAGTTTCTCCAACCCGACCGGCCGTACGACCACGTTGAGGGAGTTCTGTTCGGTTTGCAGTGTGGCGACGACGACGGCGTAATCTCCCTGTTCGGCCGCTTTGCGGAGCGACAGGAGGTTGGCGTTTTTCAGGTCCCCCAGCCCGGATTTGCCGGTGAGGTACTTGATGACCACCCGAGGATCGTTGGCCGTGCTCGGAGAAACATAGAGCGCGGCGTCGTTCAGACGGTCGCCCTTGGCAGCCTCGAAGAAGGTTTTGACAACCCCGTCGGCAGACAAGCCGGTTATGCGCTTGGCTCCGCCGCCTCCGCCGCCGCAGCCGGCCGCGAGCAGTACCACGATCAGTAGGGTAAATATCGCCGTAAGTTTCAACATGCTTTTCTTCATCTACAGCCCATCCTTTCCCACGCATCATTATTGACACATGTTATGTCTATTATAGCACCACCTGACTGATTAGTCACCTCTCCTCCGCTGCCACTATTTTCCTGATATGAACGCCGCGAACGCAGGTTACACTAGCCTAAAGCAAGCGAAGGAGGCCGAAATATATGTTTGAGGAACAAGATCCCAATCACCATAACGATTCGCAGTCCATGGGCAAGGAGGCGGGGCTGAATTACACCGTCGGCAGCGCATCGCCGTCGCTCAAAAGCGGCAATATGCGAACCGTCAATTATCTCGTCCACCGGATGCTGTGGGAGCAGCAGGAGAAGATCGATCTCGACGATTTGGAGATGAGGACGCAAGGGATAATGTCGGTGGAGGACAGACCGGAATAGCACGGTTAAAAGCCCCTCTTCTGCCTCGGAAGGCATCTGGGGGGCTTGTGATTTCCGTCACAGCGCCGGCGGCGCCGACGGCATTATAATGGTGTCAGGAGAATATTTTACCAGGAGGCTATGACAATGAGCAGGAAGTTTATTAAGAATATCGACTTCAGCAAGGCGCTCGATCTCGCGGGGCTGGTGGATTACCAGCCGGGACGGGTGGTGAGCCTGACGCTGGTCCAGAACGAGGCGCTGAGCATGACGCTGTTCGCTTTCGCAAAAGGCGAGGGAGTCAGCACGCACTCTGCCCCAGGGGACGCGATGGTGTACATCATCGACGGCCAGGCGGAAATCACCATCGGCGCTGAGAAACTTACAGCCGTCACCGGGCAGACGGTCGTGATGCCGGCAGATATACCCCACGGGCTGGAGGCCACGGAAGACTTCAAGATGCTGCTGATTCTGGTCAAGCAGTAGCAAGGCGCAGGTCGGCGCCGATGACGCCGACGATTTCGCCGCCGTTTACGATCGGCAGTGATACTGTCAGGCAGGGCCGCCGGGAAATGGCCGAGATGTACGGAGCCGAGACGTAGGTTGCTCCGGACCGCGCTTCTTTGAACCATTCCCGGGCGGCGGCGTTGGCAATGCCGGCCGGCGGCAGCGAGACTATGAAGCGACCGTCGTTGGTGTTGGTCCATACGGCCTCAAGTTCGCCATGGCTTGACAGAAGTTCTGCGAGCTGCCGCTCGTGGAGCGCGGGGGCGAGCTCGGCAAATGCTTCGCTGCTGGCCATTCCCGCCAGGGTCGCTTTCAGTTTGGCCGTTTCGCCGGCCAAGAGGGCTTCTTCGTCGCCTTGGAGGGTGGCGAGCGCGAACGTGCCGGACGATTCCACCAGGGCGTTGGCGACTGTTGTCAGCAGTTCTCCCATGCGGGCGGTTTCGCGGATATGGTTTTCCTGTTGGGCGATAGAGGCGGTGACGGCCGCGACTTGGCCGGCAGTTTCCCGGCAGTCGGCAACCATGGCGCCGAGGAATTCGGCGGCTTTGCGGGTGGCTTCATACTGGGCGGCGCGGGCTGCGCTCGCCTGCTCAAGTTTTGTTTCGACCTGCGTACTGGCTGCGAGGATTGTTCTGAGGTTTGCCTCGACCGCCCGGACGGCCGTGCTACCATCGTTCACCGACCGGGTGCCTAAAGCGACGGCTTCCGCGGCTTCGGCCACTCCGGTGTCGATATGGGCCAGCAGCCTGTTGGCCGACGAAGCAGCGGCGGCGCTGGCGTCGGAAAGTTTCTGGATTTCCTGGGCGACGACGGCAAACCCGCGTCCGTGCTCACCCGCCCGGGCTGCTTCTATGGAAGCGTTGAGGGCTAGAAGATTGGTCTGGGCGGAGATGCCGCGGATGGTGACGAGGAAGCTGTCGATTTCGCGGGCGATCTGGGTTAGGAGTCTTATTCTCTCGTCGACTGCCCGCGATGTGCGCTCGATATCGACCATGGCGGCCGCGGAAGCGGCCATCGACCGGCAGCCTGCCTCGGCCGCCTGCCGCGTGGCAGCGCCGTCGTTATGAATGTCGGCGGCTACTTGACTGATGGTCCTGGTGGCGGCGATGACGGCTTCGACCTGTAGAGACGCTTCGACGGCGCCGGCAACGGTATGGGCGGTAAGGTCGGTCGCGAAGCCAGCGGCTGTGCGGATGTCGCTGGCCAGTCGGCTGGCGTCGGCTATGGCGGCGTTCACCTGATTTGCGGCCCCGAGGACTTGGCTCGAGGACACTTGCATTCCGCGGCTGGCGGTTGAGAGACGGCTCACGAGGGCGACGATGTGTTCAGCCAGCAGCGCCAGTTTGCCGGAGTATTGCCCGGGGACGAGGGATCCGGCGGCATTGCCGCCTACATAAGCCGCGGTCTGGGCAAGCATTTTATCAAGCTCACGGTCACGGTTAAAACCCAGCATAGCCTTCTACCTCCTCGAAAAAAAAGTCGCCCCCCTTGCGGGAAGCGACATCTTCGTCGTGATATATTTTCGATTGTAAGGGGCCAGGAATATTATGTCAAGGTTTCAGGCAAAATTCGCAACATTCTGCCTTCCACAGAAAGGAATTCCTGAGCCGATTTAATAATAGTATTTAATAGGTTAACGAAAGGAGGTTGCGTCGATGGTCTGGATGATGTTCCGTCCGGTCACCCATTGTAAGGAAGGCTGCCATAGATAGTCCCGGGCAGGACGGTAAAAGGCCCGAAAGGGGGCGCTCATGCGAGCGCCCCCTTTTTCATGCCTTGCTATGATTCAATCCCTTTGCGCTGCTTGGCAGCGTACATCGCCTTATCCGCCACCTGCAGCAGTTCCTCGCTGTCCTGCCCGTCGCGGGGGAAAAGCGCGAGACCGACGCTGGCGCTGACGGAAAACTCCCTGTCCTCGAACCTCATCGGTTGCCGGACGGCTTCCATCAATTTGCGCAGAACAATGAAAACATCGTGCTCGTCGCCTATGCCTGGCAGGAGGACGGTGAATTCGTCGCCTCCAAGCCGGGCCACGATGTCGCTGCCGCGCACCGCGCCCACCAGTCGCTCGGCGACGAGCCGGAGAGCCTGATCGCCGATGTAGTGGCCGAGAGTGTCGTTGATTATCTTGAAGCGGTCGAGGTCGAGGAAGATCACGGCCAGCATGTCTTTATTGCTCCGCGACTGGGCAAGGGCGACGGCAAGTTTATCCCTTAGCATCACCCTGTTGGGCAGACCGGTGAGCGGATCGTGGTAAGCAAGGTGCTTTATCGTCTGCTCGTATCGTTTGCGCTCTGTTATGTCGACGATCTGGGCGATGAAGTATCGCGGCCGCCGCCGGGTGTCACGGACGAGGGAGACGTGGATGGTGACGTTTATTATCTCGCCGTCCCTGCGCAGATAACGTTTTTCCATGACGAAACGCGGTTTCTTGCCGTGGAGAAGATCGCCAATCATGAACATGTCTTTGGTGAGATCTTCAGGATGGGTGATGCTCGCGAAATCCATCGCGGCCAGTTGGTCGACCGAATAACCGAGGATGTCGGCCATTGCCTGATTGACCCGCATGAAGCGACCTTTCAGGTCGGCGATGACCATGCCGATGGGGGCGTTGTCGAACACCAGCCGGAACCGTTCCTCGCTCTCGCGCAGGGCAGCCGCCTGCGCACTGTGTTGGTCCTCACAGTACGAGATCTTACCTTTCATACAACCGACACGACACTTTCTCCATAATTTTACAGTTTGCACTCCTCATATTCGCCAAATTTTGTAAGTTTCCTGCCGGCACGAACTATCTTTCTACAAAATAACGATTACAAATGGCGAACCCCGGGCAAGCCCGGGGTTTGGCGTCACGATGAAAGTATTTTACTCAGCGAGGCGACGGCGACAGCTGCCATGAGCGCGTAACCGTCCTCGTTAGGGTGGACCCCGTCGGTGTGCAGGCCGTCCCGCAAACCGCCGGAAGGCATATCGACAAGGGCGGCGTGGAAGTCGAGCACCGGCAGACCTTTTTCGGCCGCAAAGATTCTCAGAAAGCGCCGGTATTCGGCCAACAGGGCTTCTTCCGGGTAGTCCACCGGCGGCGGCAGGCCGATGACCGGTTTAATTCCCCCTGACAGCGCCGCGGCTGCCATAGCGGCGACATTGCCGGCCACTTCGGCCGCCGCTATGCCCAGAAAAGCATCGTTCGAGCCGCCGGTGATGATTGCGTACTCCGGTGCGAGGGCGGCGACATCGACAGCGAACCGGTGTCTCATATCCCCGGTCGTTTCGCCGCATACACCTTTGTTGGCGATCGATACCCCCAGGCGTTCGCCGGCGATCCGTACCCAGGAATACTCGGGCGGATAGGGGTACCCGTAAGTCAGGGAGTCGCCGATAGCGACGATTGTAGCTGCGCCCATGCTCAGCCCAGCCGGCGGCGGAATCGCAGGCTGAACCAGGCCTGTCCCTTGCCGGAGCGTTCCCAGCCGGCGGCGGTAAGTGCTGCCGTCAGTTCCTCCACCACTTTTACGTGGCGTTTGTTCTGCCTGTTCGCTTGGTAGTAGTCGCCCAAACCAGCCTTGACCTTGCCTGATTCGAGGACGGTCACTCCATCAGGTCCTTCGGTCTGAGCGATAAACTTAATATAGTCGCTGGGAAAGAGGGGACTCCACTTCTCCCCAGCCGCCGCCGCCGCGATCTCGCACGTTTCCCACCGCTCCGCGTCCGGAGCCTGGACCGGGTCCGGCTGCTGCGGAGCCGTCTGGGGGGCGCCGCAATTAGCGCAGAAATTGGCACCTTCCGGCAGCTCGGCGCCGCAGCTCGGGCATATTTTCATTGCCTTGTTCCTCCTGCCTGTCGGTCGCAACATTTACATTGTCGCCGTTCTTTTCCAAAATTCCATGCCACAGCGGCAAATCCTGCCTTGCGGAAAAATACCGCCGGGATATGGTTCGCCGGCAGATGCTGTACCGGTAGCGTTATCATCGGGCGGCGAATAACATAAACCAGGCGACAGTATTATGGAAAGGGGGGAAACCCATTGGAAGAATCCACCGTTATCGAGATGGGCTTGGAGACGGTCGCACCCAGCCCGGAAGCGATCGGCGGCACACCATCGGGGGCAGGCGAGGGTGGCGGCGCGGTAAGCGAGGCTGCCAGGCTTCCTGATATTGCGACCTGGCTGTCGTGCGGAAGCTTCTGGCTTTACGCGATCCCGGTCATCCTGCTGCTGTTCCTCTGGCTGTTCTACCCGGCCATCCTGATCCTCGTATGCTTGATCCTTATTCTGTGGCTGCTGGGCTAAACGGCGCTTAAGCAGCCAACGCGGCGACAGCCCTCGTTTTGGCTTGAATTTGCCCGCTATCCCCCGGGATGGCGGGCGTGGTCCTCCATCGTACCGCCCGCTGGCGTTGTCTCCCGTTCGCGGTGGTTGACAAATCGGCCGCGCTCGTTTAGAATATTCTCTGCACGATAGTATAACTATATAACTGTTGGGGAGTCGCCAAGCTGGTTAAGGCATCGGACTCTGACTCCGACATTCGAGGGTTCAAATCCTTCCTCCCCAGCCATCACGACTCACTAGCTCAACTGGCAGAGCAACTGACTCTTAATCAGTAGGTTGTAGGTTCGATTCCTACGTGGGTCACCAGTTGGGATCAAAGCCTCGCGGCAACGCGGGGCTTTTTTGTCGGTATAAGACGATAGGCCGGTTACCACCACGGAGGAGGTGGAGGATTTCGCGGCCGGCCGTATAAATGTGATGGTAGCGACTAAGTTGCACGAGGTGTTGAGCATGGAGTACGCTAGCGGCGACAAAATCATCGTCACGGCGGGAGGCGCGCGGCTGACGTGGACCATCCACGCGGTCAACAGCCGGGTGGTCAAGTATATCGACGAACAGGGCCGCTACGGACAGATGCCTGTGAGCCACCTTGAGGAGCTGTTGGGAAACGGTCAGGCGCAGTTTAAACGCGGCGGCGAGGAGTAGGCTGGCAGCATAGCAGGCAATCTGAAAGGCCGGGGTAGCCCGGCCTTTTTCTAGATGCCTTTGTCCTTCGGGGTGCTGACGACGAAGACTTTTACTGTCTTCATGCCGAACTTTTTGGCCTCCGGAACCGTCCACTTGGCGATGTCGATGCGGTTGCCCTTGATAGCGCCGCCGGTATCTTCGGCTACCGCGTATTCGCCGTGGCCGTCGGGGTATTGGATGAACACTTTCGAACCGAGCGGGATGACTTTGGGGTCGACGGCGATCACGCCGGGGCGGACCTGGGTGCCGAGGTGGGTCTTGTTGCCCCACTGGGCGTTGTCGTGCGGCCCGGGGGCGTAGGCGGTGGCAACCATTTTCAGCTCTTTCTGGAAGTTTTCGGGCGCTTCGCCGCGGATTTTCTTGACATGTTCGTTGGCTTTAAGTTCTGCTCCGGGGGTGGCGGCCGACGGTTTGGGATCGGGAGGCGCGGCGTGGGCGACTGCGGGCGGGAGGCCGGGCAGGCCGGCCGCGGACAGGACGAAAGCTCCCGCCACCGCTGCGGCGAGGCGCCGGTATTTATTCTTCAGGCTTTTGCGGCGGTAACCTTTGTGTCTACCGGCGTTATGCTTCACAACGAAAGCCCCCTTTTGTACAGTTGTTATTGATAGTGTCTGTAAAAAAAGGAGCGCAATGCCCGGCATTTTTTGGGCGCCGGCAAGAAAGTCACGGAGCCACCCGTTAAACGGGTGGCTTGGGTTAGCCCTGAAAGGGCATTATACTAGCTGAGTCTCAAGACTCACTGAAAGTTTGCCAACCGCATAGCGTTCTCAGTCAGCCCCTAAAGGGGCTGGCTTTTTTA
>JAHDOI010000034.1 GCA_018434945.1 Selenomonadales bacterium
CGTCTGCCCATTTTTAGATGATTTATTGCGGAGAATGACGTATTGATGTTTGGCAGATTGTCTGTAAACGCAATTCTTGGATTGGGAATCAGTTGTTTGCGTTTC
Organism: Selenomonadales bacterium; assembly: GCA_018434945.1. Classification (GTDB taxonomy): domain Bacteria; phylum Bacillota; class Negativicutes; order Sporomusales; family UBA7701; genus Anaeroselena. The sequence continues at coordinate 106 of JAHDOI010000034.1, forward strand.
TTTTTCGGATTTTAGCTTACAGCGCAAGATGCTTGGATTAAGAAGTATTGCAGAAGATAAAAATAGCGATGATAAAACAAAGGTAATACTTTGTAAAAAATCACTTAAAAACCTACTAGATAAACGTTTTTCTCGTTTAACTGGACGCACAGATAGAATACATCGTTTCTTTGAAGATGTTTCTAGTAAGATGCAAACAATGGAAGATGTTGCCGTTTTTATTGTGACCGCTGAAAGCATACTTATACCAATAAACAAAGCTCTTGAAGGAATTCCGAATAATGATATTCAATACACGCAAGCAACTGCAAAAGCATACCTCGATGAACTTGGTAATAATGCTTTAGCTACAGTTATTGGCTTTTGGGACGATGTAGGGGTTGAAGGCTGTTTAAATGCAGAGCGAGTAGCCGTTGTTAGAGAGTTTACACATTTGCGACGCGATATATCTATGTTGCCAGAACATGAAACTAATATGGTTTTAACGGCTTTTATGCAAGAATTTGAACGAAGATTAGGGCAAAAACGAAAAGCCCGAGCAGGTGGAAGCCTTGAAGATGTTGCAAGTTTTTTATTTGACTATTACAATATTAAAGCAGACAAGGCTCCAGAACATTTCCAAGCAGACATTGAAGTAGATAAATGGATACGTTGTAAAGATAAATGGCTAATTGGAATTTCATGCAAAAGAACTTTGCGCGAGCGTTGGAAACAAGTTTCGAGTGCGACAGCAGAAGTTTTAAGTAACTACAAAATTAAGCAAGTGTGGCATTTGACGACATATGACGAAGATTTGTCAGATGATAAATTAGCTTTATTAGGTGGATTAAGACATGTATTTTACTTACGAGATGATAGTCGTCGATTAGCTGTATTTAAAAACCATATTGGTCTTAAGGATTATGTAAGACCAATGTCGCAATTTATAGATGATTTAAAAAAGGAAATTGGCTAAGGGTATCCCGCTGTAAATGCGGGATATATTTATATACTATATATAGACTCACAGTATGTAAAGGGATGATTCCGAAAATAATTATAGCAAATTGAAGCGGATGTAATAATCTTATATGTCCGGCCTAATTTGCAAAAATAAGCCCAGGCTTGGGTGCTTTTTTCTGCTAATTGACACTTGCAGCCAAAAGCCATGCTCAAACTGGAGGTTGCCTTCAAAGCAAGCATGTGTCATGCGCGCGCCCCCTAATAATCATTTATATCTACATAGTATGTCAAGTTGATGTTGAACGTGACGAAGAACGCTGTTATAGCACATAGATTAAGACATTAGCGGCTTTCATGACGAAAGGGGGGAAGGCTGCCGAGAATGGGTTTCTCGGCAGCCTTCCCTTTGAAAGTAAGGGAGGAAAAAACAGCGATTGAAGCTTCGGAGATGCGTGTTCTACCCGTCTTCTCTCCTGGGATAGCATTGACGCGGGAAGCATTGACGCGGGAAGCATTGACGCGGGAAGCATTGACGCGGGAAGCATTGACGCGGGAAGCACTGACGCGGGAAGCATTGACGCGGGAAGCACTGACGCGGGAAGCACTGACGCGGGAAGCACTGGCGCGGAAAGCACTGATTCGGGAAGCAACCGTTCGGAGCGCACGGGCGTTCAAACTCGTCTCTTTCGCCGCTCCAATCTTCTATCACGGGGTATTCCCAGTCCGGGTAATATGACGACATATCACACCTCCTCTTTAAGGCTGCCTAATACATAATATGCCGTCATTCTATTATGGGTGAGAAATAATGGTTTACGCCCACTTGCTACTGATGCAACTGCCGGATTAAAAAGACGTATTCCACCAAGCTCCATATAGCCATATTTTTACTCAGCCGGAGCGATATTCTCTCCTCGCAAGTCATGTTTTGCATCGGCCCGGGAGAGAATACTATCTGAGCGGCACCGATGAGTTCTGCGCCGCCTTGTAAAAAAATACGGGCGAATGGTGTCGGAAAAGAGCTTGAAACAAGGAAGGGGGAACGACGATGCCGGAATTCGGAGCAGGGATGGATTACGGTTGGTGGGTGGCGTTAGGCAGCATACTACTAATCAATTTAATCTTAAGTGGTGACAACGCAGTAGTTATCGCCCTCGCCAGTAAGAACCTTTCGCCTTCCCAGCGTAAACAGGCTATATTGTGGGGCAGTGCCGGAGCGGTAGTGCTTCGTATTGTTCTCACATTTGTCGCCGCCTATCTCCTCGAAGTTCCATACCTTCAGTTTTTAGGCGGGCTCGCGCTTCTTTGGATTGCTGTCAGCCTGGTCAGCGAAACAAAAGACGAGGCATCATGCCAGGAAGCATCCTGCCTGAGAGAGGCGATCAAGGTCATTTTATTCGCCGACCTTGTTATGAGTCTCGATAACGTGCTGGCTCTTGCGGCTATCGCCCAGACGGTACCCGAAGGAAAATATGCCCTGATAACAATCGGCTTGGCAACGAGTATTCCTTTAGTCGTTTTCGGGGCTCAACTGTTGATGCGTCTTATGGACCGCTTTCCGGTCATCCTCTATATCGGGGCCGCGGTGCTCGGCTATGCGGCCGCCGAGATGATAATCGCCGACAGGGCGGTGGGACAGTGGGTCAGGGGGTACGAACTATTTCTTGAGGTAGGCCTTGCGGCAGCTATCGTAGTATACGGTTACTGGCGGCAGAACCAGGCGTCACAGGTGAAGTGAATGGCGGATTCAAACGATGACTATCCGCACGGTTGGCACAAAAAGAGTGAAATCGAGCGGCTCATTTTCTCGGGCCTGCACGGCGCGCCCCAACCAAACGCGGATGAGAAAAGGAGATATCTGGGACTGAACCGGGAACAGGTAATGGCGGTTCTTTTTGACCATCAGGTTAAAGAACCGGCGATTTATATTGAGGTTGCCAACGCGATAAAAGACCCGCGAGCGGCGATCATGATACTGAACGGCTCCATTGACGTTATTTTTACCGCTAAGTATAAAACATTAGCAGCTGCCGCCGGTTTACACGTTACGACAGTATCCGGTCCTGAGTACAGTCCAGCTACCGGGCTTGTCGTCGCAAGCGATGCTGCAGTGGATTTGGAAATAATTGAATGTGGATCAAGATCTTCCCGCCTGCGGTCATTTGGGATAAGTGACGCTCTTATCAAATGTGCGGGTAAAAAAGTATGCCGTAAATGCTTCGGGTTGATCAAGTCGAAAGTCCCGGCAGAGGCAATAAACTATAAGCAGCTTAACCTGATTGACAGCTTGACAGGGGAATACTGTCCGGCCCACGGCGATTCGGAATAGATGCCATGGCGTGTATGAGGCAGCAAGATGTGTTTGACAAGGCGAGGCAGTCAGTAGTAGGATAATCAGCTTGTTTGGATTCGCCCGGATTAATTGCCGGGCGAATTCTATTGTGACGCCAGGTAAAGAAATGGGGGCATTTCTGCTGACACGGCGTTTGCGGCACCGGTGCCGGTTACCGCAAGTCGCCGCTGGCAGCCTCATCTACGAAGTGGTATAATGATGCTAGCGTTTGGGTAAGGAGAAAGTTCACATTGATGAAAAACGTCTATGACGAGGTAAAACATTTCTTCGAGGAGGAAATGGCGAACAGTCCTGCGGTACGGCGCGACTGGGTGGAAGGCTTCCTGCGGCAGAAGGCGTGGGGAGGGGCCGGCGATGACGGTCTCCGGGAAATCTGGACCAATCTCCGGATGTTTTTCCTTTACCTCGAGCATACCGAAGCAGCTGACATCGAGGACATCCCCCGCAAGGAGTACAGCCGGGTGATCCAGTGGCTGGCGGTCCACGTAAAGGGTTTTAAAGCGACGTTGAAACCTGTCAGGCGGTTTTTCAGCGTTCTGATCGATTTCTATCGTTTTCTGGCCCTGAAAAAACTTGTTACCGACACCAGCGGGCTGGAGCAGGCCGCCGAGGAAATCGCCGGCGGCAAAAGGATCAAGCTCGATGACCGCAGCGCGGTCATGCGCAAAGCGGTAGACACTCTCGGCGCTGAACTCGATCAGGTGGTGAACGATATTGTCGACGGCCTGATGCTTAAGCTGGGTGCCTTTTTTCAGCGCAAGGAGTTTAACGACGACTTCCAGCGGGCTCTCTTTTTGTTTGCCGGTCCGCTTAGCACTCTGCCAGACACCGAGCCTGGGGAATTCAACCTGTTCTGGCAGGAATTCTGGGATTTCTTCCTGTTCGACTACCGTCTCCTGGTGAGTGACGAAACGCCGCTCAGACATTTCGCCGCAGCCAACTTAGGTGTGTTCAGCGAAGAGGAGAGCCAGATAATGGATGAGCTTCTCAACGCCCGCTTTACCGTTTTCACTGTCCATCGCGTTTTGCCCCCGGAGTGGGTGGAATGCACGAATATGTTCACCGACGAGAAGTTCCGGCTGCCGCACCCTGAATTCGATTACAAGACGATGAAGAAGCTGCTGTTCTTCGGACATGTCTTTGCCCGCGACACTGTCATGGTAAACTATATCACCAGTGTCGAGTTAAGTTCCAACCTGCGCCGCCGCATCAAGGAGGAAGCGCAGCACCAGAAGGCGATTTTCGATATTCAGCAGCCTGGTGCCACTTGGGAGGATTTTTTCGACCGCCACGCACTGGCGTTCCGCCACACCGTCGATTCGCTCATAACGCTTGCCAAGGTAAATGTTACGCCTTTTGCCCAGTTGGAGCGCAAGTTTCCGCCGGTCGCTTATACGCGGGCCCCTGATACGCGCGTGAGCCGCCTGTTCACAAAACTAATGCCGGAATACGGCTTTTCCAAGCACGATCTCGATCTCGCCCGGCGGCTCTGGCACGATTTCAGCCAGCTTGCGGCTGTCACGATCCGCAAGCCCGGAGCCTGGGCAGCCGCGGTTGTGTACGGGTACGCCCATATAAATTCTCCCCAGGGGATATCGGCCGAGCAGCTTGCTGTCGATTTCGGCGTATCGACCTCGAGCGTTTACGCCAACCGCGACAAGATATTCCAGGCGCTCGAACTGACGAAATTCGATCCCCGTTATCTCAATGAAGAGGGGTTCGTGTATTCCTTATTCATGTCTTGACGGGAGGGAGTATGATGAAATGTCCGACCTGCGGCCGAGAGACCGCGCCGCACGAGACCGGCTGCCAGTATTGTCGGGAAGGCGATGGCCAGGTCAAGGTGCTCACTCCGGCCGAACGCGAGAATTTTCAGGGTATTACCCTTGACGACGGACCGGCGCAGGAAGACAGCCGGTACCGTTACGAGAGAGGCGGACCGCGTCAGCGCGTCTATGTCCGTCATTTTTCCCTCGGCGGCAAGTCGAGTCTCGTGACCAAGCTCGTTCTCCTGGCTGTCGTGGGCGTAGTCGTGTTCGTCGTTCTGCCGATGTTCTTCCTCTTTTTCGCCGCCGCCGGCCTGGTATGGTTCATCGCCAGCCTGCTGCGCCGCTGAGGAAAGGATAGCACCGAAAGCAAAAGCCGCCATGAGGGCGGCTTTTTTGCTGCTTAGAAGGAGCCTGTATTGTTGTAGGTGGGTGTCGTCCTGTTTTTGAAGACCTCCAGCACTTCGCCGATGTCGGCGAGGAGTTGGGCTTTGTCGTGGGGCAGAGTTCCGGCCAGGGGCAGAAAGTTTGATACATGGTTGCTGCGGAAGATGCAGGGGCTGGTTATGTCGACATGCTCCATCATGAGTTTGAGTTCCTGTAGCAGGCCGAAGGGGGAGAGGGGGCTGAAGTCGCCACGGTCAGCCGCTGCCCTGAGCGGGGTGCCGTCATGGAGCATAAGGGTGAGGGCGCTGAGCATCGTCGGACTGATGGCGCTCACCACCCGCGCCGTGCCGAGAGCGTGCTCGCGGCTGCGTTCTGTGCCGCCAAGGCCGAGGATGACCATGACCGACAGCTTGATACCGGCGTCGAGGACCCGCCGGCCGGCGGCGATCATCGCGGCGGCGTTGCCGCCTTTACAAACCCGGGACAGGACTTCGTCGTCGCCGCTTTCGACGCCGAGGTAGATGATCTGCAGGCCGGCCGCTTTGAGGGCGGTAAGTTCTTGCGGCGTCTTGCGCAGGATATCCTGAGGGCCTCCGTAGCAGGTCACGCGGGCGAGCTTGGGGAAAGAAGCCCGCAGTTTGGCGAGAATTGCTAGCAGGCGGTCAGTTTTGAGCACGAGAGCGTTGCCGTCGGCGAGGAATATACGCCGCGTTTCCGGCCAATGGCGGGAAGCGGTATCGATGAGCGCCGCCACTTCTTCCTCGGGGCGGGCCCGGAATTGCACTTCGCGGTACATGGCGCAGAAGGTGCAGGCGTTATGGGAACAGCCGATGGTCACTCTGAGGATGAGGCTGTTGGCTTCGGACGGGGGGGCGGAACACCATGCCTTCGGCGTTGTCGAGATACATCTTTCGTTTATCCTCCAGATCTTGTTTGGAACTTCTGTCAGGTGGCGCCGAGGAGCATTTCTTTGAGGTTATGGTACCGGACCGTGAAGTAAGGGCCGTTCTGGGCTTCGCGGTGGTCGAAGCCGTAAGCCCGGCGGCTGACGGCGAGCACCGGCGGCGCTTGGATACGCTTGGCCACCGCCATGCCGGCGTAAAGCCGCCACCATTTCTCGAGGTCGGCGATGAAGTCCGCCGCCGTCGGGAAGAGGCGGGCGACAAGGCCGGCTTCGCAGCCCAGCCGTGTTTCCAGTTCGCCGGCGGCGTACCAGGCGAGAATGTCTTCGGGGGTGGCCTTGTTCCACCATTCCATAAATGACCGGAAGAGATAGTCGTGGTAGGGGTATATCAGAGGGTCCCCTTTGCCCTCGTCGACAGCCTGCTCGGGGGATAGTTCGGCACTAGGCACGAGGCGGAAGACGGACGCAGGGATGATCTCGCGGCCGTAGACGCTGTTGTTGATATACTCGGCGACGGCGTATACCTGGTGTTTCCAAAGGTCGGCAAGCGCGGCCAGAAACCCCGCCTGATCGCCGTAGAGCGTGGCGTAGCCGACGGTCAGTTCGCTCTTGTTGGCATTGCAGGTGAAGCCGCCGCCGAAAGCGGCCGCCAGACCGGCCAGGACGCGGGCCGAACGGTCGCGGGCCTGGATATTCTCGGTCATGAAGGGGGTGACGGTCAGGTAGGTGCGTTTGCCGTCGCGTGTGTTGACGATTTCCGTGCGGCTTAGCTGTTTTACGGTTAAATCGACCGCCTCCTGGATGGGAATGACAGCGTATAAGCAGCCGAGGTTCTTCGCCAGTTCCTCGGCGAGGTTCCTGGTGGTGGCGGAGTTATAAACGCTGGGCAGGTTGGCGAGCAACACCTTGTCCGGTCCGAGGATGTCGGCGTACAGCGCTGCGGCAACCGCGGAGTCGATACCGCCTGATACACCGATTACGACCTTATCAAGGCCGATCTGGCCAAGGAATTTTTCTGTACCGTAACGGAGCGCCTGAAAGATGGCCGCGGTACCCTGGTCGTCAGGCACAGTCACAGACGGCAGATTTTCGCCCGACTTGTCGAGATCGAGGTCGACCGTCATCATCGCCGCAGCGAAAGGCGGGCAGTGGGCGATGATCTTGCCGCTCCCGTCGTAGACTGTACTGAAGCCGTCGAAGGTGTACACTGTTTTGCCGTTGTTCTGGAGCCCGACGTTGTTAACATAAATCAACGGGGTGCCGATTTCCTGCGCCTGCTTGGAAAATACGCGGTTGCGCTTGTTGTTCTTACCGAGGGTGAAAGGTGAGCTGGAGATATTGACGATAAGCTCGGCGCCGGCGTTTTTCAGGACGGTGACAGGTTTGAAGCTGTAATCATCGCTCCAGCCGTCCTCACAGAGGATGCAGCCGACATTGACGGTGTGGCCGCCGATGTTCACGGCGACCGGCCGAAGAAGGTCGGCAGGCTGGATGCCCAAGTCCAGGGCGAGTTTGCGCAGGCTGTAGAAATGGCGGGAGTCGTCGAACTCCCGGTAGTTGGGCTGGAGGGATTTGACGCGGAAAGGATAGGGAAATAGCTCGCCGCCGCGTAGTTCGCCGTCCTGGGCGACAAAAAAAGCGTTGTATTTCCTCACCCGGCCGTCGTCACCGCATTTTTTCCAGTCGATGCCGACATTGCCGAACATCACGCACAACCCGTGGGAGGCGGCGACGATGCGGCGCCCGTATTCCTCGCAATCGCGCAGAAAGGACTGCTGCTCCCAGACATCGCCGAGCAGATAGCCGGGAACGGCCATTTCCGGGAAAACCACCAGGTCGGCCTGTTTCCCGCGGGCTTCGTCGATCATCGTCAGCATGGCGGCGCTGTTGAGATCCGGGCGTCCCGGTATTACTTCCATTTGTGACAGGGCTATTCTAACCAACAGAATGGTCACCTCACGCGTTGCTGATCAGCGTTTTTCCGGCGCGATAGAAAATACAGGAATGTTTGCGGTTGCTGTGGAAATGCTTTTATTATCATTCTCTGCCGACAGGTTTATTCCTTTTCACCCGGGCAAAAACGCATACGGTACGGCTGGGCGAAATGCGGCGAGAAGCCGGATTTGTCGGTGGCAAAAGGAGATGACGGGATGTTTGACAAAGTACTGGCTGCGGCCAGGCGGATCGACGGCGTAGCTCACCGCACACCGGTTATGACGTCGAGGCTTCTGAACGAGATTACCGGTAACACCGTTTACCTCAAGTGTGAAAACTTCCAGCGGATGGGAGCCTTCAAGTTCCGGGGCGCATACAACGCCGTTACGGCGCTGCCTCCCGAGGAGCGTGCGCGGGGTGTTGTGACTTATTCCTCAGGCAACCACGCCCAGGCGATTGCCCTTACCGGCAAGCTGTTGGGTATTGCCACAACCGTCATCATGCCCTCCGACGCCCCGGCGGTGAAGTTTGCCGCCACGCAGGGCTACGGGGCGGCGGTCGTCAAATATGACAAAGAGAAAACGACGCGCGAGAAGGTGGCCGACGAGTTGATCGCCGAATACGGTTATACGCTGATCCCTCCATTCGATCACGAGGAGGTAGTCGCCGGACAGGGGACGGCCGCCAAGGAGTTGATCGAGGACACCGGCAGTCTGGATTACTTATTCTCTCCCTGCGGCGGCGGCGGCTTGCTTTCCGGCACCGCTATCAGCGCCAAGCATCTTCTGCCAGATTGCCGGGTTATCGGCGTAGAACCCGAATTGGCCGACGACGCCGTCCGTTCGTTCAAAACGGGTGAGCTGCACACATCACACAACCCGCCGACGATCGCCGACGGCCTCCGCACTCCTTCGTTGGGCAGAATTACTTTTCCGCTTGTGCGCAAATATGTTGACGACATGGTAACCGTCAGCGAAGCGGAGATAATCAGCACGATGTATTACCTGTGGACCCGTCTAAAAATAGTCGTCGAGCCCTCGGGGGCCGTTTCGCTCGCCCCGCTGTTCCACCGCAAACTGCCCATAGCCGGCAAGCGGGTCGGCGTCGTAATAAGCGGCGGCAACGTCGACGTTCGTGAGGTAGGCAAACTGTTTGCCGCCGTGAACGACTGACAACTAGGAAAAATTTGCGGTTGCTGGGAAGATTTACAGGGAAAAACTCTTTGGTGGCGAACAATTAACGGTGTGGCGAATAACATAATGCAGCGCCACGTCCAAAGGGGAGATGTCTTCGCCATGCGTCGCTTATTATTCGCGCTAGTATGTTTTGCGGTCTTTGGCCTGCTGTCCACACCGGCGGTTTACGCAGACGAGGTAACAGCCATCCGCAGGCCTACGGTCGCTATACTGCCGGTAATCAACAATTCCGGACAAAAACGTACCCAATACCTCGCAGAGGAGATCAACGAGGCGTTATACGCCAAGTTCAGTCCCGACCGTTACCTGGTGCTCGACGGGCAAGCGCTGCAAGATTTGTTGAGGCGACAAGGGATCGAAGATATCGGGTCGACTGACAGCCGCACCCTAAACCTCACGTTACGGGCTATGGGGGTTGATTACAGTGTCAAGGCGGAAGTCCACTCTGTAATTACCCGCCAGCGGGTCTATTTCCCGGACGTATTCCTGCTCATGAAGACCTGGACGGCAACTGTGCCAGTCACTTTTTCCGTAACGAACGTCAGTAGCGGGGCGCCAGCATATGAGGGATATTTTGCGGAATACGCCAAAATCGATTTCATCATCGGTTTCGCCGACCGTAATCACGCTATCCGCCTCGCGCTCGACAAGGTTTTGGAAAAGTTCTCCCAGGAGTTGATATACCTGGAATAAGGGGCGTGTTTCCAGAAACAGGTTTGACTAAAGGAACGGCCGATTGGTATAATAACACAAAATATTATACGGCTAAGGTGCCCCCGCCCAACGGGGGATAATAGGGAAGTCGGAGCATTTCTCATGCTGCCACGCGGTCCCGCCACTGTACCGGGGAGAGCCTGCATAGCCACTCGCAAGGGGAAGGCGCAGGCGTCGAGGAACCGGGAGCCAGGAGACCTGCCTTTGCCGTCAGTACGAACCTTCGCGGAAAGGTGCGTAATCTCCCAGTCATTTTATTGGCTTTTCGGGGGTTACCCACCCCTGAGAGGCTTTTTGCTTTTTAAGGAGGTAGCTGATGAAGTTACTCGAGGAAACACTGGCATCGATTGCACCGCTCGACAAGGGTGTAATGGTCAAGGTTCAGGAGAGACTGGACTTTCTAACAAAACCGCCGGGCAGCCTTGGCAGGCTGGAGGATATTGTCCGCCAATACGCGGGCGTTACCGGTGAGGAACGGCCCGTTATTCCGAGGAAGTGCATGGTGCTGGCGGCGGCCGACCACGGGGTAGCCCGTCTGGGACTAAGCGCATACCCGATAGAGACGACGATTCATATGACCCGCAATTATCTTCTTTCCCAGGGGGCCGGCGCTAACGCCCTGGCCAAATTCTGCGGTGCCGACATGGTTGTCGTCGATATGGGGGTGGCGGGGGATCTATCCGACGTTCCCGGCTTATGGCACCGCAAGATCGCAGCCGGAACCGCCGATTTTACCCAAGGACCGGCCATGACGCGGGAGCAGGCTATTCAGGCCATCGAAACCGGGATAGAGATCGTCGCCGACAGGGTGGCGAGCGGCTACCGCTGTTTCAGCATCGGCGAGATGGGTATCGGCAATACGACCTCCAGCGCGGCCATTGTCGCAGCTTTCACGGGGATAACCGCCGAGCAGGCCACAGGCCGCGGCACCGGCATCTCCGACAGCCGGCTGGCGGTCAAAATCGACGCCGTCCGCAAGGGACTGACGGTCAACCGCCCCGACAGCACCGATGGGCTCGACGTTCTGGCCAAGGTGGGCGGCTTCGAAATCGGCGCCCTGGCCGGCGTGATCCTTGGTGCCGCCGCGCACCGCTGTCTTGTCGTCATCGATGGCTTCAACGCCAGCGCCGCCGCTCTCGTCGCGACCTCGCTGGCCGCGAATGCCCGTGAGTATCTGCTCGCGTCCCATCTTTCCGCCGAGCCGGCCCACACGATAATGCTCGAGTATCTCGGGTTGGAAGCTTATATCGACATGGGTCTTCGCCTCGGCGAGGCCACCGGCGCCTCGCTGGCCATGAATCTACTCGATGCGGCGATCAAGATGCTTGACGAGATGGCCACATTTGCCGAAGCCGGCGTCTGCCGCGAAAGCCAGGAGGTTTCGAAATCATGCTGAAGGATACGATCGCTTCGATAGGGCCCCTCGACGACGCGGCGATGGCCGCCTGTCAGCTGCGTATCGACAACCTGACTAAACCGCTGGGCAGCCTGCACGGCCTGGAACATCTAGCCGTGCGGATGGCCGGCATAACCGGCCGGCCCAGGCCGCGCGATCTTGGCAAACACATCATACTTATGGCCGCCGATCACGGTGTGGCCGACGAAGGTGTCAGCGCCTATCCGCGCGAAGTCACTCCTCAGATGGTGGTAAATTTCTGCAATGGCGGCGCGGCAATCAACTCTTTCGCCCGCCACGCCGGCGCCAAGCTGATCCTGGTTGATATCGGCGTTGGTGTCGAATTGCCCCCGATGGCCGGCCTGTGCCGGGAGAAGATCGCTCCAGGTACCGCCAATATCTCCCGCGGGCCGGCGATGACTCGCGAGCAGGCCTTGCAGGCGATCGCAGCGGGCATCAGGGTGGCCAGGGTCGCTGCAAGTGAGGGCGCAGAAGTTATCGGTCTCGGCGAGATGGGAATCGGCAATACTACTCCCAGCACGGCGATAATCGCCTGTTACAGCCGCAAAACCCTGTCTGAGCTTACCGGCCGCGGTACGGGACTTACGGTCGCCGCCGTCGCCCACAAGGCGGATGTCATTGCCAGGGCGCTAGCCGTGAACCGTCCCGATCCCGCCGACCCGCTCGACGTGCTTGCCAAAGTCGGCGGTTTCGAGATCGCCGGTCTTGTGGGCGTCATAATTGGCGCCGCCGCCTGCCGGGCGGCGGTGGTGCTCGACGGCATAATAACGAGCGCCGCAGCGTTACTGGCGGTTAGGCTCGCCCCCGCGGCCAGGGATTATCTCGTCGGCTCGCATTTTTCCTGCGAGCCTGCCCACAAGGAAGCCTTGAAGATTGTCGGCCTTGACGCCTACCTCCACCTCAATATGCGGCTGGGGGAGGGTACGGGGGCGGCCCTCGGCATGAGGCTGATCGACGCCGGCCTCCATGTGCTCAACGACATGAAGACATTCGGCGAGGCGGAGGTCGCCGTCGCCCAGGACGGTCCCGGTGCGCTCAGGCAGCGCTCCGATATCGTGTAAGTCAAAAAAAAAAACGCTCGTCTGACGACGGGCGTTTTTGGCTGCGTTACGGGTGGACCACCGTGGTCAGCGCGCATAGATTGCTCCAGACGCGGAAGGTGCCGGGAAGGACGGTGAAGCCGCCGGGGAAGACCGGACCGAAGATCGTGACGAAACCGATGAAGAAAAAGGGAGGGAAGAAGGTGGTGGCAGTACTGATTACCGAGATGCAGTGACGGCTGACTTCGCCCAACTGGCCGGCGATGATCCAGCCGCCGAGGGTGGCGATGGCGATGTTCTGGCCTTCGAGTTCTTCAAGCTCGCAGATCAGTTCGCGCTGCGGACGCTCGCCGACCTCATCTAGCCGGACACCCTGGGCCGCGAGCGGCGGTGGCGCGCCAACGCTGTCGAATGCGACCGGCGGGGGAATGGGGGATGTCAGCGGCGGGAATACGAACGGGCCTTCTACTATGTGCGCGAGGTCGCAGACGTCGACGAACAACTGGCTGACGAGCAGCGGAAATGCCAGGGTAGGATTGGGCGGGCGGTACTGGACGAGGTTGAGGGTGCCGCAGCCTACCGGGGGTACCATACTGATGACGCAATCGTCGATGCGGCCCACCCGACCGAAAATGGCCGTGCCGTCGATGAGCAGCAAGAGAACGTTGCGTTCCCTGAAGTCGGCCAGTTCCTCCAGGAGCTCCCGATTACAAAAGTGATGTAACGGGGTATTTGCCATTCGATATACCTCCTTCATGATAACACATGGCGATTTCTAATATAGGTTATGACTATTTGACCGAATGTGTTCCAAATAGCCATTTCGTCCGGACTACGACGCACAAGCCGGACAGAAAAAGAGCTGTGCGAATATTATAATAATCAACTATGGATCTGTGGAAAAGCTCCTCAGCCAAGCTGAGGAGCTTTAAGGTTCCTTAACTTTTTATCCCGGCGACGTGTTTATCAGCCGGGAGTGGCGGGAGCCGTTTCAGCGATATCTTCAAGGCAATCGCCGGAAGGCCCGAGGACGATCTCCTCGACGTTGATCTTGACCAGGTCGCCTTCGTCAAAGAGAATCGGTTCGATGGTCACTCGTTCTCCGGTATCGGTGATAAACTCCGGCGGGCAGGTCAGAAGGACGAAGATAAACCTGTTATTCGGGGTAAAGGGCGCAGGCGGGAATACCGGAGGAGCAACCTGGAGCTGCCCCTGGTAGATTATTCTGTTGCTCGTCACCACTCTAACACCGACCGGCAGGATTTGGCGATTTTTCGTGTCAGCCATGTAATACCCTCCTAGATTTTTTTTGGGAGTTATATTACATAATATGAAACTTGTTATGTAAAAGTTACTTGTGTCGGGAGAAAGGTCATGAACCTGGGAGGAAATGTGCTGAGGGGCGAGAAATATACCATATCCCTAGGGGGTGATGGAATGAACGAAACGTTCCCTCAGCAGTCGACATGTCTGGCTTCACTGGAACGAGGAACCGGCCAGGCGGTGACAGTATTCTCTGATGGCCGAGGGGTCAATGCCGGTCTTATCGCCTGGGAGCGCAGGGGCGACGTCTGGCAGCCGGTACACGAAGCGGCGGCGGTTATAGGCCGGAGCGGATTTGTACCGGCGGAGGAGAAGCTTGAAGGCGACGGCGGCACACCGACAGGCATCTATTCGATCAGCCTTGTTTTTGGGTACGCGGCGTCGGCCGACACGGCGATGCCGTACCGGCAAATAACAGCCGACGATTATTGGGTCGACGACCCTGCGTCATCTCAGTATAACACCTGGGTAACAGGCACGCCCCGGGGGGATTCGTGGGAGACGATGCTGCGAGCCGACGGCCTATACCGCCACGGGCTTGTGGTTGAGTACAACACCAGGCCGGTTGTCTCCGGCAAGGGCAGCGCCATCTTCATCCATCTTTGGCACGGCCCCGGACAGTCTACTAGCGGCTGCGTCGCTCTTGCCGAAATAGACCTTGTCAAGATTATTGCGTGGCTTGAACCGGTGAAGAGCCCGGTGGTTATTCTGGGAATAGTGTAGATAAAACCCCTTGTCCGTATGAACAAGGGGTTTTAAAATTGCCAGTCAATGCTGAGGCTATTCAGCTTTTCTGAAAGCTACGGTCACGCCATCCGCAGTGGTTGCGCCTATTCCAATCGGGATATCGCAGAACTCAGGCCCAGGACCTGCGTAGATGATGTTCTCACAGTTGATCGCAACACACGCGCCGGCCGGGAAGGTAGTTCCGGAAAGGGTAAGGGCGACAGAGATCGGAAGAGAATCGAGAACGGTGCATGTAAACGTACTTAGGTTCAGTGCTGCGGACGGTCTGGTCAACTCGACCAGAATGAATTTGCATTCCTCTTCAACCTTCACGTCGACATCGCACTTTGTTTCCTTGTGATCTTTGTGATCTTTGAAGTCCTTGTTGTCCTTCTTGAAGGGATCACAGTCCTTGTTGACATAGTCGTTCCAGTCGAAACGATCATCTCCTAAAACGCCCCTGATCTTTCCTGTTAACACTTGGAAATCGCGGAGAACGAAGGTGACGTTCAGGCAACCGGCAAAATCCAATCCTTTCGGTAAGCCTTTAGGGCTGCTCATCTTATGTCGCTCCTTTATTTCTTTTTGGCTCATGCCTATTGCATAATATGCAAATTGTTATGTTAATGTTACTTTGTGTGTTTATGGGTCGCTGCGGTAAGGGAGCGGTTGCAGCAACCCGTTTAATCCCAATTGCTCTCTTGCGCATCTCAAGTCTCTGTGTTATAATTTTTTTCAACAACTTTATACCGAAAAATACCGTGAACAGGAAAAGTAGGTGTGGCACCTTGTCACAGAGAGCCGGGGTTGGTGGGAGCCCGGTACGGGTTAGATGCCGAAGTTCTCCTGGGAGTTGCAAGCTGAAGCCCGCAAGGGTGGTAGGTGATGCCGGGAGCTTTCGCCGTTACAAGAAAGGGGATATCGGCTATTGCCCGTATCCTTGGGAGTGATCCGCCGTCCGGCGGATAACAAAGGTGGTACCGCGGGTTAAGCCCTCGTCCTTTATGGACGAGGGCTTTTGTATTTTTCCGCTAGTTAACCATTCAGTACTGAAGGAGGAGAGCACTGTGACAACAGCCAGACCGCAAGAGGCTGCCGAACCGAAAGTTGCCTACCTCGGCCCCCGCGGCACTTTCAGCGAGGAAATCGCGCTCGGCTTTTACCGGGAGGTCGAGGGAAGCTTTACGCCGTACGCAACCATCGACGCCGTGATCCGGGCGGTAGCGAGCGGCGAGGCGGCGGAGGGAATCGTTCCGGTGGAAAACTCTCTCGACGGCTCGGTAAATATCACCCTCGACACCCTTGCCCACGAAGTTGATCTGCGCATCTTTAAGGAGATGGTTCTGCCCATCCGCCACAACCTGTTGACGCGGGCCGATACAAAACACATCAATGTTATCCTCTCACACCCCCAGGCCCTTGCCCAATGCAGAAGCTATCTACGGGAGAATTACCCCGGCGCAGAACTGGTCGCCGTGGAGAGTACCGCAGCGGCCGCTTACCAGGTGGCCAGCGGGGCCAAAAATCACGCCGCCATCGGCAGCTTGCGGGCCGCCGGGCTTTACAGTCTCGCGGTAATAGCGGCGGATATCCAGGATAACCCCCACAACAGCACGCGCTTTATCGTCCTTGTCCGCGACGGAAAGATCGCTTCCGAGGCGGCCCGCAAGACCTCCCTCATTTGCCAGATCAACGGCGAAAAGCCGGGCAGCCTGCACGATATTCTCGGCGAATTCGCCCGCCGCCAGGTCAATTTGACGAAGATCGAGTCCCGGCCCGCACGTACCGGCCTCGGGCAGTATATCTTTTTCCTTGACGCTGAAGGCAGCCTGGAAGACGGGAATGTCCGCGCCTCTGTCGAGGCGGTACGCGAAAAAAGCCTGTGGTTCAAGAGCCTCGGCTCGTATCCCGTGTGTATGGTGAAATCTCAGGACGAGTGAGGAGGATCGCTATGGTAATCGTTATGAAAGCGAACGCCGCCGACAGCCATATCCGTCACGTGGTCAGCCGTATCGAGGCGGCAGGGCTTTCTACCTGTCTGTCGCGCGGCCAGGGGAGGATATTGATCGGCATCGTGGGCGACAGACGGCTGATCGCAGCATTGCCGGTGGAAGTCTTCCCCGGCGTCGAGAGGGTTTTGCCGGTCACCGACAGCTATAAACTGGCCAGCAGGCAGTTTCGCTCAGAAGATACGGTTATCGACACCGGCGGCGTGGAGATCGGCGGTGGGAATCTGGTCGTTATGGCCGGGCCGTGCGCCGTGGAAAGCCGTGCGCAGCTTCTCGAGGCGGCCGAAATCGCCAGGGAGGGTGGTGCGCAGTTCCTGCGGGGCGGGGCGTTCAAGCCGCGTACTTCGCCGTATTCCTTCCAGGGGCTGGAACGCCAGGGTCTCGAGTATCTGGCCGAAGCCCGTGAGGCTACCGGGCTAAAAATAGTAACCGAGGTCGTGGATGTGACCTCGGTTGCGATGGTGGCCGAGTATGCCGATGTTCTTCAGATCGGTGCCCGCAACATGCAGAACTTCAGGCTGCTGCAGGCGGCCGGCCAGGCAGGTAAGCCGGTGCTTCTGAAACGGGGGATAGCGGCGACTATAAGCGAGTGGCTGCACGCCGCCGAGTATATCCTCAGCGAGGGAAACTACAAGGTCGCGCTCTGTGAACGGGGTATCCGCACCTTCGAGGACTACACCCGCAATACCTTGGATTTAAGCGCGGTCGTTGCGGTGAAAAAGCTCAGCCATCTTCCTGTTATCGTCGATCCAAGCCACGGCACCGGCCGACGCGAGCTCGTCTGCCCGATGGCGATGGCCGCCGTAGCTGCTGGCGCCGACGGCCTCATGGTCGAGATGCACCCCAAGCCGTCCGAGGCTCTGTCCGACGGCTCCCAGTCCCTCGACCCCGATCAGTACCGCGAACTGATGGCGGCGGTGTCTTCGTTGGCCGCATTTCTCCGCCAGGCAATGTAGCTAGCGAATTACGTGATGAATGCGGAGCTCGGGGTCGTCGGCCAAATCCAGGACCGCGCCGCTGGTGAGCTGGACGATCGAGCGGGAGGGTGACACCGGGTTGAGGTAGACCACCCGGGCTTCGCGGCCGTCGTTAAGGGCTACGATATTGCCGCACAGGAAGTTGAGCATCCGGCCAGAGAACAGCAGGCATATTTCCGGGTCGGCCCGGTGTTTGACGTCGTTTACCTTTTCCAGTCCCTGATAAGGGCTGTAAACGGCGTGCGGATCACGGTTTATCGTCAGGGCCTCGTCGTAGAGGTCGGCGACGGCGACGATTTTGGCGTAAGGGTGGATCTTGTCCCCAGGAAGGCCTAGAGGATAGCCGCTGCGGTCGTTGAGTTCGTGGTGCTGGGCGATGGCGGCTTTAACACTGTCTGCAAGGTCAAGACCTTTGACAAGTTCGAAGCCGTAGCGGACATGTTGCTTGTAGTGGGCGTATTCGTCGGGGGGAAGCAGGTTTGTTCGGTGGAGGAGAGATTGAGGAAGCTGGGATTTGCCGACGTCGTGAAGCAGCCCGGCGAGGGAGACGGCGTTGACCACTTCCGGCGGGTAGTTCATCCAGGTGGCGATGAGGGCTGCAATGACGCCGACGTTGACGCTGTGCTGGAATGTGGCGTCGTCGCACGGCGGCAGATCGTAAAGCCGGTCGACCACGTTGCCGGCCTCCTGAACGCCTGCAGCCAATTCGTCGGCGGTGGCCGTGAAGGCGTCAAGAGGGACTTCCTGGCTGGATCGCAGGGTCGTAAACGCACTCTGGACGACACTGACAGACTTGTTGTAGCTGTTGACGAACTTTTCGACCTCTTGGCTGAGGATAGGGTTTACGGGTACTTCACTGACAATATTGACAACGGCGATTTGCCAGTTTTTCAACTTATTGATGGTGTGGCTGCTGACAATAGTGCCGGCGCCGGCCAAAACGGCGCCGTCTCCTGATACAAGGTCATGGCATAGTTCCATACCAGGGACGAGCTGATCGACACGGAGTTGTACCGTCTTACGGGTGACTTCCCTATTTGTCATTCATATTTTCCCTTCCGAAAGAATGCCTATTTATGGTAAGTACGACGATGGAGCGGTTTTTCCTTTATTGTTTATGGAGAACAATACACATTTTCGCGAAAAAATGACGTTTTTCATATTTCGGTTCGTCACATTTCCCGGCAGGATTATCGCGCATGGAAAAGAAGATAATAAGAAATATTAGGTTATGGCACAAGTAACAAATATAGTGAGGTGACATCAATGACCAACTGTTCGACGATCGTGGCCATTCTTCAAGAGAACCGCGTCGAGACAGCCCCGAAGGTCCAGGACATTCTCACCGAATTCGGCTGCTACATCAGGGTCCGGCTCGGACTGCACGATGCCGCAATCGACCAGTGCACCAACACCGGCCTAATCCTCCTCCAACTGTGCGGTGAGAACATCCCTGTAAATGACATGGAGAAAAAACTCAGTGCCATTCCGAACGTTAAAGTGAAGATGATGAGTCTGGACTTCTAAAGGAACCTCAGCCGCCGGGAGGCCGCGGGCGTGGGTGCCCGCGGCTTCGCACGTGCAGCCGGATTACGGCTTTGACAAGCGCAGGCTGGGTATTGATTTGGGAAAAAAATTGACGCGAGGTGTTCCAATTGACCGCAAAAGTGTACTTTCTCCCCGTCACCGACGGGCTGCCGGCCAGTGAGCAGGCAGTGGCGATGGACAGGATATACAAGGCGTCCGGCGCCGAGGCCGCAATCGCCGCCAAGGATTTCGTAGCCGTTAAGTTCCATGTCGGCGAAAAGAAGAATACCACCCACATAAAACCTGAGCTTATCAAGGTGCTCGTCGACAGGATAAAAGACAAGGCCGGCGTTCCTTTCCTGACAGAGACATCCACCCTCTATAAAGGTGAGCGGGAGAACGCCGTCAAACATCTGCTTCACGCTCACCGTCACGGGTTCGGCATCGAAAGCATCGGCGCGCCGTTCATAATGGCCGACGGACTTACCGGCAACACCGAGTATGAGGTTGAGATCGCAGGCGAGCTTCATAAAAGCGTCAAAGTCGCGCGCGAAGTAATGAGCGCCGACGCGCTCGTCGCCGTAGCCCATCCCACCGGTCATCCCGCCGCGGGGTTGGGTGCCTGTCTCAAAAACCTCGGCATGGGGTTGGCCAGCCGCATGGGCAAAATGCGCCAGCATTCGGCGATGCTGCCCGAAGTGCTTACCGATAAGTGCCGCTTCTGCGGAAAGTGCATCAAATGGTGCCCCCGCGACGCTATCATCGAGAAGGACGGCAAAGCGTATATCATGACGGAGAAATGCATCGGCTGCGGCGAATGCCTGGCGATGTGCCGTTTCGACGCCGTAAGCTACGATTGGGGGGCGGAATCGGGCTATATGCAGCGCAGCATGGCCGAGCACGCTTATGGGGCGGTTATCGGCAAGAAGGGCAAGTGCTTCTTTTTCAACGTTATGATCGATATGACCAAAGACTGCGACTGCTTTAATGTCGATCAGCGCAAGTTAATACCCGACATCGGCATCCTCGCTTCCGACGACCCGGTCGCCATCGACAAAGCAACTCTTGATCTCACCGCCAAGGCCCATGGCCAGTCGCTCGCCAAGATGGCCTACGCCAAGCATGACGCCATGATCCAGATCGAACACGCCGCCAAAGTCGGCATGGGCTCTCTCGAATACGAACTGATCGAGGTAAAATGAGGTAAGCAGTGTGAAAACCAACGCCGCCCGGATTCTCGACGGGCTCAAATTAGCCTACAGGCTCATAGAATATCCGGTGGACGAAAGTGATCTCAGCGCCGAGCACGTTGCCGCGAAGGTCGGTATGCCGCCGGAACAGGTCTTTAAGACGCTTGTCGCCAGAGGGGACAGATCGGGCGTTATCCTCGCCTGCATACCAGGCTCGTTCGAGCTCGATCTCAAGGCTCTGGCCGCGGTCAGCGGCAACAAGAAGGTCGACATGGTGCCGCTGAAAGAGGTCCAGGGTCTGACCGGCTACATTCGCGGCGGCGTATCCCCCGTTGGTACCAAAAAGCGGTATCCCACCTATTTCGACGAAACTATCCTCGTCTGGCCTGAGATATCGGTAAGCGCCGGCGTGCGAGGCTGCCAGATGGTGCTTGCGCCGGACGACGCCCTGGCGGCGGTAGGCGGCATGACCGGCCCGATCGCCCGGGCGAAAACATGACAGGGGGAACAGATAACCTTCCCCGGAATTTGAGGTGTGATATGCTATATCATAGTACCCGCTGCGGCCGGGAGAAGATCACGGCAGCGGCGGCGATCAAGACCGGCATCGCTCCCGATGGCGGCCTGTTCGTTCCCGAGGCGGTGCCGCGGATCGACCGGAGTTTCCTCGACGCTCTCCTGCCGCTCAGCTATCAGCAACGGGCCGTAAGCATCCTGGAACTATTTCTCGCCGACTTCTCGCGCGATGAGATAACTGGCTGCGTGGAAGCCGCGTACGGCGCGGCCAAGTTCGACCACCCCGCGGTCGCCCCCGTCGTCTCACTGGACGGCGGCACCCATATGCTTGAGCTGTGGCACGGACCGACCAGCGCTTTCAAAGACATGGCGCTGCAGATCCTGCCCCAACTGCTGGTACGCGCGCTGGCCAAGACCGGGGAAACGGCCGAGATCGTCATCCTTGTGGCCACTTCGGGCGATACCGGCAAAGCGGCTCTCGAAGGATTCCGCGATGTGGGGCGGACCAGGATCATCGTCTTCTTCCCTCACGAAGGGGTAAGCGAGATGCAGCGCCTGCAGATGGTCACCCAGGAAGGCGGCAACGTAGCCGTCGTGGCGGTGCGCGGCAATTTCGACGACACCCAGACGGGCGTCAAGATGATTTTCGGCGACCGCGCAGCCGGAGAGCAGCTTGCGACCCGCGGCTTCAAACTTTCTTCGGCCAATTCGATTAACTGGGGACGCCTGCTGCCGCAGATAGTCTACTATTTCAGCGCCTACGCCGACATGCTCAAGGGTGGGACTGTCTCCGCCGGACAGCCGGTCAACTTCATCGTGCCCACCGGCAATTTCGGCAACATCCTCGCCGGCTATTACGCCAAACTCATGGGGTTGCCGGTTAACAGGCTTGTCTGCGCCGCCAACGCCAATAATGTGCTCACCGATTTCCTCCGCACCGGGGTCTATGACCGTCGGCGCAGTTTCCACAAGACGCTGTCCCCCTCCATGGATATCCTCATCTCCAGCAACCTGGAAAGGCTCTTATATCACGTTACCGGCGGCGACACGGCCCAGGTGGCGGCTTGGATGGGGCAGTTGAATGCGGATGGCGTCTACCGGGTAGAGGGGCGGCCGCTGGCCGCGATCCAGGATACCTTCTGGTCGGATTGGGCCGGCGACCGGGATACGACCGCCGAAATCAAGGCGGTATACGACCGGCACCGTTACCTCGTCGATCCCCACACCGCTGTCGCGTCGCGCGTTCTGAAGGCATACCGCAAAGCTACGGGAGACTTAGTACCCGCCGTCGTGGTGTCGACCGCCAGCCCGTTCAAATTCAACGACAGCGTACTGGCAGCCCTCGCCGGACCGGAAGTGCTTGCCGGCAAATCGGCCTTCACGGCTGCCCGGGAACTATCGCGGCTGACCGGCAGTCCCATGCCACCCTCGCTGGCCGGGCTTGAGACCAAAGCCGTCAGGCACACGGCTGTCTGCGATCCTGGCGAGATGAAGAAAATGGTCGACGAGGCTTTGACCAGGAAATAGGAAGAATTATAGATAGGGGAGACAGAATGGATTACGACCGAAAGATACTGGAAAAAGCCGGCCAGGCGCATTACAACCTGCCGGTGCCGGTGCTGGCGGAGCACGCCGTGCGCGCCGGCGAAGGCATGCTGACCGCCAGCGGCGCGCTGCGCGTCGCCACCGGCAAGTACACCGGCCGCTCGCCCAACGACAAGTTCGTCGTCGATTCGCCGGCGGTCCACGACGCCATCGACTGGGGCAACAACAAGCCCTTCGCCCCCGAGAAGTTCGCCAGCCTTTACGAGCGGATGCTCGCGTACGCCGCCGGCCGCCAGCTATACGTCTTCGACGGCTTCGCCGGCTCGGGGCAAGAGAGACTGGCTGTGCGCTTCATCAACGAATTCGCCTGGCAGAACCTTTTCGTCCACCAGCTGTTCGTGCGGCCCGCCGCGCCGCCTGTTGGCCCCAGACCCGACCTGACCGTCATCTGCCTGCCGGGCTTCAAGGCCGACCCCGCCCGCGAC
>JAHDOI010000042.1 GCA_018434945.1 Selenomonadales bacterium
ACATGGTAGGACTCACCCTTTCATGTGTGTTGGTTTGTTTGGTCACTTACCGTATTACACATTGTTGGGGTAAAGTCCTATTTTCTTTTGCTTACCAACCCAATATTTTTAAGGGTTTTTGGAACTACGCAAGATGCTTTATTTGTAATGTGTGGCTTGCCGGCTGGAAACGAAGTTCTCTTTTAGGCGACGACAGGTAGTTCGACGGTAAAGACCGTCCCGCTCCCGCGACGGGAATGAACGTCAATTCTTCCATGATGTCTGTCGATTATGCTTTTGCAGATCGCTAGACCCAAACCTGTTCCGGTATCTTTGGTCGTGAAGAACGGGTCGAATATTTTTTCAATGTTCCAGGGCGGTATTCCTGAGCCGGTATCGGCGACGGTCAGGCAGACCGCGTTGCCTATCAACGCCGTGCTGACGGATAATACCCCTTTAGCTGGCGTGGCTTCGATGGCGTTGCGTGTCAAGTTGAGCATCAGTTGGCGGATTTCTTTATCGTCGGCGTAGACCATAAGTGGCCGCTCCGCCGGGCTGTATTCGACCTTGACCCCTGCTTTGTAGGCACCTACTTCGATCAACGGCATAAGGTTGCTTATTATCAAATTTATGTTATGTAAACCTATCTCTACCCGCCTATTTTTCGCCAGCGTTAAAAATGCGGTCAACGTCTCGTTCATCCGGTCGATTTCCTCGATGATGATCGCGTATTGCGCGGTCTGTGAGGCATCTGCCTTGAGCATCATCCGCTGGATGTAGCCTCTGATAACCGTCATGGGATTGCGTATTTCGTGGACGACGCCTGTCGCTATATCGCCGATGAGGTTCAGACGGTCGAGGCGGGCTATTTCGGCCGATACCTTTACCTGGGCCGCGTATTCGTTGCGAAGGCGTTGGCGCAAACTGGCGACGGTGTCGAGCAGCGGCTTTATTTGCGGGAAGTCGCGGAAGTAGGCTTCTTCTTCCCCGCCTTGTTTGATGTGTTCTGCCAGCTTGGTGAGCGAACAGTTGTTGTTCCAGATAAGCCACCATACGCCTGTAAGGATGACAAGCAGGATGATAACAAGCAGGCTGAGCGTTTTGCCAAGCTCGGCGTAATACGCGGCCTGGATGTCTTTGTCCCTTGCGTTTGCCCAAATATGGCCGATGATCTCGCCGCGATGGTAAAGCGGGTAATTGACGCTTAAGATGATGGCGTTGCCATGTGTGAAGCCGTTGCTGATGTATACGGTTTCAGTATGCTTGCTTCTATATACTTCAAGTGCCTCGTCCGTGGCTGTCGCCCCCAAAAGCCGAGTATCTTCGGGTATGAGGGCGACGACGCGAAGGTCTTTATCGTAATATCCGAAGCCGTAGCCCGGCCATTCGATGGCAACCTCCCTGAGGATTGGCTGAAGTTTATTGTACAGGATGCGCCGCTTGTCAACGGCCTCAGCCCCCCTGGAATCGTCGGCAGTAATGTCGAAGGAATCGGGGAATCGCTGCTCAAGGATGGTGGCAATCGTGAGCAGTGCCTGTTTTTTTTCATTGAGGAGATGCTGCTTGGCGTATTGGGCGTGCTGAAAGGCAAGGAAGGCGAAAGGGATTGTGATGAAGATCACCATCAGCAGGTACGCTCGCCGGGCCAAGGGGAAAGACTGAAACATTAAATCACCGCTGCGAAAAAATCTAAAAACGGTCACGTCGGGAATCATAGCCGTTTCCAAAATCCGTATATTCGCGCTATTAAGGCCGATTCCTGCTGCAAATTTTGTCATAATTTACATATTTGTGTAAAAATGTAAAAATATTTTCAAATTTTCGCATTTGTGTCGATTTGTGCAAAAAAAGCGTCCGCCGCATTGCGCGGGGACGCCGGAAAAATTGGTGTCGTCTATCTCTTAACCGGCACTTTCAGCAGCTGTCCGGGCTGGATCTGGACGTTGTTATCGAGGTTGTTGGCTTTTTTTATCGCCACGACGATGTTGCGGATATCGTCTTTTTCACCTGCGGCACGGGCGGCGATCGACCATACGGTGTCTCCGCCGGCGACTTTCACGAGCTGATAGCCGCCTTCCCCGGAAGGACTGCTGGCGTCGACGCCGGCGCCGGCAGTCCAGGCGTAGAAAAGGAACAAGACGACCATACCGATTTTTATCAGGGATTCAGAGCTGAGTTTACGCTTTACCATCGCGGCGCCCTCCCGAATATATGTTCGAGTTAATAATAGCACAGTACATATGTTCGGTCAAGGGTTTTGCGAAAAAAATTCGAACAGATGTTTGCGTTTTTTGCCAATAGCTGTTATAATTGAAATCGTACAAGGTTACGTAAATCTGGAGGCGGGAGATGAGCCAATGAACAAGGAACGCTTCTTAAGTTCACGGCAAAAACAGATATTAGCCTATATAAAAGATATGTTGCGCGCGAAGGGTTATCCGCCGTCGGTGCGGGAGATAGGCGAAGCTGTCGGGCTGAGCTCGAGCTCTACCGTCCATAGCCATCTGGCGAAACTTGAGGAACTCGGTTTTATCCGCCGCGATCCAACAAAACCGCGGGCAATAGATGTTCTCGAGGAGGCCCCCTGGCGCCAGAAGGCGCTGACGCCTGTGCCGCTGGTTGGCCGGGTTACGGCTGGCCAACCCATCCTGGCGATGGAAAATATCGAGGAAACCTATCCCCTCCCTTCCGAACTTGTAGGACGCGACAACGTTTTCATGCTGGCAGTGCGGGGCGACAGCATGGTAAACGCCGGCATCCTCGACGGCGACTATGTGCTGGTACGCGATCAGGATACCGCCCGCAACGGCGAGATCGTCGTCGCGATGGTCGGCGAGGATGAGGCCACGGTCAAGCGCTTTTATCGCGAGAAGGATCATGTCCGGCTCCAGCCCGAGAATGATTACCTGGAGCCGATAATTTCCCGCGAGGTGTCTATTCTCGGCAAGGTTATCGGCGTTTTCCGCAAAATACATTAATACAATAAATAATGAATTAAAGAGGGCTTGCGCCCTCTTTAATTATTTTTTCGCCGGTTATTGTATTATGTTAAATTAAAGAAGCTTATTTGCCTCTCATCAGGGAGAGCATTTTGCCGATGAAACCGGTCATGCCTGTTGGCGCCGGGACGGGTTTGTTGAGCAGCCTGGCGGCTATGGCGTCGATGTTGCGGGCCGGGACGGACTGGGGGCTGGCCAGCTGGAAGGGTTGCTGCTGTTTGAGGCTGCGGCTGACGAGCGGGTCATCCTGGATGTAGCCTATGTATTCTATCTCCCGGCCCAGGTAGCGGCTGACCGTTCCCAGCAGCCTAGTGGCGGCGATGTCGGCTTCAGGCTTGTTCTCCGCCCTGTTGACGACCAGCATTTGTTTGGTCTGACAGGCGAGACTGTGGGTGACCTTGATGATGGCGTATGCGTCGGTGATGGCGTGCGGTTCGGGGGTTGTGACGATAATCGTTTCGTCGGCGGCGATGAGAAAGTTCGAGACGTCGCGGGAGATGCCCGCGCCAGTATCGAGGAGGATTATGTCGGCAAGTCCGTCGAGCTGATTGAAGCTGGCGATGAGATGACTGAACTGGGTCTCGGTCATCTGGGTAAGGGCCTGCAGGCCGGATCCGCCGGGAATGACGGCGATGTTGCCAGGCGCCTGGACGGCGATGTCGAGGAGGCTTTTATCGCCTGACAGCAGATGGGTTAGGTTGTATTTCGTGCTGAGGCGCAGCAGCACGTCGACGTTCGCGGTGCCGAGATCGGCGTCGATGATGAAGACCCTTTTGTTCTGCGCTGCCAGGGCGATGGCGAGGTTTATTGTGAAGGTGGTTTTGCCGACGCCGCCTTTGCCGCTGGTGACGGCGATGACCCGGGACATGCCGTCCGTCAGCGTCCGGGCGGCTGAAGTGCGCGAAATGGCCTGAGGGCGCATCAGGGTGTACGTCTTTGTTTCCCCGAGGTCACGGGAGATGATTTCACCGGTGAAGAAGTGGTCCTGAAGTCCCTGAGCGACGGTTATTTCCACGCGGCTGCCGACCGGCAGGAGGATGATCCGGCCTTGGTCGTACGGGATGCTTATTGTGACGGTGTGGGGCGTCTGAGCTACGATCCTCGCGGGTAACGGTTCGGTGGCTCTAGGGGTCAGGGATTTGATCCGGAGCGGTTGGCCGATAACCAGACTGATTGCATCGGACATGCTTTTTCCCCCGTTGCGGCTTATCCTACCATTATTCGTCGCTGGCGCCAGTTCATCCTCCAACCAAAAAAGAAAAACGGCTTCACGCCGTTTTTATGCCCGGTAAGCGGAATTCATTTTTTGGGAGCCGGGGTCTTGGTGCCTACCCGCACCACCCTGTCTTCAGGCTGGTATTCGTCGGTGGCCAGCAGTTCGCGGCCGGTCTCGCGGCCGGAGGGGGAGTATTTGACGCGGTAGGTGCTGATAAGGAAGCCCTTCTGCCCTTCCACCTCGACGACTTCCTTGCCAAGCTCCAGCTTCGGGTCTTGTTTGATGACGGTGTTGGGCTCCCAGACTTTTTTGTCGGCGGCGACGATGTGAATCTCCGGCGGATTGGACTGCAGGCGGCCCAGGATGTGGATGTTGACCTGGTCGCCGGCGACGTCGCTGATGATATAAATGTTGTGGCCGGAAGTATTGCTGAATTTGAAATCGAGATAGTTGTCGGCCACGGTGGCATCCTGCCCGAGCGGGACATAGGCCGGCGGCCGAAAGTGCGGCGTACGCTCCTCAATCTTCATATCGGCCAGCAGCACGGCGTTATAAAGTGTGCTGCTCACCTGACACACTCCCCCGCCCCAGTCAGGGACAAGTTTGCCGTTGATGAACACGGGGGCGATTTTGTAGCCGTTTTGAGCGAGGCGCGGACCGACGTTGGTGTTGAAGGAAAACGTTTCGCCCTGCCGTACGATGGAGCCGTTAAGCTGCCTGGCGGCGATGACGATGTTCTCGGTGCGGTTTTTGTCTTCGAGGCTGAACTGGGTCGCGTAGGAGCCGATGACACCGTCGATGCCTTCGAGGTCGCGGGCGGTGATCGCCGGCTTCAATTCAGCTACGGTCAGCTGAAGTTTAAAGGGTATTTTTGTATTCAGTCCGGCGGCGATGTCGGCCAATGTTTTGGCTATATCGACTTTGAGGCCGATGGCGTCCGCCGTCCGGGTGACGCTGAAGTTGGCGACGACTTTAAGGGAAGCGTTGCGCGGCTCGCGGTCGATCTCGGCAGCGATGGCGGCCACACGGGCGTGAAGTTTGCCGGCGTCGTAGCCGACGGCTAACGGGATGATATGCCCGCGGTTTATGGCCAGGTATCTTTCCTGCAACTGCTGGAAGATGTAGCCTGTCCTCCCCACGGCGTAGGCTTCTTTTGCCAGGGCTGCGGCATCGATGGACAGGTTGATTTCTCCGGCCGTTATCGTCCAGCGCTTGTCCTTGTGGACAAGGGTGATAGGCTCGTGCTTCGTCCAGTCGTCAAAGGCGGCGGCGATTTTATTTTCCGCCTCCGACAGTGTTAGGCCGCCTACGTCGATGTCGCCTACCCTGACGCCGCCGTAAACGTCATTTGTTACGGTGAAGGCAGCGTTGAGCGTTACGGTGCCGATGATGCTGAAAAGCACAATGACACCGAGGAAGATTATGATGTTTTTGGCGACAGGCTTTGTTGTCATTGGCTGCACGGCAGGCACTTCCAATCGTCAGAGAGGATGTAGAGAGAGGAAACCCCCGCGGCGCGGGGGCTCGGTCACTAAATGCTCATTGAAAGTTCGACGAACTTACCAGCCAGCTTTGCTTTCTGGATTACTTCCTCGGTGATTTCGCCGCCCTGCTCGACGATAACCACGCCGTTGTCGGTTTCGATGCGGCGGTTGGCTTTCTTGCCGAGTAAGTATTTGCGCTGCTTGTCATCAAACTTTTTGGCCGAGTCGTCGTCTGCGGCGGGTTGTGCGGGAGCAGCGGCAGCAGGTGCGGCGGCTGCAGGAGGAGCTTCCGCCGGTTTGGCGGCAGGTGCGGGGGCATCGCCGTCGGCGACGATGACGACGTCTTTAGCGAAGGTGAAGACGCGCTGGGTGGGGATATGAGCAACACCGCCGTCGGCTTCTTCTATCTCGCAGCTGACAATTTTACCGGCGGCATCGACAGCTATTTCGGTGATCTTGCCCTGGATACGGCCAGTCTTGGTGAGAACTTTGGCGCCGATGACGGTGACGCCGGCGGCGAGAAGTTTCTCGAGGTCAGGGGCACTGCTGACAGTCACTACGTTGCTGGCGCTTTCGACGGTGATCGCCGATTCACCCAGACCGGCTATGGCGGTGAAGGGGAGCAATTTGGCACCCATATACCATTTGCCGTCGTCGATGACGATTGCGGCAACCGCGCCTTGGGCGGGGTTGATTACAAGGCTCTTGGCCGTACCGAGTTCAAGTCCTTCGCTGATGCTGATTACAGGCAAACCGAGAATGTCGACACTTTTTTTCATCCGTATTCCTCCCAATAAATAATCAGTCCTAGGCTAAGTTGCGCCATTCGCGGAATTCGGCGTCGATTTCGCTGCTGATGTCCGCGGGAATCCTGCTGAATGGCAGGTATCCCAACCTCTTATGCAGCAGGGTATTCTTGACGATGCGCAGATAAGCGATCGTGACGACGAACTCCTGGTCGAGGGTTTCATTTTCCAGCAGCGCTAGAAGGCTGCGGCTGTCGGAGAGCACGGCAATCGCTTCGTCGTAGGAGCCCCTGTTCTTGAGCAGATTGGCGATCTCGATGGCCAGAAAGGGGGCCGCTTCGCTGAAGCGATAGAGGCGCAGTGCTCGCCGGAAAGCATCGAGAGCCTGTTGGTGATGGCCAGCTTCTTTTTGCGTAAAGGCGAAATCCATCAGGTCATCGAGGCTGTCCGAGGCGGGGTGCGACGGAATTGTCACTTCGTTCGCCTCCATAGGTTGGGTGTCTGTTTCAGACGCTCCGACAGCCTCTGCAGCTGTCGGTTGAGGGAATTCGGCAGCTGCATCGCCATCCGGAGGGAGCTCGGGGGAAATGTCCGCCACGGCGAAGGAGAAAGCAGCCAGGGGGTCGGCGGTGGCGTCACCGGGGCCGGCGGTTTCGTCTTCTGGTTCTGCGTCGGGCTCAGCGGCGTGTTCGCTTTCAGCCGGCGGCCCGGGGTCAACAGCGGCGGTTTGTGAGGTGGCCGGCAGAATGGTCAGAGGCGCTGCTTCTTTATCTTCGGGCTCGCCGTCCGGAACAGGCTCGGAAGCCGCCATAAGGCTAAGCTCAAGGTCAATGTCAAGAGCTGAATTCACTTCTTCTGGCTCAGGCTCGGGCTCTGGCTCGGGCTCTGGCTCAGGCTCGGGCTCGGGCTCGGGCTCGGGCTCGGGTTCTGGCTCAGGCTCAGGCTCAGGTTCTGGCTCTGGCTCGGGCTCAGGCTCGGGCTCGGGCTCAGGCTCAGGCTCGGGCTCGGGCTCAGGCTCGGGCTCAGGCTCGGGCTCGGGCCTTGATGCCTCGACAGGCGTGAAGAGTATTACGGGGCCGATCGCCGCAGCTGTCTCCAGTTTAGCAGGTTCTTCTGACGTAACTTTCTGTGCCTGGCTGCCGCCAAGCTCAGCTGCGATGAAGGTGGCGGCGGCTGAAACGAGCGCTGGGCTATCGCCCAAGGTATCGGCAGGCGGTGCCGGCAAGGCGGAAACCGGGCTGGCCGGCAGGTCGCGGGGGTCGTCGTAGTAGGCCACGAAGTAAGCGAAGATTACGGCAAAAACAGCCAAAAAGCCAACGGTGCCAGCGAGACCGGCAAAGCTGACGACGATGCGCGGCAGCACCAGGCTGAGAAAAAGAGCGCATGCGGCGCACAGCACCAGTGATTTGAGGCGCAGGCGGACACCGAAGACTTTGTTAGCAAGCAGATATACGACACATGTCGTGGCCGCAATGGCCAGCAGGGTGATAGCTATGTATTCCACGTGACCCCACCGAACATAAGATTTCCGCGGTTTTTCTATGCTATTGTTCGACGCCGGTCGATAATTTCCTGTCTCTTAACGGTGAATAAGGCAAATATGTGCTGAAAATTGTAAACTTGTTACTCGCCGCACACAGCACGGGCGGCGGCGGTGATGCCGAGGACAGCGTGTTCGAAGGTCAGTCCGCCCTGGAGATAGACTGCATAGGGCGGGCGCAACGGCCCGTCGGCGCTCAGCTCGATGGACGACCCCTGGACGAAGGTGCCGCCGGCCATGACGACGGCGTCGCTGTAGCCGGGCATGGCGCTGGGTTCGGGTAGAACGTGGGCGTCCACCGGCGACCAGCGCTGCAGGCCGCGGCAGAAAGCGACCATCTTGTCGGCCGAGCCGAGCTCAATAGCCTGGATGATGTCACCGCGGGGCGCGTCAAAATGCGGCAGGGTATTGTAGCCGAGCCGCGCGAAGAGCGAGGCGGCGAATACGGCGCCTTTGAGGGCCTGGGCGACGGTGTGGGGGGCAAGAAACAGGCCCTGGTAGAGGAGGCGGTTGTCGCCGAGCGTGGCGCCGAGCTCGCTGCCAATACCCGGGGCGGTGAGACGGCAGGCGGCCAGTTCGACGAGGGCGGCGCGGCCGGCGATGTAGCCGCCGGTAGGGGCAATGCCGCCGCCGGGGTTTTTGATGAGCGACCCGGCGACGATGTCGGCGCCGACTGCGGTCGGTTCGCTGGTTTCGACGAATTCGCCGTAGCAGTTGTCGACGAAACAGATGCAGTCGGGCTTGAGGCTTTTTACGAGCGCGCATGCGCGGCCGATGGCGGCGACGCTGAGCGGCGGACGCAGGCTATAGCCGCGGGAGCGCTGGATAAGCACCAGCTTCGTTCTGGCGGTCATGGCGGCGGCCACCCCCTCCCCGTCCACCTCGCCGGCGGCGGTAAGGGGAACTTCGCGGTAGGTGATGCCGTGGTCGGCCAGCGAGCCGGGGGTAGCTTGCGGGTGGCCGATGACGGTTTGCATGGTGTCATAGGGGGCGCCGGTGACGGACAGCAGTTCGTCACCGGGCCGCAGGAGGCCGAAAAGGACGGCGGCCAAGGCGTGGGTGCCGGAAACGAAGTGCGTGCGGACAAGGGCTTTTTCGGCGCCGAAGATGTCGGCCCAGATTTCGTCGAGCTTGTCTCGGCCGGCGTCGCCATACCCGTAGCCGGTGGTGGCGCGGAAGTGGAAGTCGCCTACCTGGTGGCTGCGGAAGGCTTCGAGGACTTTGGCGGTGTTGGCGCGCGCCACGGCGTCGAGGCCGGCAAAAACCGGGGCCGCTTCTTCAAGGGCGCGGGTGATGTTGTCTACTTTATCAGGCAGGTCATTCATCGTCAGGCACCTCATCAGTCAACAGATATTGTTGGAATACGGCGATGTCCCCGGGAGGAAGAGCGATGCTTACACGGATGCCGCCGTCGGTGTATTCGGTGTTGTCGACGGCACCGAGGTCGTAAAGGCGGGCAAGGACGCCGCTGTCGCTGTAAGGTACAAGCAGGACGGCGTCGACGCTCCGGCGGCGCAGGAAGGCGCGGATGCGGTCCAATAGGTCGGCGATCCCCTCGCCGGTCAGCGCCGAGATGGCGACACTGTCGGGGTTGCGCAGCAGTCGTTCCCTGAGATGGGGGTTGTCGAGGCGGTCGATCTTGTTGTAGACGGGAATGACGGGTTTGTCGGCCGCGCCTAGCTCGCCAAGGACGCGGAAGACCGCGTCGCTCTGTTCTTGGTGGCGGGGGTGACTGGCGTCGATGACGTGCAGGAGAAGGTCGGCCTGGACGGTTTCTTCGAGGGTGGCACGGAAGGCGGCCACCAGTTGGTGGGGCAGCTTCTGGATGAAGCCGACGGTGTCGGTGAGCAGCGCTTCCTGGCCTCCGGGCAGAGTTATTTTGCGGGTAGTGGGGTCGAGGGTGGCGAAAAGCTTGTCCTCGGCGAGGACGCCGGCGGCGGTGAGGGCGTTCAGGAGGGTGGATTTACCGGCGTTCGTGTAGCCTACAAGGGCGACACCAGGTACGCGGGCGGCCTGGCGCCGCTGGCGGTGAAGCTCGCGGTGGCGGCGGAAAAGCTTTATCTCCCGCTCAATGTCGGCGATCCGGTCGCGGATGCGGCGCCGGTCGACCTCGAGCTTTGTTTCGCCGGGTCCGCGCGTGCCGATGCCGCCGCCCAGGCGGGAGAGGACGAGCCCCTGGCCGCCGAGGCGCGGTAAGTTGTATTTGAGCTGGGCGAGTTCGACCTGGAGTTTGCCTTCGTGGGTGCGGGCCCGCTGGGCGAAGATGTCGAGGATGAGAGCGGTACGGTCTAGCACCTTGGTGCCAAGCTGCTGTTCGAGGTTGCGCTGTTGGGCGGGCGACAGTTCGTCGTCGAAGATAATGAGGTTGGCGCCTTTTTCCTGGCGGGCGGCGGCGATTTCCTGGACTTTGCCGCGGCCGACGAACAGGGCGGCGTCAGGGCGGTCGCGCTTCTGCCAGAGGCGGTCGACGACCACGGCCCCCGCGGTTTCCGCAAGCTGGGCTAGTTCTTCGAGTGAGTCGGCGATGTCCCAGCCGGACTGTCGTTCCACACCGACCAGGATGGCCGTCTCCTTTTCGGCGAGGCTTATGGCTTTGCCGCGTTCCTCGAGGCGGCGGTCGATCTGGGCGGTAAGGTAGGCGAGGTCGATGGCGATGAAATCGTCGAGGGACAGTGGCCCGACAGTGTCGACAAGCGCCTCCTCCTCCCCGCTCCAGCCGGAAATATAAGCGAAGCTGACCTGGCTCGCGGTTCCGTCGGTGTCGACACCGAGCGCGGCCATGAGATCGAAGCGCATTTCTTTCAATGAGGTAAGATCGAGGGCGCTCAGCTCGCTGTCGCCGGTGGGATGGGTGTGGATGCAACGGATGCCGCTGAGCCGGTGGGCGGCGCGACGGCCGGCGGTCTCGGGAAGGCTGACGGTGCGGGTATCGCCGACGGCGACGCTCACGACCTGGCCGCGGCGGCTTAGGTATACTGCGATCTCGCGGCCGAGCTGGGCGGTGAGGCGAGCCATGACGGCGGTGAGCTCGGCGCTCACTGCTTCTCCAGGAGGGACCTCGATCTTGTAAAGGCTCTCCAGTATCTCCAGCGCGCTCTTGCGGATGCCGCTGAGATTTCCCTGTACTTCGGGCAATTGAATCATCCTTTCTCCAATTGTCTTTATTTTGTTCAATTGCCGTTATTTCCTGCAAAAAAAGACGAAAGAGGCATAAATGCCTCTTTCGTATGAAGTAAAACGACAGGACCCGTCAACGCTCCGGCGAAGGCAGGCGGGCGGAGCGACAGAGCGCGCAATACCCCTGGGAGTATGATTGTTCTCTGAGGAGCAGGGGCGCGAGGGCTTTGCCCTCCTCCCTGCCCTCTTCCCGGCCCAGGCGTTTGCCGAGAAAGTAGCCGAACAGAAATGAGGCGAGGGCAAACAGGAGGTAATCGATTAACATCTCATCACCTCCCTGGCGCGCAGATCCAGGCAGTAGACGGCGGCAACACCGGCGAATACGGGTGTGAACAGTCCGGCGTCCAGCCACCAGGCAGCCAGTAGAAGGGTCAGGCCGCCGAGCAGGCATTCGGCCGTTCCGAACCGGCAGGCTAAGTTGCGTTGCCCGGCGAGACGGTCGCCGGCAAGGTCGATGCAGTCATCGATAAGCTGTACTGCGGAAACGAACAGGCCGGCGAACAGCATGGTGCGCCAACCGCAGAGCATGGCGCCGGCGCCCAGGACGAGCAGCGATTCCTGCCAGCCTGTCAGGCGGCTGGGGAGGCGGCGGCCGAGGTCGGTAAACATGCCGACAATATAGCTGGCGAAAAACAGAGCCAGGCTGACGGCGGCGTTTATTCCTGCCGCCAGGGCAAGGAAAAGCGCGGCGTAGACCATTGTGCCGGTGCCGAGCCGTGTGGCCCAGTTGATCCGTCCGACGGCAGCGTCGCGGTCGCGGTCGAGCCAGTCATCGGTCAGTTTGACGGCCAGTGAGCATAGGGCGGCGGCGAACCCTTCAGACATTGGCGGCCACACAGGCTTTCACCTCCGCGAAACCGGTGCTGTATAGGGCCGATACCGGCAGGACTGTGCCCTGATGGAAGGCGGCCGTGAGCCGAGCAAGATTGTCGCGTGCCGGCGGCAGGTCGATTTTGTTGGCAAGCAGTATGTAGCGGTTGCGCGCGACGCCGTAGCTGTAAATTTCCCGGTCGATGTTGGCGTCGCTCACGAAAAAGGCGTCGGTGGCCAGCGCAGCGTCGACGATATGGACGATGAAGTCGGTGGCGCGGATGAGGCTCAGCGTCTGGGCCATACCGCGGCGGATCGTTTCCTCGCTGTGGATCTGCTCGCTTACACCGCAGGTGTCGGAGAGTTTGAAGCTGACGGTCGATTTGCCTACAGGCACCTTCAGCACAAGCGACTGGACGGCGCGTGTTTTATGCGTCATCGGTCCGCACAGTTGTCGGCGCGCCTCGCCGATGCCGAAATGGCGGCAGTCGAGGAGTCCGTCGGCAGCCCGGAAGGTGATGTCGACCGTTTTGCAGCCGAGATAGGAGGCGAAGTTGAGGGTGAACAGCGTCTTGCCTGAATTGGGGCGGCCGACGACGGCGAATTCTTTCATCATTCCACCTCCGGGAGGTCGCAAGGTTCAATAGCCATTAGCTCCTCGCGGGTGATGTTTGCTTTGGCCACCAGTCGCACAGCCTGGCGGCGGAGCGCTTTCTCGATGATGTTACGCACCGTGCGGGCGTTGCCGAAATTGTCGTCGTCGCGGTGGGCGGGCGGATTGAGCATCCGCAGGAAAGCGAGGCGGGCCTGGGTGGTGAGCTGGTACTGTCGCCTGGCGCACAGCTGCTCGGCTATCGCCAACAGTTCCTCCTGGGAATAATCAGGGAAGTCGATGTGGATCGGGAAACGTGACCGCAGGCCGGGAGTAGTCTGCAGGAAGGTCTCCATCTCCCGCTGGTAGCCGGCGAGGATAAGGACAAGTTCGTCTTTATGGTCTTCCATGTATTTCACGAAACCGTAATAAAAAAAGCCGTGCTCAGACAACGCTGAGCCGGCTATCCGGCAGGCGGGCCGGCACCGGGTGACGCTTTGACCGCCGCCGCCATTCGCCGCCATTCCCCTTCGACTAACGGCCGGAGGAAAGCCGGAACGTGGCGGTTCTGATCCCATCCGGCCGTGTGGCGGAAGATGACGGTTATCGCTTTGTTGGTGTCGGCGGCTTTATTGGCGCGGACCATTTCCACCACCTCATGGCAGTATATGCGAATCCGGCCCGTCGCTATTACCCTTTTGCCGGCAACGCGGCAGGAAATGGCGCCGCGATATTGAACTATTGCAGCAAAGATAAACAATCGCGGGAGGACCATTATGACCAGAGCGGCTATTTATGCCCGTGTGAGTACGGCAGAGCAGGCGGAGAAAGGCTATTCCCTCGACACCCAGATCGAGCAATGCCGCCGCCGGGCCGAAGAACTGGGCGCGAAAGCTGTGGAGGAATTCGTCGACGACGGCTACAGCGGCGAGTTCATCGACCGCCCGGCGCTCGACAGACTACGCGGTCGTCTGGCCGGTCGCGAGTTCGCTTATGTCATCGTTTACGACCCGGACCGCCTGGCCCGCAACCTCGCTCATCAACTCATCCTGACCGAGGAGATGGAGCGCGCCGGCGCCGAATTGCTGTTCGTCTCGGTTTCGTTTGAACAATCCGCCGAAGGGAAGCTGTTTTATTCCATCCGCGGCGCGATTTCCGATTATGAAAAGGAGAAGATAAAGGAACGGTCGCTGCGCGGCAAACGCGGCAAGGCGGCGAAGGGTAAGATAATTGCCGACGCCAAACCGTTCGGTTACTCCTTCGACCGTAAGGTGAGCAACTATACCGTCAACGAAGCGGAGGCCGAAATAGTCCGCCGCATGTACGACTGGCTGGTGACGGAGAAGGTCGGCACGGCGACGATCTGCAAGCGCCTTAACGAGCAGGGCATCCCCTCTCCCCGCCTGAAAAAGCCGTGGATCGTATCGGCCGTCTACCGGCTGGTGACCAACCCTCTCTACAAAGGCACCCATGTCGCCATGCGCTACAAGTACCAAAAGGTCGGCCAAAACAAGCGGGTCAGGGAGCTGCGGCCGGAAGCCGAATGGATCGAGGTGCCGGTGCCGGCGATCGTCGACGCCGCAGTCTGGGAAGCCGCACAACGGCAGCTTAAGGAGAACAAGTCTCTTGCCAAGCGCAACCTCAAACACGAGCAGCTCTTAAGCGGCCTCGTCTTCTGCGGCAAGTGCGGCCGCAAGATGACGATCGCCTACGCCGGCAAGGCGTCCGAGCCGAAAAGCTACTACGTGTGCGTCAGCCAGCGCAGCAACACGTATATATATTCGGGGCAGGAGCGCTGCGCCGCCCGTCGCGTACCCACAGAAACGCTCGATAAAGCGGTTTTCGAGCATCTGGTGCAGCTGAGCGCCAACCCGAAGCAAATCAAGCAGTATCTCGTCAACCGCCCAAACCAGGCGGGCGCCCAGAACCTCCAGACCGCCCTGGAGCGACTGGCCGACAATGAGGCCCGGCTTGTCAAGCAGCGCGAGATGCTGCTGCGCTGGTACAGGCAGCAGATGGTCAGCGACGAGGACGCCGAACGCCAGTTGGCCGACATACGCGTCCGCCTGCACGATATCGAGCAGAACAAGAAAAAAATCCATGAGGATATGGCGGCCGCTTCCCCCTTTCTCTCCCCTTCCGAACTTGTCGCCGCGCTGCAGCGCCATTTCGCTGCCGACGACCTGCCCTACGAGGAAAAACGGGCCGCCGTCCGGGCCGTGCTTGAGAAGGCGGTGGTGGAAAGGCGCGACGCTACCAAAGCGCGCGGCAGCCGTCCGGAAATCAGCATCGACCTGAAATTTTTATAGGTCTGGAGGAAAAAATAGTTCCAATATTCTCGCGTAGGTTTTTGGTTGCGGACGGCGAATGCTATCCTTATCACCTGACCAGGGAGGTTTATTTTGTGAAGTTCAACTGTCCTGAATGCCGCAACCCCATCAAGCTGACGGTGGAAGAGATCCAGAAACGCCACAACTCTATCACCTGTCCGTCCTGCCAAAAGACAATCGAACTGAAAAACAACCTGCCGCAGTCTAAGGAACAGAGTCGTTAGTACCAAAGCCCATCATCCCCCAATCCCCCGTCCTGACGGGGGATTTTTATTGCCTGTCCGCCGTCTGACTTCTACAGGATTTCGGCGGCCGACGTCGAACGCTACAGGAGATTCGAGAAATAAGGAGCATGATTATGCGAACGAGTGTACTATTCTCGGCTGTTTTGCTTGTTCTGCTTCTGGCGTCTTCCGCGGTTTTCGCCGCCGATACCGGCGTTCAGGCACCGGGCACGGTGACGGTCAGCTATGATCTGCACCGCATGCCCTCCATCGCCAGCAACCAGATGGCGGTGTGGATCGAGGACGGCAACGGCAAGTTCGTAAAAACATTGTTTGTTACCTGGTTCACCGGCAAAGGCGGCTATGAGCGGCGGCCAGACTGCCTGCCACTGTGGCGCAAGGCTGCCGGCGTGGACGGCCCGCCGACCGCCGAAGTGGACGCCGTCACCCGCGCAACCCAGCACCCCGGCCGGCATTCCGTCGTCTGGGATTGCACCGATGCCGCCGGGGGGCCGGTGGCTCCGGGAAAATACGTTTACAAGGCGGAAGGCACGCTCTTTTGGGAGAAGGGACTCCTGTGGTCAGGCGAGATCACGGTCGGCGACCGCGCTGCCGACTCGCGGGCCGTCGCGACTTTTCTGCCGCCCACGGCCCAGGTAGGCGACCCGATGATCGCCGAAGTGACGGCGACCTTTACCCCTTCCGTTAGATAGGAGGTCCCTGATGAAAAAAGTTCCGCTGATCGTCCTTGTGCTGGCGGCGTTGCTGGCGGTGTTGCCAACTCTGGTCGCCGCGGCGACCGGCGATAAACCGCTGCTCCGCTTCAAAGGCAAGGTACGCTGGGTTGAATCGCTCGGTACCTACGGCCTGCTCAGCGACGAAGGCAAGCAGTACCATCCGGTCAAGCAACTGCCGCGCGCCTACCAGAAAAACGATCTGGCGGTCGTCGTCGAAGGCCGGCTTCGCCCCGATCTCGTCGGCAGCCGGATGTACGGCGTAGCTTTTGAGGTGCAGCAGATAAACAGGGCCGACAAGTACGTCAGCCCCGAGGAGTGGGATGCGGTCCGCCTGCTACTGTTGCGTATGGAAGCCTTTAATGAAAAAGACATAGTCAAGCTTCGGGCGATCGACAAACAGGCGCTCAAACTTACCCGCGACCAGTTCGATTCGTGGCTCGCCGGCTGGGGCGGCTACACGCTGCATTACGTCGAGGCGGTCAACAACTTCGGACCCCGTCCGGGCGGCACGACCATCGAGGGCATCTGCCTTTACAGCCGTCAGAGGGTGAACAGTATGGCCGTATCCGGCAACACCCAGTACGCGGTTATGAAGTTCACCCTTGCCAAAGAAGGCGCCGACTGGCAGTTTACCGCCATGGACACGTACCAGCCAGGACCGGGCACCGATATGGAAGATGCTGTGGCCGGCTATCTGGCCCGTGCCGCCGAACGCTTCGGCACTACCGATCTCGCCAAAGCAAAGAGAAAAGGATAACGCAAAGGAACGATGCAAATGACGCCCGACGCTGTAAACTTCTCAGCATTGCCCCAGGAATGCGACTTCGTGGCCCTCGACTTCGAGACAGCCAACCGTGAATGGACCAGTATCTGCGCCATCGGCCTGGCCTTCGTGGTCGGCGGGCAGGTGGTGGCCAACCCGTCGTGGCTGGTCCGCCCCCCTCAGCTCGTATTCGATCCCGGATTCGTCAAAATCCACGGCATAACAGCCGACCAGGTCGCGGACAAGCCGGAGTTCTGCGAGCTGTGGCCCGAGCTGCGTCCGTAC
The DNA here is from genome assembly GCA_018434945.1 of Selenomonadales bacterium. Taxonomy (GTDB): domain Bacteria; phylum Bacillota; class Negativicutes; order Sporomusales; family UBA7701; genus Anaeroselena. The sequence continues at coordinate 16,883 of JAHDOI010000042.1, forward strand.
CTCGAAGGACGGATCATCATCGCCCACAACGCCGAATTCGATGTGAACGTCCTCATCCAGGCCCTCGATCTCTACAACATCCCCCGCCCCTCCGCCGAGTACTCCTGCACCAAGGTAATCGCCCAGCGGACCTGGCCGGGCTGGAAACGATACGGCCTGGCCGCCCTCGCCGAACGTCACGGCATATTATTCCGCCATCACGACGCCGGCGAGGATGCCAACGTCTGCGCGCAGGTTGCTCTGAGGGCTTGTCGGGAAAAAGGGGCGGCGGATTTCGGGGCTCTCCACGAGACGCTCAATATCACCCGCGGCCGCATCTACCCCGACGGACACGACAAACTCCGCGAAGGCGCGGTCACCCTCCCCGCCTTCGGCCCGTGGGAAGGGCGCATCCACAGCCGCCCGGAGCAGGTCAAGCGACAGCAGCGGGCCAACGAGATTGAGGACGCAACCATCGATCCGGCTTCCGCAACAGGCGTAATAAACGGCTACGCGGTCACGCTCGCCGATTGCGCGTGCGCAGATTTCAAGGGCCGGAAGCTGCCGTGCAAGCATATATACAAGCTATTTTTCGAGCTTAACAAAGGCCGCTGACAGGCGGCCTTCACCTATTCACAAAGCATTTTGTTATTGTGATTTTACCATGCAATCAATGGCCTCTTTGCCGAAATCCTTCTCGCCTCCCCGGGCAAGCGAATATGCTTCGTCGATGAACAGGATGCCGCCGTAGGCTTTTTTCAGCTGCTCCCTCGTCTTCTGGGCGGTGTGGCCGATATACTCACCGACGAGATCGGCCCGCTCCACCTCGATCAGGTGGCCGCGGCTCAGGACACCCATCGCCCGGAATATTTTCCCCATTATCCTGGCCACGGTCGTTTTGCCTGTGCCGGGATTGCCTTTGAAGATCATGTGCATGACGAGCGGTTCGGTAACGAGCCGCTCTTTTTGTCGCCACTTCTGGATTTCGATGAAAGCGTACAGCTCACGCACGAGCTTTTTGACTTCACTCAGGCCGATGAGGGCGTCTAGCTCATGCAGGATTTCCTCCACCCGCTGCTGGGCTGCGCCATTGTCGGTGCGGGCCGCCGGCGCGGCGACGGTATCCATTTCCCTCAGCAGCCTGCATGCCTCCACCGGCGGCAGCTCGCCTGTTTCGACCGCCGCCAGCACATCCTTGGGCCACAGATACGGCATATATACACCCCGCCCTACGATTCGGTGATATTCATTATATGCCGCAGGTTTTCCGGTGGTGAAAAGAGCCGCTGGTAAAAAGCCGAGCTGAGGAGCTGCAAAAAAATAACCCGGGCCTGTGTGCCCGGGCATTTCCGTTTACTTTTCGGTTTTCGGTTCCTCGCGTCGCTCGTGGACGTTGGGATTGAGTGGCCGGAAGGGTGTGATGGTCGATATGGCGTGTTTGTAAACCAACTGCTGTTTGCCTTCGTTCTCCATGATGACGGTGAAGTTGTCGAAGCCTTTCACCGAACCGCGCAGTTGAAAGCCGTTGACCAGATAAATGATTACAGGCACATTTTCTTTGCGGACCTGGTTAAGAAAGCTGTCCTGCAGGTTGATTACTTTCGTTGTCGTCATGAAGAACCCCTCCGAAAAATTATTTCTTTAAGCGAACACCTATCTCACGATATACTTCTAGCCGCGCGGGAACTTTCCTGCTGCCAGACTGTAAATATATGCCAACATTGTATCATATTCTGCGAATTTGTCAACGTCGACCCAGTGGATGTAAGGCATGCGCTTGAACCAGGTGTACTGTCGTTTGGCGAAATTGCGGGTTGCTTGTTTGATGCCGTCCACCGCCGCTGCAAGGCCGGTGCGGCCGGCGAGAAAGTCTACGAGTTCCTTGTAGCCGATGGCCTGGAGGGAGCGGGCGGTCGGGGGAACACCGGCCTTGAGCAGGGCGGTTACTTCTTCCACCAGTCCGGCGGCGATCATGTCGTCCACCCGCCGGTTGATGCGCTCGTAGAGCTCGCTGCGGTCCATGGTGAGGCCGATGACCAGACTGTCGTATACCGGCGAGTCGTTTCTGGATTGTGAGACCTGTTCGCCGCTCTGTTCTAAGCTTTCCAGGGCGCGTATGACACGGCGGGTGTCGTTGGGGTGCAGGCGGGCTGCCGTCTCCGGGTCGGCGGCCTGAAGGAGGCTGTGGAGATAAATTGCGCCGCGGCTCTCTGCCAGGGCGGTCAGACGCCTGCGGATTTCCTCGCTGCCGGGAGCGGTGTTGAAATGGTAATCCTCAATGAGGGAACGGACGTAGAGGCCGGTGCCGCCGGCGAGGATGGGGGTGCGGCCGCGGGAGTTGATATCGGCTATGATTTGGGCTGCGCGGGGTTTGAAATCGGCGACGCTGAATTCCTCGTCCGGGTCGAGGATGTCGATGAGATGGTGGGTGACTCCCCTTCGTTCCGCGGCGCCGGGTTTGGCGGTGCCGATATCGAGACCGCGGTAGACCTGGAGGGCGTCGCCGGAAATTATCTCGGTTTCCAGCCTGAGAGCCAGGTCGATTGCGAGCTTGGTTTTGCCTACGGCGGTCGGCCCAACGATGGCGATGAGGCGGTCCAAGGTCAGCACCCCGCTTCCAGTATGCCGTAATGGACGCTGCTGTATCTGCCGCCGACGACGTTCGTGAACCCGAGGCGGGCGAATTCGCCGCTGCCGCTCGCTTCCTTCAGGACGACGCGGCGCCTGGCGACCCGGCGGGCGGCGGCGATGGCTGCGGGCGTTACCGGGCGGGGGTCGGCGAGGTGGCGGAGAGGCCGCAGGCTTGAACTGGCCGCGACCGGGGCGCGGAACATCGGGTCGAAGTAGACGACATCGAAAGCGGCGGGCGTCAGGCCGGAGAGGTATTCGTTGTAGTCGGCGTTCGCCACTTCAATGCGCCGCAGGGCGGCGTCGACGTCGGGGCGGCCGCTGGCGAATCCGGCCAGTCCGTAGCCGGTAATCGTGGCGATGACAGGTGAGGCTTCGAGGCCGACCACCCTCCCCCCCGCTCCGGTCACGAAACTCGCGACGGCGGCGTCGGTAGCCAGGCCGAGGGTGCAGTCGAGGACGCTCATGCCTGGCGCAAGGCCCATGGCGGCTATCATATGGTCAGGTTTTCCATCTTTGAGATTATTTATTCGCAGTTCAGCCATACTGAGGTGAAAAAAGTACTCCCCGCCCGGGGTATGGACTACCGGGCCGTTTTTGGCGGCTACCAGGACGGTGTCGACGCCGTATTCGGCGCACAACGCGTCCAGTGAGTGCCGGCCCCGTTCGACGAACGGGGCGCCCAGGCTGGCCGCCAGCGCGTGCGCGCATTCGGCGGCGGCTGGCGTGGGTTTGTGGATGGTCGTCACGATCAGGTCCATGGCGTCCCCTAAGTGCGTTTGAACATTTTAGCGAGTTCGTCGGGGCCGAAGCGCACGATGGCCGGCCGCCCGTGAGGGCAGGTGTAGGGTAGCGATGTCGCGGCCAGCTCTTGAAGAAGTGCCTGGATCTGGCGCATCGAGAGGCTGTCGCCGGCTTTTACGGCTGCCCGGCAGGCGGCAGTCTGGAGGCAGGCGTGGCGGAGCTCGGCGGCGGTGGGGCTGGCGCGGCCGTCGAGGAGGACGAGGATGTCGTGGAGAAAGTCGCGGGCTTCACCAGGGGGGACGTCGGCCGGCATCTCGGTGATGCGGAATGTGGCCGGGCCGACCTGTTCGAGGCTGAAGCCGAGATCGTGGAAAACCTCAATGTGTTCGCCCACCAGCGATGCCTCGCGGGAATCAGGGTCGAGGAAAACCGGCACGAGCAGCGTCTGTGCGGGTATGCGGCCGCTGGCGGCGCCGAGGCGCTCGTAGAGGATGCGCTCGTGGGCGGCATGCTGGTCGATGATGTAGAGCCCGCCGTTTCCCCGGGCGATTATGTAACAGTCGTCCACCTGGCCGAGCGGGATGAGGCTCGTGGCGGCGCTTTGCCCACCTGCGTCCTCCCGCGGCGGGGCGTCAGCCACCCCGGCCAGCGTTTCCTCCTGCCTGATCGCCTCGCGAGCGGCGGCGAAGGGCAGCGGCGTCTCCCGCCACATCGGCTGGGACGCAGGGCCTGAGGGCCGCGGCGTATATTCGTGGCGCTCATAACCCTGATGGTGACCGCCGGAGCTTTGGTGCTGTTCGCTCCGCAGCCAGGGAACGGCGGTCGTGGCAGCGGCGGCCTGTTCGGGCTGGGCGGCCGCCAGGGCGGCGCTGACCGCGCGGTAGACAGCCTTGAACAGTTTATTCTCGTCGCTGAACTTGATTTCGCTCTTCTGGGGATGGACATTGACGTCCACGGCGTCGGCCGGCAGGACGATGGTCAGGACAGCGAGCGGATAGCCGCTTTTGGGCAGCAGCGAGTGATAGGCGTTGTCGAGCGCCTTGGCGAGCATGCGGCTCGTCACTACCCGGCCGTTGACGATGAAAGTCTGCCACAGGCGGCTGCTTTTGAGCAGGGTGGGTTTGGCGACATAGCCGCCCACCGCAAGGTTCTCTTCTTCATGGCTTACCGACAGCAGCTCCGGGCCGGTCTTGGGCCCGTACAGGCTGGCAATCGCCGCCAGCAGATCGCCGTTACCCGGTGTGGCGAGGACGAGGCGGTTGTTGTTGACCAGCCGGAAAGCGACCTCGGGATGGGACAGCGCGAGCTTGCCGATGATGTCATGGATATGGCCGCTCTCGGTGGCCGGCGCTTTTAGGAATTTGCGGCGGGCCGGAGTGTTGAAGAACAGGTCGGCGACAGTGACGACCGTCCCCACCCCCCCGCCCGCTTCCCGGACGTCGGTTATCGTGCCGCCGGCAACCTCGACATAGGTGGCGAGGTCGGCGTCATGCTGGCGGGTAGTGAGGGCGAAGCGGGAAACGGCGGCGATGCTGGGCAGCGCCTCGCCGCGAAAGCCGAGTGAGTGAACGCTGAAAAGGTCCTCGGCGGTGCTTATCTTGCTGGTGGCGTGGCGGAGGATGGCCAGCTCGGCGTCGGGGCGGCTCATCCCCACCCCGTCGTCGGCGACGCGGATGAAACTGACGCCGCCGTCGGCGATCGTTACCTCGATATTGCGGCTGTAAGCGTCGAGGGCGTTCTCTACCAGTTCCTTGACGACCGAGGCGGGGCGTTCTACGACTTCGCCGGCGGCGATCTTGTTGGCGGTATTCTCGTCGAGGATGCGGATCACGTGCTGGGTCATAGCTTGCCGGTCTCCTGTTTGGCCTGTAGTTGCAGTTTGTAGAGGATGTTGAGGGCCTCTAAGGGCGTGATGGTCATAACGTCGAGGGCCGCCAGTTCCTCGGCGAGGCTGGAGGCGAACAGCGAAGCCTGGCCGGACGACGGCGCGACAGTTGCGGCAGCCTCGCCGGCCGCGGCCTGCACGTGTCGCTGCCCCTGTTCAAGCTCGGCGAGGATTTCCTGGGCGCGTTCGACGATCTTCTTCGGCAGGCCGGCCAGCTGGGCGACGTGGATGCCGTAACTCTTGTCGGCGCCGCCGGGGACGATGCGGCGGAGGAAGACGACGTCGTTGCCGCGTTCCTTGACAGCCACGGAGTAGTTCTTGATCCGCCTGGCAGTCTCCTCAAGCTCGGTGAGTTCGTGGTAGTGGGTGGCGAACAGCGTCTTGGCCCTGATTTTGTCCTTGCTGTATTCGATGACGGCGCGGGCGATGCTCATGCCGTCGAACGTGCTTGTGCCGCGGCCGATTTCGTCGAGGATGATGAGGCTGTCGGCGGTGGCGTGGCGGAGGATGTTGGCGACCTCGTTCATCTCGACCATGAAGGTGCTCTGGCCTGTTGCCAGGTCGTCGCTCGCCCCCACCCGCGTGAAGATGCGGTCGACGGGGCAGATGGACGCCTCGCGGGCCGGGATGAAGCTGCCGACCTGGGCAAGGAGGACAAGCAGGGCCACCTGGCGCATATAAGTCGATTTGCCCGCCATGTTCGGGCCGGTGATGATCATGATCTCGCAGTCGCGGTGGTTTAGATCGGTGTCGTTGGGGACAAACAGCTCGCGTTTGAGGAGCTTTTCGACCACCGGGTGGCGGCCGTCGCGGATGACTATTTCGCGGGCGGTGTTAAGGATCGGCCTGATGTAGCCGCCGCGGACCGCCGCCTCGGCCAGAGACGCGAGGACGTCGATTTCGGCCACCAGGCGGGCGGTGGTCTGGATTTCGCCGATGCGCGCCTTGACATATTCGCGTAGCCGGCAGAAAAGGTGATACTCGATAGCGACAATCTTCTCCTGGGCGCCGAGGATTTTGATTTCGAATTCCTTCAGCTCCGGGGTTATGTAGCGCTCGGCGTTGGCGAGCGTCTGTTTGCGGGTGTAGTTGGCCGGCACGTTGGCGGCGTTGGCGTTCGTGATCTCGATGTAGTAGCCGAACACTTTGTTGTAGCCGACCTTGAGGGACTTTATGCCGGTGGTCTCCCTCTCCCGCGCCTCCAGGTCCTGCACGAACTGACGGCTGTCCCTGGCCAGAGCGCGAAGCTCGTCGAGCTCGAGGTCGTAGCCGCCGCGGATCATGCCGCCCTCGCGCACGCCAAGGGGCGGGCTGTCGGCGATGGCGGCGGTGATGAGATCGTGGACGTCGCCGTGGGTGGCGAGGGTGAGGCCGCCGGCGGACAGGAGCTTGGATTCCAGTGGCGCCATGGCGGTTTTGACGGCCGGCAGCACGGCGAGCGATGCCTTGAGGGCGACGAGGTCGCGGGCGTTGGCGGTGCCCACTTCTATCCGGGTTAGGATGCGTTCGAAATCGTAGATTTCCGCGAGGGCCTGCTGGAGCTGGTGCCGGACGGGCGGCTTGGCGATCAGCTCGCCGACGGCGTCCTGGCGGGCGGTGATGGCGGTCGGGTTCAGCAGGGGGTATTCGAGCCACTTTTTCAGAAGACGGCCGCCCATCGCCGTCTTGGTGTGATCGAGCACGGCCAGCAGGGTGTCTTTGCGGCCGCCGTCGCGCATGTTGGCCGTGATCTCGAGGTTGCGGAGAGTGGCGGCGTCGAGGGCGAGGTATTCGCGGGCGTCGTATTTCGTCAGCCGGCTGAGGTGGCTGAGGTCGCTTTTCACCGTCTGGTAGAGGTAATGGAGCAGCATGGCCAGCGCCAGGACGGCGCCCTGCGCCGGCGGCAGTTCGCCGGCGCCGAAGTGACGGTCGGGAAGGGCGGTGATGGCGGCGTAGTCGTCGACCACCAGGCTGGTGTAGGTGCAGCGCGGCAGACGGTTGGCGGTGAACGCCTGGATGTCGTCCAGTGCGCCGATCTTGCCGCCTAGCACGATCTCTGCCGGCGTGAGGCGGAAAAGCTGGTCGCAGAGGTTGCCGACCCGGTGGGGGCCGGCGAATTCGGCCCAGACGCACTCGGCGGTAGATACGTCGGCGGCGGCCAGGAAAATGGTGTCCTCCTCCTCATGGAGCAGGACGAGGAAGTTATTGCCTTTGTCGGTCAGCAGGGCGTCGGAAAGGACCGTGCCGGGGGTGATGATCTTGATGACCTCGCGGCGGACGATGCCTTTGGCGGCGCTGGGGTCTTCGACCTGCTCGCAGATGGCCACGCGGTAGCCCTTATTGATGAGGCGGGCGATGTAGTTGTCGGCGGCGTGGTAGGGAACGCCGCACATCGGCACGCGCTCGGCGGCACCGGCATTGCGGCCGGTGAGGGTGATCTCAAGCTCGCGCGACGCCAGCTCGGCGTCGTCAAAAAACATCTCGTAGAAATCGCCGAGGCGGAAAAAGAGGATGCTGTCGGGATGGCGGCGCTTGATGTCGCGGTACTGTTCCATCATCGGCGTGTAGCTTGCTGACATGTATTCTCTCCTCTGCCCTATTTGCGGCTGTTGATAAGCTGCGCCTTAAAGCCTTTTATTTCAAGGTTATACGAGCGTGCCCTTCAGGACCCACGTCTGGGCGGCGTCGATTTTCACCGTCGCCAGGTCGCCGGTCCGTTCGCTGCCGTGCCTGTCCCAGATGACGATCTTGTTGGTGCGGGTGCGTCCCATCATTTTATTCGCGTCGTTTTTACTTTCACCTTCCACCAGCACTTCGGTCTCAGTGCCGACCAACTCCCGGTTGATCGCCAGACTGGCCTCGTTCTGGAGCGACATGAGGCGCTGCAAACGCTCTTTCTTGACCGCCAGGGGAATCTGGCCGGGCAGATCGGCGGCCGGTGTGCCGGATCGTTGGGAATACAGGAAGGTATATGCGGCGTCGAAGCGGATTTCTTCGACAAGGTCGAGCGTGTCGGCGAACATCTCGTCCGTCTCACCGGGGAAGCCTACGATGATGTCGGTGGTGAGGCTGGCACCGGGGATGGCGTCGCGGATTTCGGCGACGAGGCTGCGGTAGACGGCGGCGGTATAGCCGCGGTTCATGGCCCTCAGCACAGCGTCGCTGCCGGCCTGGATGGGCAGGTGGAAATGCTCGCAGATGTGGCGGCTCCGCCTGATTGTGTCGATTACCTTGGTATTCATGTCGCGGGGGTGCGAGGTCATATAACGGATGCGGGCGATGCCCTCCACCCTGTCTACGGCGGCCAGCAGGTCGGCGAAATCGGCGTGGCCTTGTTCGTCTTTGCCGTAGGAATTGACGTTCTGGCCGAGCAGGGTTAGCTCGCGGAACCCCTGGGAGGCAAGGTCGGCCGCCTCCCCCACCACTTCGTCCAAGGGGCGGCTGCGCTCGCGGCCGCGGACATAGGGCACGATGCAGTAAGTGCAGAAATTATTGCAGCCGTACATTATCGGCAGCCAGGCGGAAATCTTGTTTTTGCGGATGGTGGGCACGCCGGGAGCGAGCCGTTCGGCCTGGTCCCACACCGCCAGCACCCGGCCGCGGGAGCGGCCGATATCAGTGATGATCTCGCCCAACTGGTGGAGGTTGTGGGTGCCGAGGACGAGATCGACGTGCGGGGCGCGCTTGAACAGCTTGTCCCGGTCCTTCTGGGCCATGCAGCCTGTCACGCCGATGATGAGGTTGGGGTTGGACGCCTTAAGGCGTTTCAGCTCGCCAATCTTGCCGTGGATCTTCTTCTCGGCGCTCTCGCGGACGCAACAGGTGTTTACCAGGATGACGTCTGCACCGTCGGGACGGTCGGTTTCCGCGTAGCCGAGGGCTTTCAGTTGGCCGGCCAGGCGTTCCGTGTCGTTCTCGTTCATCTGACAGCCGTATGTAATCGTATGGTAGCTTTTTTGCTTGTTGTCGTCGTTCAACCTGTCATCACTCCTGGGGCTATTATATCCTATAAATGGGCGGTAAAACAAGGAAAGCACAGCGTTTTCGGCCCTGAAAAGGCTGGTGGAGATCAACACTCTCCGGCCAAATAATATAAAACTCGCGTACCTTGCTTGCAGCAACAAAAGCCCGCTTTCGACTTTGCCGGAAAGCGGGCTTTTGTTCAAATTCAGTCAAGCGGGATCGTTAACCTCAAGCCTACCCTTACCTTACCGCTCCGTTCTGCGTCATAGCTTACCGCCGGCCCAAGGTATCCCGTCCGCTTGAATACCGAAACTTTATGCAATAGAGCGATATCAGCGGCGCGACGATAAACCGTCACCTCCAGCAGCCGATTGGGGTATGGTTTTATATTATAGACATTGAGGTCAAGCGGTTTTTCGGGCGAAAGCGATTTGAGCAGCGGCGCTTCTTGCGGTTTCGCGGGGTCGGTTACGATGATGTATCCGCCGGTTTTGCCGGCAAGTGTTTCAAGGTCCTTCCTGACAGTGCGGCCAGTACTGGGCAAAACTTCGTCAGGTTGTCCGCCAGTCCTTTCCCGGATCATTTTGGCGGCGAGCTCCGCCTGCTCGTCGCTGATCTTAATTCCTGCCTTGTCCGCCGTTTCCTTCTGGACGGCCGCTGTCTCGGCCTTTTCCTGGCTGACAGATATTACGGCATGTTGTTTTGCGAAAAAATGCCACGCGAAAATGACGCAAACTATCATCCCAGCAATCGCTATCAGGCGACCGTAAAAGCGGAGCTCCTCCTTCCACATGGCCGCTAGCATGCTCCCCAAAGGCTATGAAGCTTCCAGCCAAGTAAGACACCGACGATAAAGGCTGCGATCAGCAGCTTGCGGACCGTTGCGTTGAAATCGGCAAATTGCTCGCGGATTTCCTTCTCCTGGGTTTCCAGCCAGTCTGCTTTGCCGGAAAGCACCTGACCGACATGGCGGAGCCAATCGGTTAACCATTTCATAATATCACTCCCACCATATATTATGTTTTCAGTGGTGGTTATGCCATAGAAGCGTATCGCCAATATTCGATCTGACCACAGGCTGGAAAATCAAACAAGCCCCGGGGAATTGAACTGAACCCCGGCCAATGGACACAGATAAAAAGCCCTATCGCAGGATTAGATGAGATTACGCAAACTGGCGTCGTTTTTCGAGCGGCGTCAGTTTTGTTTTGAGTTGAATACGCTCATGGTTGTAGAAGAAAATGAAT
>JAHDOI010000013.1 GCA_018434945.1 Selenomonadales bacterium
CTGTTCTTTGAGGTTTAAGGTCATGGAGCGCTTGTTGCGGTTGAGGCTCATGAAGTAGGCGCTTTCTTTGCCGACGAAGGGCCCGAAGGCGCGGGAGTCGTCGCCTTCGCCCGGGGGTTCGATTTTGACGACGTTGCAGCCATAGTCGGCCAGGACCATGCCGCAGTATGGTCCGGCGAGGACACGGGTCAGATCGAGGACGACGATGTCTTTAAGCGGTTTCATGCGGGTTTTTCCTCCTCAGAATTCAATTTTGTACCCTAGATTATATAAGGGCTGGGCAACACCGGTTTGAGACGATCCCCCCTTCGTATGCCGCTGCCGTCGCAACTGTTTCTATTCAGCACGTTTGCTTTGACAAATTCGACAATATCGATAGTCGGTGTGCCGGGGACGAAGACAGTCGCCACGCCGGCTTCTCTGAGGCCGGAAACGTCGTCCTGGGGGATGATTCCGCCGCCGATGACGAGAACGTCGTTCATGCCTTTGTCCCGGAGCAGCATGACGGTTTTAGGGAACAACGTGTTGTGCATGCCTGACAAAAGCAGCAAGGTAACCACATCTACGTCTTCCTGCAAAGCGACTTCGGCGACTTGTTCAGGGGTCTGGGGAATTTCGCACAAAAGCACCTCGAAGCCTGCGCAGCGAAAAGAGCGCGCAACGATTTCGGCTCCGTGGTCGTATTTGTCGAGACCGAGCCTTGCCACCAATACACGAATGCGTTTGCCCATGGCATAGCCTCCATTGTTTTCCCGGCCGGCGTCGCGGAAAAATACGCGTTGACCGAGCAAAAAAAACCGCGACAGGGTTTTATTTTGTCCAATGGCGGGAATGGCTGAGGTTTGAAGCGACGAGCAGCTTCAACCGTTACCGGGCAAAGGCCGTATTTTTGATTACCCCGGAGAGTTTTCCCAATTTTGTCTTTATTTTAAATTTTTATTTTATATGTGTGCAATCGAGTTTTGTTATCATGACAGAAACGTCATTCAGGATGCATATATACACAGGCGAGATGCTCGGCGCGGTTGGGTGCTGGTAATCATTGCGAATTTCATTCCTAATTAATGGGAGGTGAGGCGGTAATTTTGTCGAAAATGTTCCGCAGATAACGTTAAAGGATGATATTCGGATGCTGTTTACGAAATGGGAACTAATATTCCGCGAGCTATTTGTCGGCTTGGCATTTTTGCTGATAATGATTTTCCTGTTAAGCCGGGCCAAGTTCTTCCGCAGCGTAATGCTGAAAAAAGATACATCCGCGCCCGAAAAAGTGGCGATAGCTGTCTTTTTTGGGGTTGTAGGGATTTTAGGCAATTATATCGGCGTCCCGACAGATGGCGGACTGGCTAATACGAGGGCTGTCGGCGTAATCGCCGGCGGCCTCGTCGGCGGGCCGATATCCGGATTCGGCGCCGGGCTGATCGCCGGGTTGCACCGTTATTCCCTGGGAGGATTCAGCGTTGTTCCCAGTACATTGTCCACGATTTTGGAAGGGTTGGTCGCCGGACTGCTCAAAAAAAAATTCCCCAATGGGAAAGAGCAGTGGCTATATGCGTTGGTATTCAGCCTGATACTGGAAGCTCTCCGGATGCCGCTGCTGCTGGTCTTGTCCAGGCCGTTCGAACAGGCGCTGCATTTCGTGTCGCATATAAGCCTGCCGATGTTGATCATGAACCCGATTGGTGTCGCGGCGATTATCGCCATACTGGACAGCGTCATGCGCGCCCAGGAGAAGGTCGAAGGTTCGGCGGCCCGGCTGACGCTGAAAATTGCCCGCAATACCATCGCGTTTCTGCGCAAAGGCTTGACTCCCCAATCCGCAAAGAAAACGGCGCAGATTATCTATGAAACAGCCAATTCATTGGCCGCCGTGGCTATAACCGATCGCGACAAAGTTCTGGCGTTTGTCGGCACCGGGGCGGATCACCATAGCTCGCTGATCCCTACAACAAGTACAAAACTTTCAATCGAGTCGGGCGAGTACACTATTTATCACAACCGGGAGGAGATCGGCTGCCACAGGCACGACTGCCCTCTCGGTTCGAAAATTGTCGCGCCCCTGAAAGACAATGACCGGGTGATAGGGACGCTTATGATTTACAAGCTGGAGGAAAACGACATCAAGCCTTTTGATATCGAACTGATCGAAGGGCTGGCGTTGCTGATATCCACACAGCTCGAAATAAGCAAGAGCGAGCATCAGGCGGCGTTGCTGGCTCGCGCGGAAATACAATCCCTGCAGGCCCAGGTTAACCCGCATTTTCTTTTCAACGCTCTCAACACGATAGTCTACTATTGCCGGCGGGAACCGGAGACCGCCCGGAATCTGTTGATCCATCTTGGGAACTACTACCGCAATAATTTGACTCCGCCCGATTATTTGATAAGCCTCGATGCCGAGCTTCAACGCGTGAACGATTATGTGAAGATCGAAACAGCCCGCTTTCAGGGGAAGCTCAATGTAATCTATGATATCCCCGGCGAATGCGCCTGTCAGGTGCCGGCATTTATTCTTCAGCCCATTGTCGAGAATTCTATAAAACATGGTCTCTATAAGAAGAGGAGTGGCGGGAAAGTGGTTATCTCCGGCCGCGTAGTCGGGCGAAACGTGGTCGTTGTTGTGGAAGACGACGGCGTCGGTATGGACCAGGAGCAGGTGCGGAAGGTCCTTAACCCTGACACCAACCATATCGGGATCGCCAATGTGAACGCCCGCCTGAAAAGCTTCTATGGCGAGAATTATCAATTATTGGTCGAAAGCAAGGTCGGCGAGGGTACCAGGGTAACTTTGACGTTTCCGCTGAGGGGGGATGTTGGCAATGATAAAAGCGATAATAGTCGATGATGAGCTGCCGGCTCGCGAAGAGTTGAAGAGCATGCTCGGCGATCTGCCGAATTTTCGGGTGATCGCCGACTTCGAGGACGGTATCGAGGTGGTCGAGTATTTGAAAACGCCGAATCAGGCGGACGTTGTCTTCCTCGATGTTCAGATGCGCTGCAAGGACGGGATCACTGCGGCCTGGGAGATTATGCAGCTGCCGTCCGCCCCGCACATCGTTTTTGTCACCGGGTATGGCCAATACGCGGTAAAGGCGTTTGAGCTGAATGCCGTGGACTATATCATGAAGCCGTTTGACGAACACCGTTTGGCGCAGACGGCGAAAAGACTGCAGGAAATGCAATTATCGGAACGTTTTTCGAATGCCAATATCTGCGATTTTTTCAATAGTTCAGTATCACCTAAGAACACGAGGTTTTGTGTTTACCAAAACGGCAGAATGATTATATTGCCGCCGAACGAAATTCTCTTCATAAAATCCGAAGAGATGGGGAAAACGCTCATCGTCAGCGAACGAGGCAATTTTCACACTAGAATGACCCTGAAGGATTTTGAAGCAAAGCTCGCCGCTTCCCAGCTGTTGAGGATCCACAAAAGTTATTTGGTTAATCCCGACAAGGTAAGAGAAATAATTCCCTGGTTCAATAACACATTCATGCTCGTGCTGGAAGGGTGCGAGGATGAGAGAATACCGGTAGCCCGGCATTATATCAAAGATTTCCAGAAAGCCTTTCAGAAAATCTAGGATAAGGTGAGTTGTTGGCGGCAATAGGCTGATCTGCGGACGGAGTTTCCGGTTCGGAACGCTGCAGATTGGCTGTTTCCGGTTTACGCCGGTAAAGAGAAAACCCGGACACCCTTGCGAAAAGCAAGGGTGTCCGGGTTGCGGTATTCGTCCTTTTTCAGCTTTTGTCTAAGAGGTTCAATCATTTTCCTCCGGCAGGGGTTCGTGAGTCAGTTCGAAAAGGGCCGCGGTAAATTCGGCGACATGCTCTTTTTCGTCGTTCATCAGCTCACAGAAATGCTCTTTGACGAGATCGGTTTCCGCGTCGTTCATATAACGCTGATATTTATTTATCGCGTGCAGTTCATCCTGGATGGCCTTTGTTATGCAGCGAATTGCGGGCAAATCCTTTTTGTTGGGCGGGATTACTCCGACATCAGTTTCTTCTGCCGGATTTTTTTTGGCGGACTGCGACCATTTCGCTTTGCCAATCGGCCGCTGCATCACCAGGAAACCGAGGTCTTCCTCCTCGAGCATTTCCGCCTGTATCGGATCGAACCTGGCTATCAGTCGCATTGTTTCAACATAATGCTGCATTTCATCTTCGGCCACATCCAAAAAAAGCTCATCCAGACAGGTTTCAGCGGCACAGGTCAGATAGTCGGCAATCGCGCCGCGTTCGTCCGCCGCTGCGTCCCGGAGCAGATATAAGTCCGGATGGTTGGGGCACTCATCCGCAACGGGCGCGCATGACGGGGGGCAGCCATAACCGGCTTTGGCCGGATAACATGTTGGTTTAGCCACGCTTTTCCCTCCTCGTTATTAGTCAATATATTATATGGATGTAAAGGGGAATTTGTTTGAGTCATGTATGTTATGTGCTGCCGGGAGATGACGTTTTTCCACCAAGTGCGTCGCGCACGATATGCAAGGGTCGAAGGAGCGTATGATGCGGCCGGGGATAACATATTTGAGTTCGGGAGAGAGTATCTCGGTACCGACCAGGGCGGTCTCGGCCGGACCGCGGTTGCCGCGATGGTCTTTGGGGGAGAAGTTCCAGGCGGTGGGGGTGATGATATCGTATTTCTCCACCTGCTGGCCGCGTATCCGGGCGCAATGGAGCAGCGCGCCCCGCATGGCGTCGGTGACGGCGATGGCCTGATCACGGACGGTTTCTTTTTTCTGGCTTACCGGCGGCTCTCCTGGGCGCAGTTTTTGCAGCCATTCCTCGACAAGTTCGGCGATCAGGTGCGTTTCGATAGTGCGGGCAACGATCCGGTCCATCGTGGACGTGCCGCCGCTGTAGAAACCGTTGATAAGCATCCTGGCCAGCGGGCCCCCTTCGTAATGCCGGCCGCGATACAGGACGGCTTTCGACCAGGTGTAGGCCCCCGGTTTGCGGGGAGCGGGCAACGTCTCTTCCTTCGTCGGCGACTCTGCCTGCTCGAACCAGGCGTTGGCGATGTCTTCCCGGATAAGGTCGACTTTCGGCCTCGTGAGGCGATTGTCATTTAAGACGCCGGGGCGCCACAGTTCGTGTTCGTTTTTGCCCCCGAAGCGGAACAGTCCGAAGGAAAGAAAGCGGCCGGAAGTTTCCCCGATATGATAATAATCCCCATAGCATTTCGCGATGAGATCGGTATCCGGGAGGAGACAACGGCGGATGAAATCCAGGATGTCGCGTATCAGTGCCAGAGCCTGGGTTATCTTATCAGCCGTCGGCGCCGCCGCAACCCCGCCGTGGACGAAGCTGTGCTGGTGGGGAGCCTTGCCGCCGAACAGGGCGAGTAGCTGGTGGCTCTTTTCCGCCGCTTTTACAGCTTCGATATAATGCCCGGACAAGCGGCGGTTGTCGCTGTCGTCGAGGCGGCAATCGAAACAGTTTTGGTTCAGAAATGGCGGCTCGTTCGGCATTATGACGAAGTCGGGCAGGCCGAAGAAGTAGAAGTGGCGGATATGGTTCTGAAGAAAATCGGCGCCGAACATGATGTTGCGCAGATACTGGGCGTTTTCGCCGATATCGTTGTCATACAAGCTGTCCAGGAGATAGCTGGCCACCGCTCCATGGGCGGTGGAGCAGATGCCGCAGATGCGCTGGGTCAGATACACCGCGTCCGTGATATGCCGGTCCCGCATGATGTATTCGAAACCGCGGAACATGGTGCCGCTGACATCCGCCTCGGCGACAATGCCGTGCTCGACGGCGAGTTCGGCGGTGAGCAGGCCGCTCATGCGGGTGACGGGACTGAACAGTATTTTTTGCTTGCTCACGGTTTTTCTCCTTTCCCAGCGGGGGGCTGCCCGGCTGACCCTGTCTTGCCTTTTTGCGGCAGCGGCGTAAAGAAAGGCGCCGACCCGTCGGGGAAGTCCCTGTTGGTGCAGCCGATACAGGGGGTGTTCGCCTTGACCGGCCAGCTTACGTGGTTTATCCACTGCCGGTACGGGCAGTCGGCGCCGGTGCGGGGGCCTGAGCAGCCCAGCGAAAACATGCACTCGATATCGCCGAGCTTTTCGGCAAAGTCCTTGTTGTCGAAGTATGAACGCCGCTGGCAATGGCGATGGACGGTGAAGCCGTAGAAGAGTTTTGGCCGGTTGAGGTCGTCAAGTTCCGGAATGCCGTACATCAACAGGTGGGCCAGTGTTCCCACGAGCCAGTCGGGATTCACCGGACAGCCGCTGACGTTGATAACCTGCCGCTTCAGCACCTGACTCACTCCGACCGATCCGGTCATATTGGGGGCGGCCGCGGAAGCGCCGCCGAAGCTTGCGCAGGTGCCTGCAGCGACGACGTATTGCGCGGCTGCTCCCAGGCGTTTTACCGCTTCCAGGGCTGTTATCGGTCCGCTTCCGGTGCGGGCGATGACGTTGTAGATGCCGCCGTCCTTCAACGGCACGGCTCCTTCGACGATCAGGGTGAATGGACCGTAGCGCCCTTCGGCGGCGCTTTCCAGCAGCAGGAGGGCGTCGCTTCCCTGGGCGGCCATGAAGGTATTGCTGTAGAGTAGGTCGATCATGTCGGTGAATACCTGGTGTAAATAGGGATAAGTCGTGTTCATGAAGGCGATATTGTTGTCGCCGCTGTCGCTTGTTTCCAGCCAGATTACTGGGAGCTTGCCGCCGGGACGGTTTAGCAGATACTGTCGGACGGCAGGCAGTATTGCCGCTGATAACCCGTGATTGCCGGCTGTCGCATTATTGCGGCACAGTTGCAGGAAGTCGTCTTTTTCCATGGAACACCTCCCAATGATCTTATTGCAGAATATGCCGGGGGAGGGTTCGCGATTACTGACCGGGCGCGGATGTCCGCCGTCGCTGCAAAAAAACGGCGTCAGCATCGAATTATGCCATATGGTTAAAATGGATAAAAGAGCATAATGACGAAGTATTCAATCAGGTGTTAAGAGGGCTTATCGACGAGGAGGCTAAATATGAATCAGGACAAAACGCCGGGTTTACGGTCAACGATGCGGATCATTGTCGGCATCTCGGGGGCCAGCGGCGTGATTCTCGGGGTTAATCTGCTGAAAGCGTTAGCGCAGCATACGGATTGTGAAACACACCTCGTTGTCACCGAAGGCGCTCAGGCGACCTTCCCGTACGAGACCGGCATGCGGCTTGATGAGGTTGCCCGCCTGTCGACCCATTATCATGCCATCAACGATATGGCGGCGCCGATTTCCAGCGGTTCGTTCATAACGGACGGAATGGTCATAGTGCCGTGCAGCATGAAAACGCTCGCAGGCGTTGTCACCGGGTATTCCGACAATTTGCTTCTGCGGGCCGCCGATGTCTGTCTGAAGGAAAGACGGCGCGTAGTCCTCGTTCCCCGGGAGATGCCCTTAAGTTCGATTCATCTCGGCAATATGCTGAAAGCTTCCCGGCACGGCTGTGTCGTGATGCCGCCGATGATGACGTTTTATAACAAGCCGCAAACCATTCAGGACATGATCGATAACCTGACCGGCAGGATAATGATGGCGTTCGGTCTTTCCTTCCCGGGTTTTGCGCCGTGGAAGTAGGCACAAAAAATGAGGAGAATGCGTTGGTCGAGAATGCGGTTTTAAGCCGACGTCCCGGAAATATTCTCCGCCAAGTCCGGATGTGTTATAATAAATGAAGTATTTCCTTCTGGCTCAAAAATGCGAGTCGATATATATTGCGTACTGTCGGAGGTCGCCAGCATGCCGCAGTTGGGGAAAAAGATTCAGGAACATTTTTTTGAGATGAGCCCCAAACAAAAGAAAATCGCCGAATACATTTCCAACAATTACGACAAGGCCGTCTTTCAGACCGCCAAGCAGCTGTCCAGGGAAGTCGGCGTCAGCGAAGCCACCGTGGTCCGTTTTGCCGTGGTGCTCGGCTACGATGGCTATCCCCAGTTGGTCAAGGCGATGAGCGAGATGGTGCGGGACCGGATCACGACCGTCGAGCGCCTCGAGTTTTCCCTCAAGACCCCGCAGGGCTCTATCCTCAAGGACGTTATGGAACACGACATCGCCAACATCAGACTCACCCTCGAGGAACTAGACCTGGCGAGCTTCCTCGAGGCCGTCAAAAGCTTGACCCGCGCCAAGCACATCTATATCGTCGCCCTCAGAAGCGCCGCGTCACTAGGGACTTTCCTCCATTTCTACCTCCAGATTCTGCTGAAAAACAGCCGGCTGATAACCAAGGCCGATACACTGTTCGAGGATCTGGCCAGCGTCGGCCCGGACGATCTGGTCATCGGCATCTCCTTCCGCCGTTATACCCGCCAAACTGTCGAAGGGATGAGCTTCTGCCGGGAAAAGGGCGCCCGCACCATCGCGATAACGGACGACCACACCTCGGCACTGGTCAAATACGGCGACATCGTCCTGCTCGCAAAACGCGACATGTCCACATTCATCGACTCCTTCGTCGCGCCGCTGTCGCTCATCAACGCCCTCGTCGTCGCCGTTGGCACGGAGAGGCCCAAGCAGACCAGGCAGACGCTCGCCGAGTTCGAAACCATCTGGCAGAAGCAGAATATATACCACAAGGACTGAATTTTCCATGCCGTAAAAAGAGGATATCCGCAGCCGCGGATATCCTCTTTTTCAGCCATATCTCTTTTTCCCGTTGACGGTCTTTTTTCACGATGTCCGTATACGTCGCCGCCTGCCTTCCGCCTTACAGGCCGAGAATCCTCTTCGCGTCTTCGGGGGTCGCGATCTCGCGGCCGAAAGCCTTGGCGATGTCGACGATCCGCTTGACCAACGACAGGTTGGTGGCGAGGACGCCTTTGGAATAGTAGACGTTGTCCTCCAGCCCCACCCGTACGTGCCCTCCCAGGGCGAGGGCTATGGTCGAGAGCGGTACGTGGGCCGGTCCGATGGCCGAGACTGACCATACGCAGCCCGGCGGCAGGCATTCGACGAGGTGGAAGAGCTGTTTTGCGCTCGCTGGCTGGGAGCCCTTGACGCCCATTACCAGGTTGAACTGCAGCGGGTCTTTCAGCAGGCCTTCTTTCCTGAGGTCGAGGGCGTTCTGGATCATGGCGGTGTCGAAAACCTCGATCTCCGGCTTGATGTTCCGTTCCAGCATCGTTTTGGCCAGGAAGCGGACCAGCGGGGGATCGTTAACGTTGGCGGAATTGGGGAAATTCGACGAACCTGTCGACAGGCTGGCTGACACGGGGTTGAGCTCCAGCGGCTGCGCCCGGTCCTCCAGGGTTTTCCCGGCCCGGGCCCCGGTCGAGATCTGACGGAGGATCGGACAGCCGGTGGCGTCCATAGCCGCGAAGATCGCCGCGAAATAGCTCCGCAGATGGGTCGGCTTACCTTCGCCGTCACGGGCGTGGATGTGACAGACCGAGGCTCCCGCCTGATAGCACTCCAGGGCGTCGTGAGCAATCGCCTCCGCGGTGAGCGGCACATGGGGCGTCATCTCGCGGGTGGGGACGTTGCCGGTAGGGGCGACGGTGATGATCAGCTTCTCCATTGTCAATAACCTCGCATTTTTGATTATCGTAACTCTCGGTCGAGTTCGCCGAACCCGGCCACCATTGCGGCCACGATCTCGTCGGCCTGGTCCTTGGTGATGTTAAGAGGCGGCGCGAGCAGGAACTGGTCGCCGTTTTCGCCGTCGGCGTTGCCGGTGCCGGGGTAGACGACGATGCCGTGCTTGATGAGCTTCTGGGTAACTTTCTCCGCGACTCCCTGGGCAACGGGGAAGGGCTCTTTGGTCTTTTTATCGCGGACGAACTCGATCCCCTGCATCAGCCCCTTGCCGCGTACGTCGCCGACGAACCAGAACGGCAGCACTTTGTCCTGCAGCTTCTCCAGCAGGTATTTGCCGACGATGCGGGAGTTTTCGGCCAGCTTGTCGCGGATGAGGATTTTTACCACCGCGACCGCCACCGCCGCCGCCAGCGGGTTGCCGCCGTAAGTGTGGCCGTGGACGAAGATGCCCGACCCCTTCACGAAGGCATCGAAGATTTCATCCTTGACGACTACGCCGCCGAGCGGCGCGTAGCCGGCGCTCATCCCCTTGGCTACGCAGATCATGTCCGGGACCACGCCGTAATCCTCGATGGCGAACATCGTTCCCGTCCGACCGAAGCCGGCCATCACCTCGTCATCGATGAACAGGATGTCGTATTTGTCGCAGATCTGGCGGATTATCTTGAAATACTGAGGGTGGGGGACAAGCGCGCCGCAGGCCGCGCCCACGACAGGTTCGGCGATGAACCCGGAGATGGTGTCCGCGCCTTCGAGCTTGAGGATTCGCTCCAGATCGTACGCGCACCGGGCGCCGCACGTGTCGGGCTTTTCGCCGAAATCGCAGCGGTAACAGTAACACTGGGCCGCCTTGGGGAAGTTCAGCAGCAGCGGGGCGTATTTCTTCCGCCGCTTGTCGCCCGTCATCGACAGCGAGCCGATTGTGTTGCCGTGGAAAGCCTTCCAGCGGGAGATGAACCGGTATTTGCTCGTTTTCCCGTCCCTCTCCAGGAAATACTGGCGGGCCAGCTTCAGCGCCGATTCGGTCGCCTCCGAGCCGCCGGACACCAGATAAAGCTTGTTGAGCGATCCGGGAGCCAAGCCGCCGACGAGGTCCGCCAGCTCCCTGATGGGTTTCGACGTCCAGCGGGACAGGTGGCTGAACGCGACCTTCTGGGCTTGCTCGGTCATGGCCTTCACAACCTCGGGGTGAGCGTGGCCCAGGTTGGCCACGGCCGCGCCGCAGCAGGCGTCAAGGTACTTGTTGCCGGCGGTGTCGAACAGATAGGCCCCTTCCCCGCGATCCACCTCCATGTGCGTCTTGCGCACACTGCGGTAAAATACGTTATCCATCGATCCGGCCTCCTTAATGATTGTATTTGCAAATGACCCATTTCGAGCTGGGACAGCGGAAAATCCCGTCGCGGTGCTACGCGCAGGAAGAGGGCGGCGCTGGTGTGGAGGGGCGGGAGAGAAGCAAATCTGTCGGCGCGGCGGGAACGGGGTTATGTACTCTGAACACGGTCAATTTAATAGATGAAATTTTAATTTCATTGTATCACTAAAAATGAAGTTACACAATACATTGTCAATGATTTGAATTAATAATTCCCGTTTATAAACTGCATTTTTTGAGCATGTTGAACTTTCCGCGCTTGCCTTGTTTACGGCCCGCCGGACAAGTTGCTGCATTGAACTTACGACTTGTGGCCGACCGGACCGGCAACGCTTGTCCCAGCCCCTGCAAGGTTTTAAGCTGCGGGCAAAATGATTTTATTAATTCACCGCGGCTTTGACTTTTAAATTTCATTAAGCTTAATTTGCGGTTTGCTATTTTGACATGGGATTGAGGAACCTCGGAAGCACTGAGTTAACGGTCGATTTATGACATTGTATCTGGTTAATTTAATTCAGATTGCAACAAAATTTGCATGAATTATTTCAAAATGAGTTGACCTCTCGAAAACTCTAAGATATAATATTATTAAAGTTACCGAAAATTGGATATTGTCTTCTTTATGCACTACACAAGGCAAAGTCGCCCGCCCACAACAAACATTCTGTTTGCAGTTGTCCGGGTTTTTTTATTTCTGCGGTATGCGATGATTAATTTAAGGAGGGGAAAAAATGTACTTACGGAAAACAGCTACTCTGGTTCTCGTGGTCTTCGTGCTCGCCATTCTGGCCGCAGGCTGCGGCGGCGGTGACAAAAAGGCCGCCACGCCGAAAGTCGAGCAAATGTTCCTGCTGACCGGCTCGACCGGCGGTACCTATTTCGCCCTTGGCGGTTCGATCGCCAACACCTGGAACAAGCATCTCGCCGGCAAAGTCCAAATAACCTCCCAGCCTTCCGGCGCTTCGGTGGAAAACATCAAGCGCATCGGCAAAGGCGAAGCCCACCTCGGCATGGCCATGAACAACATCGCCGACCAGGCCTGGAAGGGTGAGGGGGACGCCTTCAAGGACACCAAGGCCATCAAGAACTTCCGCACAATCGGCGTCATTTACCCTGAGGTCTACCAGGGCTTCGTCGCCGCCGACAGCCCCGTCAATTCCATCGCCGACCTCAAAGGCAAGAAGGTGGCCATCGGCCCCACCGGCAGCGGAACAGCCGTTATCTCCAAGGACATCTTCGCCGAGTACGGCCTGCAGTTTGCCGACTTTAAACCTGAATTCGCCGGCTTCGGCGACGCCGCCAATAAATTCAAGGACGGCCACATCGACGCCAATTTCGGCGTTCTCAGCGTTCCGGCGGCCGCCATCCAGGATGTCATGACTGCCCGCAAGATCAAAATGGTGGAAATTAAAGGCCCGACCTTCGACAAAATGAAGGCCAAATATCCCTTCTTCAGCCAGTTCGTCATCCCCGCCGGCACCTACGGCAACGACAAAGACGTCTACACCGTCAGCATGCAGGCCGCTCTTTACTGCAAGGCCGACCTTAAGGACGACATCGTTTATGAACTGACCAAGACCTTTTATGAAAAAAGCGCCGAAATTGCCGCTGCCCACGCCGCCGGCAAATACATCAAGCTCGAAAAAGCGCTCGACGGCATAACCACCCCGCTCCATCCCGGAGCCATCAAATACTACAAAGAAAAAGGCGTAAAAGTTCCCGACAACCTCATTCCCAAATAAACCCCTCCCCACGGGGGAAGCCGGGCCGGAGCTGGGCTTCCCCCGTTTCCCCCTAGTAAAGGTAATAAAGACCCTCGCTGAGGGAGGATAAACATGGCTAATAAAAAAGACGACAGCGAAAATATAACCGCCGAATCTGTCATCGTGCCTGACAAGACCGCCGAACAGGAGGCCGAAGCGATCCTCGCCAAATACGACCCCGAATTCAGCTTCCGCAAGCTGAAAGGGTATTGGCCCCACCTTATCACCGCCATCTGTGTCATATGGTCGTTCGGCCAATTGTATACCGCCGCCTTCGGCGTCTTCCCGTCCACCCTCCAGCGGGCGCCCCACGTGGGCTTCGCCCTCGTCCTCATCTATATCCTCTATGCCGTCAGCCGCAAGCGCAAAAGCGAGACGGTACCCTGGAACGACCTCATCATGATTCTCCTGTCGGCGTGCGTCGCCCTCTATCATGTCTTTTTCTACGAAGACATCATCAACAAAGCCGGCAACTACGACAACCTCGACTTCGCCGTGTCGCTGGTCGCCGTTCTCCTCATCCTCGAGGCCAGCCGGCGCGTCGCCGGTGTCGTCATCACCTCGCTGGCCGCCATCTTCCTGGTCTATGCCTACATCGGCCCCGAGCTTCCCGGCTTCCTCGCCCACCCCGGCTTTACCGTCGAACGGATCGTTACCTTCCAGTGGCTGAGCACCGAGGGCATCCTCGGCATCCCGATCGACGTCTCCTCGACCTTCATCTTCCTGTTCATGCTGTTCGCCTCTTTCCTGAAACGGTCGGGTATCGGCGACTGGATGACAAACGTCGCTGTGGGCATCACCGGCGGCTCCGTGGGCGGCCCGGCAAAAGCGGCTGTCATCGCCAGCGCCCTGCAGGGGACGATATCCGGCAGTTCGGTCGCCAATGTCGTCGGCACAGGATCGGTCACCATCCCGCTTATGAAAAGCATCGGCTACCGGCGGGAATTCGCCGGCGCCGTCGAAGCATGCGCCTCCACCGGCGGTCAGCTTATGCCCCCGATAATGGGCGCCGCCGCCTTCATCATGACCGAGTTTCTCAACATTCCCTACATCCAGATCGCCCTGGCCGCTGCCATTCCCGCGTTTTTCTACTTCACCGGCGTATTCACAGCCGTTCACCTCGAAGCCAAACGCACCGGCCTGCACGGCATGCCCAAGGAACTGCTGCCCGACTGGCGCTCCCTGATCAAAAAACGCTGGACCCTCGCCTTGCCGATCGTCGCCATCGTCGCTTTTCTGACCTATGGGTTCACGCCGATGCTCGCCGCGCTCTTCGGCCTCATCGCCATCATCGCCGTCTCCTTTTTACACGCGGAAACGCGGATGGGCCCGCGAGACTTCATCCAGGGCCTCGAGGACGGCGCTCGCTCCGCGCTCCCGGTCGTCGTGGCCTGCGCCACCGCTGGCATCATCGTCGGCGTCATCACCCTCTCCGGCCTCGGCCTCAAGATGGCTGGCGGTATCGTCGCTCTCGCCGGCGGCAGTGTCTACCTGACCCTCATCTTCACCATGATCAGTTCCCTTATCCTCGGCATGGGTGTGCCGACAACCGCCAACTATATCATCCAGTCGACCATCTCCGCGCCCGCGCTCATCCAGGTGGGTATTCCCCCGCTGGCGGCCCACCTGTTCGTCTTCTACTTCGGCATCATCGCCGACATTACCCCGCCGGTAGCCCTGGCTGCCTTCGCCGCCAGCGGCGTCGCCAAATCCGAACCCTTCCGGACCGGCTTCACAGCCTTCAAACTCGGTTATGGCGCCTACATCGTACCCTATGTCTTCGTCATGTTCCCCTCGCTGTTGTTCATCCAATTCTCCCTGCCGTATTTCATCGAGGGGCTTTTGACCACATTCTTTGGCATCTACGCCTTCGGCTCCTGCGCTATCGGTTATTTACGCCGCCCGTGCGTATGGTGGGAGCGGGTGCTGCTTCTCCTTGCCGGCCTTGCCCTCATTTCGCCGCGCCTGGAGTGGGAGATCGCCGGCGCCGCTCTTCTGGCCCTGTTGTATTTCCGCCAGCGCCTGGCCGCCGGCCGCCAGCCCGATATCCAGGCTTGAGACGACCTCGGCCCGCCGGACAACGCCTTGAACAAAACGCCCCGCAACGATTTCCGTTGCGGGGCGTTATTGCGCCGGAAACTATTTGAAGCAATGCGGCGCCTGGATATCCACCATCGTTCTCAACCCCGGGCGGGCGCTGACGACCGACGGGATGGCGTTGATGAGGATGGCGCAGGTCGCCACGTCGCCGTTGACGCCGCCCTTGAACGACGAATCGAGCGACGGCGTTCCGTCGATGACGATGCGGTCCCTGACGTCGGGTTGGCCGATGGCGGCACGGAAAATCATCGTCACCAGTTCCTCGCCGGCGACGATGCCGCGGCCGATCTGCTGGACGCCGAGAACGTCGCCCGCCTTCACCGACAGACCTTCGGTTTTCACCTCGTACTCCGCCACTATCGGCGAGATGATGTCTTCCGTCTTGTCCAGCTTCCAGCCAAGACAGGAAGCGATCATGTGCATCGATTCCGTCAAGCCGACATGGCGCAGCGTGCCTTCCTTGACCTTTTCGTGGAATTGCGCCACAGTGAGGCCGGCGCCGATCTTCTTCTGGAAGGGAATCCGCCGGAAGGTCGCGTCCTGGATGCGTTCCACCGTCACCTTGCGGACGTTGCGGCACACCCCGGTCATCACCACCGGGAGATAATCCATCAGGAAACCGGGATTGACGCCTGTGGCCAGCACGGCGACGTTGTTTTCCCTGGCCAGTTTGTCGATTTTCCCCGCCAGCCCGGGGTTTGTCAGCCAGGGATAGCTCAGTTCCTCGCAGGAGGAAATGACGTTGACCCCGTACGGCAGGAGCTCGGCAAGCTGATCGGCGGTCTTGACGAGGCTGGAGGTCGTTGTGAGGATGACGACGTCGACATCTTTGCCGCCCAGGACCGCTTTCATGTCGGCGGTGACCTTAACGCCGAGCGCCGGCAGGCCGGCCAATACGCCGATATCCTGGCCCGCTTTCGCCGGGTCGGCGTCGATCGCGCCCACGATTTCGATGCCGGCCTTTTCCGCCAGGAACTGCGTGACCTTGTTGCCGATCGGCCCCAGACCCATTTGGACAATCCGTGTTTTTTTCGCCATTTCTTTTTCTCTCCCTTGTCATTTTATTAGTCGGCCGGCATGCTCGTATATCTTTTTCGGTGCCGGCAGGAAAAAATAAAAAGACCAAAGCAGCAAGCGAGCTTGCCGGTTTGGTCTTATCTATCTCGGTAGATGAACGGCTAATACATCAACCAATAGATAAAACTTACATTCGGTTGCCTCTAATTATAACATTTTTTGAATACTCTAACAACTTGTTTTTTCGGGGCCGGTTTTGCCCAGTAACACGTAGCGGTTGTAGGCGTCTTTAAGGGCGACGATCAGCGGTTTTTGCGCCAGGCCGTGAAAGCGGCGGCGGATGTCTGTCACCATATCGCCCAGTTCTGTCGCCAGGTTGCGGTTTACCAGCAGCGAACGGATAAAGTCTTTCGTCATGTCGCGGGCGGTGTTGCAGGTCGCATCGACGATCATATCTGTTTCCTTGTCCACGACGAGGCTGAGAAAGAAAACCTGGTAGTCGTTGGCGATCGGGTCGTCCTTGGCGGGCTTCGCCACACCGGTTATGAAGACTGTCGTCGACGAATACTCCATCCTGGTAGCCTCCCGCTCTTACTGTCTCCACCGCTAAGAAGAACCGTACCGAAACTATTATAGTACCAATAACCGGAAAATTCAATCATTGTTGCTGGCGTGAGAAAAACAGCGGAATATGATCCGGCGTGACGCGGTTATAGAAAAGCGCTTCCCGATATGATATAATTAGATAAATAGTCAGAAATTTCAAACTATACAGAGGGAGGCTGTCTTCAATGGTTAATCTAAAGGACCACCTGACACCGGGCATCGAAGCGGTCGTCCAGAAAACCGTCCGCGACGCGGATACCGCCGCCCATCACGGCAGCGGCGCCCTCGCCTGCCTGCTCGCCACGCCGGCTTACGTCGAGCTGATGATCCATGCCGCCGTCCAGGCGGTGGATAAACGGCTGCCTGAAGGCTTCATAACCGTCGGACGCTCCATGGAATTCACCCACGACGCTCCGACCGGGACCGGCATGACGGTCACCGTCAAGGCCGTGCTGCGGGAAATGGACGGCAACAGGCTGCTTTTCGACATCACCGCCTGCGACGAACTTGGGCCGATAGGCAGCGGCAAGCACGAGCGGGTCGTCGTCAACCGCGACCAGTTGCTGCTCAAAGCCAAAGAAAGGATGAAGGACATCGAACGGAGATTAAAATAACCTTACGGCAGGGAAAGCCTGGCAATTGTCCGGCTTTCCCTGCATTTTATCTGTGCGGCCGGTGGGAGAGCGATGTCCCGGGCTTTTTCACGGTTCCCGGGCATCGGTTCCGATTGTCCAGTATTGTGGGACATGTTATAATCGAATTGCCTGGATTATTTTTCCGCCAGGTTGTGAACATAAATAACTGCGAGGTGACCGAAAATGGCGAAAACAGTTGCCGATTCCGAAGTGCGTTTCTCGAAACAGATTGTTCCGACCCGCGCAAACCCTGGCGGTCGCGTTCACGCCGGCGAAATTATGCAGATGCTGTACAACGCCGCCCACAAAGCCGCGCAGAAACACTCCGGCACCGATGTCACGGCGGTAGCCGTCGACGAAATGGTGTTTTTGCACCCGCTGCACATGGGAACGGTGGTCACCGCCCACGCCTTTTTGACGTTCACCGGCAAGACGTCGATGGAAGTGGAAGTCAACCTTTACACTGAAGATCTGCCGGAAACCACGGCTGTGCTGACAGCCTATTTTGTGATGGTTGCCCTGGACGCCCAGCAGCATCCCATCCCCGTCCCCGCCCTTGAACCGAAAAACGATGATGAAAGAAAACGCTTTGACGAAGGTCAGCGTCGCTACGGGGCGCGGCGGAAACTGAAATCCGTACATTAGACCTCGAACCAGGCCCGGGCCTTAACAACTGTCTTCAACAACCGAGAGATGCCACCCGCCTGCTGCGGGTGGCATCTCTGGCGACGGGCGGAGGCGGAAAGATTCCGCCGGTTGACATGTTTTCACCGCACACGGCGCCATATATGTTATAATTTGGATTAGGGCCCAAGCTGAACGACACAATCACCGGGAGGCGCAAAGATGATTAACGAAGCCATCAGAGAAAAACTGCGGGCGGCCGTAGGGGCCGAAAATGTCCTCGACAAAGACCTCGACCGTTTCGGCTATTCCTACGACTCCTCCTTCATCCCCCTGCTGCCGGCCAACAATCCCGATATTGTCGTCCGTCCGTCGACGACCGCCGAGGTGTCTGCCGTTCTGGCAATCGCCAATGAGCACGGCATCCCCGTAACCGCGCGGGGCGCGGCCAGCGGGCGCACCGGCGGCAGCATCCCCGTCCGCGGGGGCATATCGCTATCTCTCGACCGGATGACAAAAATCATCGAGCTTGATGAGCGCAACATGATGGTCACCGTCGAACCGGGGGTAAGGACGATCGACCTCTATAACCACTGCGCCGCCAAAGGGCTGTTCTACCCGCCCGACCCGGCCAGCTGGAAAATGTCCACAATCGGCGGCAACGTCGCCGAAAATGCCGGCGGCATGCGGGCCGTCAAATACGGCGTGACCAGCAATTACGTCATGGGGCTCGAGGTCGTCCTCGCCGACGGCCGCGTTATCACCACCGGCGGCAAGGCGATCAAGAACGTCACCGGCTACAATATGACCAGCCTGTTCACCGGTTCGGAGGGCACCCTCGGCATAATCACCAAGGTGCTGCTCAGGCTCATCCCCATGCCCAAGGTCCGTAACACCCTGCAACTGATGTTTCCTTCGCTCGATGACGCCTGCGCCACCATCCACGGCATGCTCCAGGCAGGGGTCGTGCCGGCTTCGGCGGAACTGATGGATAAGATGAGCATCCAGGCGGTCGCCCGCCACCGCAAGCTGGACCTCGATCAGGCCATCGAGGCATGCGTCATTATCGAGATCGACGGCGAAGACGAGGCCGCGCTTGTCAAGCAGGCCAGCATGATTGAGCAGATCGCCCGCGGGTTTGGGGTGTCAGAAGTGCGCATCGCCGCCTCGCCGAAGGAAGCAGAAGACATCTGGGCTATCCGCCGCGGCCTGAGTTCGGCCGTCGGCGCCCTGGCGCCCACCCGCCTCGGCGAAGACATCTCCGTGCCGCGCGACGCTTTCCCCGAAGTCGTCCGCCGCATAAAAAAGATCGCGGAAAAGTACAACCTCCCCATCGCCGTATACGGCCATGCCGGCGACGGCAACCTCCACCCGTCGGTTCTTTGCGATCTCGACAACCCCGAGGAAGCCGAGCGGGTCCACAAGGCGGTCGACGAAATCTTCGCCGCCGCGCTGGCTGTAGGCGGCACGCTGTCCGGCGAGCACGGCATCGGTATGACAAAGCGCCGCTATATAGCCGACGCCCTGGGTGAGGACGGCGTCGCCGCCCTCAAGGCCGTCAAACAGGCTCTCGACCCCAAAGGCATTCTCAACCCCGACAAAATCTGGTGACAGTGAGCAAGGAGTCTTGACATGACAACGACTAACACCCGCGACCTGTTGAAGGAAGTCAAGGATATCGTCACTCAGTGCGACCGCTGCGGCACGTGCCTGACCGTCTGCCCGCTGTTCGGCGTCAAGGACGTCGAGGCTGCGAGCGCCCGCGGCAAGAACAACATCGCCCGCGCCGTCGTCGAAGGCGGCTTTAAGCCCGACGCCGGCGTCCTCGAGGCGATGAACTTCTGCCTGCTGTGCCGGACATGCATCGACAACTGCCCAAGCAAGGTCAAGACCGATGAGGCGATGATCGCCCTCCGCCAGTACATTTCCGACCGGCAAGGCGGGCCGGGCGTCAAATACCGCGCTCTCGGCGTCATGATGAAAAAACGCAACCTCGTCAAGTTCTCCGCCGGTGCGCTCAAGGTGGTGCGCAAACTCGGCCTGGGCGGCCTTGTGCCCTTCGGCATGGCGCCGGCGCCGTTCACCCGCGAGCAGTACCTGTCCCGGTTCGCCGGCCCGGCGGCGCTGGCAGGCGAGCCGCCCGCCGCCCGGGGCGCTGTCGTCGAAAACGCTAAAGTCGCCTACTTTCAGGGCTGCGGCATGCGGATGATGTTCCCCGAGGCGGTGGCCGACACCCTCGCCGTCCTCGGTACCGTTTCCACGCCCAGGCAGGTCGACAACGTCTGTTGCGGCTTGCCCCACCTGGCCCACGGTCTGCGGGAAGATTTTCTCGCTTTAGCGAAAGAGAACATCAGCCTGTTCGCCGCCGACGACATCGTCGTCAGCGACTGCGCCAGCTGCGCCGGCACCCTCAAGCATTTCGGCGCCTACCTTGCGGACGACCCCGAGTGGCAGGAAGCCGCCAAAGCCTTCAGCGCCAAGGTCATGAGCCTGTCGGAATATCTGGTCAAGGCCGGCTACAAGCCGCGCCAGCGTTCATCCGCCAAGATGACCTTCCACGAGCCGTGCCACCTCGGCCGCGGTCAGGGCATCAAAAAAGAACCCCGCCAACTCTTGGGCGCGGCGGGGGACTTTGTCGAAATGGCGGGCGCCGACACCTGCTGCGGCGGGGCCGGGTCGTTCCACACCGACTACCCTGAGATCGCCGCCGCCATCCTCGACAAGAAACGGGCCAACATCGAGAAAAGCGGCGCCGACATCGTCGTGTCCGAGTGCCCGGTCTGCCTCGTGCAGATGAATAAGGCCGCCCTGAAAAGCGGCGGCCGTTTCAAGGTCATGCACATCAGCCAGGTTCTGTAGCAGGCGCTTTCGCGCCCGTAAAGCGAACCGGCCGCGCGGGCAAGTCGGCGCGGCCGGCGTGCTTTTTCAGGGCAGCTTGCGGATGATCTCCTGCAACGGGCCGAGAGCATCGCCAAGCCGCGCAAGGTCATGCTCGTCGAGGCAGGCGATCCGTGTCTCGAAAATGCCGATGGCTTCCAGTCTTTTCTCGGCGAGGAAATCGCTCCCGGCCTGCGAAAGACGAATCTTCACCACCCGGCGGTCGCAAGGGTCCGGCTCTCTCAGCACCAGCCCTGCCGCCACCAGCCGGTCCACGATCGGCGTCAGCTGCTGCTTGGCGATCAGCACATCGCCGGCAAGTTCGCTCATGGTGGCGCATTGCCGCTCGCACAGCGTGAACAGCACATGCATCTGCATCGGGCTGAACTCGTGCTTGGCCTGCTGGGCGGCATGGCGCACCAGCCGTTTGCGGAGGAGGAAAAGCAGGTCAAACAATTGCTCGGCGGTTTCCGTCCGGTTCATGAAAGCGCCTCCCCACCGTTTTTTCACGTTGACAAGCCACTGATAGAAGCAGTAATATGTAATATATAGTAAACATATCTTAACAATATATTATTATTAATATTTAATAATATTTTAGCATAAACATTGTCAAAAGTCGATAATCGCTGGCAAACTTGCCGGAGCCCTTATAAATTAAGGAGGATTTCTCGATGCTCAGAACTATCAGCAAGCGCAGCAGCTACGCCGGCCTGGTCGCCGCGGTACTCGTGGCTGCCACGGTCGCCGGCTGCGGCGGCAAACAGGCGCAACCGGCCCAGGCCGTGGCTGTCAAAGCTACCAAGGTCGTTAAGCGGGATACTCCGGTTACATACGAGTATGTCGGCCAGGTGATCGCCAAGAACGAGGTGCAGATCAGGGCCAAGGTTTCCGGCAACATCACCGCCAAGATGGTGAACGGCGGCGCGACTGTCACCGAAGGGCAGCCGCTTTTCCAGATCGACCGCCGCCAGTACGAAACCGCCCTTTTGACCGCCCAGGCGACTCTCGCCCAGTCGGAGGCGACGCTTGCCAACTCCCGTCTCGACACAATCCGCTATCAGAAGCTGGCCGCCCAGCAGGCGATCGCCAAACAGGCTCTCGACACCCAACTGTCCGCCGAGGCCCAACACGCCGCCGTCGTCGCCGCCAATCAGGCACGCGTCCAGCAGGCGGCCAACGACCTCAGCGACACACTGATCGTCGCGCCCTTCAGCGGCCGCATAGACGTCAAGGACCCGGCTGTCGGCAGCTATGTCACGGCCGGATCGACAGTCCTGGCAACCATCTCGACGGTCGATCCCGTGTTTGTCCAGTTCAGCCTGAGCGAGACGGAATACCTCAAATTCACCCGCATGGGCTCGGTCAGCGCCACGGGCGAATGGGGCAAAAATCTCACCTTGCTGCTGAGCGACGGCACCAAGTACCCGCTCGCCGGCCAGATCGAACAGATCGACCGCGGCTTGAACACCGAAACCGGCACGCTCACAATCAAGGCGTCGTTTGCCAATCCGCAGAAAATCCTCATCCCCGGCATGTTCGCACGGATAACCGCTCAGGGAGAAATGCGCTCCGGCGCGCTTTTGGTGCCTGAGCGAGCCGTGCAGGAGATGCTGGGCAAGACCTTCCTCACCGTCGTCGGCGAGGGCGACAAGGCCGAATCGAAAGCGGTCAAAATGGGGCCGAAGGTCGGCACGATGTGGATCGTCGAAGAAGGTTTGTCCGAAGGCGATATTATAGTCGTGGAAGGCTTCGCCAAGGCGCCGCCGGGCACCGCCCTCAAAGTAGCGATGATAGCGCCGGAAGACATCAAGCCAGCGGCGAAGCAATAGGAGGTACCCTGTGGCTAAATTCTTTATCGACAGGCCGATCTTCGCCATCGTGCTGTCGATCGTCATAACCCTCGGCGGCCTGATATCCGCCTTCAACCTGCCGATTGCCCAGTACCCGCAGATAACGCCGCCGCAGGTCAGCGTGAGCACGTTCTACGCCGGCGCGAACGCCGACGTCATCGAGCAAACGGTCGCCCAGGTCATCGAGCAGCAGGTCAACGGCGTCGAAGACATGATCGCGATGCAGTCCACCAGCTCCGACAATGGCTCTTACTACTCGCTGAGCGTCAAGTTCGAGCTCGGCAAGAACGCCGACCTGGCGACCGTCCAGACTCAGAACCGCGTCGCCCAGGCCAACGCCGCCCTGCCCGACGACGTGCAGCAGGCCGGCGTCTCGACCTTCAAGGCCTCGCAGGATCGGGCGCTTATTTTCGCTCTCTACTCCCCGAATGGTACTTATGATAAAACCTTCCTGAAGAACTACGGCAGCCTGAACTTCGTCGACGACCTCAAACGCGTCAAGGGCGTCGGCGAGGTCAGCGAATTCGGCTCCGACTTCGCGATGCGCATCTGGCTGCAGCCCGATAAGATGGCCCAACTCAAGGTCACGTCCGGCGACGTCGCCACCGCCATCAGGCAACAGAACATCCAGGCCCCGGCAGGGATAGTCGGCCAGCTGCCCTCCAACCCGAACCAGGAGCACCAGTACAGCCTGCGCGCCAAAGGCCGCCTGACAGAGCCGGAGGAATTTGCCCGCATCGTCGTCCGGTCAAAACCCGACGGCTCGTTCATCCGCGTCGGCGATGTCGCTACTGTCGAGCTCGGCGCCAAGGACTACGGCTTCTTCTCCGACACCGCCGGCCAGCCCACGGCCGGGTTCTCAGTCCAGCTCAGTCCCGACGCCAACGCCCTCGAGACGGTCGCCAACTGTATCGCCGTAATCGAGGAAGCCGCCAAGCGCTTCCCCAACGACATGAAGTACAAGGTCGTCTTCGACAGCGCCAACTATGTGCGCGAATCGATGGAAGAGGTGGCCTGGACTTTCGCCGAGGCGATCAGCCTCGTGCTGCTCGTCGTTTTCATCTTCCTCAAGAGCTGGCGGGCCACGCTCATCCCGATGCTCGCCGTGCCGGTGTCGCTCATCGGTACTTTCGGCGCTTTCCTCCTCCTCGGCTTCTCCATCAACACCCTCACCCTGTTCGCCATGGTGCTGGCCATCGGCCTCGTCGTCGACGACGCCATCGTCGTCATCGAGGCGGTCGAGCACCACATGCGCTATAACGGCCTCAGCCCGCACGACGCCACCGTAAGGGCGATGAGCGAGGTTCAGGGGCCGGTCGTCGCCATCGCCTTCGTGCTGGCGTCGGTCTTCATCCCTGTCGCCTTCCTCGGCGGCACGATGGGCGTCCTCTACAAGCAGTTCGCCCTCACCGTCGCCGTCTCCATGGGCCTGTCGGCTCTCGTCGCCTTGTCCCTCACCCCGGCGCTGTGCGCCCTGCTCCTCGAGCCCTATAACCCCAACGCGCACGGCGGCAGGATCGGCATGGTGCTGGAAAAATTCAACGACTGGTTCGACAGGATGGTCGAGCGTTACGGCGGCTTCCTTGCCAAGCTGTTTCCCAGGGCGCGCCTGGCCCTCGTGCTCCTCGTTGTGCTGATCATCCTCACAGGCGCCCTTTTCAGGATGCTGCCCTCGTCCTTCGTTCCCAGCGAGGACCAGGGATTCGTAATCACCAGCGTCTCCCTGCCGGAAGCGTCCAACATGAACCGTACCCGCGAGATCATCAACAAGGTCGCCGCCAACATCGACGAACAACCCGGCGTCGATACAACCATGGCCGTAACCGGCTTCGACCTCCTCAGCGGCGGCCGCAAGCCCAACGTCGGCGTCATTTTCACCAAGCTCGACCCCTGGGACGAGCGGACTTCGAAGCAGCTCTCGGTCGACAGCCAGATCCAGAAGATTTTCATGAACAATGCCAGCATCCCCGAGGCAACCATCCTGGCGTTCGCCCCGCCGTCCCTGCCCGGCATCGGCACAACCGGCGGCTTCACGATGATGATCGAGGACCGCGCCGGCACGACGCTCGACGAGATGGACAAAGTTTCGAAGGAATTCATCGCTGCCGCCCGCAAGCGTCCCGAGATCGGCATGATCTACTCCTCGTTCAGCAGCAACACCCCCGGCTACGAGTTCGAGGTCGACCGCGAGAAGGCCCTGAAGCTCGGTGTCCCGGTTAACGAGGTGTTCAGCGCCCTCCAGGCGTACTTCGGCGGCTCGCAGATCAACGACTTCAACCGCTTCGGCCGCTCCTACAAGGTCATCATGCAGGCGGAGCCGCAGTTCAGGTCCGACGTCGACGCCCTTCGTTTCTTCTACGTCCGCAGCAGTGCGGGCACGATGGTGCCGCTCAACAACCTGCTGAAGCCCAAACCCGTCAACGCCCCGTCACTCATCAAGCGCTTCAACAGCTACCGCGCCATCCAGATCGGCGGCAATCCCGCCCCCGGCTACAGCTCCGGGCAGGCGCTCGTTGCCCTCGAGCAGGTCGCCAGGGAGACGCTGCCGACCGGGTTTGCTTTCGAATGGGCCGATCAGAGCCGCGAGGAGAAGATCTCCGGCAGCAAGGCGCCGCTGATGTTCGCCCTCTCCATCCTGTTCGTCTTCCTCTGCCTGGCGGCGCTGTACGAGAGCTGGACCGTGCCCTTCGCCGTCCTGCTGTGCGTGCCCACCGGCGTTTTCGGCGCCTTCTTCTTCCAGTACGGACGCCACCTGTTCAATAACCATATCAACAACAACATCTACATGCAGATCGCTCTGATCATGCTCATCGGTCTGGCGGCCAAGAACGCCATCCTGATCGTCGAATTCGCCAAGGTCAGGGTCGACAAGGGGATGGCCTTCATCCCGGCGGCCATCGAGGCGGCCAAGATCAGGCTGCGGCCGATCGTCATGACCTCGCTCGCCTTCATCATCGGCTGCATCCCGCTGGCCATCGCCAGCGGCGCCGGCGCCGGCGCCCGCAACGCCATGGGCACGGCGGTCGTAGGCGGCATGTTCGCCGCCACCACGTTCGGTATCTTCATCATCCCGCTGCTGTTCGTCATCGTCGAGCGGGGAGCCGAAAAGCTAGCCGAATTCAAGCGCCGCCGGCGGGAAAGCAAAGCCGCGGCCAAAGATCTGTAAAGCAGAATGAACGCCAAAGACGCCAGCCCGATTCGGGCTGGCGTCTTTTATAGTGTATATCTATTCGTATCTCAGCGCCTGGATAGGGTCAAGCAGGGCGGCCTTGCGGGCCGGATACAGGCCGAAGAACAGGCCGATCAGCACCGAAAAGCCGAACGAAACGACGATCGCCGCCGTCGAGATCACCGGCTTCCAGCCGGCGACGGCCGAGATGGCGAACGACGCGCCGACGCCGAGGACGATGCCGGCGATGCCGCCAACCACACCGATGCTCACCGCCTCCACCAGGAACTGAAGAAGGATGTTGCGGTACCTGGCCCCTAAGGCCTTGCGGATACCGATCTCCCGCGTCCGCTCCGTCACCGACACCAGCATGATGTTCATGATGCCGATACCGCCGACCAGCAGCGAGATGGCGGCGATATTGCCGAGGAGGAGGGTGATGGTGCCGGTAGTCTCGCTGGCTGTCTCCATCACGCTCACCAGGTTGCGGACGGTAAAGTCGTCATTTTCGTCCGGCTGCAGCCCGTGGCGGGTTCTCAGCAGCGCGGTGATGTCGGCCTGGACCTGGTCGATGACCTCGGGGCTGGCGGCCTGGATGCTGATCGCCTGGATGTTTGTCACGCCCAGCAGCCGCTCCTGGGCCGTCGTCAGTGGGACGAGGACAGTATCGTCCTGGTCGCCGCCGCCCATCGACTGTCCCTTGCTGGCCAGCACGCCGATGACGGTGAACGGCGACTTGTTGATCCGGACGGTCTGGCCGACCGGGTTGGCGTCGCCGAAAAGGCTTGTCGCCACCGTCTGGCCGATGACCGCCACCCGGCTTCTGGTGTCGAGATCGCGGCTGGTGAAAAACGAGCCGCTCGCCACCTCCTGGTTGCGGACCGGGAGGTATTCGGGGGTCGTGCCGGTGACCGACGTCGTCCAGTTCTGGTTGCCGGCGACCAGCTGGTAACCGCGGCTGACGCTGGGGGCGACGTAGTTGACGCCGCCGACGCTGCGGGCGACGGCCTGGGCATCCTTGTAGGTGAGGGTTATCGCCGAGCCGGCCGCCTGCCGCGACCCGCCGGCCGAAGAGGCGCCGGGGGTGACGATTATCAGGTTGCTGCCCAGGCTGGCGATCGAGTCCTGCACTTTATCGCGCACGCCGAGGCCGATGGAGATCATGGCGATGACGGCGCCGACGCCGATGATGATACCGAGCATGGTGAGGATGGAACGCAGCTTGTTGGCCACCAGCGCGCTCCAGGCGATGGCGACGCTTTCTCTCAGCATGGCGCTCACTCCTTCCGGTCGTCGCGGACGATCAGGCCGTCGCGGACATGCACTACGCGGCGCGCATTCTCGGCGATGTCGGGTTCGTGGGTGACGAGGATGACGGTGCGGCCGAGGCTGTTGAGGCTGCGGAAAATCTCCATGACCTCGTTGCCTGACTTGGTGTCGAGGTTACCGGTCGGTTCGTCGGCCATGATGATCGTCGGGTCGTTCACCAGGGCGCGGGCGATGGCCACCCGCTGACGCTGGCCGCCCGACAGCTCGTTGGGCAGGTGATGCATACGCCCCTCCAGCCCGACCATGGCGAGCGCCTTGGCGGCCCGCTCATTCCGCTCGGTCTTCGCCACCCCGGCGTAGACGAGCGGCAGGGCTACATTCTGGTGGGCGTCCATGCGGGGCAGGAGGTTGAAGCTCTGGAATACGAAGCCAATCTTTTTGTTGCGGGTGATGGCCAGTTCGTCGTCACCGAGAGTGGCGACCTCCTGGCCGTCGAGCATATACGAACCGTGGGTCGGCCGGTCCAGGCAGCCGAGGATGTTCATCATCGTCGACTTGCCTGAGCCGGACGGGCCCATGATGGCGGTGAACTCGCCCGCCCCGATGACGAGGTCGACGCCGGCGAGGGCGTTTACCATCGTATCGCCCATCTGGTAAGTTTTTTTCACATCCGATAAAGCTATCGTCAAAACTATCACCTCCTCGGTCAGCGGACCATCATGCCGCCCCGCTGCTGTTGCTGCTGGGGCTTGGGCTGGGCTACGACGACCTGGTCGCCGTCACTGAGGCCGGCGGTTATCTCCACCCGCTCGTCGCTGGTGAGACCGGTGGTGACGGTGACGTTCGTCGTCTGGCCGTTCTTCAAGACGACGACGTATTGTTGGTTCTTGTTAGTCTTCACTGCCGCCAGGGGCACGGTGAGGGCGTTCTTGCTCTCGCCGACGCCGACCGAAACCCTGGCGGTCATGGTGGGCTTGAGTTCGCGGTCGCCGGCGTCGACGTCGATGATCACGCCGTAATAGACGACATTCTGCTGCACAGTGGCCTTCTGGGAGACGCTCGAGACCACGCCGGTGAACACCTTGCCCGGGTAAGCGTCGACCGTAAAGGTAGCCTTCTGGCCGACCGCCACCTTGCCGATGTCGCTTTCGTCCACCTGAGTCTCGATCTGCATCTTCGACAGGTCGGCCACCGTCAGGATAACCATCGGGTTTGAGAGACCCTGGGCAACCGTCTGGCCGGCAGGGATGGGCTTGCCGATCACCACCCCGTCGATCGGGGCGCGGATGACGGTGTCGTCGAGCTGGGACGAGGCTTCGTCATAGTTGGCCTGGGCCACCTTGTACTCCATGCGGGAAGCGTCGAGCTGCTGGTCGGACACGGCGCCGATCTTATTGAGGCGGCTGTTGCGCTCGAAGTTGGCCTGGGCGTTATACAGGCGTTCGCGGGCCTGGGTGACCTGGGCCTGCAGGCGGCTGTCGTCAAGGACGACCAGCACCTGGCCTGTCTTGACGACGTCGTTCTCCTGCACCTTGGTCTCCTTGATAAGGCCGGTAATCTTCGAGCTGACATCGACCATGTTCACCGGCTTGATGGTGCCGGTGGCCGACACCAGTGAGGTCACGTCGGCCCTGATCACCGCCGCCGTCTGGACGTTTGTGGCCGCCTTGGCCTTGCTGCTGGCCTGCCAGGCAAGTCCTCCCTTGACAGCCACCGCCAGAACGATGGCGAGAAGAATCCATTTGTTATGCTTAACGATTTTCTGCCAAATTGCCTTCATTCCGGCACCTCCGCTTTATTGTGCGCTACTCGACCGCCAGGCCGGTGGCCTTGGTCAGTTTCGCCTTGCTGACGTTGAAGTCGTACAGTGCCTGGTAGTAGTTGGTCCGGGCTTGCGCCAGGGCCAACTGGGCGTCGATGACGTCGATGTTGGTGCCGACGCCGGCATCGTATTTCTCGCGGGCGATGCCGAGGTCTTCTTCCGCCTTGGCGATCGCCACCTCGGTCGTATCGAGGCGCTTTTCGGCCTCCTGCATCGACAGGTACTGCTGGCGGACCTCAAGCTCCACGGCGTCGGCCGTCTGGCGGGCCTGCTCCCTGGCTTTGGCCAGGCCGGCGTCGGCCTGACGGACCTTGGCTTTCGTCAGTCCGGCGTCGAAAACGTTCCAGTTGGCGGCCAGGCTCACCGTCCAGTCGCTGCCGCTCTCCGGCAGGGCGGAATCGCTCCAGCCTTTGGACGCGCCGAAGGTCACCGTCGGGATGTTGCCGCTCTCGGCCACCTTCACGCCGCTCGACGCAATGTTGACGCTGGCTTCGGCCTGGGCAATCTCCGGCCGCTTGGCGCGCGCCAGGGTGATGCTGTCTTCGAGCGTCTTGGCGAATTTCTCGTACTTCAGCGTGTCGGTCAGGACGATCTCGCTGGCCGGATCGACGCTCATCACGTTCTTCAGGCTGGCCAGGGCGAGTTCGTAGCTGTTCCTGCTCTTGATAAGATTCTGTTCGGCATTGGCCAGCTCGACCTCCGAGCGGAGAATGTCCGCCTTGGCCACCAGCCCGACATTATACTTCGCCTGGGCGGTTTTCAGGTGCTGCTGCAGGTTCTTGACCGATTCTTCGTTGACGGTCACAAGGTTCTTGTTCTGCAGCACTGCGAAATACGCGGCTGCCGCGTCGAGCCGCACCTGCTGCTCGGCCTTGTCTACCCCGAGGGTGGCGCTTTTCAGTCCTTCTTCCGCCTGATCGACGAGTCCCTCGGTGCGGCCGCCGTTGTAAAGCTGCCAGTTGAGCCGCAGACTGTTGTTCACCCCTTCGCTGGCCGGCGCGCGACTGGAGGCCGGCTGGCGGCTGTAGGTGCTGCCAAGCGACAGCGTCGGCCAGCGGCCGGCAGCGGCCTCGTCCACGCCCCAGGCGGCACGGTCCTTGTCGGCGCCCGCCATCTTGAGGGTAGGGTTATTGCTTACGGCGGCGGCGATGCTGTCCTTCAGGGTCAGCTCCTGAGGAGCCGCCAGCGCCGCCGGCGCATTCAGCAGCAGAACGGCGGCGAGGGCGACTGCGGATAGGTGAGTGTTTCGGGACGGCATATCCATTCCCCCCTGTGTTTACTCTGATGTAAATTGAGCCGCGACGATACAGAGCAATTTTAGCCGAACAGTTTTAGTTTTTCTTTAGATAAGGGGTGGAAAATATAGAAAGGACACCCGTGCGGGTGCCCCTTTCACTTCAACGGCAGGCTCACGATAATCTTCGTTCCCGCGCCCACCGTGCTTTCGGCTTTTATCCTGCCGCCGTGGCTTTCGACGATCCAGCGGGCGATCGCCAGGCCGAGCCCAACGCCGCCATCGCCGCGCGAACGGGACCGGTCGCCGCGAAAAAAGCGGTCGAAGATACGCGGCACATCTTCGGGCGGGATGCCGCTGCCGGTATCGGCGACTGTCAGGTATGCCTGCCCCGACTGCCGGCGGCAGGTTACCGACACACTGCCGCCAGACGGTGTGAACTTCACGGCGTTGTCGAGCAGGATGACGAGCAGCTGCTGGAGCCGTTCCCGGTCGGCGCGCAGCGTCACACTTTCTTTGGCCGCCACGCCGAGCGAAACCCCTTTCTGCTCGGCCAGTGGCCTGAATTGTTCGGCTGCCGCGGCCGCCAGGCCGTCGAGCCGTACGTCCTCGGCGGCAAGCTCCGGCTGGCCGGCGTCGGCCCTCGCAAGCGTCAGCAGCGTGGCCACCAGCCTGCTCATGCGGCCCGCTTCGCGGACGACGTTTGTCAGGCGGACGCTCTCGTCGCGGATAGTGCGATCCGGGTAGCGGAGAAGCAGTTCGGCATTGGTTTTGATCACCGCCAGCGGCGTCCTCAGCTCATGGGAAGCATCGGCGACGAACTGCTGCTGCTTTTCCCACGCCGACCTTACCGGCACCAGAGCCCGCCCGGCCAGAAAGTAGCCGGCCACAACCGCCGCCAGCATCCCGGCCGCCGTGGCGCCGAGGATTATCATCAGCAGCCGCCGCAGCATCGCCGCCTCAGAGTCGACGATCGCGACCGTCACGACATCCGTCACGGCGAACGTCCCCTCCGGCCGCGCGAGCACCCCGCCGCCACCCTGGTATGGTACGGAGCGGGAGCGGTAGATATGGTCGCCGACCCTCTGCATCTGCGGTTTGCCCGGCCTCGCCCCCGCCGCCGCCAGCTTTACGGCCTCGATGTTGTCCACCGGAAAAAAATTGACGACCCGGCCGCCGGCGTCGCGGACAAACAAATAAATCCGCGGATCGAAGGCGACAGGGCGGCTGAAAACCATGCTAGGCCGCCCGCCGGCGACACGGAAGGCCTCGAGCCTGTCGCGCATGGCGTCGTCCACCTCGTCGAAGAGCTGGTAGGCCACAAACCCGTACAGCGAACCGCCGAACCACACCAGGACGAGAAAGAATACGAGCGAGTTGAGGATGGTCAGCTTGCGGAGCGTTTTCCGGAACATGTCACTTTTCCTTCAGCATAAAACCCGCCCCGCGGATTGTCTGGATGACGGCGTCGCGGCCGAAAGGAGCGAGCTTTTTGCGCAGATAGTGGATATACAGATCGACGATGCCGTGGGTGGTTTCCGATTCGAAGCCCCACACGCGGTCGAAGATCTGCTCGCGGGTGAGGATCTGTTCGCGGTTCAGGAGCAGGAACTCCAGCAGCTCATACTCCTTGACAGTGAGGTGGAGGGGTGTTTCGGCCACGTAAGCGTCCTTCGTCTTCGGGTTGGCGGCGATGCCGCCGTAGCGGAGCTCTCCGCCCGCGTTTACAGGCCCGCCGCGGCGCAGCAGGGCCTTTACCCTGGCGAGCAGTTCGGGGACGGCGAACGGTTTCACCAGATAATCATCGGCACCGGAATCTAGTCCCGCCACTTTGTCGGCGATGCTGTCCCTGGCGGTCAGCAGCATGATCGGCGTCCGGCTGCCGCCGGACCTGAGCGTCCGCACGATTTCCAGACCGTCCATGCCCGGCAGCATCACGTCGAGGATGAGCAGGTCATAAACCCCCTGCCGGGAGTGGTAGAGACCCTCGTCGCCGCTTTCGGCCTCGTCGACCGCGTAAT
The DNA here is from genome assembly GCA_018434945.1 of Selenomonadales bacterium. GTDB lineage: Bacteria > Bacillota > Negativicutes > Sporomusales > UBA7701 > Anaeroselena. The sequence goes on from JAHDOI010000013.1 coordinate 31,910, forward strand.
CGTCTTCTTTCAGCACCGCCACGATAGCCTCCCGCAAGGGGGCGTCGTCTTCCACGACCAGGATTCTCATCGGCACACCTCCGCCGTTTCTAACCTTAAGGTGGCATAGCGCGCCTGCTCTTATACCATCAGCGCCAATCCGGCGCGGGACAAACGAAAAAAAGAGTATCTCGCTCGATACCCTTCGATGACGGACTATTCGTTTGCCGGCCGCCTGCGCGGCTACAGGAACAGGATTTTGTAAAGGTAATAGGTCAGGGCGCTGGTCGCGCCGCTGGCCGGGATGGTGAGCAGCCAGGCGAAGACCATCTGGCGGGCCGTCGTCCAGCGCACCGCCGTCACCCGTTTAGCCGACCCCACGCCCATGATCGAGCCGGACACGACGTGGGTCGTGCTGACCGGAAGATGGAGGAAGGTGGCGCCGAAGATGACGATAGCCGAGTTGAGGTCGGCGGCGAAGCCGTTGATGGGTTCCATGCGGAAAATGCGCGTGCCCATCGTCTTGATGATCTTCCAGCCGCCGGCGGCCGTGCCGAGGCCCATGGCCATGGCGCACGCCAGCTTGACCCAGGTGGGCACCTCCAGCGAGGGGATCTGCCCGGCGGACAGCAGGGCGAGGGTGATGATGCCCATCGCCTTCTGGGCGTCGTTGGAACCATGGGAAAATGACATCAGACTCGCCGACACGAACTGCATCCGTTTGAAGCCTGTATTGAGGACGCCTGGGCCCAGGCGCCCGAAAATCCACAGCATGAGGATCATCACGAAATAACCGGTTATAAGGGCGATGATGGGCGACAGGACAAGCGAGAGGACGATTTTTTGGATGCCGGCCAGCTTGAGGACATCGATGCCGCGGCCGGCGATGACCGCTCCCATCACGCCGCCGATAAGCGCGTGGGACGAACTTGACGGGATGCCGAGCCACCAGGTGAGAAGATTCCAGAAAATCGCCCCGACGAGCGCGGCGATGATAACCGGCTGGTCGATCATCTGCGCCGATTTGACAATGTCGCCGCCGATCGTTTTCGCGACCCCGGTGCTGAAGAGGGCGCCGAGGAAGTTGAGGGAGGCGGCCAGCCATACGGCGTGCTGCGGGGCGAGCGCCCGCGTCGATACCGAAGTGGCGATGGCGTTGGCGGTGTCGTGGAAGCCGTTGATATAATCGAAAGCCAAGGCAAATATGACTACGGCGTATAACAGCCACAGATCAGGCATACTTCAGCACTACCCTTTTCAGGAGCTGGGTGATATCTTCGCAGATATCGAGAGTATCTTCCAGGCTGGTGAGGATTTCCTTCCACTTTATTATCTCGATCGGGTCGCAGCCCTCGCGGAAGAGCTTGGCCATCTCGCGGCGGTAAAGAACGTCGCCCTCCGTTTCCAGGGCCACGATCCGGTTGCAGCGCGCCTCAAGCTTAAGGTGCTGCTTCTTCAGCTCGCTCAGGTAGTTGATGCACTTGACCACCTGAGTGATGCTGGTGTGAACGAGTGAGACCAGTTCGCGGACTTCGGGCGAGGCGGTACCGACGTTGTACATCTGCATCTTATCGACGATCCCCTTCATGGCGTCGACTAGGTCGTCCAGCTTTTGCGCGAGAGCGAAGATGTCCTCGCGGTCGAAGGGGGTGATAAACGTTTTATGCAGTTTTTTGAGGATTTTTTCTACAAGCTCGTCGGCTTCGGCTTCAAGGCCTTCCACCTCGGACAGAATCTCCCCGAGTCGGTCCTGCTCCTCAAAAGCCATCACCATCGTCTCGCTGGCTTTTTTGGCCAGCGCGGCATGGTCGGCCAGAAACTCGAAAAACTTTTCTTCTTTGGGTTTCAGACGAAAGGCCACGGTAGGTCCCTCCCCGGAAGATTCTCGAACACTTTGATTATAGCATATACTTTTGTACAATATAAGGGTACTGGAGGAAGGCGGAATAATCGGATAAATTTGGATTTTCTCCGTGCACGCGGGATATCGACTAAAAAAAGGATATCCATAACGGGCGGCGAAGTAAACTTACCACGGGTCAGGCACCGTGCGCCAAATACGGTTCGGTCCCCGCTCCCGGCTTAGTGTACCCGACAGTACAGGAATTAGTGCTAGACATTTATTTTGGCGCAAAGGCACCGCTGCGGCTGTTTTTGCGCTGCTTCGTTTTCGGCTCAGGCTCGGTGCCGGCGGGGATAATAGAATAATTAAGGGACGCCGGCCCGCTGACCTGAGCGGCGGGCCAAGGCGGCGTTCTGTGTGGGGGATATTAAGAAATGGCAAGTATATCTGATAGGTTAAGCAACCTGCCGCTCGGTAAGTTTCACTGGCGGCTGCTGGTTCTCACTATGCTCGGCTGGGCGTTCGACTCTATGGACACGGGGATTGTCGCCTTCGTCCTTGCGAAGATGATTGAGACCTGGAGCCTTTCCTCCGCCCAGATCGGCTACATCGGCAGCATCGGTCTCGTGGGCATGGCCTGCGGGGCGGCGCTGTCGGGCCGGCTGGCCGACATGATGGGGCGCAAGAAGCTTTTCGCGGGAACCCTCTTAGTATATAGTGTGGCAACCGGCCTTTGCGGTCTGGCGTGGAGCTACGAATCGCTGCTTTTCTTCCGCTTCCTCGTCGGCTTTGGGGTGGGGGGGCAGTTGCCTGTGGCTGTCACCCTTATGAGCGAATACTCGCCCGCCCGGTACCGCGGGCGCATGATCGTGCTGCTCGAGAGCGCCTGGGCCATCGGCTGGCTGGCCGCCGCCATCATTGCCTATTATATTATTCCCCAATACGGGTGGCAGATAGCCTTCTATATCGGCTCCCTGCCGGCGCTATTGGTGTTCGTTTTGTGGCGGATGGTCCCCGAATCGGTCCTCTACCTCGTCGACAAAGGACGTTACCAGGAAGCCCACGAGCAGGTCGCCGCCATCGAGCGCGAGCTTGGCGTGCCGGTAGGCGCGCCGCCCAGCGCCGCTGAAATCGCCGCCCCCAAGGCAAAATTCGCCTTCGCCGAACTGTGGAAGGGGCAATATCTGCGCCGCACCGTCTGCCTCTGGATACTGTGGTTCGGCATCGTCTTCTCGTACTACGGTATCTTCACCTGGCTGCCGTCGCTGCTTGTCAAGAGCGGCCACACCCTCATCCGGTCGTTCGAATTCGTACTGTGGATGACACTCGCCCAGATACCCGGCTATTTCACCGCCGCCTACCTCGTCGACCGTATCGGCCGCAAACTTACCCTTTCCTCTTTTCTGGCCGCCTGCGCCGTGTGCGCCTACTTCTTCGGCATCGCCAAAACGGGCACCGAAATCCTTGTCTACGGCTGTCTGTTGTCTTTCTTCAATCTCGGCGCCTGGGGCGTGGTCTACACTTACTCGCCCGAGCTCTACCCCACTCACGCGCGCGCCAGCGGCGTCGGCTTCGCGGCCGCCTTCGGGCGGGTGGGCGGCATTTTCGCCCCCAGCGTCGTAGGCTGGATAATGACCGGCCCGGATAAATTCGCCATCGTTTTCACTCTTTTCACCGCCGTGCTGATCGTTACCGCCCTCAACGTCTTCGTTCTCGGCGAAGAAACGATGCACAAATCGCTCGACGAACTCAACCGCTGACACTTGACCGTTATCGCGGGGAAGCAAGGTGACCGATTTTGAATAGGAATAACCGCCTGGTCGTGGTCAAAGGGGCCGGAGACCTGGCGACCGGCGTCGCTCACCGCCTTTTCCGCAGCGGCTTCGCCGTCGTCATGACCGAACTGCCGCAGCCCACCGTCATCCGTCGGCCGGTCGCCTTCGCCAGCGCTGTTTTCACCGGCCGCACGACCGTCGAAGGAGTTACCGCCGTCAGGGCCGCGCCTGAGGAGGCGGCGGCCGCGACAAACCGCGGGCTTGTAACCGTCGTCGTCGACCCGCAGGGCGCGGTAGTGGTGGCGCTCAGGCCGTGGGCGGTGATCGATGCCATCCTCGCCAAGCGCAACACCGGCACCCGCCTGGGCGACGCGCCGGTGGTCGTCGGCCTCGGGCCGGGGTTTGCCGCCGGCCGGGACGTCGGCTATGTCGTTGAGACGGCCCGCGGCCACTACCTCGGCCGGGTGATCGAACAGGGCGAAGCTCTCCCCGACACCGGCGTGCCTGGACTCATCGACGGCTACGGCAGCGAACGGGTGCTGCGCTCCCCGGCCCACGGCACGTTCCGGGCGGCGCGGGCTATCGGCGACACTGTCGCCGCCGGCGAAGCGGTCGGCTTTGTCGACGGCCTGTCCGTCCCCGCCGTCATCGGCGGCGTCCTGCGCGGTCTCATCCACGACGGCCTGGCAGTCGCCGCCGGCCAGAAGATCGGCGATATCGACCCGCGCGGCCGGCGCGAATACTGCTTCACCATCTCCGACAAAGCGCGGGCGGTCGGCGGCGGCGTCCTGGAGGCGCTGCTCGCCGCCTGGTCCGGAAAATAAACTCGACGGGAGCGAATCCTACGGATAGAGAAATCGCACTGCTGCTGGAAGCCGCCGACCGCGGGGAAGTCGTCCAACTGGCGACGCTGGTCGCCGCGCCGCCCGGGCAGGACGCTGCCGTAGGCGGCATCGTGCTGCTATACGCCGACGGACATAGCGAAGGTGAACTGGGCGATCCCGGACTTGCCGCGCGGATCGCCGCCGAACTCGAATACACCCGCTGGCCGGGTCCCTGCCTGCGTACCGTTGAATACGGCGGGGGCGAATACCGGCTTTTCTGGGACGCGCTCGGCCATGACCGTTTCCGGACGGTCATCCTCGGCGGCGGTCACATCAGCAGGCCGCTGGCCGCCATGCTCGCCCTCGTCGGTCACGAGGTCACCGTCGTCGACGACCGGCCCGACTTCGCCGACCGCCGGCATTTTCCCCAGGGAACGGAAGTGGTTTGCCGCAGCTTCCGCGCATTTCTGGACACTTTTACGCCCGATGCCGCAACCGCGGTCGTCATCGTCACCCGCGGCCACCGGCACGACCTCGAATGCCTGCGGGCCCTGCTCGGCCAGCCGGCCGCGTACATCGGCATGATCGGCAGCCGGCGCAAGGTTGCCGCTATTTTCAACCTGCTCCGCGACGAAGGGGCTGACAGGCGGCTGCTCGAGCGCGTACGGGCCCCGATCGGCCTTGACATCGGCGCCGAGGGGCCGGCGGAAATAGCCCTCAGCGTTGCCGCCGAGATCGTGGCCGCCCTGCGGGGCGCCGACGCCAGGCCGCTCAGCGGACGGAGGGAGAGCGATGGATAAAGGACTGCTGCGCGTCATCGGTGAACATTCCGGCAGGGGAGAGGGCGCGGCCCTCGTCACCGTCGTCGCCACCCACGGCTCGACGCCACGCAAGGAGGGCGCCGCCATGGCCGTCAGTCGATCGGGCAGCATCTGGGGCAGCATCGGCGGCGGCTGCGGCGAGGAAGAAGCCCGGCGGCGGGCGCTAATCGCGCTGGACGAGCGGCGCTCTTGCCTCCATTCAATCCGGCTCGACAACTCCGTGGCCGCCGACGAAGGCATGGCGTGCGGCGGGGTGATGGAAATTTTCATCCGCGTTTTTCATCCCTGACACGCCTCTGACAAAAACCTGGCTTATTTTCGGTTGCCTGGCAGCCGGGGAATAATATATAATTAGAACAAGAATAATATACCAGTTGCTTTAGGTGGAGTCTGTCAACGACAGACTCTTTCAGTTCCTGAGCACGGATTGGAGGAGCGATATGACAACAGGGGTGCCATATTGGCCGGAGAGCCGGACCCCGAACGCGAACAGCCGGATTGTCATCCGCGGCTTCGCCGACCGGGGCAGCCTGTATCAAGACCGCGACGACATCGTCGTATTGACCGACGGATGGGTGGCGGGGCCAGCGGCGGCCGTGCTGCGCGGCGGCATCAACGCCGGGGCCGTCCTCGACGTGCTGGCCTGTGCCGGCATGACGCAACTGAGGGTTTTGCACCTTGAAGAGAAGCTTCCCCAGCTTGAGGATATATTTCTCTCCTCGGTGGTTGCCAGAGCCCACGACATGTTCGACAACGTCAGCATCAACTGGCGTCGCGAAGCGAGAGTATTCGACCTCATCAAGACTGTCGGCGCCGACTACAGCATGCTGTTCTTCGGTGCGCCGCTGGCCGATTCGGAAATAATGCCCTTCTACAACGCCATCAAGGAAGTATACCAGGGCAGCGTGACAATCGTCCGCGGCCCATTCCAGGATATTGAATTCGCCGAGGGCGACGCCATTTACCGCTGGGTGCGGGAGAGAACCTTCGAGGGCGGCGATTTCTCCCTGCCGGCAATGATGCGCAGCGGCAAGAGCAAACGGGGCCACAAGGTGGCGATCATCCTCCCCAGCCTTAACGAAGAGCGGACTGTCGGCCAGGTCATCGAAACGGCGCTTGAGGTAAAGGCCGCCGGGGTGGCCGACGAAGTCATCCTCGTCGATTCCGCCTCGACCGACAATACTGTGGAGATCGCAAAATCCTACGGCATACCGGTATATCTCCACCCCGACATCGCTCCCGAGCTCGGCAGCTTCCGCGGCAAAGGGGAAGCGATGTTCAAAAGCGCTTTCGTCACCGACGCCGACATCCTCGCCTGGGTGGACACCGACATCGAGAACATCACGCCCCGCTTTTTCTACGGCCTGCTCGGCCCCATCCTCACCTACCCCGATATCCGCTTCGTCAAGGGCTATTTCACCCGCCCGGTACGGGTCGAGGCGTCCGGCCTCGAACTCGGCGGCGGCCGGGTGACGGAGATCCTCGCCCGCCCGTGGTTCAACACCTATATGCCGACCCTGTCGGGGTACATCCAGCCGCTCGCCGGCACAGTGGCCATCTACCGCGAAGAAATGCTTAAGATGCGCATCCCCGCGAACTACGGCGTGGAGGTGGCGATGCTCATCCAGGCGGTGGAAAACGCCGGCCTTTGGTCGACCTGCCAGGTCAATCTCGGCGAGGTCATCCACCGCTCCAAGGACGTCACCGGTCTGAGCGAAATGGCCTTCCAGATCCTCCAGGTGCTGAGCGAGTTCGAAGGCGGCGCAGGCCGCGAAAACCTTCTGCGGCGCGTATACTCGGCCCAGGGGCATTTCGAGATCGGCATCAAGAAGTTCGCCACCGTATGGCGGGATTTTCAAAAGTAATTCGATTAGATATTGACAGTATCTTTTGCCGCGTGCTATCATTAAGCCAATTTAATACTCTTGCTCTTATCGAGAGTGGTCGAGGGACTGGCCCGATGACACCACGGCAACCGGCGCTGAGGCGCAAGGTGCCAAATCCAGCAGGCATTGCCTGACAGATGAGAGGGAAGGTTACGCTTATGTCGTTCAACTCCTTTCCTCGGGAAGGAGTTTTTTGTTTTCTCTCTCATCATCCAATTTTCGCAGCAACGGAGGGTTCAAGATGCAGACCGCCTACCCGCACACATTTTTCCCCGGCCTGAAATACCGGCCCTACATGAAATTCGCCACCGTGGCCACGCCCGAACGGCCGTTTGAACTTAGCCTCGGCGGTACTCTCCGGGAAGTTACGGTGGCCTACGAGACATACGGCACTCTCTCCAGGGACGGGGACAATGTCGTCCTTGTCTGCCACGCCCTTACCGGCGACAGCCATTGCGCCGCCCACAACGACCACGACGAGAAAGGCTGGTGGGACCTCCTCGTCGGCCCCGGCCGCCCCATCGACACCGACCGCTTTTTCGTCGTCTGCGCCAATGTTCTCGGCGGCTGCCAGGGCACAACCGGCCCCGCCTCGCCCGACCCGGCCACCGGCCGGCCTTACGGCGCCGCCTTCCCGGAAGTGACCATCCGCGACATGGTCCGCGTCCAGAAGCGGCTCCTCGAAACCCTGGGCATCAACCGCCTCTCGCTGGTCATCGGCGGCTCTATGGGCGGCGCACAGGCGCTGGAGTGGGCGGTCACGTACCCCGGCTTCGCCGAAGCCGTCGCCGCACTGGCCGCGCCGGGCTACGCCTCGGCCCAGGCCATCGCCTACAACCGCGTCGGCCGTCAGGCCGTGATGCTCGACCCCGAATGGCGGGGCGGCGACTACTACGGCGGCCCCGGTCCCGTCCAGGGCCTGTCGGTCGCCCGCGCCGTCGGCATGATAACCTACCAGAGCGAGCCGTCCATGGCCGCCAAATTTGCCCGCAGGACGCGCGACGGCCAGTTCGAGATCGAGAATTACCTCGATTATCAGGGCAAGTGCCTGGTGGAGCGCTTCGATGCCAACTCCTACCTCTGCCTGCTGCGCGCCCTCGACCTCTACGATTTGGGAATGGGCCATGCCTCCTACCGGGCGGCCCTGGCCCGCATCGAGGCCAGGGTCCTCGTGGCCGGGGTTACCTCGGATATCCTCTATCCGGCCTACCAGCAGGTTGAGCTCGTCGAGACACTTAAAAGCCTCGGCGTGCGGGCGGAATATGCCGAAGTCGACAGCCCCCACGGCCACGACGGTTTCCTGATCGACTTCGACCTCCTCAAGCCCATCCTGCGCGAATTCGTCGGCACCGCCCTGCCGGTGCGAATGCCCTGGCTGTCGTCCATCTTCCGCGCCCCGCGGCTCGCCTACTTCGGCGCCCGCCTCGTCGCGGAAAACTACCCCTGATAGCCGACAACCACATAAACTATCCATTTTAGGAGGAACAGACAATGACCTTACCCGCCGATCTCCGTTTCGACAGCCTTGCCGTCCACGCCGGCCAGGAGCCCGACCCGGCAACCGGCTCGCGGGCGGTGCCCATCTACCAGACCACCGCCTATAACTTCCGTGACAGCGCCCACGCCGCCAGCCTCTTCGCCCTCCAGGAAAATGGCAACATCTATACGCGGATTATGAATCCCACCACCGACGTGCTCGAAAAACGCATCGCCGCCCTCGAAGGCGGGGTGGGGGCGCTGGCCTTCGCCTCCGGCCACGCCGCCATCAGCGCCGCCATTTTCAACATCGCCCAGGCCGGCGACGAGATCGTCAGCTCGTCCACCCTCTACGGCGGCACCTATAACATGTTCGCCTACACCCTGCCGCGGCTCGGCGTAAAAGTCACCTTCGTCGACCCGCGCGAAAGCGCCAACTTCGCCAAAGCGGTAACTCCCAGGACAAAGGCGGTCTACGCCGAGACCATCGGCAACCCCAAGATCGACGTCCTCGACCTGGCCGCCGTCGCCGATATCGCCCACGCAAACGGTCTGCCGCTCATCATCGACAGCACATTCACCAGTCCCTACCTTTGCCGGCCGTTCGACTTCGGCGCCGACATCGTCGTCCATTCGGCCACCAAATTCATCGGCGGTCACGGCACCTCCATGGGCGGCCTGGTCGTCGACGGCGGCAGATTCGACTGGGCAAGCGGCAAATTCCCCCTCCTCAGCGAGCCCGACCCCAGCTACCACGGGCTGCGCTACGCCGAAGCCCTCGGGCCGCAGGCCTTCATTACCCGCCTGCGCACCCAGATCCTCCGCGACCTCGGAGCCTGCCTCAGCCCCTTTAACAGCTTCCTCCTCCTCCAGGGGCTCGAGACGCTCCACCTCCGCATGCGGCGCCACAGCGACAACGCCCTCGCGGTCGCCGAGCATCTCGCCGCCCACGACCGGGTCTCCTGGGTGAGCTACCCGGGCCTAAAAGGACACCCCGACCACGAAAAGGCTAAGAAGTACCTGCCCAAAGGGGCGGGGGCCATCCTCACCTTCGGCATCAAGGGCGGCCTCGAAGCCGGCCGGAAATTCATCGATTCTCTTAAGCTCTTCTCCCTCCTCGCCAATGTCGGCGACGCCAAATCGCTCGTCATCCACCCGGCCAGCACCACGCACTCGCAGCTCACTTCCGAGCAGCGGGCCGCCGCCGGCGTGCCGGACGACATGGTGCGCCTGTCGCTCGGCCTCGAAGATCCGGCCGACCTGATCGCCGATCTCGACCAGGCACTGGCATAGCAAAAGCCCCCGCAAAGTCTGCGGGGGTTTATTCAATAAAGGAAAATATTGCTATTTTGGCGAAATCGGGAAACAATAACCGGCAAGGAGATGAGGATGATGAGCGACGCGTGGCAAGAATTCCTGCAGGCCGTGCAGACGGCGACCAAAGGGGTGCCGTATCCCTTCTACCGCGGCTGCCCCAGTTCGAGCCATACCCTGCTGCCCAGCCTCTTACGGGTCAGGCGGAAACGCTTCACCGAGTGCAACGTCTTCTTCGACTTCTTCTCGTTCGCCAAGCCGCTTATAAACACCCAGTCGCTCAAACCGATCGAGACCCTCTTCGAAATGCGGCACGCCGGCATCCCCACGCGTCTCCTCGACTGGACGACCACCTTCGCCGTCGCCCTGTACTTTGCGGTGAGCGGCAAAACCGACGCGCCCTGCATCTGGGTGCTCGAGCCGGACAAACTCAACCACAAGGCCACAGGACATGGGCTATTGGTGCAGTCCGACGCCGTCGACTACGACCATGAGCATGAGAAGGTGCTGTATCTGGGCAAAAAGCTCCAGCACCCGCTGGCCATCTTCCCCACGATGCAGAACCCCCGCATCTTCGCCCAGAAAGGCCACTTCACCATCCACGGCGCCAGCGAGAAGCCTCTAGAGGAAATCTGCCCCGAATGCGTCACCCAGATACCCCTGCCAGCCGCCGCCATACCCGAAGCGCGCGCCTTTCTCCACCTTGCCGGGCTCAACGAGTACAGCGTTTTCCCCGATATTGACGGCCTGGCCAGGTACCTGACGAGGGAGCATGGCCTCGACCGCCGCAAGCGGGTCGCCGCCGCCAAAGCGGCAAAAATCCGTCAGCGCCCGTCAGGCCCGATATAAGCGAAGCGCGGTTTCTCCTCGCCGCCGATGCTCACCTTCTCGAGGAACATCGCCCGCGGCCTTACCCACAGGCCGCGTTCGCCGTACAGCGCCTGATAAACGACCAGGCGCTCAATAGTCTCGCTGTGGGTCGCCTCGCCTATCACCCGGTACTCGTTCCCCTTGTAGTGGCGGTATATTCCCGGGAGTACCGGGCCGCTATTTTCATCAGGCATTTTCATTGAACCTCCCATCCGTAAATCCTGATAATAATTTTCCCGGAACTGCCGCCAAATCCTTGTTAATAAAAAAGAAAACCCGCCGCAAGGCGGGTTTATCAGCACGGCCGCCGCCGGTCGCGCCGGCGGAAGACCGCGATACGGAGGCTGGTCAAGAGGCGTCCCGGGAGGACAAGGGCCTGAGACCGAGGCCGCGGGCGGCGGCGATGTCGCGGTCGGCGCCGCGGCCGGCGGTCGTGAGGTAGTTGCCGATGAGCATGCCGTTGATGCCGGCCAGCAGACCGAGGGGCACAAGGTCGCCGAGCGCCTTCTCCCGGCCGCCGGCGTAGCGGATCGTCTTGGCGGGGAGCAGGAGACGGAAGATGGCCAGCGTCTGGAAAATTTCCAGCGGCGGCAGCGGCGGCTGCTCCTCCAGGGCGGTGCCCGGCACAGGATTCAATATATTCAGGGGAACTGAATCGACATCCAGTTCCCGGAGGGTGAAAGCCAGTTCGACGCGCTGGCGCCAGCTCTCGCCCATGCCGATTATACCCCCCGAGCACACCTCGAGCCCGGCCGTCCTGGCCCGCCTCACCGTATCCACACGTTCCTGCCAGGAGTGGGTGGTGCAGATTGCGGGATAGTGGCTTTCGGCCGTTTCCAGGTTGTGGTGGTAGCGGGTGACGCCGGCACCCTTCAGAGCGGCGAAATGGCTGTCGTCGAGCACTCCCAGCGAACAGCAGGGGATGACACCCGTTTCCTGCCTGATCCGCTTTATCGCCGCGAGCACGCGGGGGAAATCGTCATCGTCCTGCATGCCCGCCCCCGAAGTGACGATCGAGAAACGTCGCGCGCCGTCGCTCTCGGCCGTTTTCGCCGCCGCCAGCAGCTCATCCTCGCCCAGAAGTGGGTGTATGGCGATTGCCGCCCGGTGATGGGCCGACTGGGCGCAGAACCGGCAATCCTCCGAACAGTTGCCGGAGCGGGCGTTGACGATCTCGCAGGTATCGACAGCGTCGCCGCAGAATTCGGCGCGGACCTTGTTGGCCGTCGCCATCAGCAGCGGGATGTCGGTTGCTTCTATGCCGGTGAGGGCCATTGCCTCGGCGAAGTTCAGCTCGGCGCCGTTCAGCACCTTCGCGCCCAGCTCGGTGATGGGATGGATACTCATGACAGCCTCCTCGTCAACCATATATATAAATTGAGTTTACAATGATGGCCTCAAAAACGTCAACCATGGTAATTGTGTTGGTTGACTTATTCGTATTGTACTATGTCGGGGCGATCTTGTAAACTCCGGACGGCAAAATATTCCCGCGCCGTGACGCAGAAGGCCGCGACAGAAGTCGCGGCCTTCCCAGCTTGTAGGCAATGTCAGACTGGTGAGAAAGGTCCAGATGCAAGGCGCACCGGAAGAGCGCGCCGCGCCGCGTACTGTGGGACGTACGCAAGCAAGCGCTCTGAGGAGCAACGCCGCAGATGGGCCTTTATCGACAGTCTGAGAAGGCCGCGACAGAAGTCGCGGCCTTCCGGATACTATTTCGACCTGTCCTTGCTCTTCTTGGACGGAGACGACGGGCATATTTCGGCTGAGAAGTCTGATAACGCCGCGGAACGGCTTTTGTCGGCGCTGCTGTCGGAGCAGCCCGCTTTGCTGGACTTGGCCATGCGTTCACCCCCTTGGCGGTATTTTGCCCTCCGCCCATTACGGCGATTAGTGGCAAATTCAGGCTGAGAACAAAAAAGGGACTGTCCGGCAGTCCCTTTTTACAATCGTTATCAGCTCAGACCGTGAACCTGCGAAGGGCGGCCTGCAGCCCCTGGGCGAGCTGCGCCAGGCCCTGGCTGGAGGCGGCGATCTGCTCCATCGTGGCCGATTGCTGCTCGGTCGACGCCGAGACGGTCTGCGTTTCGGCCGCCGTAGTTTTGCTCACCGTGTCGATGGCCTTCATCGACGCGACGATCTGCTGACCGCCGCTGACCATCTGGCGGATGGCCGACGACATATCCTCCGCCTGGGCGGATGCCTGGTTGACGAGGGTGAGGATGTGTTCGAACGCTTGCCCGGCGCTGTTGACCACCTCGCTGCCGACCTTGACCTCGCGCGTGCCGCTCTCCATCGCGGCGACCGCCTTGTCGGTGTCGGCCTGGATGGCGCTTATCAGCTCACCGATTTGTTTCGAGGCTTCCTGCGACTGTTCGGCCAGCTTGCGCACCTCCTCGGCCACGACGGCGAACCCGCGGCCGGCCTCCCCGGCCCGGGCCGACTCGATGGCGGCATTGAGGGCGAGGAGGTTTGTCTGCCCGGCGATACTGGAGATGGTGTCCACTATCTGGCCGATCTCCTTGGAGCGGTCGCCCAGCGTCTGGACGATCCGGGCCGAAGCGGCTACCGTATTTTCGATATTGGCGATTTGTCTCACTGCCGTTGATATCTGTTCGGTGCCTTTGCCGGCCGCTTCGGCAGCTTGCGCGGATGTGCCGGCGACCGTCTCGGCGTTGACCGTCACCTGCTGGATGGTAGCCGACATCTGTTCGACAGCTGTCGAACTTTCCTCGACGGCCTGCAGCTGGGTTGCCGTACCCTGGGCGACATCGGTGATCGACTGGGCGATCTGGGTGGCCGTCACCGCGGCCTGGTCGGCGCTGGCGTTAAGCTGTTCGCTCGACGCCGCCAGTTGTTCGGCCGACTCGGCCACCTGCCGCATCAGCCCGCGCAGGTTATCGGTCATAGTGTTGATGGCGTGCGCCACCTGACCCGCTTCGTCACGTGAGTCCACAGCAAGCGCCTTTTTCGCCAGGTTGCCGGCTGCTACCTCGCTGACGAAGACCGCCACTTGCTTGAGCGGCCTGGCGATCATGCGGGCGATGTAAAGGCCGAGGACAATGACGGTCAACAGGGCCGCCAGCCCGATGGCCGTAAGCGTCATGCTGGCCACACCCACGCCCCGTGAGCTTTGCTCGTAAGCGGTGCGGGCATTTTGGTTGAATTCGTCCGATATGTAGCCAAGCTGCTTATTGATACCGTCGAGGATGGGGGAGAACTGGTAGGTATATATGAGGATGCCCTCGTTCAGTTTTCCCTCGCCCGTAAGTTTCAGCACTTGGTCCCGGCCGCTGCGGTAGCTTTTCAGCATCGAGGTCAGCAGCTCCAGGTTGCGGCGCTGGTCTTCGCTCAGGTTTGTTTTATCAAGCTCCAGCAGATAAAAATCCACCTTCTCGCCGCGGGTTTTCATCTCGGCCAGCAGCGCCTTCTTGCGGTCCGCGTCCTTAATCAGCAGATATTCGAGCACGATCGCCTGAGCGGACTTGAGTTCGATCTGGGTCTCGTCGATCAGCTTCACGGCCCGCAGTTCGTTCTTGTTCAGATCCTGGATGACGGAGTCGGTCCTGGCAAGGAAGTAATAGCCGGTGACGGCGATCGTCGCCACGAAGAAGGCGGCGATAAAAACGAGAACAGTCAGCTTGCTGGCGATGCTGAGGTTTTTGAAAAACTGCAAGAGAGCTCAACTCCTTCGGTATGGTAATTTACCAAACCCTATAGAAAATGATGGCTCATTAACCAGTATTTTAAATTATTCGACATTATTTGCGCAAATCCTTTGCTTTTGATATTCCAGGACATTGACGTCGGCATTAAAATGAGGTATATATTTATATGTGAACAATTATTCATATATAGAGGTGAGTCGTTTTGCATGATACCGATAACGCCGCGTGCGAAGAAATCTGCCTGCACCCGGAAATGATCCGGGCCGCCCGGGCCGAGGCGCTGACCGAGGCCGACGCCCGGGAACTGGCCGAGGTTTTCAAGATCCTCGGCGACCCCACGCGGGTTAAGATGCTGCAGGCTCTGTCCCGGCGCGAGCTGTGCGTGTGCGACATCGCGGCCGTCGTCGGGATGGGCCAGTCGGCCGTCTCTCACCAGCTGCGCCTCCTGCGGGGGGCCAGGCTTGTCAAATATCGCCGCGAAGGCAGGATGGCATGGTATTCCCTTGACGACGACCATATAACCGTCCTGATGGCTCAAGGCATCGAACACATCAAACACAGATAGGATGAGGCAAATGATCGAAAAAGCCTGCGGCTGCGGTTGCTGCGGCGCCGCCGCGGCGACGGCGGGCGCGGCTCCGGCGGAAGAGGGGATGAGCGTCTACCTCCTCGGCGGCCTGGACTGCGCCGATTGCGCCGCAAAACTCGAAAAAAGGATCGCCGCCCTGGCCGGAGTGCGGCAGGCGACGGTGAATTTCGCCACCGCCAAAATGGCGGTCGCCCATACCCTCAGTGATGCGGCTATAATCAAAGCGGTCGAGCGGGCCGGCTACCGCGCCCGGCGGGCCGACGCCCCAACTGACCACGCGTCCGGATGGCGGCGCGATCCGCGGACACTGGCGACACTCGCGTCCGGGCTGCTGTTGGCGGCAGCGGTCGGCCTTGATATATTGGGCGCCGCTGCGGGCTGGACGGCGGCCGCCTACGCGCTTGCCGCCCTGGCCGGGGGCTGGCACGCCGCGCGTACCGGTCTGTCCGGCCTGAGGTCGCTGACTTTTGACATGAACTTCCTCATGACTGTCGCCGTGATCGGCGCTGCGGCCATCGGCGAGTGGAGCGAGGGAGCTATGGTGGCATTCCTGTTCTCCCTCGGCAATACGCTTCAGACGTACACGCTCGACAAGACCCGCCGGGCGGTGCGGGCGCTGATGGAGCTGGCCCCGTCAGAGGCGACGGTGCTTGACGGCGATGCCGAGGAACGGCGGGCGGTGGCGGCGATTTCCCCTGGCAGCGTTATCGTCGTCAGGCCGGGAGAAAGGATCGCGCTCGACGGTGTTGTCAGCGACGGTCATTCGGCCGTTGACGAGGCCGCCCTAACCGGCGAATCGCTGCCGGTGGAAAAAAAGGCCGGCGATGCGGTGTACGCCGGCACCTTGAACCAGTATGGCGTGCTGGCGATCGAAGTCACCAATGCGGCCGCCGATTCGACCCTCGCCAAAATCATGCACCTGGTCGAGGAGGCCCAGTCCCAGCGCGCCCCTTCCCAGCAATTCGTGGATAAATTCGCCCGCTATTACACGCCGGCGGTGCTGACAGCCGCCGCGGCCGTGATGGTTCTGCCCTGGCTGGCGTTCGGCCAGCCTTTCGCACCCTGGTTTTACAAGGGGCTTGTGCTGCTCGTCATCTCCTGCCCCTGCGCTCTCGTCATCTCCACCCCGGTGTCGGTCGTCGCCGCCATCGGCAACGCTTCAAGGCGGGGCGTGCTTATCAAGGGCGGCGCCTATCTGGAAAAGCTGGGCGCTCTCCGCGCGGTGACATTCGATAAAACCGGCACGCTCACCCACGGACGGCCGCGCGTCACCGACGCCATCCCGCTCGGCGGCCTGACCTGCGAACAGCTCCTCGCCTTGGCGGCGGCGGTGGAGAAATGGTCCGAGCACCCCGTTGCCCAGGCGATAGTAACGGCCGCAGCCGGGCTTGAGCTTAAGCCGGCGGCAGCTTTCCGGGCCCTGGTCGGCCAGGGGGCGCAGGCCGAAGTCGAAGGGACCGTCGTCTATGTCGGCAACGCCCGGCTGTTCACCGGTTTAGGGCATGATCTTGCGCGGCACGAGGCTGTGCTCGCCGGACTTGAAGAGGCCGGCAAGACTGCGATGCTGGTTGGCACCGCGGAAATAATCTATGGCGTGGTCGCGGTTGCCGACACGCTGCGGGACGACAGCGCCGACGCCATCGCGGCACTGCGCCGGGCCGGCGTCGCGCATGTGGCCATGCTTACCGGCGATAACCGCCGGTCGGCCGAAGCCGTCGCCGCCTGTCTTAAACTTGACGGTGTCCATAGCGAGCTTATGCCCGCCGACAAGGTGAGGGTGGTCAAAGACCTCGCCGACCGTTACGGCGGTGTGGCGATGGTGGGGGATGGCGTCAACGATGCCCCTGCATTGGCGGCCGCCGACATAGGCGTCGCCATGGGGGTTGCCGGCTCGGACGCCGCTTTGGAGACGGCCGATATCGCCCTGATGGCCGACGACCTCGGCAAGCTGGCGTACGTCATCCGCCTCAGCCGTAAAACGGTGGCGGTCATCAAGGAAAACATCATCTTCGCCATCGCGGTTAAGGCGGTCTTCGTCGTCCTGACCTTCGCCGGGCTCACAAACTTGTGGTTGGCTGTCTTCGCCGACACGGGGGCGTCGCTGCTCGTAACCCTCAACGGAATACGCCTGATGCGGAAACTCGCGTGAAAAAGCCCCCCCTGCGGGGGCTTTTTTTGCATCAGGATACCGGCTGAGAAAAGATTCTATTTTCAGTTTATTGTCCGCCGGTCCGCTAATACCGGCGACCCGCCGTCCCGCGCCGTCTTACGGTCGGCTGCGGGCAATGGTGGGCCGTATAAGGCGACAATCCCGGGATTTAGCAGATTATGGGCGCATTACGGCCTAAATGTGCTCTTTCCCCACCGTCATAAGGGAAGTATAATTAATAATAATTATCCGATGAGGGGGGGTGGCGGCAATGGAGGACAGCATTGTGTCCGCGGTATTGCTCCCCGGAGCGGTGGCCATTTTTGTGGCGGTTCTCTCCACTTGGGCCTGGACTCACGATTACGAGGAAATAGCCGCAGAAATGCAGCGGGCCATAAAGGAGGACGATGGTAAAACGGCCGTCGGCATCCTCTGGCGGCGTGCCGGTATATATATGCGCTAGAAAAAACAGGCAGCAGCCTGTTTTTTTTATTGCCTTGCGTAAGCGGCAACCACCTGCTAAGCAGGTGGTATCAAAAAGCTTATAGCTATGCGGAGGAAAGAAAAGCCTCCTTTGTTAAAATATATGCAGGTTTGCCGACCGCATAAATAACAAAGGAGGCGCATCCAAAATGGA
>JAHDOI010000068.1 GCA_018434945.1 Selenomonadales bacterium
ACATGGTAGGACTCACCCTTTCATGTGTGTTGGTTTGTTTGGTCACTTACCGTATTACACATTGTTGGGGTAAAGTCCTATTTTCTTTTGCTTACCAACCCAATATTTTTAAGGGTTTTTGGAACTACGCAAGATGCTTTAAATAAGGTAATGCGCTTTTATTAAATTATAACTTTTTTTGGAGTACTCAGACAAATTTATAAATCTCCTCATTTATAAATCTCCTCTATTACTATCCCGTTCAAAAGGGATTCTCTAGGAGTTTCGCTTTCCACGGGCATTACCTCAAAAAAATGACCGCCTAGAATCGTTTCTAAGCGGTTTTTTTGATGTCCTGGTATAGTATTATTAACCTTTGCTGTTCTGTGCGGGCTCTAAGCCCTTTACGAGTTCATTGAGATAATCCGAATTGATGTAGTATGTTCCGTCTTTGTTCTTTATCCAGCTTACATTCGGGGTCAGCTTCACAACGTAGACAGGTGCGTCTTCTCCATCTACCTTGATGTAATAAGGGCCTTTCTTCTCGCACATGCTGAATCCTCCTTTTCGCTGTTCAGGTGTGGCTTCTCTATTTGTCTTTGTTTGAGCGCGGTTGAGTATCATTTGGGGTAAACCTTTCCGTCATGTTTTTTACTGATTGTGGGTCAAAGGACATTTTGCCGGCTCCCCCTGTGCCCCCTGTATCGAATACATTTCTCATATCACCCACCGCTGCTGACACATTGGCCGCCGCCGATACTCCCCGCGCACCGCCGCCAGCTCCCCCACCCATACCGCCTAAGCCGGGTATCCGGGACGTCACCGTACTAATCATACTCATGGCCGCTGCACCGGCTCCGACAGCCTTAGTCCCGCTAAGCTGCGGCGAACCGGCCAGGAGCGAAGCCGCCAGGCCAGGGGCTTGCCAGCACAGGATGGCGATGGCCGCCACGCTGCCAAGGACTAGATAGCATTGTTCCGAATCCGGGTTTTCCGGAAGCTTAATTTTTTCTATCATGGGAATTGTGGCCGCCAAGACAAAGGCCAGCACCATGAGCTTGGTTCCCATGGCAATGAGCGCACCAATGGCCTTTTCCGCCATAAACGCCGTTTTGTCAAACGCACCCCACGGCAGGTAGATGATCGCCAGAGCGCCGACGATGTAAAACTCCAGGTAAGTGATAAATACTTGTATCGCCATGACGAAAAAAGCGAACACGGTCAGTATATACGCCAATATCATGGTGAGCTGTCGCCCCAGGTCGATGGTTAAAATATTCGTGTCTTTCAGTGATTTCAGCATCGGCCAGGCGGTTTGCAGTCCCTTGGATATGATATAGGACGGGTCGGTGATGGTGGAGGCCGGCACTGCGTTGCCCCCGGCCGCGAAGCCTACTACGACAAAACCATCCAGGAGGCTATCCACCAGGCTTTTGTAGTCGGTGATAAACCAGTAAAACAAGCCGTATTTGATGCACTTGAACATCAGCATTTTAAGATGGTCGCCTTCGTCCAAGGTTTTTAAATAGCTCCAAATCAGGTCGATGCTTACGATAGTGACGAATATCCCTTTGGCATAGGGCATCACGTTTTGAACGCCGCTGTTGAAAATATTGGCAAAGTTGGTCAGTATCGCGGTAAGCGTCGCCCCCTCCATTAGTTGCCTCCCTTTTTCCGCTCTTGGTGAATGAAACCAGGGCCTTGATCTTTCTTAGCCGGTGACGGCTCTTTATACCAATCTTCGGATTGCTGCTTCGGTTTTTCAGTCTGCGGCGCGGAACTGCTGCAGCCAGCGAGAAACATGGTCCCCACTATCGAAAAGATGAGCCAGGCAATTAAAATGCCAGACACGGTCTTTCTCCTTTGCCGAAAAAGGGCGGGTTTTATGGTATAGACCATGAAGAAAAGGGCCGGAACACCCACCATCAATATAAAATCTGTCACGAACTTAGACATTGCTTATGCCTCCCCTAGTGAATGATGCCGGGGCCTTGACCTTTGACGGCTTCCTGCGGCTCCTTATACCACTGATCGGCCGCAGACTGGGCCATTGCTTCCCGTTGCTTTATTTCCGCATAATAGGCCGTTTGCGCCTGGTTACTGGCGGCCATGATCTGTTGTAGCCTCATCATTTGTTGAGTGTTCAGCACGGCTATCTGGTTGCCGGCCTGGGCAGCGGCCAGCGCACCTTGCGCTGACTGTGAGGCGGACATCAGGCTTTGAAGGTTGGCCGTATCCGCGCCGATCTGCGCGACTAACCCTTGCGCCCTCATGGCGTCGTAAATCACGTCATTGGTGGACTGTAGAACGCTGTAGGCATGCGCGGCGTAGTCGGCTCCGGTCATTCCGTGGAAATCCCCGAACTCCTTGTATTTACTGTCCCATTGCTGTTGAAAGTTCTGGTAATCGAGGACTATCCCCCGGGCTTGCTGCTGTAAGGCGACGAGCTGCGTCAACGCCTGCTGGACTTGGCCTAAATTAGCCGCGGCGGCGGCCGGGTCCATGGCTGCGAGATTCTGGAGCGAATACTGTATCTGTTGATACTGATAGGCTACTGACTGAATTTGCTGGAGAAGGGTTTGGGAGTTGGCACTATAATTGGTCGGGTCGAAGACGGTGAGCGCCTCGGCTTTCGGCACGCCGATCAGCCCGGTCATGAGGATTACCGTAAGAAAAGTGCCGGCAATCCTTTTTCTGGTTTTGGACATAGAAAAATCCTCCTTTTCTTGCCTGGAGGAATGTTCACATGCTAGTATGTTTACTAGAGTAAACATTACCTACAGGTAATGATTTATTCTGAGAAGGGAGCCGGCACTTCTTGGCGGGAGAGCGGCTTCCTTCGTCATTCCATTAGCTTTATCCCTAATAACCAAGCGAATAATGGGGACTCATGCTTATCATGGTGTGCTGCCGCACAGTTTGCCGCTAACGAATCCCTTGGCTATCTTATACCTCCGCTCCCAAATCCGTTGTCAAGGGACCGGCACGCCGGTGCCAGAGGCATACCCTTGACAACGGATCCGGGACGGAGGTTCGCTGTTGACAAGGGATTCGTTAGGCGCAGCATGCCACTCACCAGTGGCCGTTTACAATCAGCCTAGCGAGGATATATCCATCCAATACCCCAAAAATCTCCTCCTGGGGCCTCCTGGGCGATTTCAAGCTATTTTAGGTTATAGCACCCCCAGCCGAGCTATACGCTTCATGGGGGCCGGGTGGGTGGCCAGTATCCGGCCGACGAAACTATCGTCAAATTCTGAGTGTATCTTTTCCAGAAATCCTATCATACCGGTTTTAAAGCCCAGTTCGGCGGCGAATTTGTCGGCTCTGTATTCCGCGCTACGGCTCCAGGCCATCAGCAAAAGTTGCAGTGCTTTGGTGCCTGTCCAATTCAGGATGATCACCGGTAAAAACAGAAGTGCCGGAATTAACAGCATGATTTGCAAAACAGTTCCGGGCCCCCTGACTTCGCCGAATATCGCAGAGAAGATGTCAGCGACGGTGGCGTAGGCGGCATATAGCCCCATGGCTAGCCTGGTGGCCAGGCTCCCGAACACTATGGCAATCAGGACAACGCTGTCTTTGTGATAAAGGTGCGCCACTTCATGGGCCAGCACCGCCCGGAGTTCTTCGCTGGTTGCGGTTTTCAGTAGCCCGTCCGTTATCATGATTGTGCCTTGTCCGAAGGCCAGGGCGTTGGGGTCCTTGGTGTCCTTTATTAGCAAAGTTATAGTTTCCGTGGCGTAAGCCGTTCCTTTAGTGGCGTTCACGGTGGCCAGCACGTCTTTCAGCAGCGGGTCAATTATCTGCCGTTCCCGGCCGACAACCGGGCGACCGCTAATGAAAAACCGCAAAAACCACTGTCCGGGTTTCGTTAGGCCGAGAGCGGTCAGGCCCGCCGCCAGGCCGAAGCCCATGACGTAGAAGCTCCACGACGACGGTTTGATGCCTAAGAACATAGAGCCAAGGAAGAATATCGTTGTGAGAATCAGCCCATTAAAAAGTACGTTAATAACCACAAAAATCAAGGTATGCGCCTCCTCATTTTTTGCCCTGCAACATATCCGCTTTTTCGTTTTTTGCGTTCCTTTAGTCATTCACAGCACCGGCCTCGTTCTCTTCGTTTTCCCGTTTTCCCGTCTCCTCGTTCTTCCGTTCCTCCGGTTCCTCGTTCCTTCGTTCCCCCGTTCCCTCGTTCCCCTCTCATTTTCCACCCCTCACATCATACCCTCGTATCCTCAACCCCCTGACCCGCTTTTTTCCGCCCCTCCTGCAATGCCTCCAGACCCCACCCGATAAATCAGTATGATGTTCGGGTGGGGTCTGGAGGCATTGCAGGCGAGAACGAAGTTCGAAGTAAGGGGCGACGTTATAAGCGGGGCAGGGGGTTGAGGCGCATTTTCGTTTTTTTAATGCCCTTGGAAAAAGCCTGAAAAACTCCAAGCTTTTTCCAAGTTTTTTCCATGGCTTTTCCCGGTAGATAATAATGTTCTCTGTATCATTTTTACATCGCTTTTAGTTCGTGAAGGACTGCCCCGAAGATCGGTTAAGAGAGCAACGACGCACTTATTTGCTAATAAGGATGATCTGGGGTATACTTTAAGTGTCACCCTGAAGCCTATGCGTCAGGTGGTGCTCTAACCCTACTTGGCTAACCGTATGTTGGTTAGTCTTTTTTTGTCAAAAATAACAGTGCCGCACTAGTTATTCCAACAATCGCACGGGATCGCGCTGTATTAGTTCAATTGGGGCATTGCCCGTTTCGTTACCTTTCACTTGGTGGCTCTGTCAATATACGTTCAACAGTCTCTACCCTGATGAGTACTCTGCTCCCTAATTTCAGCACAGGAATTTCGCCATTCTTTGCTAGTTTGTAAATTAAAGACCTTGAAATACCCAATATTTGGCGAGCCTCTTCCAAACTCAAGACCTTTTTGTTAAGTTGAGAAATCGACATAAAATCCTCCTTCGCATTACTACGGGGGTCTATCTATGTACATTGGCAATAGATAGCATCCTCCGGGATGTTATATCTAGGCAAAAGTCGCCTCCCCGTCAAGGGGATGTGGACTTTTGCTGTTTTCATGTTGTTCCGTATCTTTCATTATCATCTTATAACACTATGTATTGTGTTGTCCAGGAATTTTTCCTAATTTAATAAAAATAATTAGCAATATTCATTCATTCATGAAAGAATTATACGTATTTAACTTTATTAATTAAGATAGATGTATCGCCAATTTCCTAAAAAATGGATTTCTTGAGGATAGATGCATCCTTTTATCCTCCTCTAATAAAGTCCCCTTTAAATTGACTACCCTCCTTGCCTGATTTATCTTTCCTAATCATCTAGGCCAGTTTCCCTGCCTGTCCGGCGAGGACACCGTAGGCCCAGCCGAGCGGAGGCGCAGTCAAGGGGACCGTGGAATAATGGGGGCAGCCCGTAAGGGGCGCCGTTATGCCGCGAAAGCCCCTTGACGGAGGCGCAGCCGGCCCATACTTGCATGCGTGGACAGGCGGGAACAAATTAAAAAAGCGTTCGCATGAACGCTTTCCTTGTTCCCGCCCTATCATTGCCCCTGAATATTTGTCGGTGAGGCTGAATTTTCGTCGTTATGAACTGAATATTTGTCGTTGCTTTGCCTGAATATTTGTCGGTGGCAACTGAATATTTGTCGTTAATGACTGAATATTTGTCGGCGTAAATTTGCCACGACCCCTTATTTTCTCCACGTTTTTCTCCGGACAAACATATATAACATTATTGTTATGTTAAAAACAAATAAACAGGCGGTATTGCTGTCGTTTTATTAATAATTAAGGGGGGACGAAAGACGGTTTCTATTACTAAACAGCCTGAATATTTGTCGGCATAGCATTTTGGTCCCTATTTTGGTCCCCCGCTATTTCAAGACACAAAAAAGCTCCCAAGGCAAAAACCTCGGAAGCCTTGATTTTATTCTGGCGGGAGCGTGTAGGAATCGAACCCACCCGGGACGGGTTAGCGCCCCGAAAACGGTTTTGAAGGACGCTCCCCCAGACCGCGTCGAGGGCTTGGACGCCGGCGCCGACGATTATCTGGTCAAACCCTTTTTCACCGAAGAGCTGCTTGCCAGGCTACGCGCCCTGACGAGAAGAAAAGGCAAAGACCTGGTGGGCGACATCATTTCCCTCGACGGACTTACCCTCAAGCCGCTGCTTGGCGAGGTAACCAAAGACGGCGAAACGATCCACCTGACTGTCAAAGAATCGCTGCTGCTCGAACTTCTCATGCGCAACCACGGCCAGGTGGTACCCAAAGAACGGATTATGGAAAAAGTCTGGGGCTACAATGTGGACACCGACATCGCCAGCGTCGACCTCTACATCTATTACCTGCGCAAAAAGCTCCAAATCCCCAATATCAAGACGGTACGGGGGGTCGGCTACTACTTCCATGGATAACAACCTGATCAACAAACTGCAGCGGCGGCTGACTCTCGTCAATATTGCGATCATTCTGCTGCTATTCATCATCCTTGCCGTCGGCGCCTATTTTTTCTTCCGGCACGATATGAACAGGCGGACCGACGCTCTCGCCGGCCGCATTGTGACGGACATCAGGAGCGGCCAGCTGACCGACCTGCCGCAATTCAAAAGCGCCATGCCTGTTCCGCACCCCGCGCCGCTGGGAGGGCCTCCCGATCAATCACCGGGATTCCCGCCCGGGCCGCCGCCCCCACTGCATAACTTTTTTTTCATAAAAACTTCCCCGGCCGGCTCAGTAACATTCCAATCCTCCGGACAGCCGTTTGAGAGCGGCCAACTGGCATCCTTCGCCGCACAGGTCCTCGCCGACGACAACGCCAAGGGTACCATAAATTTCGCGCAGGGGCACTACACCTATTACAAGGCGTCGCTGGACAATGAGCCCGGTACGCTGATTCTCCTCCACGACATGGAACAGGATCTCGATATGCTGCGCATTCTGCTGACAGCCTTGACGGGCGTCGGCGCCGCATGTTTGCTGCTGTCGTTTGCCGCCAGCTCCTTCATGGCCCGCCGGGCAATTGTCCCCGTCAAAAAAGCCTGGCGGCAGCAAAGCGATTTCCTGTCCGACGCCTCCCACGAACTGCGCACCCCGCTCGCCGTCATCCAGACCAACCTCGATGTCGTACTGAGCAACGACAACGAAACGGTGGCCAGCCAGCACAAATGGCTGGCCAATATCCGCGAAGAATCCGTCCATATGGCCAAGCTCATCGACTCGCTCCTCTTCCTCGCCCGGGCCGACTCCCATCAGCAACTCCTCGACATGCGGCCTTTTCCCCTGGGCACTGCGCTGCTCAAAGCCGCGGCCCCGTTCGAACCCCTTGCCGCCGCCAAGGGGATAACCCTCATATACACGGCCGGTGCCGCGTTCGACTGGTACGGCGATGAATCACGCATAAAGCAGGTAATCGGCATCCTGCTCGACAACGCAATCCGGCACACCCCTGCCGGCGGCGAGGTGAAGGCGTCACTGGCGAAAGCCGGTCTAAAAACGGTGCTGACAGTCACCGACAGCGGCGAAGGCATTGCCCCCGAATATCACGAGAGAATTTTCGACCGCTTCTTCCAGGTCGACAAATCCCGCAACGATAGCGGCACCGGGCTGGGACTGGCAATAGCCAGATGGATCGTCGAAAGCCACGCCGGAACGATCAAAGTCAGCAGCGCCCCCGGCAAGGGTACCTCCTTCATCGTCTCGCTGCCAGGGAAATAGCACGATAACATTAATAGTACGACCGAAAAGGAAAAGCTGCTGATACAGCTTTTCTTTTTTTGTCCCGCTGTTGATCGGCACCGGCAGCAAATATTGGCTGCAGGCCTCGGACCGGCACAGCGGCCGCGCTGGCGCCCATCCCACAACCTTC
Source organism: Selenomonadales bacterium (assembly GCA_018434945.1). Taxonomy (GTDB): domain Bacteria; phylum Bacillota; class Negativicutes; order Sporomusales; family UBA7701; genus Anaeroselena. Next base: position 7,875 of record JAHDOI010000068.1, read on the forward strand.
CTGTCTTATGTAAACAGGATACGCGCCCAAAATCACGAATATTAGCTCATGAATCAAGTTTGCATAAAACATAAGAATGGCAGGTGCACGATGATAAAACACATCCTGAAAAACAAACTTCTCCCGATTCTGCTCATGGTTTCCCTGTTCACGACATCGTTCGCAGGCGCCTTCGCCCTCCCGGCAGCGGCTGCCGACGAAGCGGCCGTCCGGGACGGGAGCGCCGATTACGGCGTCCTTGCGGCCATCGCCGCCGTAGGCCTGATCGCCGCCCTCTCCAGCGGCGGCGCGTCCGACAGCGGTTCGGCACCTAATAAGGGGACCGGCTCTGATCAAGGTGCCGGTTCAGGCACAGGTCAAGGCGGCAGCGCCAGCGCGACCGCCGAGGAACAGCAGGCGCTCGTTCTGCTTAACAAAGACCGGGCCGCCAACGGCCTGCCGGCGCTGAAAGCCAATTCCCAGCTGACACTGCTGGCGAGGAACTACGCGCAGGACATGATCAGGCGCGGCTTCTTCTCTCACTACAACCCCGAGGGTCAATCGCCGTTCGACCGTATGAAGAAGGCGGGCATCAGCTACAATTACGCCGGCGAGAACCTGGCGGTCAATACCGGCATCGCCGCTGCCGAGGCCGCTTTCATGAACAGTTCCGGCCACCGCGCCAACATCCTCAGTCCCAACTTCACCGAAGTAGGCATCGGTGTGGCCCGCAACGCCAGCGGCCAGGTATATGTGGTACAGGAGTTCATCGGCAGATAAGCCGACTGATAAAATAAACAGCCCTGCTGTCCCGGATCGGGACCGCAGGGCTTCATTCCTTTACTGCGGGGGCCGCTGGCGGCACTCGCAACCGTCGTGGGGCCAGTTGAGCTTCTCGCGGACCAGGTAAAGCGGCCGCCGCTTGACTTCCTCGAATATACGGCCCACATACTCGCCGATGATACCCATGAATACGAGCTGGAGTCCGCCGAGAAGAAGGATGCTGGCCGATATCGTCGCCCAGCCTGGCACAGCCTCGGCGGTGAAAAATTTGATATAAAGCACGTGGATGGTCAACCCGACACTGATCGCCCCGAAAATCACCCCTGTGTAAAAAGCGAAGCGGAGGGGCAGTTTTGAATAGGCGGTTATGCCGTCAAGAGCAAATGTCAGCATTTTGCGGAGCGAAAACTTCGACACGCCGGCGTAGCGGGGCGGAGCGACAAACGATATCTGCGTCTGGCGGAAGCCGATGTCGCTGATCATGCCGCGGATAAAGCGGGCCTTTTCCCGGAACAGGCGGAAACTCTCCACCACCCGCTTGTCCAGCAGACGGAAATCCGAACCGCCTTCCTGGACACGAACCTTGGACATGGCGTTCATCAGCTTGTAGAAAGTGCTGGAGGTGAAATTTTTAAACCAGGAGACACCCTCGGTGGTGAGGCGAATGGTCTGGACGACATCGAAGCCTTCCTCCCACTTGGCAATCAGCTGGGGCACCATCTCCGGAGGATGCTGCATATCGCCGTCCATGCTTATCACCGCATCCCCCTGTGCGTGATCCAGCCCGCAGGACAAAGCCCCCTGGAGACCGTAATTACGGGCGAGGATGAGTGCCCGCACCCTCGGGTCTTCCCCTGAGAGGCGGTGGAGGATGGCCGGCGTGGCATCCCGCGAGCCGTCGTCGACGAAGATGAGCTCGAAGCGGTATGGCAGCGGCTCCATATGTTTGCACACTTCTTTATAAAAAATGTCGATGTTTTCCTGTTCGTTGAAAACTGGCACGACGATGGAAACGAGTTTCATCTTCATCCCTCCATTTCTTAATTATTACATTTGCAGACCCGCAGGTCAAGCCTCCGTCTGTGCGGGACCGCATCTCCGCAACACAAAATGCAGTTGCGCATCCCGTGAAGCCCGGGAACTGAATCAAGCTGCGCAGCGGCGTCCGCGGCGACAGGAAAACGGCGGCCGACCGGCGAATACTTCCGCGAAAGGAGTGGCCCTATTTTGCAGACAACCTACCAACATATTGCCGCCAGGGTAGCCAGCGGCGAACGGCTCACACGCGAGGACGGCCTTGCCCTGCTCAGCTGCGACGATCTTGCGTGGCTCGGGCACCTGGCGGACACCGTCAAGCGGCGCCTGAGCGGCGAATACGTATACTTCAACGTCAACCGCCACATCAACCTGACGAACATCTGCCTGGCGAAATGCCGCTTCTGCGCTTTCGGCTGCGACGCCAAAAGCGCCCAGGCCTACTTCCTCAGTAAGGAAAACGTCATCGACACCGCCAGCCGTTCGGCCCGCGATCCCGACCTGCGCGAACTCCATATCGTCAGCGGCCTCCATCCCGACTGGCCGTTCGACTACTATGTGGACATCATCCGCTCCCTCAAGGCGGCCCTGCCTCACTTGCACCTCAAGGCATTCACTGCCGTGGAAATATGTCACTTCGCCCATATCTCCGGGCAGAGCGTCGCCGAGGTGCTGCAAATCCTCAAAGAAGCCGGCCTCGACTCGATGCCCGGCGGCGGGGCGGAAATCTTCAGCGAGCGCGTGCGCCAGGACCTCTGCCCTCATAAGGCAAGCGCCGCCGAATGGCTCGAAATTGCCCGCACAGCCCACAACCTCGGCATCCCCACAAACGCCACCATGCTCTACGGCCACATCGAAACAGCCGAGGAGCGGATCGACCATCTCCTGGCTTTACGGGATCTTCAGGACGAAACCGGCGGCTTCCAGACCTTCCTCGCCCTGCCCTTCCACCCCCACAACACCGGTCTCGCGAACGAGGTAAAAAGAGTTTCGGCATGGGAAGACCTAAAGATGGTGGCCGTCTCCCGGTTGATGCTGGATAACTTCCGCCATGTCAAAGCCTACTGGGTAATGCTCACACTGCCAATAGCCCAACTGGCGCTCGGGTTCGGCGCCGACGACATCGACGGGACGGTGACGGAAGAAAAGATAACCCACGCCGCCGGAGCCCGGACCGCCCAGCACCTCGACAAAGAAACGCTGATCGCCACCATCCGCCAGACGGGGCATACGCCCGTCGAACGGGATTCTGTTTATAACATTATCAAGAAGTATTGAGTTAATACGAAAAGGCTGCCTGACCTGTGATGTCCGGCAGCCTTTCTTACTTTTTGCTAGGGCTGGTGGGGGCCGGCGATATCCTTGCGGAGTATTGCGGCACCGTGCAGATAAATATGCCGGATATCGCCCTGACCCTTGTCGGTATTCCACAGGACGAGAACGCGGATACAACGCGCTACGCCGCCCGGACTGGCGATCTCCTGCGTGCCGAACAGCGGCACCTCCGCCCAGCCCATCTCGCGGGCGGCGGCAGCGGGAAACGCCGCATCGAGGTCGGGGGTCGAGCTGAAAATGACGGCGCCGATGTCTTCACTGACGATACCGTTTTCGGCGGCTATCGTCTGAACAAGCTCGGTCGTGCGCCGGAAAATTTCTTCCCGGCTGTTGGACTCCACTGTTGTCGCCCCGCGTACGCCGCGCAGCATAAGCAATCCCCCTTTCTGGCAGGTTATTATCTAGTTCGCGTCCTGGCGCTTTTTTCCTGCCGCAACCGGCCGTCTGTGAAAGAAAAAGAGCCTGACGCTCCAGGCTCCTCGTATAATAAGTTTTGCAGGAAAAAATAAGCGTTCCTGCTTAGTCGCTAACAAGCCAATCGGCTTGCAAATACCCATGATATGATTGACGTAAGTCAATCAGGTAAAAGTTCTTTTGGCTCCTGTTGAACCGTA
>JAHDOI010000052.1 GCA_018434945.1 Selenomonadales bacterium
ACCCGACCTGACCGTCATCTGCCTGCCGGGCTTCAAGGCCGACCCCGCCCGCGACGGCACAAACTCCGAAGCGTTCATCATCCTCGACTTCGCCGCCCGCCTCGTCCTCATCGGCGGCAGCCACTACGCCGGGGAGATGAAGAAATCGGTCTTCACCTACATGAACTACCTCATGCCCCTGAAAGGCATATTATCGATGCACTGCTCGGCCAACATCGGCGCCAAGGGCGACGCGGCGCTGTTCTTCGGCCTGAGCGGCACCGGCAAGACGACGCTGTCGGCCGACCCCGGCCGGAAGCTGGTCGGCGACGACGAGCACTGCTGGCATGACGGCGGTATCTTCAACATCGAAGGCGGCTGCTACGCCAAGTGCATCAAACTGAAATACGAGACCGAGCCGCAAATCTGGGAAGCCATCCGCTTCGGCGCGGTGCTGGAGAATGTCGTCATCGACGAGGCGACCCGCGAAGTGGACTACGACAGCGAGGCAATCACCGAGAACACCCGCGCCGCCTATCCGGTGGATTACATCCCCGGGGCGGTCATCCCCGGCGTGGGCGGCCACCCCAAGACGATCGTCTTCCTGACCGCCGACGCGTTCGGCGTGCTGCCGCCGGTGGCGAAGCTTTCCCCCGAGCAGGCGATGTATCACTTCCTGTCGGGCTATACGAGCAAGCTGGCCGGGACGGAGCGGGGCATAACGGCGCCGGAGGCGACGTTCTCGTCGTGCTTCGGGGCGCCGTTCCTGCCGCTGTCGCCGTTGGCATACGCCAAGCTATTGGGCGAGAAGATCGCGGCGCACGGCACGCGGGTGTTCCTGATCAACACCGGCTGGTCGGGGGGACCGTACGGGGTGGGCAAGCGGATGTCGCTGCCCTATACGCGGGCGATCGTGACGGCGGCCATCGAGGGCGCGCTGGACGAGGTGGACTACGAGCTCGACGAGGTGTTCAACGTCCAGGTGCCGGTGAGCTGCCCGGGGGTGCCGGCGGAGGTGCTGAAGCCGCGGCTGACGTGGGCTGACAAGGCGGCCGCCGAGCTTGCGGCGCGGTTCGCGCGGAATTTCGTGAAGTTCGGGAAGGATGTGCCGCCGGAGATCACGGCAGCCGGGCCGAGAGGCTAGGTAGTCACGGAGCCACCCGTTAAACGGGTGGCTTGGGTTAGCCCTGAAAGGGCATTATACTAGCTGAGTCTCAAGACTCACTGAAAGTTTGCCAACCGCATAGCGTTCTCAGTCAGCCCCTAAAGGGGCTGGCTTTTTTA
>JAHDOI010000065.1 GCA_018434945.1 Selenomonadales bacterium
CATTTTTAGATGATTTATTGCGGAGAATGACGTATTGATGTTTGGCAGATTGTCTGTAAACGCAATTCTTGGATTGGGAATCAGTTGTTTGCGTTTCTTTTTCGGATTTTAGCTTACAGCGCAAGATGCTTATATTACAACAATATTTTGATGAAAATATTTTTGGGATTAATGAAGTGGCCGAAAAGAAAAAGCCCGGAAGACCGGGCTTTTAAACGCGGAATATTCAGTTGTCGGCGGCGCCGACCGCCGGAGGCTTAGCCGGAGAACGTTTCTGCCAGAGATAGATCGCCGCGACGCCGCCGAGACCGAAGATGTCGGTCCAGAAACCGGGGATGATGAGTCCCATCGACCCGCAGAAGAGAATAAGCCGCTCAATAACTGTGCATCGGCGCAGTAGCCAGTTCTCCAGGGCGGCGCTGAGGGCGATGATGCCGACGGTGGCGGTGATGATTGCCTCTACCAGCGACACCATGCTATAGCTGCCCTGGAAGAGCAGCATGGGCGAATAGACGGCGAGGAAGGGCACGAGGAAGCCGGCTACGCCCAGGCGGGACGAAGTCCAGCCGACCTTGTAGGGGCTGGCGCCGGCGATGCCGGCGGCGGTGAAGGAGGCCAGGCAAACAGGCGGTGTGAGGTTGGAGAGGCAGGCGAAGTAGAAGACGAAGAAGTGGGCGACCAGCGGCAGGACGCCGATTTTGATCAGGGCCGGAGCGGCGATGGTGGCGGCGACGATGTAGCAGGCGGTGGTGGGCAGCCCCATGCCGAGGATGAGGGCGGTTATGGCGGTCAGCACCAGCATCAGCATCAGGTTGTTGCCGGACAGGTCGATGATGTTGGCGCCGAAGGTGAGGCCGAGGCTGGTGAGCGAACTTACGCCGACGACAAAGCCGACGACGGCGCAGGCCATGGCCACGCCGACGGCCGAGCGGGCGCCGCCTTCGAGTGCCCTGAGGATGCCGGCGACGCCGATGGCGGTGTCCTTCTTGATGTAGCTGACGGCCACGGTGATAAGGATAGTGAAGAAGGCGGCGTAGAGGGGGGTGAGGCCGTAAAGGAGGAGGGCGACGATCGCGATGACGGGGAGGGTAAGATGGCCGGATTTTCTCATGACCTCGCCGGCTTTGGGGAGCTGGTCCTTGGGCAGGCCTTGCAGGCCGAGTTTGCGGGCCTCAAGGTGGATCATGGTCCAGCAGGCAAGGTAGTAAAGAAAGGCAGGGAAGATGGCCGAAAGCATTATCTGGGTGTAGGTCATGCCGAGGAATTCGACCATGATAAAGGCGGCGGCACCCATGACCGGCGGCATGATCTGGCCGCCGGTGGAGGCCACGGCTTCGACGGCGCCGGCGAAGTGGGGGCGGTAGCCGATGCTTTTCATCAACGGGATGGTGAAGGCGCCGGTGGTGGCCACGTTGGCGACGGCGCTGCCGTTGATGGTGCCCAGGAGGCCGCTGGCGAAGATGGCGACTTTGGCGGGGCCGCCGGGCGAGCTGCCGGCAGCGGCCATGGCCAGGGCATTGAAGAATTTGGCCATGCCGGTCTCGGACAGGAAAGCCCCGAAGAGGATGAACAGGAAGATGTAGGTGGACGAAACCCCGAGGGCGACGCCATATATGCCCTCGGTCGTAAGGAACAGATGCTCGATGAGGCGTTCGACGCTGTAACCGCGGTGGCCGAACTGACCTGGTATCCAGTCGCCGAACAGGGCGTAGGCCACGAAAAGCAGCGCCATTATCGGCAGTTCCTTGCCGGTAGCCCTGCGTGCGGCTTCCAGCACGAGCAGACAGAGGAGGGCGCCGACGTAGATGTCCATGCTGGTGTAAACGCCGCCGGCGTTGGCCAGGTCGTCGTAAATGGAGATGAGATACACGCCCACGAATATCGACAGGGCGGCCAGCATGACGTCGAAGGGCGTCACCTTGTTTTTCGGGCTCTTTTTGTTCGCCGGATAGAGCAGGAATACAAGAACTAGCACAAAGGTGAGGTGGATGCTGCGCTGCTTGATGGCTTCAAAGACGCCGATACCGGCGGTATAAAGATGGAACAAGGACATGACGATGGCGATGATGGCGACGATTTTGGCGAGGGTGCCGGTGAACTTGCGGAAGCGGGCCTCCGCTTCGTATTTCCGTAATACCTCTTCCGTGACTTCCGACTTTTCTTCATTGATGAAGGCTTCGATCTGTTTTTTGTCGATTGCCGGTTTCTTATCTTGCTCCAAAACGGTTTCCCCCTAAATGCTGACTTGCCGGAACGGAGGGCGGACGGAAATCGCAGACAGCCCGCCTGTCTGCGATTTCCATCTACCGAAAGATTACTTGATTAAGCCCTTTTCCTTGTAGTACTTTTCGGCCCCCGGATGGAGGGGAACGGTCATACCCTTGGTGGCGTCCGGCAGTTTCATGTCCTTGGCCGCCGAGTGAGCGGCTACGAGGTCTTTCTGGCCGTCATAGAGCGTTTTGGTGATGTTGTAGACAAGGTCGGTGGACAGGTCGTCGCGGCAGATGAGGATGTTGGCGACCGCCACGGTGGTGATGTCTTCGGTCTGGCCTATGTAGGTGCCTTTGGGAATCTTGACCTCATAGTACCAGGGCATTTCTTTGACGAGTTTGGCCATCATGTCCGGTTCGATGGAGAGGATGCGGATTTTGATCGACGAGGCGGCATCGAGAACGGCGGCGGTAGGCAGGCCGCCGGCGATGAGGATGCCGTCGACCCGGCCGTCCTTGAGGGCTTCAGCCGCTTCCGAGTAGCCGAGGTAGTCGGCCTTCACGTTTTTTTTGTCTTTGTAATCGAGGCCGTAGAGACCGAGGATTTCCTTGGAGTTGATCTCGGTGGCGCTGCCGACGGCGCCAGGGACGAATTTCTTGCCGGCGAAATCTTTGACCGATTTGATGTCAGAGTCGGCCTTGACGACGATGTGCATGACGTTGGGATAGAGGTGGGTGATGCCGCGCAGCATCTTGACAGGCTTGCCGTCGAACATCGCCTTGCCCTGGTAGGCGTAGTAGGCCACGCCGTTTTGGGCGAAGGCGATTTCGGCCTCTTTCTTCTGCATCAGGAGAACGTTCTGCGGGGTGCCGGCCGTGGCCTGGGCCGAGGCTTTGATATTGGGGACCTGTTTGCTGATCATCTGGGCCATTGCGTTGCCCATCGGGTAGTAGACGCCGCCTGTGGTCGCGGTCGCGATGTTGATGTTCTGGACCTTTTGGGCGCCGCCACTGCCGCCGCCGCACCCAGCTATAATGAGTGCTAGGATCACGAGACCGGACAGTACGAAAATGATTTGTTTTCTCACTTGTTTCTCCCCTTCCGGTGTTTTGTGGATGCCTAACGAGAATCACCATTATTCATTATACTTGAAATATTCCGCCAAAGGAATAAATTGGCGCCCGACTTTCAAAAAAAAGCGCCTGAACGCATGAAATTTGTTACTAAAAAGAGCATTTAATCTGTCCGGGGTGGAAAATTGTTTCCTAAGGCTGCATAGGAAGGGCGAATACGCCGGGCGGCGAAACAGTGATAATATAAAACAATAATCCCCGTTGTACAACAGGGACGGAGGGCGAGATGGCAATACAGATTTTTGGCACGAAAAAATGTCAGGATACCCGCAAAGCGGAGCGCTACTTCAAGGAGCGGGGCGTACCGTACCAGTTCGTCGATCTGTCGGTCCGCGGCCTCAGCAAGGGCGAGCTCGACAAGGTCAAGGCGGCGGTCGGTCTCGACAATCTCATCGACCGTGAGGGAAGGGAATATGCCCGCCGGAACCTGAAATACCTCGTCCACGACGTAGAGGAGGCGCTGCTTGCTGCGCCGCTTCTGCTGAAAACGCCGGTCGTTAGGGACGGACCGAAGGCTACGGTGGGTTTCCGTCCCGAGGTTTGGGGAGCGTGGCTTGAGAAGGGGGCGGCAAGATGAACGGCACGGAGCGCAAGAACATAAGGCCGGGACTGCGGGTGAAGGTGGTGCAGAAACAGCACCAGCGCAGCGGTGAGCTGACCGAGGGCGTCGTCCGGGATATCCTGACGAACAGCTCCGTTCATCCGCACGGCATCAAAGTGCGGCTGGAAGGAGGCGTCGTAGGGCGGGTGAAGGAAATAACAGGCAACTGAGGCAGTTAAAAACATATAAGGAGTGATAATAATGGTTGTTGTCAATCTGCTGGCGGAGATGGCTAAGACACCAGTCGATCCGGCTGTCGGCATTGCGGTTGTTTCCGGGGTGGCCGAGCCGGGGGTGAGTATCGGGCTGGCGGTGGTGGAAAAGAGTATCCGGCCTCACTATCAGAAGGTGAGCGACGAGATATACTATATCCTGCGCGGGCAGGGGACGATCACCGTCGACGGGGAGAAGCGGGACCTGAAGGAAGGGGATGTCATCGCCATTCCCAAGGGCAAGGTTCACGGCTTCGAAAATACCGGCTCCGCGCCGTGCCTCGTTCTGTTCGCCAGCGGGCCGAAGTTCGAGCCGGACAAGGACCGTTTTTTCCCGGACGACAAGTTGAGCTGACCGGAGCTTCTGAGGGTTAACCGTTACTTTCCGGGAGCGGCGGCGTTTAATAATACAGTGACGCAAAGCCGGACTCCCGGAAGGAGACGTAAATATGATGGATAAAAAACAGATTTCCGCCGTGCTTGTCATCGGCCTGCTTGCTTTGGCGGCGGCTGGCTGTTCAGGACCCGTGGCGGGGCAGACAGCCTCCCCGGCGCCTCAGCCTGCCGCCCTGGTGGAGGATGGCGGGGGGACTGCGGCGATGGCCGCGTTCAATACACTGGCTGGCAAGCGTGATGTCCGGGCCGCGGAGCTTCTCGCCGCGATTGAGGGCGGCATCCGCACCGTGTCCCGCAACGAGGCGACCGCGATGATCGTCGCGGCCGAGGCGGCGCAGAAGCGTGATCTGCCGCGCCTGGAGGAAATGCTCTCGCCCGAAGGTCTGCAGAGGAAGCTTGACGGATTTTTCCGTGCGGGGCTCGACCCCGGTAAGGCGGGGGAAATCGGCGACGCCGAGCTGCGCGCCGCCATGCTGGCGGTGCGGGAAGGCGGCTACCGGGTGGAAACGGCCGAGGGCATGTACTTCCCGGTGATCGACTATGGCCGCTACCGTCAATACCGGGAACTAGTTACCGCCGACCTGGCGGCCTATATCGACTTGATGGCTGTCGAGTCTGACCGGGCGCCCGCCAAGGACGCAGCCCTGGTTATCGGCTGGGATGAAATCGTCCGCCGGGCGTTGGCCCAGGAGAGTTTCCTCAGGGCTTACGAGGATTCGCCCCGGGCGAGGGACATCCGAAACCTCTATGGGCGCTACCTCAGTTTCATTTTCTACGGCGCCAACAACACTCCCCTGTTCGCCTACGACACCCTGACCATCGACACTGAAGCCAGGGCGGTCTATGCCGCGCCGCCCTCAGGCAGCGACAGCCGCCTGGGTGCGCGGCTGCGTGAATACATGGATTTGCTGGCTAAGAAGGGCTTCCGGCTGGACGCCGAAGTGGAGGAATACCGTAAACAGGCGGTCACAGAGCTGCGGGAGTAATTGTAGCGCATTCCGGCCACACTACTGCCGGAGGTGATATCGTGAAGGACAACTACGGCAAGCCCGTTCACGAGATTTGCGTCGATAAAACCAGCTGCCGGCACGAGACGACACTCGACAAGGCGGGCGGGACGGTGCCGAAGGCTGCGTTTGAGCCAACCGGTCATTTGACCAAGGACGCTGTTCGTAAATCTTACCAGGATAAACAGAATAACGCGGGAAACCAACCCTGAAACTCGTTCGGCCGCCGCTCCTCCCGGGAGCGGCGGCTTTTCCTCTGGTGGGCCGGTAGCCGCAGCTGCGGGGAGGTGAGGGAGCGGTTTTTGTCGAATAATGATTCGGTAGTTTGCTTGCAGGGGGACCACCATGAAGAAGCTGATTATGCTGCTTGTGATCGTGATAACGACGGCCTGGCTGGCCCCGGCGGCCCAAGCAGGCGTGGCCGAGGATCTTGATGAGGCCTACGAGCTCCGGCTGGCGGCGGCTGCCTGCCTGGCGGCATACAGCGACCGGATGGGGCTGCTGGCGCGCGATTATCTCCACCAGAGCGGGTGGGAGATCATACCCTTCAAGAAGAGCAGCAGGGAGGCCGACGCCCGCTTCCTGCTGGCGCGGAACATGACGGAGAAGGGAAAGAGCCGCTATGTGCTGGCGGTGGTCGGCACTGAAACCCTCAAGGATTTCAGGGTCGATCTCAGGACAGACAAGGTTTACTTCGCCGGCCGTACACCGGACGAATTCGCGGCCAGCGCAAAGCTGGAGGATATACCGGAAACGGAACCGAAGGTGCACCGCGGGTTTCACGAATACGTGCAGACCGCGTTCGCGGCCAGGACGGACGGCGAGGGCGAGGCCCACGACCGGGCGTTGGGAGAGCTGTTGGCCGATCCGGCGGGCGAGCTGCTGATCGTCGGCCACAGTTTGGGCGGCGCGGCAGCGACAATCGCAGGGGCGCGGCTGCTGTCGATGGGGATAAGGCCGGAACAGATCGGGGTAATAACCTTCGGCGCGCCTGCGGTGGGCAATGAGGCGTTCAGCCGCCAGTTCTCGCCGAAACTCGACCTGACCAGAGTGGTAATCGCCGGCGACCCCGTCACCGGCATCCTCCAGAAGCTGGTGGGCGGGTATCGCCAGTTCGGGCGCGAGCTGGTGTGGCAGCGGTCGGCGCTGTTCGAGAAGGGCCCCCACGCCATGACGGAATATCTTGACCTGGCGATGAAGAATTATTACGACCGGCGGGCGGCGGCGGTGAAGGCGGGTATCCTTAGCTCGCCCCAGCCCGGTTCTCCGGGGACCGGGCCGCGGATATATGTCGCTCCTCCGGTTGATTATCTTCCGGACGAACTGAAAACCGAGTACCGTTATATGGAGCAGGTTCTTGCCGACCAGTACCGCCGTCAGCTGCCCGGATACGTGCCGGGCGGCGCTGCGGACACCCCGGCCGGGGGAGCGGTTGCCGCCGGCGGCGGATATTACGTTGTAGCCGAAATCAGCGGTTTTAAGATGAAAAACGAGCGCAACCAGTATTTCGTCACCTTGCATCATACGGTGTACGATGCGGCCGGTAAAGCCGTATATATCAACTCCTATGCGTCCGTAACAGCCAACATGACGCCGCTGGAGGCCCTGGCCCACGATTCTGTCGGCGCGGTCGCCGATCTGGCCGCCTGGCTGTCCGGCCGTTGAGCAGGAAATTATTCTCCTAAGCTCCACCGCCCGTTCATATACATTAGCAGGCGGAGGTGAGCGGATTTGAGTGTTTTCGAATTGTTCGTGCTCAGCACAGCGCTGGGCACGGATTTGTTTTCGGTGGCGATACCCATCGGTATGAACACTGTGCGGCTGCGGGTCATATTCCGGTCGGCGGCGGTATTTGCTCTCTTCCATATCGGGATGATCCTCACCGGCTACTATGTCGGCCACTTGTTGGGAGCTATGGTAGAGCACGTGGGCACGTACCATGTCGACTGGCCGGCGGCGGCTGTGCAGGATTGGGCCGGAGCCATCGGCGCGTTGGTGTTGGTCGGCCTCGGCACGCGCATGATCTGGGAAAACACCGGTGGTAACGGCCGGCCGGCGACGGGACACCCTCTCCAGGGGATGTCGCTGGTGGGGCTGGCGGTAAGTGTCAGCCTGGACGCGTTGGCTGCCGGGTTCAGCCTGGGGATGATGGACGTTGACCTTATAAAGCTTAGCGCCATCCTGGGATTGGTCATCTTCCTGGTGGGGATCGTCGGTCTAGGGCTGGGAAGGCGCCTGGGGCGTTTTATCGGCGGACGGGCCGAGCTGGTGGGAGGGGTCGTACTCGTGCTGCTTGGCGTTCATGTCTTCTGGACCGCCCTGATGAATTAAGAAAGAAGGACTTGGCTCAGCCCAAGTCCTTTTCGGGTCCGCTTCATTTCTTGGTTGCTACGGGTTGCCGGCTGGGCAGTTTCTCTTGCTCGCTCTCCTGCCGGCCGGGTGCCGTATCTTTTGAGCCGCGCACATCTTTGGCTCTGGCCCGCCGGAGACTGGTGAACTGGTCGAATGTCCTGCCACCCATGGTATCACCTCACATTTCTGCTCGTTGCGGCAGCCGGGGGTCGAGGGCATGAAGGACAAAAGCCGCATGACGTATAGCTGTCTGATAATCTGGGGTTATTGTCTGTAAAACCCGCCGGGTCGATACCTTGCAGATTAATCCAAGGCCGGGCGGCCGGCCGCAGCTCTTTACCTGAGTTTGCCGTGGACAGCCAGCCAGATGCAGGGCGGCGTGGCCGAGGTAAAGTCGACGCGGTGTTTTTCCCCGGCCGCCAGGAACAGCGCATCACCGGCGGCAAGAACGACCCGCCGTCCGTCGGCGAAGGAAATTTCCGCCCGGCCCGTGAGCAGGACGACCCATTCGTCCTTGTCCTGGTCGTACCAGAACCCGGGGGGCGAGGCTTGTCCGCAGGAAATTATCCGTTCGATGCGTACGCCGCCGCCCTCGTGGAGAGTCTCGGCGACTTCGTCAACCGGCAGGGGGCGGGGGATCGCGAAGATATTCATGGCAACCTCCTCGGCAATCGTTGCTGTAATAATTGGCCCCGGTTTACGCCGATTCCTGCCGGGGAAAACCCGGGCACCGTGATGCCGGCTCATAATATCGCGGGAGCCGATTTCACCCGCTGCCGTATCTATGGTAAAATAGTGCCATACACGGATATACTATTAGGAGGCTGGAACCGTCGATGGTGCGTGTATTGCTCGTTTGTACCGGCAACACCTGCCGCAGCCCGATGGCCGAGGCGATGCTGAAAGCCAGGGTCTCTGCCGGTGGCTTGGAGGATAAGGTTTTGGTGCTGTCGGCGGGGCTGGCGGCATACGGCGACTACCCCTCGTCGCCTCATGCGCAGGCGGCGATGGCAAAGCGCGGACTCGACCTGACGGCCCACCGCTCGCGCCAGCTGCAGCCAGAGCTAGTGAAGGCGGCCGACATCATCCTGACGATGACGGCGGCCCATAAGCGGGCGATTGCCGCCGCCGCTCCCGAGGCGGCCGGCAAGGTGTACACTCTGGCGGAGTACGCCGGGGTGGAGGGGGATGTAGCCGATCCATTCGGCGGCAGCAGAGAACTTTACGATGCGTGCGCGGCCGAGATGGAGCGCCTTATCGAGAAAATATGGCAAAGGATCGCGCAATTAGCAGGAAAAAGCGATTAAATGTAGAAAACTTCCCGAAATGCGAGGAGGGGATAAGGTGCTTGTAGGTATCGGCAGCGATCACGGCGGTTACCGCCTGAAGGAAGAAATCAAGCAGTATCTGACGGAGAAGGGGATTGAGTTCCGCGATTTCGGCACCCATTCCACCGATTCCGTCGATTACCCCGACATTTCCCGCGCGGTGGCCGAAGCGGTGGCCGGCGCGAAGTGTGACCGGGGCATTATTATATGTGGGACAGGTATCGGCGTATGCATCGCCGCAAACAAGGTTAAGGGCATCAGGGCGGCGTTGTGTCACGACACTTTTTCGGCCCAGATGTCGCGGGAACACAACAACGCCAACATCCTGACGATGGGCGAGCGGGTAATCGGCTGCGGCCTGGCCCGGGCGATCGTCGAGAAGTGGCTGGCGACCGAGTTCGCCGGCGGGCGGCATGCCAAGCGGGTGTGCAAGATCGCCGACCTCGAGGTCTAGAGACAATACTATGGCGATTGAGGCTAAGGGCCCGTCTGCGTTGCACCCGCTGCGGGGTAGGCCGCAGTTCTAAGCGCTAAAGCACTAAGAACTTGCGCTCTTAGTCCTGCGCATGTTCGGTCCGTCTAGCATCTAGGCCCTTTTCCTCAATCGCTACGCAACTTTAGGGCGATTAGCCCTTGCTCAGGGGGTTTCCGGGATGTTTTGCGATAACGCCGAAATCAAGCGCCAGACGGCGGCGGCGGCCGACGAACTGCTGGGCGCGGCGGCCATAAGGCCGGGGCAGATCCTGGTGGTCGGCTGCAGCACCAGCGAGGTGCGGGGCGCGAGGATCGGTTCGTCCGGTTCGGAGGAAGTTGCGGCGGTTATCCTTGCCGCTCTCCGGACGAGTTGCCGGGCCAAGGACGTGTATCTCGCCGTCCAGTGCTGTGAGCACCTCAACCGGGCGTTGGTCGTCGAACGGCCTGCGGCCGAGCGCTATGGGCTGGAAGAGGTCGGCGTCGTGCCTGTGCCCAAAGCGGGCGGGGCTCTTGCGGCCCGGGCGATGCGCGAATTTACCGCCCCGGTGGTCGTGGAAACGATAGAGGCCCACGCCGGGCTCGATATCGGCGCTACGCTGATCGGCATGCATATAAAGAGGGTGGCGGTGCCGGTTCGCCTGGAACAGAAGGTTATCGGCCAGGCCGCGGTGACGGCGGCCCGCTACCGGCCGAAGCTCATCGGCGGCGTGCGGGCGGTTTACGAGCTGCCGCCCTGCTATTGAGGATGACCTGCGTTTTGCGGCATTAATTATAGTATTTTTTAGGAGGGAACCCATGAATATTCTTGCCAGAATCGACCCGGAAGTGGCGCGGGCCATCGATCTCGAGCGTAAGCGCCAGCAGAGCAAAATCGAGCTGATAGCGTCGGAGAACTTCGTTTCCAAGGCGGTGCTCCAGGCTCAGGGCTCGGTGCTCACCAACAAGTACGCCGAGGGGTACCCCGGACACCGCTACTACGGCGGCTGCGAGTTCGTGGATATCGCCGAAAATCTCGCCATAGAAAGGGCCAAGGCGCTTTTCGGGGCTGAGCACGCCAACGTCCAGCCGCATTCCGGCGCCCAGGCCAACACCGCGGTGTATTTTGCCTTCCTGCAGCCCGGCGATACCATCCTGGGCATGAACCTGGCCCACGGTGGGCATCTTACCCACGGCAGCCCGGTCAATATCTCCGGCAAGTATTTCAAGATCGTTCCCTACGGGGTCGACGAGGTCAGTCACCGCATCAACTACGACGAGGTGCGGCGGCTGGCGATGGAACACCGGCCGAAGATGCTGGTGGCCGGTGCGAGCGCCTATTCGCGGATAATCGATTTCGAGCGCATGGGAGCCATCGCCCGCGAGTGCGGGGCGATGTTCATGGTCGATATGGCACATATCGCCGGGCTGGTGGCCGCAGGTCTGCACCCCACCCCCGTCCCCCACGCCGACATCGTCACAACTACCACCCACAAGACACTGCGCGGTCCGCGGGGCGGCCTCATCCTCTGCAAGGCCGAATACGCCAAGGCGGTCGATAAGGCCGTATTCCCGGGCATTCAGGGCGGACCGCTGATGCACGTCGTCGCCGCCAAGGCCGTAGCGCTCAAGGAAGCGATGGGCGAGGAATTCCAGGCTTATCAGGCTCAGATCGTCAAGAACGCTAAAGTCCTGGCCGAAAAGCTGATGTCCGAAGGCTTTACCCTGGTATCGGGGGGGACGGACAACCACCTGATGCTCGTCGACGTACGCAATCAGCGCTTGACCGGCAAGGTGGCCGAAAAGCTGCTCGACGAGATCGGCGTGACGGTGAACAAGAACGCCATCCCCTTCGACCCCGAGAGTCCGTTCGTCACGAGCGGCATCCGTATCGGCACGCCGGCGGTGACGTCGCGCGGCATGCAGGAGGACGCCATGCTTGTTATCGGCGAGATAATCGCCATGGTTCTCAATAATCCGGAAGACTCGATGGTGAAAACCAGGGCGGCCGGCCTGGTCGCCAAGCTGACCAAGAAATATCCCTTGTACGCCGACCTGGGCTAGGAGGATAGGCCGGGGAGGAAATACAACGACGGGAGAGTGTGGACATGCAGGTTCGAATCATCGACCATCCCCTTATTCAGCACAAACTTACGCTGATCCGCGACATAAGGACCGGCCCGAAGGAGTTCCGCGAGCTTCTCGAGGAAATCGCCATGCTGATGGCCTACGAAATCACCCGCAACCTTCCGCTGGAGGAAACGCTCATCGAAACGCCGGTGGCGCAGTGCCGCTGCAAGGTGCTGTGCGGCAAGAAGCTCGGCGTCGTGCCCATCCTGAGGGCGGGGCTCGGCATGGTGAGCGGCGTCGTCCGCCTCATCCCGGCGGCGAAGGTCGGCCATATCGGTGTCTACCGCGACCCCGCCACCCTGAAACCGGTGGAGTATTACTGCAAGCTGCCCACCGACGTGGAAGAACGGGAGATCGTCGTCATCGACCCGATGCTGGCGACCGGCGGTTCGGCGGCGGCGGCCATCGAGATGATCAAGAAACGGGGCGCCCGGAGCATAAAGCTGATGTGCCTCGTGGCGGCGCCCGAGGGCGTGCTGCACGTGAATGAGCAGCACCCGGACGTGGAGATCTATACCGCGTCGGTCGACGAGCGGCTCAACGACCACGGCTATATCGTGCCCGGTCTCGGCGACGCCGGCGACCGGATTTTCGGGACAAAATAAGGATATGAAAAGGCCCCGGGCGGTTGAAGCCGCCCGGGGCCTTAGTTGTATCGGTTTGTCAGGCGAACTTGACGGCACGCTTGTTGCCGCCAAGGGCTTTTTTCATCGCTTCGCAGGCGGTGGCGATCGTTTCCTCGCTGCGCAGGTAGCACAGGCGGACGTGGCCTTCGCCCCGTTTGCCGAAGAAAGCGCCCGGGGTCAGGGCGACGCCGGCCCGCTCCAGCACGAAGCGGGCGAATTCCTTGCTGGTCATGCCGGTGCCGCTGATGTCGGGGAAGGCGTAGATGGCGCCGGCGGGGGTGGCGCAGGTAACGCCGGGTATTTCGTTCAGTCTGTCGACCATCAGGTCGCGCAGGGAGCGGTAGTAGGCCAGCCGCTCGTCCATGAGGCGGCGGTCGGTGGCGAGGGCGGCGATGCCGGCGTGCTGGATAAAAGGCGGCAGGCAGGTGTAGACGGTGTTGAACATCAGGCCCATCTTGGCGATCAGCTCGGTCGGGCCGACCGCGTAGCCCAGCCGCCAGCCCGACATGGAGTGGCCCTTGGAAAAGCCGCTGAGGATGATGGTCCGCTCGCGGCACTGATCGGCGAAGCTCGGCGAAAAATGACGGCCTTCGTAGATGTTTTCGGCGTAGATCTCGTCACTCAGGAGATAGAGGTCGTGTTTGGCGGCCACGGCGGCCACGCCGCGGATCTCTTCCTCGCTCATGACGGCGCCGGTCGGATTGCCGGGAGTGTTGATGATTATCAGGCGGGTTTTGGGGGTAATGCGGGCCTCAAGATCGCCGGCGTCGAGGCGGAAGCCCTCGCGGAGCGGGACGGTCACCTGTTTAACGCCCGTGTAGCTTGTCACCGCCTCGTAGGTCGGGAAGTACGGGTCGGGGGTTATGATTTCGTCGCCGGGGTTGGCCACGCAGCGGATGACGAAGTCGATGATGCTGTTGGCGGGCATGGTTACGATCTGGCTGAGTTCGGGCGTGAAGCCTAGCTTGCCGGCGGTATAATTGCCGATGGCCTGGCGCAGCGGCTCGATGCCGCTGGAGGCGACGTACTTTGTATGGCCCTGGTCGAGGGCATGTTTGGTCGCTTCGATAACGTGGGGGTAGGCGTCGAAATCGGAGTCGCCCACTTCGAAGCGGTGAATGGTTCGGCCGGTGGCGGCAAGCGCGTTGGCAATCTCGAGGATTTCGAGCATCGGCTGGCCGACGAGGCCGGCGGTGAGGTCGGAGAGACGTTTCATGATTGGCACCATCCTCTGTGTAAATACAAGTGAACTATACAGAAAGACATTATACTCTACTTTGCCCGCCGGCGCAACCCCCGAGGGGATTATTTTCGCTATATCTTCGGTGGCGGGCATAGCTTGTTCCATCATATGAATAGTGTCGGCGGGCATGTTTATCCGCCGGCGCGGTTATTGTATAATTATCCTGAAGGATGATATCTGAGGAGGCGAGGACATGATTCTCGGGCATATCGGCAAGCTGGAAATGGAAAAGGACCTGTTTCCGGCGCCCTTGCGGAAGGGTCTTGAGTACCTGGCCGCGACCGATTTCAGCAAAGTGGCGGCCGGCAAGTACGAGATCGCCGGCAGCGACATCTATGCGTCGGTGTCGGAGTACACTACCGATTTGAAGGAAAACAAGAAACTTGAGGCCCATGTCAAGTATATCGACATCCAGTACATCATCAGCGGGGCTGAGAACATCGGGTTCGACGTGCTGACAGGTTCTCTGGCGGTAAAGGAAGACAAGCTGGCCGAGAAGGACGTTATCTTTTACGAAGCAGTCCCTAACGAGACGGACCTGAAGCTGACGCAAGGCATGTACGCCATCTTTTTTCCGTGGGATGTCCATCGCCCCGGCTGCGCGGCAGGCGCCCCCGGCCCGGTCCGCAAAGTGGTCGTGAAGGTCAAACTTGATGCGCTCAAGTAAACTGGTCATCAAGCGCCGGGTGCAACCGGCGCTTTTTTCTGCTCCCCTGGAAGGGGTCGGCGGCCGGGCGGCATAATATAGAAGTATCGACACAGACGGAGGCGATCATGATGACCGGACGGCTGGAGGAAGTAGCGGCGGCCTGGCGGAGCGCAAAGTACCCGGTGATGTTTACCGGAGCGGGGATGAGTACCGAATCGGGGCTGCCCGATTTCCGCTCGGCCAGGGGGCTGTGGAAGCAGCGGCCGGAGAGTCTGGCGACGATGACGGCGCTCCGTCGCGAACCGGGCGAGTTCTATTTTTTCTACCAGTGGCGGATCGCCCGCCTGTGGGCGGCGGTGCCCAATACAGGCCATGAGGCGCTGGCGGCGCTGGCGGCCGCGGGGTTCGTCAAGCTGCTGATCACCCAGAACGTCGACGGCCTCCATCAGCGGGCCGGCAGCGACGCGGTGGAGCTGCACGGCACGCTGCGGACAGTCAGCTGCCTGGAGTGCGGGGCGGGGTACGACAGCCGGACCCTGCTGCCGGCGGCGGCCGGCTGGGAGGATGACTACCGGGCGGGGCGGTACCTCCCGGGCAAGGAATGCGCCTGCTCCGCCTGCGGCGGCGGCCTGCGGCCCGATGTTGTGCTGTTCGGAGAATCATTGCCCGCCGCTGCCTGGGAGACTGCCGAGCGCGCCAGCAGGGCAGCCGATTTCTTCGTGGTCGTCGGCTCGTCGCTGGCGGTGGGACCGGCCAACCTGTGTCCCGAGTTCGCGCTGGCGAACGGGGCGCGGCTTGTCATCATCAATCAGGAGGCCACTCATCTCGACGACCGGGCGGAGTGGGTATTCCGCGACAGGGCTGCCGGGGTGCTGGCGGCGCTCCGGGAAAGGATTATCGGCTGACGCGTGGAAATAATGAAGATAAGAGAGAAAATGGGGGTGCGCGGATGACGCGGCCGGTATGGGACGAATACTTCATGGATATCACCAGGGTGGTGGCGACCAGATCCACCTGCCTCAGACGTCAGGTGGGGGCCGTTATCGTCAAAGGCAAGCGCCTGCTGACAAGCGGCTACAACGGCGCGCCGCAGGGGCTGCCGCATTGCAGCGAGGTGGGCTGCCTGCGCGCCGCCAGGGCGATACCCTCCGGCGAGCGCCATGAGTTGTGCCGCGGCACCCACGCCGAGCAGAACGCCATCGTCCAGGCCGCCCTTTACGGAGTAGCCATCGAGGGGGCGACGCTCTACTGTACCCACCAGCCGTGCTCAGGGTGCACCAAGATGATTATCAACGCCGGCATCAAGCGCATCGTCTACCTCTCCCCTTACCCGGACGAGCTGGCGATGGAGCTGTTGGCCGGCACGGATGTCGAGTGTATATGTTTTAAGGAAAACGGCTGATAAAAAGGCGCTTCCCGGCGGAAGCGCCTTTTATGAAATGCCGGAAAGGGTTTAGAAGGCTCCAGATGCAAGACGCACCGGAAGAGCGCGCCGCGACGCGTACTTGGGTCGTACGCTAGCAAGCGCTCTGAGGAGCAACGCTGCAGATGGACCTTAAAAACCCTTTCCCTATTTACGCCGTAAAGCGTTGTAAGCTTTCGCCGCCGTCCTGGCGATATAATCGCTCGCATACGCCTCGGGGCGGTCGGTAAGGGTGTAGACGCTGATAAGAATCTGGTCGCGGCCGTCGTCGACGATGCCCACATCGCAGAGGAGGTTGTCGAGGGCGCCGACTTTGTGCATAACCGGGGTCTCCATTAATCGGGGGATCTCATCGCGGAAGATGGTGTTGGCGAGCTTATATTTCAGTTCGGAGGATTTTTGCCTGCCGAGGTAGCGGTCGCGGTAGATGTTCTCGAAGACCAGGGCCATCTCATAGGGCGTGGTGACGCTGTGGTAGTTGTAGCGCTTGTAGGCATCCTCGCTATGTACCTGAGTTTTTTTCAGGCGCAGGTCGCGCGTCACCTTTCTGAGGGCGTCGGGGCGGAGGGCATCGATCTCGGCGAGCATCGCGCGATATGAGTCGTTGCCGCTGACGACGATCATATCGTCGACGTTATCATCGTACAGATCTTTCTTTGCCGGGCTGGCTGCGGGATAGAGGTACTTGTAGAGCGCCATCGCGACCACGAGCTTGGCGGTCGAGGCGGCGGGGAAAACGGTGTCCTGATTAAAGGAAAGAGCCTTGCCGGTTTTGAGGTTCTTGGCGTAGACACCGACCCGGCCGTCGAATTTCTTGGCGTCGCCGACGATTTCCTTGTAGGAATTGGCCGAGGCGACGGCGGCAACAAAGAGGAGAGCGGCTAGGAGAAGAGCGACTTTTCTGAGCAATCCTACCACCTCTTGTCTGCGGGTTTGGTTCAATTATAACCGACGCTGACTGGTCAGTCCATAGCAGAGAAGGACTACTTTTGTCGCTATCTGCCGCTGAACTTCTTCAGCTTGCGCCACAGCGTCGACCGGCTCATCCCAAGCATCTTCGCTGCTTCGCCATATTTTCCGCGGGCGGCGGCGAGGGCTTTTTTAATCTCCTCGCTCTCGTTTTCGCGCACGAAGGTCTGGATGGCGGATTCCTGCTCGTCGGCGAGCATTTGTGCCACGGCGGCGTCCGTGACCGTGCCCTCGCGGCAGACGACCGCGATGCGCTCGACGGTGTTCTCCAGTTCGCGGATGTTGCCGGGCCACGGGTAGCTGGCCAGGACGCTAAGGGCGCCGGGGGTGAAAGTGAGACCGCGTCCGGCGGTCGCGGCATAGCGGGCCAGGAAATGGCGCGCGTATACGGGGATGTCGGCGACCCGCTCGCGCAGCGGCGGGATGCGCAGGCGGAGGACGTTGAGGCGGTAGTAGAGATCGGCGCGGAAGGCGTTTTCGGCAACCATCTGTTTGAGGGTGCGGTTGGTGGCGGCGATGACGCGCACATCGACGGGGATTACCTTGTCGCTGCCCAGCCGCATCACTTTTTTCTCCTGGAGGACGCGCAGCAGCTTGCCCTGGGTGGGGAGATCCATTTCGGCGATTTCGTCGAGGAAGATGGTGCCGCGGTGGGCGACCTCGAACAGCCCGGGGCGGCCTCCCTTGGCGGCGCCGGTGAAGGCCCCGCCGACGTAGCCGAACAGCTCGCTCTCCAGAATCTGGCTCGGGAGGGCCGCGCAGTTGACAGCCACGAAAGGGCCGCCGGCCCGCGGGCTGTAGTTGTGGATGCTCTGGGCGAAAACCTCTTTGCCGGTGCCGGTCTCGCCGAGGATGAGGACGGCGGACTGGGTGGCCGCAAAATCCTTGGCCATGCGCACCGTGTTTTCGATCACGGGGGTATTGCCGAGGACATCATCGAAGGTGAAGGCGGCGACGTGGCCGGAGGCGTATATCTCGCGCCGGATGCGCTCTTCCATCTGCTGGATTTTGCTGACGTCCTGGAGGTTTGCCACCGCCCCGGCCGTCTGGCCGCTGACGATGATAGGGATTTTGTTGCAGAGGATGCGCTTGTCCTTTATGCGCAGCAGCTGGCCGAGGTCGTCACGGCCGGTCCTGAGGACGTCGGCAAGCCTGAGCTGCGGCCAGAGCTCGGTTATGGAGCGGCCGATAGCCGCCGGTTCGCCGATACCGGTAATGCGCTGGGCGACCGGGTTGAAGACTGTCACGCGGCCGTCATGATCGACCGAGATAACTCCCTCGTAGGCGTTGTCGAGCACCGTTTTGAACAGGCCGGTCTTGACCTTCTCGAGTTTGCGGGCGTGGGCGAGCCGCTTGGCTTCTTCGGCGGCCTGGATTATCCCCTCGGCGCCGCTTTCGATGAAAACAGCCGGGCGGCTGTGGCGGGCGGCGATTTTGACGGTGATGACGCCGCCGACGACGACATCGGCCCCGTCGGCGAAGGCGCGCTGCACGTTTGCTTCGGCCTCGAACTCGCTGCCGAAAATGTAATCGCGGAGGTCGACGCCGAGGATGGGTCCCAGACAGCTTATGCCGAAGACCATGGAAGGGAAGGCGACGACGGCGATCCTGCCGCCGTAGGCGCGGGCCTTCGCGACGGCACGGATGAGGTCGAAGCCGGTGATCGGCACCTCGACGACGCTCACGGCGAGGCCGGCGCTGCGGATCGCCGCAGCGGTGCCGCCACGGGTGACGATGATTTCCGTGCCTCCGGCCACCAGCTCTTTGGCGACGGTGACGCCGCCGCTCAGCAGACCGAGGTGGATGGCGATATCGCCGTGGCTGGGGGCAAGAACCTTACGGGCGGTTGTGAGCATGCTTTCATCAGGGGCGAGAAAAGCAATTCCCAAGTCGTCACATCCCTGCAACAAAATAAAACACTATAAAACAATTTTAAAATATTGTCGCAATGTTTGCAACAATCCGCGGGACGGAGCCTTTGGCGCGGCCTTCCCTCTTCTGGCACGACATTTGCATTATATGGTTCTATTGACTGAATAATATTGAGGAGGGAAATGATGAACAAGAACCTACGCAACGGAGTGATCGCGGTAGCCGTCGGGGTGATTATCTGGTTCCTGCCGGTGCCCGCCGGCCTCAAGCTGCCGGCCTGGCATCTGTTCGCCATCTTTGTCGCCACCATCCTCGGCTTCATCCTTCAGCCCCTGCCGATCGGCGCGGTAGCCTTCATAAGCCTGGGCCTTGCCGGCCTGCTCGGCGTCCTGAAACCGGCCGAAATCCTCGCCGGCTTCGGCAATACTACCATGTGGCTGATCGTTTCGGCCTTCATCTTCGCCAAGGGCTTCGTCAAGACCGGCCTCGGCCGCCGCATCGCCTACAAGGTCATGGCCGCCATCGGCGACAGCTCGCTGAAGCTGGCGTACGCCCTGGCCCTCAGCGATCTCGTAATCTCGCCGGCCACGCCTTCGAACACCGCCCGCGGCGGCGGCATCCTTTACCCCATCGTCCGCAGCCTTTCCTCCGCCTTCGGCTCCGAGCCGGGAGAAACGTCCCGCAAGATCGGCGCCTACCTGATGAAGAGCACCTTCCAGTGCAACACCATCACCTCGGCGATGTTCCTGACCTCGGTGGCCCCCAACTCGCTGGTCGCCGCCCTTGCCCTGCAGACGTCGAAGGTGTCGATCAGCTGGGGCACGTGGGCGCTCGCCGGTGTCCTCCCCGGCCTGATAGCTTTGGCGATTGCGCCATTTGTCATCTATAAGCTCTACCCGCCGGAAATCACCAAAACGCCGGAAGCAAAGGTTATCGCCGGCAAGGAACTCGAGAAGATGGGGCCGATGTCCTGGGGCGAAAAAGTGGTGGCCGGGACGTTCGTTCTCGCCCTGCTCCTCTGGAGCACCTCGTCTTTCACCAAGATCGACGCCACCGTCGCCGCCATCGTCTGCGTCGGCCTGATGCTCCTAGGCCAGGCGATTGAATGGAAAGATGTCCTCGAAGAAAAAGGCGCCTGGGACACTCTCATCTGGATGGGCGGCCTGATCAGCCTGGCCGGCGCCCTCGCCAAGGTCGGCTTCATCGGCTGGTTCGCCAAGCTCGTCGGCGGCTCGCTGGCCGGGTTATCCTGGGAGATGGCCCTCGGTATCCTGCTGCTCGTGTACATGTACTCCCATTACGCTTTTGCCAGCCTGTCGGCCCACGTCACCGCGATGTACGCCGCCTTCCTGGCCGTGTCGGTGGCCGCCGGCGCACCGCCATTTCTGTCGGCCATGAGCCTGGGCGTCATCTCCGCCCTGTTCGGCGGCCTGACTCACTACGCCACCGGCCCCGCGCCCATCTTCTTCGGGGCGGGGTACATTTCCCAGAGCGACTGGTGGAGGATCGGCTTCATCCTGTCGGTCATCAACATCATCATCTTCGTCGGTTTCGGCAGCGTTTGGTGGAAAGTCGCCGGCCTATGGTGACAAAATCTGCAGAGGAGTGATAACCGGCATGGCAACGAAAGAATACAGCCTGAAGTATGGCAAGGGGTACGTGAAGTTTTCCCTCGACCCTTCGCTGGTCGTGGGGGAACTGAGAATCAGGGAAGCCCCGGTGCTGCCTGACCCCGTGGCTGCCGTCCGCGAAGCGATCAGGAGCCCGATCGCTTCCCCGCCTCTCCGCGAGGTTGCCAAACCAGGCGAGACGGTTTGTTTCATCGTCAACGACCCCACCCGTGTGGCTAACAGCGACGTTTTCATGCCGGTCCTGCTTGACGAACTCAACACCGCCGGCGTGCCCGACAAAGACATGTTCATCGTGTTCGCCCTCGGCACCCACCGCGACATGACCGCCGAGGAAATGACCGCGGCCGTCGGCCCGGAAGTGGCCAAGCGGGTGCGGATGTACAACAGCAACGCCAAGGAGGGTGAATTCATCCATTTCGGCACCACCTCCCGCGGCACGCCGGTATGGTTCAACAAAATGGTCGCTGAAGCCGACCGCATCGTCTGCACCGGCAGCGTCGTCCACCATTTCTTCTCAGGCTTCGGCGGCGGCCGTAAAGCCATGCTTCCCGGGGTTGCAAAACACGAGACGATCCGCAAGAACCACAGTATGATGTTCGACGAGAATGCCGTCATCGGGCGCCTGGAGGGAAACCCCGTCTACCACGACCAGGTCGAGGGCACGGAGATGTGCCGGCCGGACTTTCTCATAAATGTCGTCCTCAACGAAAAGTTCGAGTTCCTGGGCGTGTTCGCCGGCGACTACATCAAAGCCCACCTGGATGCGTGCAAGTTCGTGGACAGCGTGTACGGCACGCCGGTGCCCGAGCCGGCCGACCTCGTCATCGCGACCTGCGGCGGCTACCCGAAGGATATCAATGTTTATCAGCTGCAGAAGACGATGGACAACGCCTGGGGCGCGGTGCGCCAGGGCGGCGTGGTCGTCATCCTCGGCGAGTGCGTCGAGGGAAGCGGGTCGGCGCTGTACGAAGAGACGATGTGCAAGTACCGGACGCCGGACGCGGTCGAGGCGGCCCTCAGGACCAACTTCGAGATCGGCGCCCATAAGGCGTACGCCGTCACCAGGCTGATGAAGAAAGCGGAATTCATCCTCGTCTCCTGTCTGCCGCCTGAGCTCGCCAAGACGCTGCTCTTTGCGCCTGCGGCCGATATCGGCGAGGCCCTCGGCATGGCATACGCGAAGCTGGGGCCGAAGCCGCGGATAATCCTCATGCCGCAGGGCAGCATCACCGTTCCGCTCAGCAAATAACGAGGGGAGAAAGAAATGCACGCCATAGAGAAGATTCTCGCCAGGGCGGCCGGCAAGGCCACGGTGGCGACCGGGGAGATAATCAACTGCAAGGTCGACCTTGCGGGCATCAACGATCTTTACCTGCAGACCATCCGCTCCTTCCGCGAGATGGGCGGCAAAAAAGTCAACGACCCCCGAAAGCTGGTAGTCTTCCTCGATCATTACGCCCCCGCCTCGACAATCACCCAGGCCGACAACCAGAAGCAGTTTCGCGAATTCTGCTGGGACCAGGGCATCGATCTTTTGATGGACGTCGATACCGGCGTCTGCCATCAGGTGTTGGCCGACAACGGTCTCGTATATCCCGGCATGGTGCTGGTTGTCACCGACTCCCATACCACGACCCATGGCGCGTTCGGCGCGTTCGGCACCGGCGTCGGCGCCACCGACCTCGCCATTATAATGATGACCGGCCAACTGTGGTTCCGGGTGCCGGAAGTCATCCGCATCAACCTCGAAGGCAGGCTGCCCAAAGGAGTGTTCGCCAAGGACGTCATCCTCAAGGTCATCGGCAGCCTCGGCGCCGACTACGGCGTTTACCGGGCGGTGGAATTCACCGGGCCGGTGCTGAAGGAATTCGGTATCTCCGAGCGCATGGCACTGTGCAACATGACCACCGAGATGGGGGCCAAGACGGCCTACATCCAGCCGGACGAAATCACCATGGCGTTCCTCAAGGGCAAAACAAAACAGGATTATGAGATATTCGCCACCGACCCCGGCTACGAATACGCCGCCGAGCATTCCCTCGACGTTTCGGACCTCATGCCGCAGGTGGCCGCCCCTCACAGTGTCGACAACGTTTTCGACATCACCGCGTATGCCGGCAGGCCCGTCGACCAGGCTTTCCTCGGCACCTGCACCGGCGGCCGGGTCGAAGACCTGGCGGTCGCCGCCGGCATCCTCAAAGGCAGGCGCGTCAACCCGCGGACCCGTTTCCTCGTGGTGCCTGCGTCGAAAGGAGTTTTCCTCGAGGCGATGGACAAAGGCTACATCCAGGCGCTCCTGGAGGCCGGGGCGACCTTCGTGACGCCCGGCTGCGCCGCCTGCCTCGGCACTCACCAGGGGATGCTGGCCTCCGGCGAGACCTGCATCACGGCGTCGAGCCGCAACTTCCCGGGACGCATGGGCCACACCAAGGCGGAAATCTTCGTCGGTTCGCCGGCCGCCGTCGCCGCCGCCGCCCTGGAGGGCAAGATTGTCAACCCGGCCGACTACCTGGAGTAGGGGGGAGAGCAATGAAGAGCATCATCAGCGGAAAATGCTTCGTCTACGGGGCAAACATCGATACCGACCAGATCTACCCCGGCCGGTTCCTCGATCTCACCGACCCCGACAAGGTGGCGGAGCATGCCATGGAAGGGGCCGACCCATCGTTCGTCAAGGAAGTCGGGCCGGGCGACATCATCGTCGCTGCCGCGAATTTCGGCTGCGGCTCAAGCCGCGAGCACGCCGCCGTCACCCTCAAGACGGTCGGGGTGGGGGCCATCCTCGCCGACTCCTTCGGACGGATATTCTACCGCAATGCTATCAATCTAGGCGTGCCACTGCTGGTCTGCCCCGGCATCGCCGGCGTGGTGAAGCGCGGTGACAGGCTGACCGTCGACCTGACGACCGGCAAGGTGACGAACGAGACGACCGGTGCGGCCGCCCAGGCTCAGGCGCTGTCGGGGTATGTCATGGAAATCCTGGCCGGCGGCGGTATTAAGCCGATGATAAAGGAAAAATACGGCCAATAGAGCTTTTGGCGGCACCGGCCGGCGCGCAAGCGCCGGCCGGTTCTGTCGTGACGGTTGCCGCGCGCGCCGCGGAAATTATTGGCAGTATAACAGGCGGGGATTTGCTGTAGACATAAAAGGAAATTGACCGGACGGGGCGAATGGTATATAATATCCGCACCTGGCTTCGGTAGGGAGCAGCCTGGCGGACGGCCGAAGCGAGAACGCCGGGCGGAGGGCATTGCCGCCAGGAACCGCAGCCAAGGGCCTGTACGCCTGAGGGCTCGCATGAGCTTGACATATTGTTGTAATCGATGCATATCCTGTGTGATGTGGAAAATACTAAAGATACCAGTTGTTTTGACCGTTTTATCGCGTTTGACAAGTTTTGACTGCTGAGATAAAATAGCTAGTGATGTTTGCGTATTCCTATCAATTAATAAAGCGTCTCCCGGGAAATGAGGTGGTCTTAGCGTGCAAGTATATGTGTTTGCCTTCACTGTAGCCTTGATCGTGGCTTATTTCCTCACGCCTCATATCAAGGATTTCGCTATAAAGGCGGGGGCGCTGGACGCGCCTGACGCCCGTAAAGTCCATACCAGCCCCATCCCCCGGATGGGCGGCCTCGCGATCTACCTCGGTTTCGTCCTGGCGGTGCTGGCCAGTCTCCATATCAGCCACGAGATCGCCGGGCTGCTAGTCGGCGGCACGGTAATCCTGGTCGTCGGCATAATCGACGACCTCAAGCATCTTTCGGCCAAAACAAAGCTGCTCGGCCAGATAGCCGCGGCGCTTGTCCTCGTAATGTTCAACGTGCGGATAGAATGGCTTACCAATCCGTTCGGCGAAATGATTTATCTCAACTACCTCTCCATACCCCTTACCGTGCTGTGGGTTGTCGGCCTCACCAACACCGTCAACCTGATCGACGGGCTCGACGGCCTGGCGGCGGGAGTTTCCACCATCGCTTCCATCACCATCCTGCTCGTGGCGCTGCAGCAGAACTTCTGGACGGTGGCCATCCTTACCGCGGCCCTGGCCGGCAGTGCGCTGGGCTTTCTGCAGCATAACTTCAACCCGGCGAAAATCTTCATGGGCGACACCGGCAGCATGTTCCTGGGATATATGCTCGCCGCCGTCTCCATCCTCGGCATGGTGAAAAGCGCGGCCACTATCGCCCTCGTGGTGCCGATCGTAGCCCTCGGCCTGCCGATCATGGACACCGCCTTCGCGATCATCCGCCGCTACACCAACGGACGGCCGATTTTCAAACCCGACAAGGGGCACCTCCATCACCGGCTGCTCGAGATGGGTCTGACCCAGAAACAGGCCGTGCTGTTGATGTACGTGATCAGCGGCTGCCTGGGGCTGAGCGCCATCGCCCTGACCGAGGTCAACAAAGGTTACGGGGCGCTGATAATTATACTGCTGTTGGGGCTAGCTTTCTTCGGGGCCAGGAAGGTCGGCGTCCTCAAGGATACCGGTTCGGTGGAAAGCAACTAGCGCATACGGGCAGGCCGGAGGGCCTGCCCTCTGATTATCTAAAAACATTATAATATTTACAAACGACGACTCAGGAGGATTATCGCATGGCGGCTCCCATCAAGGTCATGACCGTGTTCGGCACGCGCCCCGAGGCCATCAAGATGGCGCCGGTGGTGCTGGAACTGGCTAAATACCCCGCGCTCATCACGCCGGTGGTCGCCGTCACCGCCCAGCACCGCGAAATGCTCGACCAGGTGTTGCAGCTTTTCCGCATCATGCCCGACCACGACCTCGATATCATGTCCCAGGGGCAGACGCTGTTCGACATCACCTGCCGTTCGCTGCAGGGCCTCAACAATGTGCTCGCCAAGGAACGGCCCGACATCGTCCTCGTCCACGGCGACACGACGACGACGTTCGCCGGCTCGCTGGCCGCCTTCTACCACCAGATTGCCGTCGGCCACGTCGAGGCCGGCCTGCGGACAAGAAACAAGTTCTCGCCCTTCCCCGAGGAGATGAACCGCAAGCTCACAGGCTCGCTGACCGACCTGCACTTCGCACCCACCGCCACCGCCCGCGACAACCTGCTCGCCGAGGCGGTCGAGCCGGCGGCCGTTTTCGTAACAGGCAACACCGTCATCGATGCCCTGCTCGCCACCGTCGACGACGGTTACCGGTTCACAGAGCCGCTGCTGGCGGGAATCGACTACCGCGCCCGGCGGGTAATCCTGGTGACGACCCATCGCCGCGAGAACCTCGGCGAACCGCTCCGCCAGGTCTACCAGGCGCTGCGCGACATCGTCGGCGAGTTCGCCGATGTCGAGGTCGTTTTCCCCGTACATAAGAATCCGCGCGTGCGGGAGGTTGTCCAGGCCGAGCTTGGCGGGCTGGACAGGGTCCACCTCATCGATCCGCTCGACTACCAGCCGTTTGCCAACCTCATCGCCCGGTCTTACCTGGTGCTCACCGACTCGGGCGGCATCCAGGAGGAAGCCCCGTCGCTCGGCAAACCGGTGCTGGTGCTCAGGGACACTACCGAGCGTCCGGAAGCGATCGGCGCGGGGACGGTCAAGCTGGTCGGCACCGACCGGGCGGCGGTGTACGCCGAAACCCGCAGACTGCTGGTCGACCGGGACGAGTACCGGCGGATGGCCAGCGCCTGCAACCCTTACGGCGACGGTCAGGCGGCCCGCCGCATCGTGTCGTTCATCCTCTGGAAACACGGCCTCGCCGAGCGCCCCGATTCGTATTGCGCCCGCGGATGACCGCGAAGAGCGACACATTTTGCGCGAGTGTCCCGATTGCTAGACGCTGGCGGCGGCTATGCCGACCGCAAAATCGCGAAACTCGCGGAGTGTCAATTGGCACGATTTATGCATTATAATAATTAGAACATCGTAAAGATGATAAAGACCGTTCACGGGGGAAAACAAAAGGATAATAAAGAAAATTACGAAAATTTACCACATTTTGCACGAATTTCAATTTTTTATCCTAAAAATCCCCCCTGAAGAAGGATTTTACCAGACGCTTGCGGAACAGTCATAAGACGCTGCTTATATCACCACATTTCTTTTGCTCGCATCTAGCGCGGTCCAGCCGGGGATAATATCTGCGTAAGAAGCGGGGGTGGGGCTGGTGAAACAGGAAGACAGGCGCCAGCTTCTGGCGGCGCTCAGTATGGTGGGCAATGTTGGCATCGGCATGGTCGCGGCGGCTGCGGTGGGCCTTTTCGGCGGCCGCTTCATCGACAACTGGCTGGATTCGAGTCCCTGGGGGACGGTTGTCGGTACGCTGCTCGGCCTGATCGCCGGCTTATGGTCCGCATACAAGAGGGTCGCCCGTGATGAATGACTCCGGTTTTGCCGATACCCGCCAGGAACTGGCCGGGGTGGCGAAAAGACTCCTGCTGCAGCTGGCGGCATGGACGGCGGTAATCGCCGCCGGACTTTACTTCGCGGGGCATGGCGACAAAATCGCCGGGTTCCTGGCTGGGGCGGCCATCAGCGCAGTTTATGGGCTGCTTGTCTGCTACCGGGTGCGGCGAAGCGCGTCGCTGCCGCCCCAGAAAGCGGTGGCCTACATGCGGACAGGCTGGCTGATAAGGCTTGCGTTTATCGTTTTGGCGCTGGCCTGGTCGCTGAAAGTGCCGTCTTTTCACTTCGGCGCCGTGGTGGCCGGTCTGCTGTCCTTACAGATCATAATCTTCCTCAACGGCTTCTATCTGGTTTTCAGGCATTCCGTGACCAAGTAACCACAAGCAATCAAACGAAGAAAGGGGTGAGACATATGGGACATGGGGGACATGAAATCGGTTCGCATAAAGTAGCCCACTTCTTCGGCTATGCTTTCAATATGGACACGCTGTATATGACCTGGCTGGTCATGGCCATCGTTATCGTGCTTTCGATGCTCGCGGTCCGGCGCCTGGAGACGGTGCCCCGCGGCATGCAGAACATCTTCGAAATGGCGATCGAAGCCATCGGCGGTCAGGTGGACGCGACCATCGGGCCTAACAGCAAGAAGGTTGCGCCGCTTTTAATCACGCTGTTTGTTTTCCTGCTGACTTCCAACTGGCTGGGTCTGGTGCCGGGCTTCACTTCCCCGACCAACGACCTTAACACTACCCTCGGCCTGGCGCTGATGATCATCGGCTTCGTCCATGTGCTGGGAGTAGGCCATCACGGGTTGGGTCATTTCAAGCATTTCATCCAGCCGCACCCCCTGTTTTTGCCGATCAACATCATCGAAGAGATCGCCCGGCCGATAACGCTGTCTTTCCGTCTATTCGGCAACATCATGGCCGGCGAGATTCTGATAATCCTGATCGCGGCGCTGCCGCTCTGGTACGGCGAGCCGCTGGTCGGAGTTCTCTGGCTGGGCTTCAGCGTGATCGTCGGCCTGATCCAGGCCTTCATCTTCACCATGCTGTCGACATCTTACCTGAGCAACTCGCTCAAAGAAGAGCATCACTAACAGAGAAACCCCCAAAATTTAGCCTAAATATAAGGAGGAAACCACTGTGGAACACGCAATCATCGTAGCCGCCTCGGTTATCGCCGCTGCGCTGGCAATCGGACTGGCCGCTTTCGGAGCCGCCATGGGCGACGGACAGGTAACCGCCAAAGCTATCGAGGGGATGGCCAGGCAGCCGGAAGCCAAGGGCACTATTCTGGTCAACATGTTCATCTCCGTCGGCCTGATCGAGTCCATACCCATTATCGCGGCGGTTATCGCCCTGGTGCTGGTGTTTGCCAATCCGTTCATCAAGTAATTTATTTTGCCGGGCGACGGGATTCTTTCCCGTCGCCTCCCTTAAGCCTTGCAGAGGAGGGGCAACGATTTGGTTGAGTTGAATGCTACGCTGATAGCGCAAATCATAAATTTCCTACTCTTGGCCTATATCCTGAAGAAATTCGTCTTCGGCAAAGTCCTCCAGGCGATGAGCGACCGTCAGGCCCGTATCGTCGGTAACCTGGAATCGGCCGACCGCGAGCGGGCGGCCGCGGAGGAACTGAAGCGCGAATACCAGGAACAGCTTGCGCAGGCCAGAACCCAGGCCCAGGTTATTGTCGAGAAAGCCACCAAACTAGCCGAGCAGGCGAAGGACGATATCCTCAAGGAAGCGCGGGCCGAGCATGCCCGTCTGCTTAAGGACGCCCAGGAAGAAATCGCCCGCGAGCGCGAACGGGCTGTGGCCGAACTCAGGAACGAGGTCGTGTCCCTGTCCATCGCCGCCGCCGGCAAGATCATCGGCCAGAACCTGGACGCCAACGCCAACGCCAAACTGGTCAGCGATTTCATCAATAATCTCGACGGGCAGAAAATAGGTGGTGTCCAATGATTGCCAGTCAACTCGCCCTGAGGTACGCCGAGGCCCTATACGAGATCGCGGCCGAGAAAGAGGCGCTCGACGGCGTGGAGAAAGAACTGGGCATCGTGGAAGAGACGCTCGCCGCCCACGGCGAGCTGGCTACGCTTCTATATCATCCGCAGGTGCCGCTCGCGGCCAAGAAGGAAACGGTCGTGAGAGTCTTCGGGCCGCAGGTTGCCGACTACGTCCGCAATTTCCTGCTCCTGCTCATCGACAAACGGCGCGAAACGGCCCTCCCGGCGATTATCAGGGAGTACAGGCAGCTGGCC
The DNA here is from genome assembly GCA_018434945.1 of Selenomonadales bacterium. Taxonomy (GTDB): domain Bacteria; phylum Bacillota; class Negativicutes; order Sporomusales; family UBA7701; genus Anaeroselena. The sequence goes on from JAHDOI010000065.1 coordinate 28,871, forward strand.
AACAAAGCCCGCAACATCGCCGAGGCCGAGGTTACGACGGCCATGCCGCTCGCCGAGGGCGACAGACAAGCCCTGGCTGCCAAGCTGAGCGCCGTCACCGGCAAGACGATCGTGCTCAATACCCGCGTGGACGCAAACATCGTCGGCGGCGTGGTTGTGAAGATCGGCGACAAACTGATCGACGGCAGCGTGGTCCGTCAGCTCGAAACGCTTAAGGCGGCGCTGCTTAAGACCGAAGTGAGTAAGATTGGGGTGACTTACTGAGTATGAAACTAAGGCCTGAAGAGATCACGGCAATTATCAAGCAACAAATAGAGCGCTACCAGGTCGACCTCAACGTGGACGACGTCGGCACGGTCATCGAAGTCGGCGACGGGATCGCCCGCATCCACGGCCTGGAAAAGGCCATGGCCGGCGAGCTGCTGGAGTTCCCCGGCGGCGTGTACGGCATGGTCCTCAACCTCGAGGAAGACAACGTCGGCGCCGTTCTTCTGGGCGGCGAGCTGCTGATAAAAGAAGGCGACACCGTCCGCCGTACCGGCCGCATCATGCAGGTGCCGGTAGGAGAAGCTATGATCGGCCGGGTCGTCAACGCCATCGGCCAGCCGGTAGACGGCAAGGGTCCCATCGACACGACGGAATTCCGGCCGGTCGAATACCGCGCTCCCGGCATCGCCGACCGCCAGTCGGTCAAGGAGCCGCTCCAGACAGGCATCAAGGCCATCGACGCCATGATCCCGATCGGCCGCGGCCAGCGCGAGCTTATCATCGGCGACCGCGGCACCGGCAAGACGGCCATCGCCATCGACACGATCATCAACCAGAAGGGCCAGGGCGTCACCTGCATCTATGTGGCCATCGGCCAGAAATCTTCGACCGTCGCCCGCGTGGTCCATACCCTCGAAGAGGCCGGGGCGATGGAATACACCATCGTCGTGGCCGCCACCGCTTCCGACAGCGCCCCCCTGCAGTACCTCGCGCCCTACGCCGGGGTAACGATGGGCGAGTACTTTATGTACAAGGGCGGCGCCGTACTGTGCGTCTATGACGACCTCTCCAAGCACGCCACCGCATATCGTGCTATGTCGCTGCTGCTTCGCCGGCCGCCCGGCCGCGAGGCTTATCCCGGCGACGTCTTCTACCTACACTCCCGCCTGCTCGAGCGGGCCGCCAAGCTGTCCGACGAACTCGGCGGCGGTTCGATAACCGCGCTGCCGGTAATCGAGACGTTGGCTGGCGACGTTTCCGCCTACATCCCGACCAACGTTATCTCGATCACCGACGGACAGATCTTCCTGGAGAGCGAGCTGTTCTACTCCGGCACCCGCCCGGCCATCAACGCCGGCATCTCCGTCTCCCGCGTCGGCGGTTCCGCCCAGATCAAGGCCATGAAGCAGGTTGCCGGCCGCCTGCGTCTCGACCTCGCCCAGTATCGCGAAATGGCGGCTTTTGCCCAGTTCGGCTCCGACCTCGATAAAGCCACCAAAGCGCTGCTCGACCGCGGCCAGCGCATGACCGAAATTCTCAAACAGCCGCAATACGAGCCGGTGCCGGTCGAAGAGCAGATTCTGACCATCTACGCCGGCGTCAACGGGTATCTCGACGACATCCCGGCCAACGAGGTCGTTCATTTCGAACAGGATTTCATCAAGTTCATGAAAGCGAACTACGCTGAAATCATCAAGACCATCCGCGAGAAAAAGGTCATCGACAAAGAAACCGAAGCTGCGCTCAAGGAAGCCATCAAAGAGTTCAAGGACACTTTCGCGGCTTACGACAAGACCGGCGCGCAAGCGGGGTGATGACTGATGGCCAGTACGCGGGATATACGGCGCCGCATTAGGAGCGTCAAGAACATCCAGCAGATCACCAAGGCCATGAAGATGGTGGCCGCGGCCAGACTGCGCCGTGCTCAGGAACGAGCAAACTCCAGCCGCCCTTACACCGACAAGATCCGCGAGATTTTGGCGGGTGTGGCGGCCGGAGCCAAGGAATCGGGGCATCCTCTTCTGGCGGTGAGGGAGGTCAACCGCATTGCTTACCTCATCCTCGGCGCCGACAAGGGCCTTGCGGGGGCTTACACCTCCAACCTCCTGCGCGAAGTGCTCCCCCAGGTAAGCGGCAAGGATAATATCCACCTGTTGACTGCCGGCCGCAAGGTCCGCGACTACTTCCGGCGTCGGGACTATAAAATCGACCAGCAGTACACCGGGTATTCGGAGAAGCCGACCTACGATATAGCCGTCAAAATGGCCCGCGACGTAGCCTCAGCCTATGAGCGCGGCGAATACGACGAGGTTTATCTGGTCTACACCCGCTTCTTCTCGCCCATCAATCACAAGCCCACAACCGTCAAGCTGCTGCCGGTCGACACCGATACGGCCCAGGGAGAAGAGCAGCCGCGGGAATACATCTTCGAACCGTCGGCGGAAGAAGTGCTCGGGCTTTTGCTGCCGAAGTACCTGGAAACGGTAGTGTACGGTGCCCTCCTCCAGTCGGCGGCCAGCGAGCTGGGCGCCAGGATGACGGCCATGGGGTCGGCCACCGATAACGCCCAGGAGCTCATCTCCAAGCTGGTTCTCAACTACAACAAGATACGCCAGGCGAACATCACCCGCGAGATTTCCGAGATCGTGGGCGGCGCCGAGGCCCTCAAATAGTGAGGAGGGGAAAGAATGAACACTGGTAGAGTAATTCAAGTCATCGGGCCTGTCGTTGACGTTGAATTCCCCCCGGAGCAGCTGCCCCCGATTTATAACGCCGTAAAAATCGACGAGCAAGTCGGCGATGTCCGCGTCAAACTGACAGCGGAAGTCATGCAGCATCTCGGTGATAACGTAGTTCGTTGCGTCGCCATGTCGTCCACCGACGGCCTGACCCGTGGCATGAAGGCCGACGACACAGGCGCGCCGATCAAGATTCCCGTCGGCAAGGGAACGCTGGGCAGGGTATTCAACGTGCTTGGCGAGACGGTCGACAACGACGACCGCCCGGTCGAAGCCGACGATTATTGGCCCATTCACCGTCCGGCTCCGTCCTTCGAGGACCAGGAGACGTCGACCACCATCCTCGAGACGGGGATCAAGGTCGTCGACCTGATCGCCCCCTACTCCAAGGGCGGCAAGATCGGTCTGTTCGGCGGCGCGGGCGTCGGCAAGACGGTAATCATCATGGAGCTGATCCGCAACATCGCCACCGAACACGGCGGCTTCTCGGTCTTCTCCGGCGTCGGCGAGCGCACCCGCGAAGGCAACGACCTCTGGATGGAGATGAAGGAATCCGGCGTTATCGACAAGACCGCCCTCGTTTACGGGCAGATGAACGAGCCGCCGGGAGCGAGGATGCGCGTCGGCCTCACCGGCCTTACCGTCGCCGAGTACTTCCGCGACAAAGGCGGCCAAGACGTGCTGCTGTTCATCGACAACATCTTCCGGTTTATCCAGGCCGGCTCCGAGGTTTCAGCCCTCCTCGGCCGCATGCCGTCCGCGGTCGGCTATCAGCCTACCCTCGGCACCGACGTCGGCGCCCTGCAGGAGCGCATCACCTCGACCAAGAAAGGTTCGATCACTTCCGTCCAGGCCGTGTACGTGCCGGCTGACGACCTTACCGACCCGGCGCCGGCGGCGACCTTCGCCCACCTTGACGCCACCACCGTTCTCTCGCGGCAGATCGCCGAGCTGGGCATCTACCCGGCGGTCGACCCGCTTGACTCGACATCGAGGATCCTCGATCCCCACGTCATCGGCCAGGAGCACTACGAAGTGGCCCGCGGCGTGCAGGAAGTGCTGCAGCGTTACAAGGAACTGCAGGACATCATCGCCATCCTCGGCATGGAGGAACTTTCCGACGACGACAAGCTCACCGTCGCCCGGGCCCGCAAGATTCAGCGCTTCCTGAGCCAGCCGTTCTTCGTGGCCGAGGCGTTCACCGGCACGCCGGGCAAATACGTGCCCCTCAAGGAGACCATCCGCGGCTTCAAGGAAATCCTTGTCGGCAAGCACGACGATCTGCCCGAGCAAGCCTTCTACATGGTCGGCACTATCGAGGAAGCGGTGGAAAAGGCGCGCCAGATCAAGGGGGAATAAGCTGTGGCCAATACCATCCGGCTTGATATCGTCACCCCTGAACGCATCGTCTATTCCGACAGCGTCAATATGGTAATCGCCCGGGCCACCGACGGCGACCTCGGCATCCTGCCAGGACACGCTCCGCTCGTGGCCGGCATGGACGTCTGGCCCCTCAGGGTGCTCAAGGACGAAGGCGAGCGCCAGATCTCCGTCTGCGGCGGCTTCATAGAAGTGCGGCCCGACAAGGTTACCATCCTGGCATCCTGCGCCGAGCTGCCTGACGAGATCGACGTCAAACGGGCCGAGTCGGCACGCGAAAGAGCCGAGCGACGCCTCAAGGACGCCGGCCCCGATATCGACATGGCACGCGCCGAAGCTGCCCTGCGGCGGGCGATTATCCGCCTGCGGGTGGCCGAAAGCGGCAGGACAAGAGATATGTGATTTACGGAAAGGCCGGGCTACCCCCGGCCTTTTTTACTGTTCCGCCCCGACCGCATCGGCAGAAAATGCCTGTATAGCTCCCCTAAAAACTGGCAAGAATAAGCTTGGAGAAGGATGGGGAGTAGTATGCGCAGAAGTATTTGCTATGCGTTGATGGCCGGCCTCCTTTTTTTGTCGCTGCTCGCCTGGGGCCAGGCAAACGACGGCGCCGGCGCGGCGCGGATCGAAAAGCTCGACGAGGCGATGGGAGCAGCCGGGGCGGTGACGGAAACCGTCGCCGTGAACGCCTGGACTAAGCTGCCTGATGCCGAACTGAGCGACGACGGGCTAAAAAGCCTCGCCTGCGTGGCGATGGCCAAACTGGGCTACGGCCGGGAGCAGTACGAACTCAAGCACACCCGCAGCGAGCGGCACCGCCTCGTTAAGGCGGAAGCACGCGGCGGGGGACGCCATGCCGTCGTCATGGTTCAGGTCGTTTATCCCGCCTGGGACCAAAAAAGCGCCGAAGCATACCTGGTTGTAAACACGGAGACGCGGGTCGAAGAGGCCGATATCGGGACGCTCCCCGGCCGGGCGGCGGAAGCGGCTTCCTGTGGCGGCGGCGCCGCGCGGATATCCACTTGCCTCGTGGGTGGGCTTGATGGTAAACTAGATAAGGAAATATGGCCGGAAAAGCTGCGTAAGGCCGGACAAGCCCTCGGCGCTACAGACGCGGAGCTGACCGTCCAGCCTGGCTACGCCGGATTGACGGGGTTTTCCCCCGAACTGCCGGAAAGCATCGTCGTCGGGGACCGGCGGATCAACATCAACCTGGCCATCCGCTACAGCCCATACGACAACCGCACCTATGTAGTAATCGCTTCGCCGGTGATAACAGGCGAATATTAGCACCAAGCGGTGGGAGGAAAGTACGTGGAAAGACTGATTGTCAGCGGGGGAAAAAGACTGTCTGGCAGCATTAAGATCAGCGGCGCCAAAAACGCCGTACTGCCGATTATCGCGGCCTCGCTCCTGGGGACGACGACCAGCCGGCTGGAGGAGATTCCCGCCCTCGAGGATGTGGGCACCATCAGCGAGGTGCTCGGCTACCTCGGCGTAACCGTCGCGAAAGAAGAAGCGGACACGTTGGTTGTCAACAGTGCCGACCTCTCCTGCTGCGAAGCCCCGTACGAGCTCGTCCGCAAGATGAGAGCCTCCTTCCTCGTCATGGGGCCGCTTCTCGCCAGAGCCGGCCAGGCGCGCATCTCTCTGCCCGGCGGCTGCGCCATCGGTACCAGGCCGATCGACCTCCACCTCAAGGGCTTTGAAGCGCTGGGAGCGGAAATCGTCCTCGGCCACGGCTATATCGAGGCGCGGACGAAGCAGCGGCTCAAAGGCGCGCGGATCTATCTCGACTTTCCCAGCGTCGGCGCTACCGAGAACATCATGATGGCCGCTTCTCTGGCCGAAGGCCAAACCATCCTCGAAAATCCCGCCGAAGAACCGGAAATCGTCGACCTGGCCAACTACCTCAACGCCATGGGGGCAAGGGTCCGCGGCGCGGGAACGAACGTCATCCGCATCGAGGGGGTCAAAGAGCTCAAAGGCACCACCCACGCCGTGATCCCCGACAGGATAGAAGCCGGCACTTACATGGTGGCGGCGGCGATCACCGGCGGCGACGTCTGGCTGGAGAACGCGCTGTCCGAGCACCTCAAGCCGGTGACCGCCAAACTCAAGGAAGCAGGCGTGGCAATCGAAGAGAAGATCGACGGGGTGCGGGTCCGCGGCACGGGGGCGGTCAAGGCGGTCGACGTAAAGACGCTGCCTTATCCCGGCTTCCCCACCGACATGCAATCCCAGTTCATGGCGCTGATGACTGTGGCCGGAGGGACGAGCGTCATCACCGAGACGGTATTTGAGAACCGCTTCATGCACGTGGACGAACTCAAGCGCATGGGGGCGAGCATCAAAATCGAAGGCCGCAGCGCCATTGTGGAAGGTGTGCCCAACCTGACCGGTTGCCCGGTCAAGGCCACCGACCTCCGGGCCGGAGCGGCACTGGTGCTGGCGGGGCTGGTCGCAGAGGGTAAAACCGAAATAAGCTGCATTCATCATATTGATCGCGGTTATGAAGACATCGTCGGCAAACTGACAAGCCTGGGCGCGGAGATCGTCCGGGTGGGATAAAGAAACAACGAAAGGGCGGCCCGTAGGGCCGCCCTTATGCTTGTCATATATCCCTGCCCCCGTGCATATGATTGGATACATAAATGCGGGAGGGGCGGGCGTGAAAAAGGTGTTGGCGCTGACCATTGTGCTTGTCATCGCCGTTGTCATCGTTGTTCCCACGGTGGTGCTATACAGCCTGGGAGGGCCGGCGGGAACGAGGTCGGCGGCGCCGCGGAAAGGCGAGGACATCCCGATCAGGGTCTATCTTCACGATCAGGACCGGATCGTGGAAATGAGCCTGGAAGAGTACGTGAAAGGCATGGTTGCGGCCGAGATGCCGGCCGAGTTCGAGCTTGAGGCCCTTAAGGCTCAGGCGGTTGCGGGACGGACCTATGCGGTCAAACAGATGGCGCTTTTCGGCGGGGCCGGCCTGGCCGACAGGCCGGGGGCCGACGTCAGTACAGATCCGGCCAAGAGTCAGGCGTGGCTGAGCACCCTCCAGCTCAGGGACCGTTGGGGGCCGTTCGCCTTCGACCGCTACTGGGCCAAGATCGGCCGGGCGGTAGATGAAACGCGGGGGCTAATCGTCACTTATAACGGCGAGACCATCAACGCCGTCTTCCACTCCACCAGCGGCGAGCGTACGGCCGCCGCCAAGGAGGTGTGGGGGTTCGATTATCCTTACCTGCAGAGCGTAGTCTGTACCTGGGACAAAAATTCGCCCCGCTACAGCGACAGCCGCGAGTATAGTTTCGCCGAACTGGAGCAGCGGCTGGGGGCTGAGGCCGGGGTGGTGGCGGCCGCCCAGGGGGGCGGCGCAGTGGCACAGATTATCGACAGGACAGAGTCCGGACGCGTGGCCAAGGCCAGGGTGGGCAGCAAAACGTTCACCGGGTTCGACCTCCGCCAGAAGCTGGAGCTGCGCTCAGCTAACTTCGCACTGGAAACCAAAGGCGGCAAAGTGGTGTTCAAAACCACCGGTTACGGGCACGGGGTGGGCATGTGCCAGTACGGTGCCAACGGTATGGCCAAAGAAGGCAAGGACTTCCGCGCCATCCTGACCTATTATTACACGGGGATAAAGATCAGCAGCATCCACGAATCCTAGCCGCCGCTACGCAGGGTCAGGTGTTATCGGCGGCCGCTTTTTTGGGAATAATGGTCATAAGAGGTGATCATTATGCCCTGGCCTGGTAACATATTTAAGGAATTCCGGCGGCTGCGGTTATGGAGGACGTGGACGGAGCCCCGGCCGGCATACGTCGCCGCCGGGATGGTGTTGATGGCTGCCGTCCTGATGCTGGTCGTGGTCAGCGGCGTCAAGCATCCGGCAGTGCCGGTGCCGACCGCTCCGCAGGCGCGTCAGGAGACGCCGTCCGCTACCGCGGCCCGCCCGGAAAAGCCTGCGATAACAGTGGACAAGCCTTTGACCGGCCCGGCCGGAGAACTGGCAGCAAATGAACGGAAGACGGTCAATAGTCCTCTCCGGCCGGTCGCCGGGACAGTCTCGGTGGCTTTTGGCTGGCAGCTCCACCCGGTTTACGGCGATTGGCGCTATCACCCGGGCGTCGATGTCGGCGCTCCCGCGGGCAGTGCCGTAAAAGCGATGTGGAGCGGACGGGTGACAGATATATATGAGGACAGGCAGTATGGGCTGACCGTGGCCGTGGACGGAGGCGGGTATGTGGCTCGCTACGGCTCGCTGGCTTCCGTCGCCGTCGCCAGGAACCAGCACCTGCAGGCCGGGGCGACTGTCGGCACCGTCGGTGAGGCGCCCGGCGAACGGTACCCGCATCTCCACCTGGCCCTTAAAAAAGGCGATAGCTATGTCGACCCGCAGGAACTGCTGTCGATAAGCGAATAGCGGGCTTTTTCCCCTCGTCCCGGCGGCGGCCGAAAATGCGTGACATGTCACGCATTTTTTTATTTTGTCCGCATATACATGGTAGCAAACGGAGGGCGAGGGGGAAATTGGGATATGAAGGATTATATCCGCAAGCGGGTGCTGGACATCTGCAACCACATACTTGAGAGCAAGCACACAGTAAGACAGACGGCGGCCGTTTTCGGGGTGAGTAAGAGTACCGTACATAAAGATATGATCGAAAGACTGCCCACCATCAACAAAAGAATGGCGAACAAGGTGCGCCACATCCTGGAGATCAACAAGGCCGAACGCCATATCCGCGGCGGCGAGGCGACCAGGAAGAAGTATAAAGACGGCAAAGAAAATAGTGAGAAATAAAAGGAATTGCTGTCATAAGATAGAATTAATAGTATTATTTATTGCAAAGAGTGACACTGTTCGGGTTAGCTCTTTTTTTTGGCCGCAGAGGGACAAGCTTAAGAGATTTGGAGTAGGGGAAAGGAGTTTCGTAATGTTCGGAATGTCTATGGATATCGGGGTCGATTTGGGGACAGCTACCGTACTGGTCTATATAAAGGGCAAAGGAATCGTGCTGCGCGAACCGTCGGTCGTGGCTATCGACCGCGACACAAACCGCATCATCGCGATCGGCGAGGAAGCCCGTCGGATGCTAGGGAGGACGCCGGGCAACATCGTGGCCATCCGGCCTTTGCGCGAAGGCGTTATCGCCGACTACGACACGACGGAAAGCATGCTCCGCCATTGTATCCAAAAGGTGGCCGGCAGAAGCATGTTCTTCAAGCCGCGCATAATGGTATGCGTGCCGTCCGGGGTCACGACGGTGGAGAAACGGGCGGTGCTTGAGGCAGCCATCCAGGCAGGTGCCCGCAAGACATACCTTATCGAAGAACCGCTGGCGGCCGCGCTCGGCGCCGGCCTGGTGATATCAGAGCCCTGCGGCTCGATGGTCGTCGATATCGGCGGCGGCACCACCGACGTCGCGGTCCTCAGTCTCGGCGGCATCGTCGTCAGCGAGTCGCTCAGGGTCGGCGGCGACAAGTTCGACGAGGCGCTTGTGCGCTATATCAAGAAAGAATACAACATCATGATCGGCGAACGCACCGCTGAGGAAATCAAGGTCAACGTCGGCACCGCGTATCCGGCCGGCCGCAACGAATCGATGGAGATCCGCGGCCGCGATCTGGTGTCCGGCCTGCCGAAAACGATGCGGATCGGCTCCACGGAAACGCGCGAAGCCTTGGCGGAACCGATTTCCCTCATAATCGAATGCGTCAAGACGGTGCTGGAGAAAACCCCGCCCGAACTGGCGGCCGATATCGTCGACCGCGGCATCGTCATGACCGGCGGCGGCTCCCTCCTCCACGGGCTGGACAGGCTCATCAGCCAGGAGACCGGCATCCCCACCTACCTGGCGGACGACCCGCTGTCCTGCGTGGCGCTGGGCACCGGCAAGGCGCTGGAGTCGCTTGAGAACATCCAGGATTCGCTGACGACGATCAAAAAGGGCAGCATAGCATAGTATACGGCCGTTCGGGGATCAGAACCCGGACGGCCGCTTAAATATGCTCACTCCCATAACTTTCCTGCCCGGAAACACTTAAGAAATCGCAACATATGCCGATAAATAGAGTAGGAGGTGAATGGATGATAAGGGGGATTTATGTCGCCGGCTCAGGGATGATGACCGAGGCGACGAGGACCGACGTCATCGCCAACAACCTCGCCAACGCGAGCACGGCGGGCTACCGCAAAGATATCGCCGTCGGCAAGGACTTCCGCAACATGCTCATCCAGCGCATCAACGACGGGCCGAACCGCCCGGTCATCGGCAGCATGGGGGTCGGCTCGGTTATCGACGAAGTCGCCACTATCCACACCCAGGGCAGCATGAGGCAAACCGGCAACAAGTACGATCTGGCTATCGAGGGCCGGGGCTTTTTCGCGGTGGAAACGCCCGCCGGAGTCCGCTACACCCGCAACGGCAGCTTCACCCGCAGCGCTCAGGGCGAGCTTGTAACCCAGGACGGGTACCGGGTTCTCGGCCAGGGCGGGGCTATCCAGCTCGGCGACCCCGAAAGCAAGGTCGATATCGTCGAAGACGGCCGGATAATGGTGGACGACGCGGAAGCCGACACGCTGAGAATTGTGGACTTCGCTGACGAAAAACAGCTTGTCAAAGAGGGCGCCACGCTGTTCGCCGCCGGGCCAGGCCAGCAGGAAGAGCCGGTCGAGGGCATCATGGTACGCGACGGCTACCTCGAACTTTCCAACGTCAACGTGGTGGCCGAGATGGTCAACCTCATCACCGGCTACCGGGCCTACGAGATTAACAGCAAAGCCGCGCAGGCCCACGACTCGCTGCTTGACAAAGCCGTCAATGATGTAGGAAGAGTATAATAATACTAGTTTTGGGGCTGGACTTTATAAGAGGCCCCGGGGGTCGCCGACCGACTGAGGCGGCCTGAAATCGGAAAACCGGGAGGTAAACTCGATATGATGCGCGCGTTATGGACGGCCGGCACGGGCATGGTAGCCCAGCAGGCCAATATTGACGTTATTTCCAACAACCTGGCGAACGTCAATACCACCGGCTTTAAGAAAAGCCGCTCCGATTTCCAGGATCTGATGTACCAGACTGCCCGCCAGGCAGGGGCGACGACCGGTCCCGACACCCAATTGCCCACAGGCATCCAGATCGGTCACGGCGTCCGCCAGGTGGCGACGCAGAAAATCTACACAATGGGCAATCTCCAGAACACCGGCAATCAGCTCGATGTCGCCATCGAGGGCGACGGCTTCTTCAGGATAACAATGCCTGACGGAACACTCAATTACACCCGGGACGGCGCATTCAAAAAAGACAGTGCCGGACGGATAGTCACATCCGAAGGTTATCCGCTCGAACCGCTGATCACCATCCCCGAGGGTACCACCGAGATCACGATTTCTTCCGACGGCCGCGTGACGGCCACCATCCCCACCCAGACCAATCCGCAGGATCTTGGCCAGATCCAGCTCGCCCGCTTCGTCAACCCGGCCGGCCTGGAGAGCGTCGGCCGCAACCTGCTCAAGGAGACGGCCGCTTCCGGGGCGCCCGTCGAAGCCACTCCTGGCGCGGACGGAGCCGGCACGCTTGTCCAGAAATACGTGGAAATGTCCAACGTCCAGGTCGTGGAAGAGATGGTCAACATGATCGTCGCCGAGCGGGCGTATCAGATGAACTCCAAAGCGGTCACAACCAGCGACTCGATGCTCGAAATCGCCGCCAACCTCAAACGATAGGTGCGGGTCATGGCTAGGATACTGGTGATGCTGGCGCTTCTGTGCCTTTATGCCGTTCCGTCGGCGGCCGCGCCGGTGACGGTCGCGGTGAACGCAGAGGCCACCGTGACCGGGCCGATTATCACCCTCGGCGAACTGGCGACAATCACCGGCGATGACAAGGAAAGAATAAAAGCGCTGGCTGCGATAAAACTCGGCAACGCCTCCTCGCCCGGACACCGCCTGGCTCTTACCAGCGATACGCTCGGTGTTCGCCTGGCCGGGGCGGGCGCCGATCTGAGCGATATAAATTGGCTGGTGCCGCCGACGATCATTATTACCACCGCCGCCCAGACGATCAGCGGCGACCGGCTGCAGGCCGCAGCTTCCGAGGCCCTCCTGACCCAGCTGTCGGGCGACGGCGACACCGAACTTTCGGTAACGCCGCTCGGCACACCGCCCGACGTCATGGCCCCCCTCGGCAGCGTCGACCTTAAAGCCGAGTTTCCGGCAGGCATCCGCTTCAACGCCCCCACCGCCGCAGTCGTCGCCATCAGCGCCGACGGGCGGCCATTCACGACCGTGAGCCTCCGCTTCAACGTCAAGGCTTACCAGCAGGTTGTAGTCGCGGCGCGCAACATCGCGGCCCGCGAGGCGATAACGGCCGACAGCGTACGCACCGAAAGGCGCGAGATCGGCAAAATGGCCGGTTACATCACCGATACCGGCAAAGTCCTGGGGCTCGCCGCCCGCCGTCCGATTACCGCCGGCACCCCGCTCACCGAAGCGGCAGTCGACAAGCCGCTGATGGTCAAACGGGGAACGGTGGTGACCATCCTGGTGAAGGCAGGCGGAATGATCATAACCGCCGGCGGCCAGGCGATGCAGGACGGGCGCGAAGGAGAACTCATCAGGGTGCAGAACGTGACTTCCAGGCGAATCGTCAGCGCACGGGTCGTTGATAAGAATACCGTCCAGGTAATAATTTACGGTGGAAGGTGAAGCTACCATGGTGTCGAATATTTACATAAAAGCATTTATCCTGTCGATGTTCCTGTCGGTCGCGCTGCTCGTCCCGTTGCAGCCGCAGGCCGAAGCCGCGTCGCTGTGGAGCGAGCAGACCAGCCTGTTTGGCGACCGCAAGGCCCGCGCCGTCGGCGACAGTCTTACGATCATCATCAGCGAAACCTCGAGCGCCAGCCGCAGCGGCAACGCCGCCAACTCCAAATCCGGCAGCACCGACATGAAAGCCGGCACCGGCATGCTGAGGTTCATCGCCGCCGCCAACGCCAGCGGGAGCGACAGCTTCAAAGCCGAGGGCAAGATCACCAACACCAACAACGTGTCCGGCACGATCACCGTCCAGGTGACGGCGGTCAAGCCGAACGGCAATCTCGCGGTATCCGGCACGCAGAGCATAGTGCAGAACGGCGAGGAGCAGAAAATAACCGTCACTGGCGAAGTGCGCCCCGAGGATGTCACCGTCGACAACGCCGTTATGTCCTACAACGTTGCCAACGCCCAGATCAGGATCGACGGCAAGGGCCCGATCGCGAACAAGCAGCGGCAGGGAATCCTCACCCAGATATTCAATCTCCTGTTCTAGCCGGAAAGGGATAATATGATGCGCAGATTGATCGCTTTCAGCCTGATAACTCTATTGCTGGCCGCAAGCGCCGCTCCGGCGCTGGCCTACGGCCCCCGCATCAAGGATGTCGCCAAGCTTCAGGGGGTGCGCAGCAACCAGCTCATCGGCTACGGACTTGTTGTCGGCCTGGCCGGCACAGGCGACTCCGACAAGAGCACCTTCACCGTCCAGTCGATCGTCAATATGCTGAAAACCTTCGGTATCACTATCTCCAGCGCTCAGCTCAAACCCAAGAACGTGGGGGCGGTGATGGTGACGGCGCAGTTGCCGCCGTTCGTCAAACCGGGCGATACCATCGACATAACCGTTTCGTCCCTGGGCGACGCCAAGAGTCTCCAGGGCGGCACGCTGCTGCAGACGCCGCTCAAGGCGGCTAATGGGGCGGTCTACGCGGTCGGCCAGGGGCCGCTTTCGATCGGCGGGTTCTCCGCCGGCGGCAGCGGCGCCAGCCAGCAGAAAAACCATGTCACCGTCGGCTCCATCCCCAGCGGCGCCATCGTCGAACGCGACGTCCCCACCCAGTTCGAGGCCGGCGGCACCGTCGTCTTCGTCCTCAACAAACCCGATTTCACCACCGCCAGCCGCATCTCCGCGGCCGTCGACCGCCGGTTCGGCCCCATCTCCAGAGCCCGCGACGCCGGCTCGGTGGCGATATACGTACCGCTCGAATACGGCGGCGACCTGGTCGGCTTCGTCGCCGCCCTCGAAGAGCTGCCGGTCACCCCGGACAGCGCCGCCAAAGTCGTCGTCAACGAGCGCACCGGCACCGTCGTTATGGGCGGAAATGTGACCATCGATACCGTGGCTGTCGCCCAGGGCGGACTGACGGTGAAGGTCGCCAAATCCAACGAGGTGTCGCAGCCGCCGCCCCTGTCGGGCGGGTCGACGGTCGTCACGCCGACGACTGCGCTGGACGTCAAGGATCAGCCGGCGCCGCTCATCGTCCTCCCGGCCACGGCCAGCGTCAGCGACCTTGTCAGCGCCCTCAACGCTGTCGGCGCCACGCCCCGCGACGTGATATCCATTCTCCAGGCCATCAAGGCGGCCGGCGCGCTTCACGCCGAGCTGCAGCTCATATAGGCGGTGAAGGCCATGCAGATTAAAGGACCGGCCGCAGCCGGCGAGACCGTGGGGGCAAAAGCGGCCGCCGGCAGGGACGCCAAGGAGGACGCCAAGCTCAAAGCGGCCTGCACCGAAATGGAAGCGGTCTTCCTCAACCTCCTCATGAAGGAGATGCGCAAAGCGGTGCCGAAGGGCGGCCTCGTCGGCAACAGCTCCCAGGAGGAAATCGTGCGCTCCCTCCTCGACAGCGAGATGACCAAGAATATGGCGCAATCCGGAGGAGTTGGCCTGGCCGAGATGCTCTACCGCCAGCTCAGCACCAACGACGCAGCGACCGACAACAAAGGCCAGGCACCCAGATAGTGCTTGGCTTTTTACCATCAAAGGGAGGGACGGATTTGGCGAAGTTTCGACGCAGCATCAGTCTTCTGCTGGCGGTATTGATCGTCGCGGCCCTGGCTGTGGCCCAGGCGGCGCCCCCTGTCGTGCAGAAGGTCCGTTTCCATCAGGCGCAGGATAAAGTACGGCTGGTTCTCGATATGAATGCCGTGCCGGATTTCAACGTCACACTTGAGCAAGACCCGCACCGCCTCCTGATCGACTTGCCGGCCACCGCCGCCAAAGGCGTTCTGCGCCAGGTCGCGCTCAACGACCCCTTCGTGTCCGGGGTGGAGATCCAGGACGCCGGCCCCGGCCAGGTACGAGTGGCCATCAACCTCAACATGTCAGTGAGCCACAAGGTTTTCAAGCTCGCCAAACCTGAGCGCCTGGTGGTGGACCTGTTCAAGATCTACGAACAGAAAACCGAGCAGCAGATCCGGCCGGGAATAAACTATACATTCTGGCTGCGGAGCCAGCCGTTCGGTCCGGTCAGGGCCCATATCCTCCTCGTCGACCCCAAAGCCGGCTTCAGCCTGCAGCCGGTGCTGTCCAACGGAGCGGTACAGGGCCTCGAGACGCTGTCTTCGATGAGCGCGGGCGCGAGGGCGGCCGCGGCCGTCAACGGTTCATACTTCGCACTGAACGGCGAGATCATCGGTTTGCTGAAAATTAACGGCGAGATTGTCAGCTCGCCCAACATCGCGCGTACGGCTGTGGGGCTTTTCCCCGACGGCCGGATAATCTTCGACCAGGTGAACTGGCAGGGCTATGCCGAACTGCCCGGCGGTCGGGCCGATCTCAGCGGCGTCAACCGGGCCCGCGGCGACGACGAGCTTATCCTTTACACCGGCTACTACGGTCCGGCCACCGGCACCAACCCGCACGGAGCCGAATATGTCCTCGGCCCTGACGGGCAGGTGACCGCCGTCGGCAGGGGCAACACGCCGATCGTCGACGGCAGCGTGGTGCTGTCGGCTCACGGGTCTGCGGCCAAACAACTGGCCGGCCTCAAAGTGGGCGACAAAGTAACCGTCCGCCAGAGTATCGGCAAGGACTGGGACGCGGCCACCCACGCGCTCGGCGCCGGGCCGATGCTGATCAAGGAAGGCACCATCTACCTGACGACCAAAACGGAGGAATTCGGCAGCGACGTCGCCGGCGGCCGCGCTCCCCGCACCGCCCTCGGCCTGACCAAGGAAGGGCGGATACTCCTGGTTGTCGTCGATGGCCGCCAGGCTGCGAGCGCCGGCCTGACCCTGCTGGAACTGGCCCTGTTCATGCAGGAGCTTGGGGCCGTCGAAGCGATGAACCTCGACGGCGGGGGCTCAAGCGAGATGGTGATCAACGACAAAATTGTCAACCGTCCTTCGGACGGGCGCGAACGCAAGGTGGCGAACGCACTGGCGGTCGTCGCCGGCAACCTTGCCAAATAGCGGCGATAATGTATAATGAGTAGTAAGAAATGGAGGTGGGGAGAAATGTTCCGACCCAAAAGTGTAGCCGTTTTGACCGTTGTGCTGGTACTGGCGGCGGTAGCCTGGGCGATGGCGGCGGGTCCGCTCGTCGATCAGAAAGGCGTACTGTCTGGCCGGGTGATGGCCGACGGTCTGGCCGCTCCCGGCGCAGGCGTCCGCGAAGGCGATGTCCTGGTTCGGGTCGAGGGCCTCACCGGTCCGGCGATCGCCGTCAGGGCGAATGTCGACGGGCAAGTAAGGGAAGTGCTGGTGAAACCCGGTGACATGATCCGAACCGGCGATGTGCTTGTAAGGATCGAGCCTCGCAAATAGGGAAAGGATTGATTTGATGGCATTCGTGATCAGGTTATGCCGGGTGGTGCTGCTGGCAATGCTGCTGTCGCTCCCGGCGGCGGTGGCCTGGGCTGCGCCCGAGACCATGCCGCTGGAGGAAGTCCGCGCCGGTATGCACGGCATCGCCAAAACGGTGGTGTCCGGGACCGAAATAGAAGAATTCGGCGTTGAAGTACTAGGAATCATGAAGAATAAGGGGCCTTCCGGCGACCTGATTCTTATCCGCACATATGGAGACCTGATCGAGCGTACCGGCGGCATCGCCCAGGGGATGAGCGGCAGCCCGGTATATATCGGCGGCCGGCTGGTCGGCGCCGTCGCTTACGGGTGGACGTTCACCGACCACAAGATCGGTATGGTGACACCTATCGCCGATATGCTCAAATTGTGGGAACTGCCCGCCCCCCAAGCCCGTGTCCCTGAAGAAGAGGCGATCAAGCTCGAAGAGCCGGAAACCAAGGCAGACGGCCAGCCGGGCGACAAACAACCCGGTGACGCCAACCCGCCAGTCAAAGACGGTGTGAACAAGGACGGCCAGGGTCTGGGAGACGCCTCGACGCCGCTGATGGCCTCCGGCTTCGGTGAGCGCGCCCTTGCGCTCCTGACCGATAAACTGCGACCCTTCAAGTTAATGCCGTATGCAGTTGGCGAAACGCCCGACGGCGCCGAATTCGGGCCGCTCGAGCCCGGCAGCGCCGTTGGCGTGCAGCTTGTCCGCGGCGACGTCAGCCTTGGCGCGATGGGCACGGTCACCTACACGGAAGGCAACAAGGTGTTGGCCTTCGGCCACCCCTTCCTCAAGAAGGGCGGCGTCGGCTACTTCCTTACGAACGCCTATGTTTTCACGACCGTGAAAGGGCTGGAAAACTCCTTCAAAGTCGGCGCCATCGGCCCCGCGGTGGGGATGGTGGATCAGGACCGGGGCGCAGGCGTCGCCGGCCAGCTAGACATGTACCCGAGCGTCGTTCCGCTGAGGATCAACGTCACCGACCGCGCGCTCGGCACCTCGCGGGACGCTACCATCCAGGTTGTTCAGGACGAACAGCTCTTCCCGGTGCTCACGGCCGCCTCGGTACTCAGCGTCCTTGAAAAGACGGCCGACAGGATCGGCGCCGGCACCGCCAAGATAACCTTCGAGATCTCCGCCCGCAACATGCCTGGTGATGTTTTCAAACGGGAGAATATGTTCTACAGCTCGGCCAATATCGGCGAAATGGCTATCAGCGAACTGTATGAACTCATGGCCCTCCTGGCTTCCAACCAGTTTCAGCCTGTCGACGTCATCGACGTGCAGGTGGACGCGACCGTCGACCCCGAACGGCGTACGGCCACAATAATGGAAGCCCGCCCCAACGTCGCCTCGGCAAAACCGGGGGACAAGATTGAAATATCGGTCAGCCTCAAACCCTTCCGGGGTGAGATGATAACCGTCAAAGTCCCTTTCACCATTCCCAGGGACCGGCAACCCGGCCCGCTGACCCTCGAAGTCCGCGGCGGCGGCATGGTGCCGCTTCTTGAGCTGCTGGCCAAGCGGCAGAAAGGCGACGAAGAACTGCTTCAGACCTTCGGCAAGCTCAAGACCAAGACCTTCGACGACATGATCAAGGAATTGGCCGAGCGGGACCGCAACAACGACATCGTCGTGGAAGTGCTCAGCGGCGAAGCCGGCGAACTGCTCGGCGGCATGGGGGCGTCGAAAGCGCCGTCCACGAAACTCGACCCCATCCCCAAACCCAACGCCGCGGCCGGCCGTAATCAGAAAACTCTCCCGGCGGGGAAAGGCCTGACAGGGCTGAAGAAACCCGACAGCAAGAGTGCGGTCAGCACCGAGTACATTATCGACAGCGACACCCAGGTGCTCATCAACGTGGAAAAGAGCGACATACCCGTCGGCAAGCAGGTGCTGTACGAATGGAAAGTCGTTAAAAGCGACGACCAGGAACAGCCGCTGTAGGGCTTCGGCAATCATCCCCCGGGCAGATTGGTATCCCCGGGGGATTTTCTCGTCCTGGAGGCTTGTGGAGCTTTATTGGGGAACCGGCTATTTTCCGCCCTTCCGGCGCTTTGCTCCGGGACAGGCTCCCCGTAAAGCCCGGCACCGCAGGTGCGGGCGCCGGGACAGAAAAGGCGGACGGGGCGGGGCGAGCCGCGATGGTAAAGCAGCAGAGGAGCGATAATAATCACGTAATTACCGTAATAAATGTAATTACAGTAATTATAGTAAAAATGAAATACTCGATTTGCGCCAGAGTGGAAGGGTTTTCCGCGAGCCGCGGGCGCAACCAGTAAATACCCGTTGTCGCAGGCGGGCAATAAGCAGGGAAAAAGCCGGCAAACATTGAATATACTCAGAATATGGGTAAAGTTTACGTCAACAGTAATGACCCCGTCTGATAACATCCATAAAATGGTATTAATTTCTTTGCCAACACGTAGAATGTACCAATGCGCTCCGCCTAATTTGCGCCGGCTCCGGAGCCCCTGTGCCGCCGGCGATGCGAGGTCGACCCCATGCTTATTTCAATGCTGGAACGGATAGGCCGTCAAGTTATAGAGTTCCTCGAGCACGCCGGCCAGGTGGTTCTGTTGGTCGGCCAGACGCTCACAAGCTTGCGGCGTTCGCCGCAGGCCGGCCATGTCTTGCGCCAGATGGCTCATCTGGGTGCCGATTCGCTGCCGATCGTCGCCCTCACCATGCTGTTCACCGGCATGGTCATGACGGTGCAGATCGCCCACGAATTCATCAAGTACGGCGCACAGTCTTCGGTGGGTGGCGTCGTGGCGATCGCGGTCGGGCGGGAACTGTCCCCGGTCCTTACCGGCGTGGTTGCGGCAGGCCGGGTAGGCGCGGCCATCACGGCCGAAATCGGCTCGATGAAGGTGACTGAGCAGATCGACGCGCTGCGGGTGATGGCTACCAACCCTGTCGCCTACCTGGTAGTTCCCCGGCTGATAGCCTGTGTCGTGATGCTGCCAGTTCTGGTCATCTTCGCCGACATGATCGGCACAGTCGGCGGCTACCTCGTCGCGACCCTGTATGCAGGCATCAATTCGTTCACTTTCCTTAATTCGATAAAAGTGTTCGCTGTTGTGAACGATGTGACTGGCGGCCTTATCAAGAGCATGTTCTTTGGCGCCATTATCGCCGTAATCGGCTGTTATAAAGGACTGACGACCGCCGAGGGGGCCGAAGGGGTCGGCAAGGCCACCACCGGCTCGGTGGTAGCCTCGATGATCCTGATTTTCATCAGCAATTATTTCCTGTCACTGATACTGTACCGCTAGGGGTGGTGCCATGATAAAGCTCGACAACGTAAGCATGGCGTTCCGCAACAGGCGGGTGCTGGAAAATATCGATCTCGACATCGCCCAGGGCGAAATTATGGTAATCATCGGCCCCAGCGGCTCGGGCAAAAGCACCATCCTGCGGCTGATGATCGGCCTGCTCAAGCCTTCCGCAGGCGAGATATGGATAAACGGCCAGGAAATCTCCCGCGCCAGCGAGGAAGAACTCAACGTCATCCGCCGCAAGATGGGGATGGTTTTCCAATACTCGGCCCTGTTCGACTCGATGACGGTGGGTGAAAATGTGGCTTTCGGCCTGCGGCAGCATACGACGCTGTCCGAAGAGGAGATCGGCAGGACGGTGCGACGCCGGCTGAGGATGGTTGGACTTGCCGGCCAGGAGGGCGTGATGCCCAGCGAACTGTCGGGGGGGATGAAAAAACGCGTCAGCCTCGCCCGGGCGATCGCCATAAACCCGCAGATCGTACTGTATGACGAACCCACAGCGGGACTCGATCCGATAATGTCGACGACCATCGACCGCCTCATCTGCAGCACCCGCCGCATCCTCAACGTGACCTCGGTCGTTGTCACCCACCATATGCCGAGCGCCTTCAACATCGCCGACCGGATCGCGATGATCTACGATGGACGGATCATCGAGATCGGCACGGTAAGCGAGATCAAGAAATCGTCCAACCCCATCGTGCAGCAGTTCATCCACGGCTGGGCAAGGCCCGGCGAGTTCGCCAAAAGGAGGTCGAGAAAAAGTGAATCTTAGCACCGAAGCCAAGGTGGGCGCGATATCGCTGATCGGTTTGCTCCTGCTAGGGTATATGATCGTTTATCTCGGCGGTATCTCCTTTGGTGAGAAAGGATACCCGGTCCAGGTCGTTTTCAGCGAGGTCGGCGGCCTCAAAGAGGGCAACGTCGTCCGCTACGCCGGCGTCGATGTCGGCCGGGTCGCCGGAGTGCGTGCCGGCGACAAAGGTGTGGAGGTGCAGCTTCGGATCAATCCGGGCATCAAAATCCCCGAGGGGTCCAAATTCACCATCGGCACCGACGGACTGCTGGGCGAAAAGTTCATAAACATCGTGCCCCCGCGGCAGAGTTCCGGCTACCTCAAGCCGGGGTCCACGGTGGCGGGCGAAGACCCCCGCGGCATAGACCAACTGGTTAATTCGGCCGACAAGACCCTCGCCGAAGTCCAGAAACTCATCCAGTCACTCAATGATGTGCTTGGTGACGAGAAAGTCAAGGACGCGATGAAGGCCACCGCCCTCAACGCCCGCGATATCACCGAACGACTCAACGAATTCAGCGCCTCCCTGGCCAGGATGGCCGCCAATAACGAGCATGACGTAAACGCCATGGTCGGCAATCTGCGCGACATGTCATCCAACCTCAGGGACGTCGCCGCCAGGGTCGATAAGATGGTCGCCACCGTCGACAACAACGGCCAGACTGCCAAAGACCTCAAGGAAACCATCCAGAACCTGAAAAACACCAGCGTGCGGGTGGAGAAGATCGCCGCATCGGTGGAAGACGTCGTGACCGACCCGGAGACGTCCAAAAATATCAAGGAAACACTTCGCAACGCCCGCTCGGTCAGCGAAAAAGCCAACAGGATGCTGACCAAGATTGAGAATATCAAGGTCGAAACCGGCTTCGAAGTGCTGCATAACGGCCATACCGGCAAGTACAGAAGCAACGCCGACATCCGCATAAACACCTCGCCGCATGATTTCGCCGTCATCGGCGCCAGTGGAATCGGCGATAATCAGAAGACCAATTTCCAGATCGGCAAGGGCGACGCCCGCTTCGCCGGAAGGGCCGGAGTCGTGGAAGGCAAGGCCGGGATCGGCGCCGACACGATGCTGGGCAAGCAGCTGCGCCTCTCGCTCGACGTCTACGATCCCAACGACGTGCGGGTAAAATTGCGCACCCAGTACGAAATAGCGCCCCACACCTTCATCGTCGGACAGACCGACAGCCTCAACAAACAGCCGGGCCAGAATACTTATATCGGTGTGCGCCGCACATTCTAGATTTACTGTTGACATCGCCGTGTTTAAAACACTATAATGAAAATTGGAACTGACTAACCAGTCAGCATCCTAAGAACAGGAAACCGGGCCTGCGGCCCGATAGCCGCAGCTACATACGGTCAGGAGGAGTAACCATGACGCATCCGAATCTTGTAAAGAAAACACTGGCGCTGGCGGCGTGCGGCTTATTGCTGATGAACGCCGCGGCCCTGGCCGCGCCGACCGAGCTGACGCTCGAAGACAGCATCGCCCTGGCGCTTAAAAACAATCCAATGGTGAAAATCGCCGAGTCCGACAGGGAAAAGGCTTCGTGGGTGGTAAGGGAAGCACAGGCCGGGCAGGGTCCGACCATTACATACAATCATAAGGACGCGCGCGCCAGGTCCGCGCCGTCGACCCTCAATCCAAACCCGACACCCAACAACGATTTCGACAACACCGTCAGCCTGTCGTTGTCGCTATACAGCGGCGGAAAGATCGACGGCACCGTCGGCAAAGCTAAATACGACTTCAAGGTGGCTGACCTCGGCCTGGCCGAGACAAAGCAGCAGCTTAAACTCGACGCGACCAGCGCTTATTTCAAGGTGTTGCAGACCCGTAACATGCTGCAGGTAAGGCAGGAGTCGGTGGACAACCTGACTGCCCACCTGCGGAACGTTCAGGCCCAGTACGACGTCGGCACGGTCGCCAAGTCGGATGTGCTGCGGTCCGAGGTGGAGCTGGCCAACGCCCAGCAGAGCCTCATCATCGCCCAGAACGACTACGATCTGGCCATGGCCGGCCTCAACAACGTCGTCGGCCTGCCCCTCGACACCGAGATCAAACTCAAGGAAGAGCTGAAATACGAGCAAGCGAAACTGACCCTCGACGACGGCGTCAAATTTGCGATGCAGTACCGGCCGGACGTCCTTCAGGCCGATTACACCCTAAAAGGCGCGAAAGAAAGCGTTAAAGCGGCCCGCAGCGGCTTTCTCCCGTCCGTAACGCTCAGCGGCTCCAACAACTGGACCGACGAGAAATTTCCCGGCAGCAAGAACAGCAATTGGTCGGTGTATCTGAC
Organism: Selenomonadales bacterium; assembly: GCA_018434945.1. Classification (GTDB taxonomy): domain Bacteria; phylum Bacillota; class Negativicutes; order Sporomusales; family UBA7701; genus Anaeroselena. The sequence goes on from JAHDOI010000065.1 coordinate 51,971, forward strand.
AACCTCGCTGACGCTTTTCGATACCAACCTCACCCTTTCCAAGGTGAAGGAAGCCGAGGCCGGCGTGGTCAAAGCCAATGAGCAGTTCCGCCAGACCAAGGACAGCGTTTCGCTCGAGGTGCGCCAAGCCTATCTCAGCATGAAGGAAGCTGAAAAACGTATTGAAACAAGCCAGGTGGCTGTGGCCAAGGCGGACGAGGATTTCAAGATTGCCCAGGTCCGCTATAGCGCCGGTGTCGGCACGAACCTCGACGTCATCGACGCCCAGCTGGCGCTGGCCCAGGCCAAGACCAACTATATCCAGGCACTGTACGACTACAACACCAGCAAGGCCAAACTCGACAAGGCCATGGGCGTAGCCGTCAAAGAGTGAATCAGGAGGCCGGGGCGACAGCTCCGGCCTTTTACGGCCTTAGTCAGGAAATATTTTGGCGAATAATCCACAAATTTCCGGAGACAATAGGAGGCAGTGTTGTCTGAATTTTATTACCAGCGTCTATTTAAAAGGAAGGCATTCGCCCGCGTCGAAATAGACAGAGATTGAAACTATGATGCGGGAGGCTCATATGCGGCAAAAAGCCATAGTACTGGCTGTAGTGGCTTTGGTTTTTGTCAGTGTGGCCGGCGCTTTTATTGTCAACAAGAGCCAAACCGTAATGGCCGGGATGAACGACAGGCTTGAAACGGAGCTGACCAGGGCGCTGGGAGGCCCTGTAACGGTTAAAAGCCTCGAAATTTCCTGGATCAACAAGGTGCGGCTCAACAATGTAACTGTCCGCGACGACCGCGGACAGCTGATCGCCGCCGCGGGAAAACTGACTGTTGTATACGACCCGTTCGCCCTCCTGCGCGGCGTCGCCGCCGTGGAAGCGGTCAGCGAACTGGTTCTGGACGAGCCGGAGATAAACCTCGACCGACGAGCGGACGGCAAATGGAACATTGAGGACCTGCTCGACAAAACCCGCTCGGGCGACTCGCCCTTCAGCGGCAAAATAGCCATCAGCAAGGGCGCGGTGGCGATCACCATGCCGGAAGGCCGCTGGCGGCTCGACGGTATCGAGGCGTTCTTCGACTTTGCCGGCAAGCCGGACATCGCGCTCCAGCTTACCGCCAACTATAAAGGTGCGCCGCTGGAAGTGGCGGGACGCGTCAGTCTCGCCGGCGTCAGCATGCTTGCCGCCGGCGTATCCGACCTCGATCTCGACGGACTGGAAGCGCTGGTGCCGGCAGATCTGGGCATAAAGCCGGCCGGCGGACGCCTCGCCCAGGCGCAGATAATCCTGCGGCGCGACAAAGGCGAACTTACTTATGCCGGCGAAGCCAAGCTCGACGGCGTCAACATCGGCGTAGCCGGCCTGACGGTGAGCGGAGCGCGGGGCAGCGTGGCCTTCAGCGACAAGCAGGTTTTTTTGTTTCCGATCGCCGCCAGGGTTTACGGACAGGATATCGAACTTAGGGGCAAAATAGCGACCGACACCGCCGAACCGGTGCTCGGTCTTACGGTGAGCGCCCGGAGCTTCGACCCCGCGGCCCTGGGCAGGGACATACCCCTAAAGGGCCCGCTGGCGTTCACGGCCGTTATCGGCGGTACGCCGACCAGGCCGGTGGTCAGCGGCGAGGTCCGCCTGGGCAAGGGGGAGGCGAACGGCTGGGAGGTAACCGGCGCGGAGGCGAAATTCGCGCTGGTCGAATCGGTCCTGACGATCAGCAAACTCGACGCCGGAATGTTCGGCGGCCGGATAGGCGGAGCGGGCACCATTCTGCTCGACAAGCAAGATTACAACCTGGCGGTCAGCGGTCGCGGCTTGGACCTGGCGGCTCTCCCCAGTCTTGGTGTAAGTATGTCAGGCCGGGGAGATATCGACCTGCGCCTGGAAGGAACGAATACCCTGGCATCCGCAAAGATAGCCGGCTCGGCGCAGGCCACCGGCGGCAGCCTCGACGGCATACCATTCGCCAGCATGTCTGCCGGCTTTTTCAAGGCTGGCGACAGTCTGACGGTCGACTACATAACCATGGGCTTCCCGGGTAGCGGAGTGTTGACCGCCAAAGGAACAGTCGATAACGACCGGCTGGCCCTGACCTTTTTCTGCCAGGGTGTGCCGCTTTCCATGTTCGCCGCTCAGGCGGGCGGCGTCGATCTCGCCGGCACGGTCGACGCGGAAGGCAGGGTGGAGGGCACGACCGGAGCCCCCCGGGCATCGGCCCGGTTCACAGCCTATAACGGCCGGGCGCTTTACCAGCCCTTCACGCTTGCCAAAGGCTCTCTCGCCGTGACGCGCAGCGCCCTCGTCCTCGAAGCGGTGGAGGCGCAAAGCGGCGTCACCCGGCACGTAGTCAACGGCAGCATCGGCCTGACCGGCGCGCAGGAGATGAACATCACCGTCGCCACCCGGCAGGCGAGGGCGGAAAACCTCGTCAAACTTATCATGCCCGGAGAGAGGCTGACCGGTAACGTCGACAACGAATTGACGATAACAGGGCCATTGGCGTCACTGTCAGCCTCAGGCCATCTCAAGCTGACGGAAGGGAGCTTCCGCGACTACCTGATCGCAAGGGCCGAGGGCCATTACCACCGGAAGGGCGGCGTCATCGAACTGCGGGACTTCGTGGTCGATTCGCTGGGCGCCGAGGTCCGTTTCGCCGGAAAGGTCGGCGCCGACAACAGCCTCAGCCTTGACGTGACGGCGAAAGACATCGATCTCGCCGCCGTCCATGTCAAGTTTCCCTACCCGGTCGCGGGACAGGCCCGCTTCGCCGGCCGGCTGACCGGCACCCCTGCCGCGCCGGTTTTCAGCGGCGGGATAACCGCCTCGAGCCTTAAACTGAACGGCCAGGAACTGACCGGCATCGCCGGCGAAATAAGCGTCGACAGCGAGCAGCTGGCAGTGCCGAGTTTCGGGTTCTCCCAGGGAGAAGGCAAATTCAGCTTTTCCGGCGGGATAGGCTTCGCGTCCGGGAATATTTACGGCGACCTCAGCGCCAGCAACGGCGGCGTCGCCGGGCTGCTGGCCATCTTCAACATACCGGCGAAGGATATCGACGGCCGCCTGGACGGCCACATTTCCTTAGGCGGCACGGTAGCCCAGCCCGACATGTGGCTGACAGGCACGCTCACCAAAGGTAAGATCAAAAATTATCCGCTCGATAACATCGAGGCTGACATCGCGCTTAGGAACAACGTGGTGACGATCAATCACTTTTTCGCCAAGCAAGGCGACGGTGTACTGGCGGCACGAGGCACGGCGGCGCTGGGCGGGCCGCTCGACATCGAGATCGGCGGTCGCTCTCTCGACGCCGGCCTCCTTACCGCCTGGCTGGACTCGACGGTCGACACCACCGGCAAGCTGGCTTTCACCGCCCAGATAACAGGAACCTCGTACAGCCCACATGCCGCAGTTTCGCTGGAGATAAACGGCGGAGGGGTGGCCAACGCCACCTTTGACAACCTGTACGGCTTGTTCGTACTCGACAAAGGAAGCATCCTCGTCAACCAACTGATGCTAACCAAGGGGCCGTACCGGGCGAGTGCTTACGGTACCGTCCCCCTGGCCGCCCTCAACCGCGAGGGTCGGGCTAAGGCGACGATAGCCGACCAAATGGACCTCAGAGTGCGCCTGGAGCAGGCCAACCTGAGCATCATGCCTCTTCTGAGCAACGAGGTCGCCTGGGCCTCCGGCGAAACCAAAGGCGAGGTGACGATCGGCGGCACCCTCGCCCAGCCGCTCCTCAACGGCAGCATCGTTGTAAGGGACGGAGCCGTGAAACTCAAATCTCTGGCCGACCCCATTCAAAAAGTTGGGGTTGATATTCAGTTCGAAGGTGATAAAATTAATATAATAACCTTCGACGGCAGCATGGGCACGGGATCATACCGCCTGACAGGGTCGGCCGGCATCAACGGCCTCTCGCTGGCTGATTACCGCATCCTGCTCGTATTGGACAAGCTGGGTATCAACCATAAATACTTCAAGGGACCGCTGCAAGGCACCCTTACCCTCAATTCCGGCGGCGGAAAGCCGGTTCTCGGCGGCCAGCTGGTGTTCGAGAATACGACGATCAACGTGCCTATCGTCCCGGAAATCTCGGCGACAAACATCGACATAGGCCTTGACCTGGAAGTTGTCGCCGCCAAGAAGGTCAGACTGTTTAATCCTTATTTTTACGACCTGCAGGTAGAGGGGAAAGCCAAATTCACCGGCTCGACCGCCGAGCCTGATGCGTCCGGCCACTTCGAAACGGTGCGGGGCACGGTGAACTACCTGCGTACTCAGTTCAGGGTCGACAACGGCCGCGCCGACTTTATCCGGCTCGGATCGCTGCTGCCGGTTATCAAGCTTACCGCCGAAACAAAACTGGAGTACACGCGCGTAAAACTGGCTGTGAGCGGTTCGCTCGACGCGATGGAATTCCGCCTGAGCTCCGAGCCGGCTATGAACCAGCAGCAGATACTGTCGCTCCTCACGCTGCGCAACCGTTATGCGGACCGGCAGAATACCGCGGGCGGCAGCCGGGATTCCGGTCTTGGCCGCGAAGAACTGATGGGCCTTCTCGACGCGGGGCTGCACGTAGCCTTCGTGGCTGAAGCCGAGACCGCTTTCCGCAACTCCTTCGGCCTCGACGATTTCCGCCTCGTCCGCAGCACCCTGACCAGCGAGACCTCGACAAACGGTAAAAAATCGGGGACGACATCAGGCGCCACGAACGGCACGGCGACATCGGTAAACGACCGCGAGGTATACAACATCGAACTCGGCAAGTATGTTACCGATCGCCTGTATATAAGCTACACGCTGGGTGTCGACCATAAGGAAACAAGCGCCTTCATCCGTTACGATCTGAACCGCCGGTTCAGCGTGACCGGGGCGGTGGACGAATATCACCGCCGACGGGTGGGTGTAGAGGCACGGTTTACTTTCTAAGCGGGGATGATAGAAATGTTGAGCCAGTATCTGGCGGAACTGAGAAAAATACGTCTGCTCGACGCCGCCGAAGAAAGGCGGCTGTGGGAAGCTTATAAAGACACCGGCGATCTCGACAGCCGCCGGCGGATTATCGAGCATTACCAGCCGCTGGTCTTTAAAGCCGCCCTGCGCTGGAAAGCGGACGACGCAGCGATCATGGACATCATCCAGGAAGGCACCGTAGGATTGATCGAGGCTGTCGAAAGTTACGATCACACCCGCGGGGTGGCGTTCAGCCTGTACGCCTTCCACCGCATCCGCGGCCGCATCGTCAATTTCATCACCCGCGAAGGCAAAGCCAACTGTTTGTATATAGACAGCCCCCTGGAGGAGGAAGGCGGCCTGACCCTGGGAGATGCGCTGGTGGACGGTGCGCCCGCGGTGGCCGTGCAAGCGGAGCGCAATTTCCTCGTCGAACAGGTCCGCGGCGCACTGGGGCGCCTGCCGGCCAACGAGCAACTGGTGCTGTCGGGCATGTACCTGGAAGAGCGCGAGCCGAGGCAATTGGCCGAATCCCTCGACATGAGCCTGTCGCATGTCTACAGGCTTCACAAGCAAGGCATCCGCAGGGCCCGCGGCTTGTTATCCAGGCTGATGCAGGACATGAAGAATTCATTGTAAGAAAAAGGGCTGAAACAGGAAGAAAACGCGAGAAAAATCCCCGTCCTTCCGTAATTATGCCTTAAATTACCCGCTTAGGGGCGACCAGAATCTGGCCTCTTCCCATGACTATATATTGTGGCTATAATAGGAGTGGTGGAAATGGCGGATTTCAAACGGCATATGTTCCGGCACCTGCGCTCCGCCAAGGTTTGGCTGACGCGGGCGGAAGAGTCATTCGACAATAACAGCAAAATTCGCGGCGAACTCGACCTTTTCTTAGCTCAGGCCGAGCTCCAGCACGCGAAGGAGGCAAGCCTCTTCCGGCAAGAGCGGCATCATCCCCCGCTCCTGCGCCAGGCGGCGCCTTTCGTACTCGCCGCCGCCATAGTTGCCGCCGGGTTCGGGGCATACTGGGGGTTTAGCGAGCGCCACGCCGCCGTGCCAATTCCACTTGCCGCGCAAGAAGCCAAGATAACGCCGGCGATCCAAAAAACCAGCGATACCTCAGCCCCGCACCGGGTTGAGGAACAGCGGCCGGCGATATCCAAGGCGACAAGCAATACTCCACAGGAAATCAGTTTGCCGGCCTATCGCCCGGAGAGCGTCGGGGCCCAGCGCCCGGAAAGCCTCGGACAGGCACAGCCGACAGAAAAGGAGAACCTGCTTTCCCCGGATGAGATGAAAAATGTCATCCGGGCTGCCGGCAAATCGCTGCGCGGCCAATAAACTTAATAAAGGAGGTTATGCATGAAAGCGAGGAGGCACTTCGGGCACCTGTTACTTTCAGCTGTCATTGCGCTAGGAATCGTGCTCGGCTCCGCCGCTCCAAGCCATGCTGCCGACCTTACCGGGAAACGGGTCACCGCCGTTAGCGTCTCCGGCAACACCAGCGTGCCGGAGAGCGATATCATGGCGGTGGTCAAGCTTAAACCCGGCGACACGCTCAGTGCCGACAAGGTCCAGCAGGATTTGCGGGCGATCTACGAGCTTGGCAACTTTTTTGACGTAGTATCCAACTTCACCGAAGTACCGGAAGGCGTAAAAGTGGTCTATACGGTAATGGAAAACCCGGCCCTGAAAGACATCGTCGTCAAGGGCAACGCAAAGGTATCCACCGACAAGATCAAGAGTATGCTGACGGTATCTCCAGGCAAGGTGCTCAACACCAAGGCCTTGAACGAAAATGCCCGCATCATCGAGACTTACTACCACGACCAGGGCTACGTACTGGCGCGGGTAAGCGACGTCGCCATGACTCCGGGCGGGGTGCTGACCATCACCATCAGTGAAGGGATGCTCGAAGGGATAACGGTCAAAGGCAACGAAAAGACCAAAACCCACGTCATCACCCGCGAGATGAAGGTCAAGCCCGGCGACGCCTTCAACGTCAAGGACGCCCGCCGCAGTATGCAGAAGGTGTACAACCTCGGCTACTTCGAAGACGTCAACATGAAGCTCAACCCCGGCAAACAGCCCAACTCGGTCATCCTCGAAACCAACGTCGTCGAACAGAAAACCGGCGTGTTTTCCATCGGCGGCGGCTACAGCCAGGGCGACGGACTTGTCGGTATCATCGAGCTTGGTGACAACAACTTCCGCGGCACCGGCGACAAGGTAAAGATCCACTGGGAGTTCGGCGGTAAAGCCGACAGCGGCAGGAATTACGAGTTCTCCTACACCCGCCCCTGGCTGGACAGCAAACAGACCTCGGCGAGCGTATCGCTGTATAACATGACGAACGAGTACACCGATTACGGCTACAAAGGCGACGACAGGGCTGTCAGGTCGACCTACGACCGCAAACGCAGAGGCTGGGACCTCACCCTCGGACGGCCGCAGGGCGAGTATATCCACAACTACGTAACCTTCAAGAACCGTACCGACGACTACGTGAAATTCGTCTCCGGTCCGGTCGACTACAAGGCGGCGTCAGGTGCTGCAAACTATGACAGCGCCTACAACGGTCAGTGGCTCAAAGACAATTTCGGCCTGACCCGCAGCGTAACCCTGGCGAGGGTCTTCGACTCGCGCGACAACGTCTTTAACCCCTCCGAGGGTACGCGCTTCTCGCTGTCGGCCGAATTCGCCGGCAAGGCGTTCGGCGGCGACTTCAGCTTCAACAAGTACACCGCCGAAGACCGCAACTACTTCAAAGTCGGTCATGCCCAAGTCGTCGCGGTGCGCCTGACGGCGGGCTACGCCGACGGCAGGATGCCCGACAGCGGCAAATTCTACGTGGGCGGCGCCGACACACTCCGCGGCTACAACGACGAACAGTTCAAAGGCAACAAGATGCTTGCGGCGACAGCCGAGTACCGTTTCCCGATCGTCAAGAAAGTCGAAGGCGTTGTCTTCGGCGATATCGGCAACGCATGGGACGGCGAGGGCTACAAGCTCAACGACCTCAAATCCAGCATCGGTGTCGGCGTCCGCGTGACCACCCCCCTTGGCCCTATCAGGCTGGACTACGCCCGGGGCCAGGAAGGCGGCAAGACGCACTTCAGCTTCGGCGGCCAATTCTAAAAGCGACAAGAGTCAGGTCTAGTACCTGGCTCTTGCTTTAACCCGGCACTCTTCTTCGCAAACCCGGGATAATCCGATTCGGGCAACCCTCTGGCCAGGGAGGTGGCGGCAATAACGGTGCGAAATTTCCTTGCCATAACAGTCGTGGCGTTGATAATTCTCGCGAGCCTGAGCGGCGAAGCCGCGGCCGCGAACGCGGCCGTAGAAACGGTCACAGTGAGTGTGCGGGCCGGTGACGCTCCGCCGCCCAGCCGCGTCATAAAACGCATGGAGCAAAGTATCGCCACCGTGGGCGACCACGTCCTCACCGGACGCAAGGTGGCCGATGTCGATAGCGGTAAGGCTTCCTACGAAAAACTCATCAAAGAGATTTTCGACCGCGTACTTGTAGGTTACTCGGTACAGGAAGTCACCATAACGCCGGGGCGGACCGCGCATATAGCCGTGCGCATCCTGCCATGGGGCGACGTTGTGCGCAAAGTCGTGGTGGAAACCGATCTCGGCGGCATATCTCCGCAGTTGGCGGGCCTGTTCCGCAGCGATTTGGGCGATGTCGAGGACAGGATCGGGCAGGTGCTTATCGGTATGCCGGTAGATTCGGTGGACTGGGCGAGCAGCGTTTCCAAAACGGTCATCCGCGAGCACCTTGCCGCCCAGCTGCCGGAGTTCAGAGCCAATATAGAAATAATCGCCGGCCAGACGACAACGGTCAAACTCTCGCTGGCGCCGGCGGGGCCGCTAGTCAAAGATGTCCGGGTCACGCTGCGTTCCCGGACAATTCCGAACTTCCTCCTGCTCGAAGCGCGTCCGGTTGTCGAAGACGCGGCCAACCCCCTGCGGGGACTGCCGGTGGCTTTCGTGGAACGCCACGGCGATTACTTCAGGGATATGCTGACCAAGGTTGCGGCCGCCCAACCGGTAACCGACCGCTACAGCCTCAAGCTGATTGCGACGCTGCGGCCGGGGGTAGCCACCGACATGGATATCAGCGCGGAAACCACCAAATACAACGTCAAACTCGAGGGTTACCTCGACATGGGCCGCAAGGAAAACGATACCTCGGCCCGCCTGCATGTGGGGCAATACCTTGGCCGGCGGGACGAACTCTTCATGGAAGTGACCTTCATCCCCGCCTCCGTAACCTGGGAATTTGTTCCCGGGTGGGGACACCGTCTCGGATCAGCGACCGAAGCTGGCGTCAAATACAACCTCAGCAGCAAGCACGGCCTTTTCTGGCTCAGGCAGGACCTTGACGAACGCTGGTCGCTGCGCCTTGAGCGCACGCCGGTGACGGGGATCTACGAGGCGGGGCTGCGCTTCAAGCTGCACGAATTCCTGAGCGCCGAATATATCGTCACGACCAATAACCGCTGGCTGCGGCTGGTGGGGAATCTGTAGAATTTTTGTCCTTGAATGACGCCCTCGTCCCTGCTATAATGAAGGAGTATAAATTCTGCCAAGAAGCGGAAAGAGGGGTAAGAAAGTGCTCAAAATCGAAAAGAAACAGGTCAAGATCATCTCCGTAGCGATCGCAGCGGTGTTTATGCTTAGTGTCGTTGGCATAGCGGTGTCCCAGACAGGCACCTCTCAGGCTGCAGCAGCCTCCAACGTTGGCAAGGTAAATTACGATGATCTCGTAAGATCCCATCCCGACTTCGCCAAATTCGCCGAAACCATGAAATCCGAACAGGACCTCGCCCAGAAGGATTTCGACGCCAAAGCGCCCTCGATGGCCAACGACAAAGAGAGACAAGAATACTTCATGCAGCTCCAGCAGCGCCTGGGCGTGAAGCAGGCCGAGCTTCTGAAGCCGATTGAAGACAAAGTAATGGCCACCATCAAAGAAGTGGCCGACACAAGAGGCCTCGCGGTCGTGATGCCTGCCGGCATGGTGGTTTACGGCGGCCAGGACATCACCGAGGATGTCAAGAAGAAGCTCGGCGGCAAATAACTGATACTTGTCTATTTCCGAGCCGGTCTTACTGTGCTCGGTTCTTTATTCTGAAAGGGAGGTGGTTTTTATGCCGTCGAATTACACCAGACTCCTTCTCGTCGCAGCGGTCACCGCCTCTCTGGTCATAGCAGGCTGCGGTTCGCAGCAGGCGAAGACCACCCCGCCCGTCCAGTCGAAAATCGGCCTCATCGTCATGGAAAAGGCGATCCAGGCCCATCCCAAATACGCGGACGTCCAGCGGCTCCAGAAAGACTACGCCGCCCTCGCGGCCCGAATCGAGGCCGAGCAGGCTCAGGGCCTCGCGACATCTCCGGGCCTGCCGGCGCCGGGAAGTCCGGACGCCCTCGAACAGGCTGCCGCCAAAGAATTCGAAGCGCGCATGAAGGCCAAGGAAGCCGAGGTAAGGACGCGGCTGCAGGCCGCAGCCGACGAAGTCAGCCGCGGAATGGCGGCCGAACTCGACGCCTACATCCGCGAACTCGACCAGGAATACCAGCCGCAGATATTTTCTCTCCAGCTCAAACTGAAGACCGTTCAGCTTTCGAAAGAAGAAGCGGCACCGCTTCAGGCGGAAATGGACAAGCTCCAGCAGGAACGGGCGGCCAAAATCTCCGCCCGCCAGCAGGAGCTTCTCGCCAAATCGGACGCGGTTATGAAAGGCAAGCAAAGCGAGGCGGAGAAAGAACTGGCCGCTTACGCCCAGAGCCTCAACAACGAACTGGCCGGCAAACTTGCAGGCCGGCAAGCCGAAATCGCGGGCCGCGTAGCTCCGCCCGGAGCGACCGGCGGGCCGGCGGCGGCCGAGAAGCTGGCCGCGACGGGCCGCCAAATAGCCGCTGTCCAGGAGACGATAATCGCCGATATCCGCGACAAGGCGGCCAAAGTGGCCGTACAGTCGGGGCTCGACACGGTGCTCGCCGAAGTCAAGGTCAACGTCAGCGCCACCGATATCACCGACGCGGTGATTGCCGAGTTTAAGAAATAAAGGCCCGGTGCATAATAGACTCGGGCAAGTATCGATAATGGGGGGATTCACATGCGAAATAGAAAAAGCCTGCTTTTGGCGGTCGTGGTAGCCGTCGCGGCGGCCCTGCTGCTCGGCGGCTGCGCCGGCGGACAGAGCGCCGTCGGCATCCTCGACGTCAACAAAGTGATGAGCGACAGCCCCAAGGTCAAACAGTACCAGGAACAACTCAACACCAAAGCCAAGGAACTCAGCGACCAGCTGGAAAAAGACAAAGCCAGCCTCAGCGCCGATGAGTTCCAGAAGAAGCAGGAAGCGGCCTACGGTGACTTCCTGAAGATCAAACAGGATCTCGAAGGCCAGGTAGACGCCGCCATCAAGCAGTCCGTCGACGCTGTGGCCAAGGAGAAGAAACTGGGAGTCGTGCTGTACAAGAACAGCGTCGCCCAGGGCGGCACCGACATTACTGACGAAGTAATCAAAAGGATGCAATAAGCGATTAAGCCAAAGGGTTAAAGCCTTTGGCTTAACCTCTAATATTGAGTGGGAGTGTTTCCGTTGGCTAAAAGGCTGAGTGAAATCGCCGCCCTGGTAGAGGGGATGGTGCTGGGGGAAGCGGACCCAGAAATCGCCGGTGTAACCAATATCGAGGACGCCGGCCCCCAGGACATCACATTCGCCGTGCCGCCCCATCTCGATAAAGCCGCAGCGTCCAAGGCGGCCGCGGTAATATTGCCGGGCGACACAGCAACGTTTCCCAAGCCGGCTATCCAGGTGGCGAACCCCCGGGTAGCCTTTACTAAGGTACTGGAACTTTTTACCCCGCCCACAGTAGTGCAGCGGGGCGTCCACCCCACCGCCGTAGTCGGCCGGGGCGTGCAACTCGGGGCCAACGTGGCCGTCATGGCCCACGCGGTCGTCGCCGACAACGCCGTTATCGGCGACAACACCGTCCTCTATCCCCACACCTATGTGGGCGAGGCCGCCAAAATCGGCGGCGACAGCATCCTTTACCCGGGAGTGACCGTCTACGCCGGTTGCTGCCTGGGAGAGCGGGCGATCGTCCACAGCGGCGCCGTCATCGGTTCCGACGGCTTCGGGTTCGTAACGATCGACGGCCGCCACCACAAAGTGCCGCAGGTAGGCAACGTCATCATCGAAGACGATGTCGAGATTGGCGCCAACGTGACCATCGACCGGGCAACGACCGGCTCCACCGTCGTAAAGCGCGGCACCAAGATCGACAACCTCGTTCACCTCGCGCATAACGTCGTAATCGGCGAAAACTGCTTCCTGGTAGCCTTCACCGGCATCGCCGGCTCCACAAAAGTCGGCAACAACTGCATCTTTGCCGGGCAGAGCGGCGCCGTCGGCCATATAACCATCGGCGACAACTGCATCTTCGCCGGCAAATCAGGCGCCGCCGGCGACGTCCCGCCCAAATCGTTCTACGCCGGCTTCCCTGCCAGACCCCACAAGGAATGGCTGCGGGCCGAAGCGGCCGTACGCAGGCTGCCGGAGCTGATGAAGCAAGTACAGGCCCTGGAAAAAAGGCTTGCCGAACTGGAGAAAGATTCAGGGGCAGGCCGTTGATAAACCCCATCTGCGGCGTTGCACCTCCGGGCGCTTGCATGCGTACGCCTGAAGTACGCATGCTGCACGTCCTCGGTGCGCCTTGCATCTGGAGCTTCTGAACGGCCTGCTCACATTCCGATAACCGGGAGCAGATATTACCTGCGGCAAAAGGGCAGGATTGATGGGCCGGGCGCAGAATACAACAGCCAATAAGCAGAAAGCCCATATCTCAGACATGCGGATGAATGCGTCATACAGAACGGGTGTTTGGCACATGGTCTCTTTTTGTGTTAGAATGGTGGTATGAAGACATACGGTTTCAAACTCTATCAAACCAAGAAGAATAAGCGGCTTCACCGGACTATCGACATAGCCGGGATAATCTACAACCACAGCATAGCTCTGCACAAGCGGTTCTATAAGCTCTACAGCAAGTCGCTTGGCCTATATCGCCTCCAGAAACACATCACCAAACTCAAGCGGCGACCGAAATATTCGTTCTGGAATATCGTTGGCTCTCAGGCAATTCAAGATATCACCGAACGCATAGACCGGGCCTACAAGCTGTTTTTCAGGAACCGAAAGTCCGGTATCCGCGCCGCACCGCCGGCCTACCAGAAAGTTAGGAAATACAAGTCTTTTACCCTGAAACAGGCCGGGTACAGGCTCCTGGACGGCAACAAGGTGCAAATCCAAGGCAAGGTATATAAATACTTCAAGTCCCGGGACATCGAGGGCAAGATTAAGACCATCACCGTCAAACGGGATGCCTTAGGAGACATCTACATCTACCTTGTTTGCGAGGTCAAAGAGAACCGAGTCCTGCCCAGAACAGGTAAAGGTGTCGGGGTGGATTTCGGGCTCAAGACATTCCTAAAAGGCTCTGATGGGCTGGTGGAAGAAGCTCCGATGTTTTTCAGACAAGCTGCAAAGACGGTCAAGAGACTGAGTCGGGCCTTATCCCACAAAAAGAAGAGCAGCAACAACCGAAAGCGGGCCAGGCTAGACCTGGCCAGAGCGCACCGGAAGATCGCCAACCGGCGCAAAGACTTCCACTTCAAGCTGGCAGCTAAGATGGCCGGTGCTTACGCCGTCATCTGCGTCGAGGATCTGAATCTTAAGGCGATGCAGTGTCTGTGGGGCCGAAAGATCAGTGATTTAGGCCACGGCCAGTTCATCGGCATCCTGGCGCATCAGAGCGCGAAGGCGGGGTCTATGCTGGTGAAAATCCCGCGTTTCGAGCCTACCAGCAAGACCTGCTCGGCCTGCGGCCATGTACTAGACGAACTGCCGCTGAAAGTGCGGACGTGGGAGTGTCCGGCCTGCGGGATTGTCAACGACCGGGATATGAATGCGGCAAAGAACATTCTTCGGGTTGGGACGTCGACCCTTGGAGGAGAGGGTGTAAGACCGGCATAACCGGCAACCTTCATTGATCCCAGAATCCCATTCCTTCAGGCGTGGGAGTACGTCAATCGATGTTCTTCCCCCACTCTATTCAAACTAAGGAGGACATATGAGGGAAGTAGCATTCGGCGTCCTGTGCGCCCTTATCGTTTCCACCGCCGCCGTCTCAGCGGCGCCATCGGTGAACGGCTCCACCGGCCAGATCAACAACCCGTCGGCCGACGTTCTCCGCGAAGGTCAGTTCGCGGCAGGGTACTACCACCTGAAGGACGGCGGAGTAGGCGTCTTCGACATCGGCCTGCTGCCCAATCTCGAAATAGGTGTAGCCGGCTTCCGCTACGACGACAACAGCTTCAACAAGACGAACATCAACGCCAAACTCGGCCTGCTGCCCGAAACCATCCTCACGCCTGGGGTGGCGGTCGGGGTGGAAGACATCGGCGGCGTGCGCTCGCGCTCCTACTACGCTGCCGCCTCCAAGGCGCTGCCGTTCGGCTTCCGCATCCACGCCGGCATAGGCAACGGCCGTTTCGACGGCACATTCGCCGCCCTCGAAAAGACCATCAACCCGGTCAGCGTGCTCACCGGCAACAACGCCTTCCCGGCAACCACCCTCATCGCCGAATTCGATGGCCGCCGCATGAACTACGGCGCCCGGCTGTCAATAGTCCCGGGACTCAAGGTCGACGCCGGCTGGCGGGACCGTTCGGCCTACTTCGGCATAAGTTTCACAAATTAGGACCAGCCAACCCGGAAGGCTGCCAGTGAAGCGCCCGGCGAACGCCGCGGCCGTGCTTCAGGCAGCTTTTCCCTGATGGAGGTTAGCCCGCCATGCAGTACCACATCGTCAAACTGATATGCCGGCTGCTATGCCTGCTGCCCGCCGGGGTGCGCAACAGAATAGGCGACCTCATCGGCGAGGCCCTGTGGCCGCTAGTGCCCCGGAAGCGCCGCGAGATGGCCGTCGCTAACGTCATGGCCAGTCTGGGGCTGGACGACCGCGCCGCCCTCGACATCGTCAAGCGCAGCTCCGTCCGTTTCGGCCGCATGTTCATGGAAATACTGGCAGTCCCCAAGCTGACCAGGGATAATATCGGCACATTCGTCACCCTCCGGGGCCGGGAATACTTCGACCAGGCGTTCGCCCACGGCAAGGGCGTCATCATCGCCGCCGCCCACAGCGGCAACTGGGAACTTATCGGTCCGGCCCTGGCCCTCTACGGCTACCCGCTCGTCGGCGTCGCCCAGCGGCAGACCAACGCCGCCATGGACAAGCTGATCAACGAAATCCGCACCTCCACCGGCATGCACATCACCTACAAAAGCGGCGTCCGCGAAATGATCGCCTTCCTCAGCGAAGGCAAAGCCATCGGCCTGATAATGGACCAGGACGCCAGAGAGCAAGGCGTGTTCGCCGAATTCTTCGGCCGCGTCGCCTCCACGCCCCAGGGGCCGGCCGCTCTTTCCCGCATGAAAGGCTCGATGATCGTGCCCACCTTCATCACCGCCAACGCCGACGGCACCCACACCGTCATCTTCCACCCGCCGCTGTCGACGGACAAGACCGACGACCGCGACCTAGACTTCCTCGCCATCACCCGCAAGCTCAACACCATCCTCGAAGACCACATCCGCGCCCATCCCCACGAGTGGTTCTGGCTTCACAACCGCTGGAAAACAAAGCCCCCCGACGAAAAAGCGGCCCCCCGCTCATAAACGGCGACCTGCGCCCGCCCCCGCAAGGGGACGGGCTTTTTTATCCCTGTTAATATATACTAATGGCTAACAATCGTATATACTTATGGACACAAAAGTGATATACGTGCTATAATTAAGCCCGGAAAAGAGGTGGTTACGCATGACTTTCGCCAAGAATATTTTACGGGATTCCTTTCAGCGCGACATTCTCATACTGGTTATCGTGAGTGTTCTGGTGGGGTCGATGCTGGCCAGCGTCGTATCGTTGGGAGCCAACACATATTTCTCCAAAACCCTCGCCAGTTTCGTCGGCGACTACGGAGAATTCGACCTCATCATCAATGTGCGGGAGGAAATGAAAACCGACGCCGCCCAGCAGATTGACAAGATAATCAGCGATGTATTCCCCGGGGCGGTGCTGAAAGAAGGGCCGACCCTCACCGGCAAAACCAGCTTCTTCATCACCCTCCCCGAACAGTACCAGACCAAGCAGGTCTACGAAGACCTCGGCAAGACCTTCGGCAGCATCCCCGGCGGCGCCGGCGTGGGTGTGATGACCGACCCGCGCCTCACCATCCGCGGCGTTCCGGAGGGAGCGAAGAACATGCTGATGGAGCGGATCATGCAGATGGACGGCGTGCGCTTCGCGTTCCGCGACGGCGGATCGATCGGCGTGGTTTTGCTGTCTCTTGACAAGAGCGCCCCGGTCGAAAAGCAGATCAACGCGCTCCTCAAACAGTACCAGGTCATCGAAATAAGCTTCCCGGTCGGCAGCGAACCGTCCAACCCCATCCGCCTCGGCGAGGCGATCGCCGGCGACATCAGGCAGGACCTCAAAGTACAGTACGCCCAGAATGTATCGGTCGACGGCAAGAACGACGACATGACATACGCCGTCAGCACGATGATGGAGATGAGGAGATTCCTCACCGCCTACGCCTCGCAGGTCACCCTCACCCCGCTTGCCGGCGCCAAACTCGCCAAAGGCGACACCCTCGTATTCCAGGGTACGGCGCCTGCGGCTCCAGTGGCCGGAAGCCCGCCGGACAAAAGCAACATCCTGGTGCAGGTCACCGGCATCAAAAGCAACGGCGCAGCCGAAGGAATGGTCGTTCAGGGCGACGCCGGCGGCCTCGTCAACCCGCAGGGCTACAAACTTGAAAAGAACCTCGTAGGCGCCGCCGTAGCCGCGGCCAGCTACAAGAACCCGCGTCAGGAGCTTGCGGGCGCGCTCAACGAAACATCCAAGCTTGTCGGCCAGATACCCGGCTTCGCCCAGGATGCCAGCAGCATGAGCGGCATCGCCATCAGTGCGCTCGACAACTACGACAGCGGCATCGCCGCCGTCGAGCAGACCCTCAGCGGGGTCCAGTCGGCCGGCGCCACCATCCAGGCGGCAACCAGCGGCCTGGCCAACATCGACACCAGCTCGCTCCGCGCCCAGCTCGACACCTCGTCCAAAGGTCTCGGCGGCCTCATCAATACCCTCAAGGTATTGAAACTTGTCCAGCCGGAAGCGGGCAGCAGCATCGACAGCCTCGCAGGCACCCAAAGCAGCCTCGCCAGCCTCAGCAGCACCCTCGGCGCCCTCGACAACGTGGCGGCCAACGCCCGTCAGGCGACTGCGGCCATCGACAGCGTCGTCAGCGGCAGCAGGAACACCCTCGCCACGCTGAAAGCTTTCGATGCGGCCGGAGCCAAAAACAGCCTGCGCGACATGACCGGCCGCCTCGACAAAGTGCAGGAAATCAACGTGCCGCTGGTCACCGCCCAGCTTCAGTATATGGCGGCCAGCGCGCCCAACCTGAAGGACGAGGACATCAGCCACACCCTGGCGATCATCGATAAATTCATCGCCGGGCAGGTAATCCCCGGCGAGCGCATCCAGATCCTCACGACCAGCAGCGTCGACGCCGACGCCGTGGCGCCCATCGTCGCGCGTCAGGCCGGACACGGCAACGCGTCCCTCTACTCGACCGCCATGGGCATCATCGAGCCGGACGCCCGCGGGCAGCTCTACCAGGTCCTTCACGAGGTCAAAGCCATCCTGGCCGGCATCACCGCCATGGTGGCCACCATCCTCTTCCTGGTCTTCGACCATACCGCGGTAATGGCGGTCATCCGCCGCCGCCGCCTGGCCAACCGCGCAAAACTGAGCGGCTGGCGGGCGGTGCTGGCGAGATTCGCCGCCCTGAGCGCCGCCGAGAGGGTCTACGGTATGGCCTGCGGCGCGGTAATGCTCACCGCTATGTTCATCATATCCGGCGGCGGCATCCCTTACCTCCCGTGGATCGGCGTCCCGCTGCTCGGCGCCTCTCTCGGACTCCTGGTGGCCGGTTACGCCGAAAAGATCAGCCCGGTGGCCGCCGACGAGATCATGGCCGGCGAAGCGCTCGGACTGTCCTTCGACGAGGTCATGCGCGAAATCGTCATCCCCGCCGCCCGGCCGGGTCTATTGCAGAAATTGAACAATCGCAAGGTAAAATTCAGATAATGAGGTGATACTATGCTCACCATTAATAATCTTCACAAACGGTTCGGCAAGGTCACGGCCGTGGCCGACGTCAGCCTGGAAGTGAAGAAAGGCGAGACGGTCGTGCTCATGGGCCCCTCGGGGTGCGGCAAGTCCACCACAATCCGCACCATCAACCGTCTCGTCGAGCCGGACGGAGGCAGAATCGTCTTCGCCGGCCGCGACATCACCGCCATCGCCCCCGAAGAAATGCGGACGGTGCGCAAACGCATCGGCTTTGTCTTCCAGCAGTTCAACCTCATCAGCCGCCTGACGGCCGAGGAGAACGTAATGCTGGGCCTCGTCATGGACGGGATGCCGCGGGAGCTGGCCAGCGACAAAGCCGTGGCCGCGCTCGCAAAGGTCGGCCTCGACAACTGCCGCGGCCAGAAACCCGGGGAACTGTCGGGCGGCCAGCAGCAGCGGGTGGGCATCGCCCGCGCGCTGGCCTTCGAACCCGAGCTGATGCTGTGGGACGAACCCACCGCGTCGCTCGACCCCATCCTGGTCAGGGAAGTGCTCGTGGTCATGGAGGAACTCGCCAAGTACCGCGCCAACACCATGGTGGTCGTTACCCACGAGCTGCCGTTCGCCCTCCACGTCGCCGACCGGATCGTACTCATGGACAAAGGCCGCGTCGTCGAAGAAGGCGTCCCGGACAAAGTCTTCGTCACCCCTGCCTCCGAGGTAGGCCAGCGCTACAAGGAACTCATCGAATACCAGATGAATACCAGCGCCCTTACCCTGGCCGGAAAACGCGTCGCCTGATTCCCCTCATTTGGCACTTGCAGGAAAAGGGATTCTTTTGTAGAATTAATGATAGCTGTTTATCGGGAGGTTGCCCATGTCTCAACAGACCACCCTGGCAAAAACAATCGCCTATACGGGAATAGGGCTTCACTCGGGCAAGGACGTTACCATCACCCTGCAGCCCGCAGCTGCCGACGCCGGCATTGTTTTCGTCCGCACCGACCTCCCGGGAGCGCCGCGGGTGAAGGCGACCGCCGCCAACGTGACATCGACCATGCGGGCGACGACGCTCGAAGACGGAGCCGCCAAGGTTTTTACCGTCGAGCACCTGCTGGCCGGCTTCCTGGCAATGGGAATCGACAACTGTATCGTCGAGATAACCGCCGCCGAGCCGCCGGTCGGTGACGGCAGCGCCCTACCCTTCGTGAAGCTGGTGCAGGAGGCCGGTATCGCCGAACTGCCGGCGCCGTGCCGCTACGCTCCGCTGCCGGCGGCGCAGGCGGTCCGCCGCGCCGATAAATTCATCGTCATCCTGCCGTACGACGGCCTGCGGATAAGTTTCACGTCCGTGAATCCGCACCCGTTGATCGGCGTCCAATACGGCGACTTCGAAATCACCGCCGACACATTCATCCGCGAAATCGCCCCAGCCAGGACCATCGGATTCATGCACGAGGTCGAGGCACTCAAGGCGCAGGGCCTGGCGCTCGGCGGCAGCCTCGAAAACGCGGTGGTATACGACGACGATAAGATACTGACCCCGCTGCGCTTTCCCGACGAACTGGTCAGACACAAGATTCTCGATGTGCTCGGCGACCTGGCGCTTGTCGGGCGGATCCGCGGCCACGTAATCGCGGTGAAATCCAGCCACGCGCTCAACACCGCGCTGGCGAAGCAAATAGCAAGTGCGCAAAAGTGACGAGGAGGACTGCTACCATGTTGACCGTGCCGCAGATTCAGGCGATCATCCCGCATCGTTACCCGTTCCTGTTGGTCGACCGCATCATCGAAATCGAGCCCATGAAAAGAGCCGTGGGCATTAAAAATGTCACCGCCAACGAGCAGTTCTTCCAGGGCCATTTCCCCGGCAAACCCATCATGCCCGGCGTCCTGCTTCTCGAAGCGATGGCTCAGGTCGGCGGCGTGGCGATGCTCTACGGCGAGGAATTCTCCGGCAAGCTGGCGGTTTTCGCCGGCATCGACCGGGTAAAATTCCGCAAGCCGGTGGTGCCGGGCGACCAAGTGCGGATGGTGGCCGAGATCATCAAGATGCGCGGTACCATGGGCAAAATATGGGCCGAGGCATATGTCGACGGCGAACTGGTAGCCGAGGGAGAATTCCTGTTCGCCCTCACATAAAAATAGAAGCAATCAGGATATAACTGGCATAGTTAATGTGAAAAATCGTCCTATAGGGCAATCGTTTAAATTTTTGCCAATATTTGCGCCTATAGCCCCTGCCACCATTCGACTGGGTAGTCGGATTATAAATAACAAGGCTGGCCACGGGCTGCGGCCGCGACAACAGTAAGGAGATGAGCTGATGAAGCCGGAAACTGTCGTAATACCGATCCGTAAAATACACGAAACAGCTGTCATACATCCGGGCGCCCGCATCGGCAAAGAAGTGGAGATCGGCCCGTACGCGGTCATCGGCGAAAACGTCCTGATCGGCGACGGCACAAAGATCGGCGCTCATGCCGTGATCGACGGCTGGACCAGTATCGGCAAGAATTGCATCATTTACCCCAGCGCTTCCATCGGCACCGATCCCCAGGACCTCAAGTTCCGCGGCGAAAAAAGCTACGTTTTCATAGGCGACGAAACCCAGATCCGCGAATTCGCCACCGTAAACCGGGCAACAGGCGAGGGCGAGGAAACCCGCATCGGCTCGAACTGCCTCCTGCAGGCCTACACCCACGTCGCTCACAACTGCATCCTCGGCAACCACGTTATCATGTCCAACTGCGCCACGCTGGCCGGACACGTAATCGTGGAAGACCGGGCGATCATCAGCGGACTGACCGGGGTCCACCAGTTCGTCAAGATCGGCCGCAACGCCTTCGTCGGCGGCGCCTCCAAGGTTGTCCAGGACGTGCCCCCGTTCGTCATCGTCGATGGCCACCCCGCCAAAGTCTGCGGCCTAAACAGCGTGGGCATAGCCCGCGCCGGCATCAGCGAACTGGCCCGCCGCAACCTCAAGAAGGCCTATAAGATTCTGTACCGGTCAAACCTCTCCCTTCCGCAGGCGATTGCCGTGATGGAGCAGGAACTAGACTCCTGCGAGGAAGTCGAACACTTCCTCCGCTTCCTCCGCAACGCCGAACGCGGCATCTGCCGCGGCCGCAGGGACGAAGAAGAATAGAAACCGGCAGGCCGCCGGAGCACTTTTTCCGCCGGCCGCGTAAGGAGTATCGGGATGAAGACAATAGGATTACTGGCCGGCGTTGGCAGACTGCCGGTAGAATTTGCCCGTGCCGCCTCCGGCATGGGCTTTACCGTGATTGCCGTCGGCGTTGTCCCGGGGGTCGACCCCGAACTGGCCCGAGTGGCAAGCAAATACCACGAAATCGGTGCCGGCGAACTGGGCCGGATCATCGCATCCCTCAAAGATGAAGGCGTCAGCGAGGTCACCATGCTCGGCAAAGTGACCAAAGAACTGCTGTTCACTGGCGCCGTTAAGCTCGACGACCGGGCCCGGAAACTGTTCGCCGGCCTTACCGACAACAGCGACGACACCATCATGCTCGCTCTGGTGCGCGAACTGGCGCTCGAAGGCATCGGCGTGCTCGACCAGACCGCCCTGATCCGCGCCCTGATGCCGCCGCCCGGCCTTATAACCAAACGGCCGCCGACCGCCGCCGAGGAGGCCGACATGGAATTCGGCTTCCGCATGGCCAAGGAAATCGGCGCCCTCGACATCGGACAGACGGTTGTCGTCAAAAACAGAGCGGTGCTCGCTGTCGAAGCCATCGAAGGCACCGACGCCTGCATCCGTCGCGGCGGTCAGCTCGGGCGGGGCGGGGCGGTTGTCGCCAAAGTCGCCAAGCCCAGTCAGGATGCCCGTTTCGACGTACCGGCGGTCGGCGCCGACACCATCAGGGCCATGATCGAAGGCGGCGCTACCGCCCTGGTGATCGAGGCGGGCCGGACGCTGCTGGTGGACCGTAACAAGGTCGTGGCGCTGGCCGACGAGAACAACATCGCCATCATTGCCCGCTGATTTTTGCCACAGAGGCATAGAGACACTGTGAGAAGAGGGAAACTATCTCCGGGTCTCTGTCGTCCTGTGGCTCGTGTTTTAGCGCGGTTGACGTACTCCCACCCCTGAAGGGAATGGGATTCTGGCATCATTGACAGTTGCCCGCTAAGCAGGTCTTATACCTTCTCTTCCATGGGTCGACGTCTCAACCCTAAGAATGTTCTTTGCCGCGTTTGAGTCCCGGTCATGTTTGGCCCCGCAGTCTGGACATTGCCACGCCCGCACGGTCAGCGGTAACTCACCCAGCATATGGCCGCATACAGAACAGGTTTTGCTTGTCGGTTCGAAGCGAGGGATTTTCACCAGCGTTGCTCCCGCCTTTGGGCACTGATGCGCCAGTATACCGAGAAATTGGCCGTGCCCCAGGTCGCCGCTCTTCCGTCCCCATAGCCGCTGCATGGCCTTGAGATTCAGATCTTCGACACAGATCAAGGCGTAGGCGCCGGCGAGACGAGCCGCCAGCTTGAAATGGTAGTCCCGTCGCCGGTTGGCGATCTTCCTGTGAGCTCTGGACAGCTCCAGCTTAGCCCGTTTTCTGTTGCTGCTGCTTTTCTTTTTGCGGGATAAGCTCCGGTTCAACCTCTTGACGGTCTTTGCGGCCTTCGTGAAAAACTGGGGAGCTTCTTCTGTCAGTCCATCCGAGCCTACGAGAAAAGTCTTGAGTCCGAAGTCCAGCCCGACGCTGTTACCCGTTCTGGGTAGGACGAGATTCTCACACTTTTCGCAGACAAAGTAGATGTAGATATTACCCAATGCGTCCCGTTTGACGGTGACGGTCTTGATCTTACCCTCGATATCACGTGACTTGAAGTATTTATATACCTTGCCTTGGATAAGCACTTTGTTGCCATCCAAAAGCCTGTACCCAGCTTGCTTAAGTGTAAAGGACCTGTACTTCCTGACTTTTTGAAAAGACGGCGGGGCGGTGCGGATTCCGGACTTTCGGTTGCGGAAAAACAGTTTGTATGCCCTGTCGATACGCTGGGCAATGTCTTGGATAGCCTGAGAGCCTACGATGGTCCAGAACGCGTATTTCGGTCGCTTCTTAAGTTTGGTGATGTGCTTCTGGAGACGGTATAGCCCAAGGGATTTCCCATAGAGCCGGTAGTATCGCTTATGTAGAGCGATGCAGTGGTTGTATATGATGCCGGCCACGTTGATCGCCTGATGCAACCTCTTATTCATTTTGTTTTGGTAGAGTTTATAGCAGTAGGTTTTCATATCATTATTTTAGCATTTCTGTGCATGCCAAACAAGCGTTCGCATTAATCTATCCGCTTAAGACGTTGGCTGTCTGCTATGTTTACTGTAATCTTGGACAACCGCGCGTATTTGGGATAAACTAGTATTATCCGAGGGGATTTGCCATGTACAAAATTTTCATCTCCGCCGGCGAGGCGTCCGGCGACCTCAACGGCGCCAGCGTCGCCGCAGCCTTGAGGAATATACGGCCCGACATCAAGCTTTCGGGGATGGGCGGAGAAATGATGCGCGCCGCCGGGGTGGAGATCGTCTACGACATCGCCGACCTCGGCGTCATGGGGATCGTGGAGATCGCCAAGAGCCTGCCCAAACTCTTCCGGCTGCGGGACTTCCTTGCCGACTGGATGGCGCGTGAACGCCCCGACGTCCTGGTCGTCATCGACTATCCCGGGTTCAACACCCGGCTGGCCAAAGTCGCCAAACGGCTCGGCATCCCGGTCATATCCTACATCAGCCCCTCGGCCTGGGCATGGGGGCGCGGCCGGGCCAAAGAGGTCGCCGAAACGGTCACCAAAGTCGCTGCCATCTTCCCCTTCGAAGCCGACGTTTATCGCCAGGCAGGCGCCGACGTAGTCTTCGTCGGCCATCCCCTGCTCGACATCGTCAAGCCCTCGCTGCCGAAAGACGAGGCATACCGCCTGTTCGGCGCCGACCCGGCGCGGCCGGTTGTGCTGCTCATGCCGGGCAGCAGGCGGCAGGAAATCGACAAACTGCTGCCCGTCATGCTGTCGGCGATGGAAAAAGTCGCCGAAAGTGTGCCGGATTGTCAAATATTTTTGCCGGTAGCCTCGACAATTTCCCGGGAAATATTGCAAAATATAATAGATGGCTACAAATTAGATATACGCCTCACCGCCGGCAACAACTACGATCTGATGAACATTGGCACCGTGGCGGTCGCAGCTTCCGGCACCGCCACCCTCGAAGCCGCCATCATGGGTCTGCCGACAGTCATCGTCTACAAAGTCGTGGCCCTTACCTACCTGCTGGGCAAGGTGCTCGTCAAGATCCCCCATATCGGCCTGCCCAACATCGTCGCCGGCCGCCGCATCGTCCCCGAACTTCTGCAGGGCGAGGCCACCGCCGCCAACATCGCCCGCGAAACGCTGCCCATCGTCACCGACCCGGCCGTTCATGGCCGCATCGCCGCCGACCTGGCCGACGTCAGGCGGAGGCTGGGCGAGAGCGGGGCGGTGGGAAGGGTAGCCCAAGTCATACTTGAAGTGGCCGCGCGCGGCCACGGAGGAGCGGCATGAATCTATACCTGCGCTTGCTGAAATATGTCCGGCCCTATTTGCTCCGGGTCGTCGTCGCCGTCATCTGCATCATCCTGGCAGCGGCGGCCAACCTTTACGTGCCCTGGATCATAAAGGACGTCATCGACGACGTCCTGACCGCCAAGGACATGGCCATGCTCAACATCATCGCCGGCGGCATCATCGTGGTGTTCCTGCTGCGCGGTATCTTTTTCTACGGCCAGACCTACCTCATGGCGTTCGTCGGCCAGCGGGTCATCATCGACATCCGCGAAGCCCTCTACCGCCACCTGCAGCGCCTGTCGCTGTCCTACTTCGAAACGCGCCGCACCGGCGCCATCATGAGCTACATCACCAACGACGTCGCCGCCCTCCAGGCGGCCCTGGTCGAGAGCGTCATCGAAATGCTGACCGAAAGCGTCATCCTGGTCGGTTCGATGGCCGCCATGTTCTTCATCCACTGGAAGCTGTCCCTCCTGACCTTCATCACCCTGCCGCTCGTTTTCCAGGCCATCAACATCTTCGGCAAGAAACTGCGGCGGGCCGGGGCGGTCATGCAGGAACGCGCCGCCGACATAACCTCGGTGCTCCAGGAAACCGTGCTGGCCGTGCGGGTCATAAAGTCGTTCGTCCGCGAAGACTATGAAATCGAGCGCTTCGGCCGCGAAAACTACAATAACTTCCGGGCCCAGATGAAAAGCTCCCAGCTCATGGCCACCCTCACCCCCCTGATAGAATTCCTCGCCGCCATCGGCGTCACGGTAATCATCTGGTACGGCGGCCACGAGGTCATAGGCGGCAGCCTGACGACCGGGGCGCTCATGGCCTTCCTCATCTACGTCGTCAACCTGTCCAACCCCATCAAACGTCTCAGCCGCGTGTACGGCAACATCCAGAAGGCGCTGGCCGCGGCCCAGCGGGTCTTCGAAGTCCTCGACACCGAACCGGACATCCAGGACAAGCCCGGCGCCGGCGACCTGCCGGCCATCAACGGCGAAGTCGCCTTCCACAACGTCAGCTTCGAATACAAGCCCGGGGAACCCGCCCTGGTGGATATATCGCTCACCGCAAGGCCGGGACAGGTCGTCGCCATCGTTGGCCCCAGCGGTGCCGGCAAGACGACCATCGCCAACCTCATCCCCCGTTTCTACGACCCATCCGCCGGCTACATCGCCATCGACGGCGTCGACATCAAAACCGTCACCCTCGCCTCCCTGCGCCGCCAGATCGGCATCGTGCCCCAGGAAACCATGCTCTTCAACGGCACGGTGTACGAAAACATCCTCTACGGCGACCTCGACGCCCCGCGCGAAGCGGTGATCGCCGCCGCAAGGGCGGCCAACGCCGACAACTTCATCATGGAGATGCCCGAGGGCTACGATACCCAGATCGGCGAGCGCGGCGCCAAACTGTCCGGCGGGCAGCGCCAACGCATCGCCATCGCCCGCGCCATCCTGAAAAACCCCCGCGTCCTCATCCTCGACGAAGCCACCTCGGCGCTCGACACAGAGAGCGAAGCCCTCGTCCAGGAAGCCCTGGACAAGCTGATGGTCGGACGGACGTCGTTCGTCATCGCCCACCGTCTTTCCACCGTGCAGCGGGCCGACGTCATCCTTGTCATGGAACGCGGCCGGATAATCGAACAGGGCTCGCACGCGACCCTCATAAATACCGGCGGCCTGTACAGCAAGCTTTACCAGGTCCAATTCGAGTCGCGGACGGAGGCTCCGTCCAAAGAGGTATAACCGATGAAATTCCTTTACGATATCCTGACCATCATCCTTGTGCTGGCGGCCATACCGGTGTTCGTCTTCCGCCTCATCCGCGAGAAAGGCTTCGGCGAGCGGCTCAAGCAGAGTTTCGGGTTCTTGCCGTCCGCCGCTCTCGAACCGGTGGCCGGCAAGAACTGCCTATGGCTGCACGCCGCCTCGGTCGGCGAAATAGTAGCCACAAGCCCGATCGTCAGAGAAATACGCCGCCAGCTTCCCGGCGTCCCGGTGCTGATCTCGGTCGTTACGGCCAACGGCTACGAAATGGCCAAACGCATCATCCCCGAAGCTGACAGCATTATCTTTTTCCCACTCGACCTGCCGCTCCTCAGTCGGCGGGTGATAGCCCGCATCAGACCCACCCTGTTCGTGCTGGTCGAGACCGAGCTGTGGCCGAACTTCCTCTTCTCCTGCCGCGATCTCGCCATCCCCGTCATGATGGTCAACGGGCGGATCAGCGACAAAAGCGTCGGCAACTACCGCTACCTGTTCACCATCCTCGACCGGATGCTCGAAACCGTCAACCGCTTCTGCATGCAGTCCACCATCGACGCCCAGTACATCATCCGCCTGGGCGCCAAACCGCGCCGGGTGTTCGTCACCGGCAACACCAAATACGACCAGACCCACACCGAGGTAAGCGCGGCCGAGCGGGAACAGCTTGTGTGCCTCCTGCGGCTTCCCGGGCAGGCGCCGGTCATCGTAGCGGGCAGCACCCATCGGAGCGAAGAGGAATTTGTCCTCGCCGCCTTTAACAAAGTAAGGGAAAACATCCCCGACACCCGCCTCATCCTCGCGCCGCGGGATAACCTGCGGGGCGGCGAACTTGCCTCCCTGGCGGAGAAGTACGGATTCAAGGCCGTGCGCCGCACCGACCTTGACAAGGCGGACGGCGGCCAGGATGTCATCGTGCTCGATACCATCGGCGAACTGGGCAAGATCTACAGCATCGCCGACGTCGTCTTTGTCGGCGGCAGCCTCGTTGCCACCGGCGGCCACAATATCCTCGAACCGGCCGCTCACGGCAAGGCAATCCTCGTCGGCCCCCACATGTTCAATTTCAAGGACAGCTACGCCCTGTTCAGCGGGCGGGGCGCCTGCGACACCGTCTACGACAGCGCCGACCTCGGCGACAAATTCGTCAGCCTGCTAAGCGACGCGGACGTCCGGGCGGAGATGGGCGAGAAGGCGCTGGCCATCATCCGAGAAAACCAGGGAGCTGCCACCCGCAGCGTTCAGCATATCAGCGAGGTACTGGCGTCACTACCCCAGCGATCGTGAGGAATAAAGCATGCTCAGACAGGAACCCGTCCAAGTCTATCTTTACCAGTTAGTGCACGGTCAGAAGCGGGGCCCGGTGGCCGCCGTTCTTCTCGGCGTGCTCAGGTTCATGTCGTTTGTTTACGGCCTGGGTGTCGACATCAAACTCGGCCTCTACAAGGCCGGACTGCTCAAACAGCACAAACTGGCCTGCCGGGTCATCAGCCTGGGCAACATCACCGTCGGCGGCACCGGCAAGACCCCCACCGCCCAGCGCCTGGCCGCCATCATCCGCGACCTGGGCTACCGGGTCGTCATCCTCAACCGCGGTTACCGCGCCAAGTGGCGGGGCCAGGTCGGCCTGGTATCCGACGGCCGGCGCATCTACATGTCGGTCAACGAAGCCGGCGACGAAGCCTACCTGCTGGCCAAGAACCTGCCGGGCGTGGCGGTCGTCATCGGCAAAAACCGCAACGTCACGGGCGATTACGCCGTCGCCAACCTCAAAGCCGACTTCATCATCCTCGACGACGGCTACCAGCACTGGCAGCTGGCCCGCGACCTCGACATCGTTCTCATCGACAGCATAAACGTCTTCGGCAACAACTTCCTCCTGCCGCGGGGCACGTTGCGCGAGCCGCTGACCCACCTCAACCGCGCCAACGCCTTCCTGCTCACCAAGGTAGACCAGGGCACCGACAATGCCCGCGACATAATCCGCGACACTCTCGCCCGCTACAACGACCAGGCGCTGGTCGTCGAAAGCGTCCACAGCCCGCGCTGCTTCATCGAAATCGAAGACTGGTACAAGGGCATCAGACCCGAGACGGTCGCGCTCGAAACCATCCGCAGGAAAAACGTCCTGGCGTTCTCCGCTCTCGGCAACCCAACCTCCTTCGAGCAGTCGATCAGCGATATCGGGGCTATAATCGTCGACTCGGTCCGCTACCCCGACCATCACGACTACACCATGGCCGAAATGCAGCATGTCATGCAGCGGGCGGTCGACAAAGGCGTTTTCGCCCTCGTAACCACCGAAAAAGACGCCGTCAAGATCCCGTCCGAGTTCATCCACTCCGACCGGCCGCTGCCCTTATACGTGCTCGGCATCGAAGTGCGGTTCGTCGACAACGGCTATCAGGAACTTATGAACCTTATCAAATCTGTGGCCGAGCGGGGAGGCAACCAATGAAAATAATCTGCGTCATCCCGGCCCGCTACTCTTCCACCCGCCTGCCGGGGAAACCGCTGGCCCTGATCGCCGGCAAACCGATGATCCAGCACGTCTACGAGCGGGCCAGCCAGGCCAAGCTGCCCTGCCGGGTGCTGATCGCCACCGACCACGAACAGGTCTTCGGAGCCGTCGAAGCCTTCGGCGGCGAAGTGATGATGACCTCACCCCTTCACCCCACCGGCACCGACCGCCTGGCCGAAGTCGCCGCCCGTCACGAAGACGCCGACGTCATCATCAACGTCCAGGGGGACGAGCCGCTCATCGAACCTGCGGTCATCGACCAACTGGCCGCGGAATTTCTCCAGGCACCGGCCCTGACGATGGCCACCCTCGCCGCGCCGCTGGCCGAAGACGAATACCATGTACCGAGCGTCGTAAAAGTAGTCACCGACCTGGCCGGCTACGCCCTCTATTTCTCGCGTTCCCTCATCCCCTACCCGCGCAATCCGGCCAACGGCCTGACATACTACAAACACATCGGCATCTACGCCTACCGCCGCGACTTCCTGCTCAAATTCGCCGCCCTGCCGCCCACCCCACTGGAAAAAGCCGAGTCGCTCGAGCAGCTCAGGGCGCTCGAGCACGGCTACCGCATCAAAGTCCTCAGCACAGGCTTCACCTCCGTGGGCGTAGACACGCCGGAGGATCTGGAAAGAGTGAACACAATTATCGCAGCACAGGGAGGCTCAGCAAAATGAAAGCAGTGCAAATAGGCTCCATCGCCATCGGCGGCCAAAACCCCCTCGCCCTTATCGCCGGCCCGTGCGTCCTCGAGAACGCCGACCGGGCCCGCATGATCGGCCGCGAGGTCAAGGCCATTGCCGACCGTCTCGGCATCCCCTATATATTCAAGGCATCCTACGATAAAGCAAACCGCTCGTCCTACAACTCCTTCCGCGGCCCGGGGCTGACGGAAGGACTGGCCGTGCTGGCCGCCATCAAGGCCGAGCTCAATGTGCCGGTCCTGAGCGACATCCATTGCACAACCCAGGTCGAACCGGCGGCCGCCGTCCTCGACATCCTGCAGATACCCGCCTTCCTCTGCCGCCAGACCGACCTCGTCTACGCGGCGGCCGCCACCGGCAAGGCCGTCAACGTAAAAAAAGGCCAGTTCCTGGCCCCCGGTGACATGAAAAACGTCGTCCAGAAAATCCTCGAAGCAGGCAACGAGAACATCCTCCTCACCGAGCGGGGCGCGACCTTCGGCTACAACAACCTCGTCGTCGACATGCGCTCGCTGCCCATCATGCGCTCGCTGGGCTTCCCGGTAGTGTTCGACGCCACCCACAGTGTCCAGCTTCCCGGCGGAGCCGGCACCACATCGAGCGGGCAGCGGGAGTACGTCGCCTACCTGGCGCGGGCGGCGGTTGCCGCAGGCGTCGATGCGCTGTTCATGGAAGTGCACGACAACCCGGCGGAAGCTCTGTCGGACGGCCCCAACATGCTGTATATCGAACAACTAGCGCCGCTCCTCGAAGACCTTCTGGCCATCGACGCGGTAGTGCGCAAACATAAATAAGGAGGGAAAGGCCGATGATCATCGAGCAGGCGAAAGAAGTGCTGGCCGTTGAAGCGGCGGCCATCCAGGCACTCATCCCCCGCATCGACGGCCAGTTCACGGCAGCGGTGAATCTCCTCCTCGCTTGCGACGGCCGGGTAATCGTCACCGGAATGGGCAAATCGGGCCTCATCGGCAGGAAGATCGCCGCCACCCTTGCCAGTACCGGCACGCCGGCCTTTTTTCTGCATCCGGCCGAAGCCATCCACGGCGACCTCGGCATGGTCACGGGCGACGACGTCGTCCTCGCCCTGTCCTATAGCGGCGAAACGGAAGAAGTGCAAAGCATCCTGCCCATAATCCGCCGTATCGGCGCCAAGGTCATTGCCATGAGCGGCCGGGAAAACTCCACCCTCGTCAACAACGCCGACGCCTTTCTCGACGTGGCGGTCGAAAGGGAAGCCTGTCCGCTCGGCCTGGCGCCCACCGCCAGCACCACCGCGTCCCTCGCCATGGGCGACGCTTTGGCGGTCGCGCTCCTCACCGCCCGCCGCTTCACCCCCGAAGACTTCGCCCTCTTCCACCCGGGCGGCTCGCTCGGGAGGCGCCTGCTCCTCACCGTCGAGCAGGTCATGCACAGCGGCGACGACAACCCGGTCACGCCGCTTGGCAGTACCGTCAAAGAAGCACTGTTCGTCATCACCGCCAAGGGCCTCGGCGTCACCTCGGTCATCGACAGCGACGGGCGCCTGCAGGGGATAATCACCGACGGGGACATCCGCCGCAGCCTCGAGAAGGGCCTCGACTTTCTCAACAAGCGGGTCGAAGAGATCATGACCCGCACCCCGCGGACGATAACCGCCGACAGGCTTGCCGCCCAGGCGCTCCACATGATGGAGAAAAACAAGCCGCGCCCCATCACCGTGCTGCCGGTCGTCGACGGCGGGCAGCGGGCAATTGGCATGATTCACCTTACTGACTTATTGCGTCAAGGAGTGGTATAATGGATACTGAGGTTCGCGCCCGCCGGGTCAAACTGCTGGTTTTCGACGTGGACGGGGTGCTGACCTCGGGCCAGCTGTTCTTCGGGCCCGACGGCGAAGCCATGAAGATTTTCCACGCCCAGGACGGCCTCGGCATCAACGCTGCCCACCGGGCAGGCCTCAAGACCGCCCTGATAACCGGCCGGGAAAGCGAAATGGTGCGCAGGCGGGGAACCGAACTGTCGATAACCGACGTCTGTCAGGGGGCGCAGGACAAGATCGCCCACCTCGAAAAGTTGCTCACCAAGCACGACCTTACGACCGACGAGGTCGCCTACACCGGCGACGACCTAAACGACCTCGCCGTCATGGAGCAGGCCGGGTTGGCTTGCGCCGTAGCCAATGCCGCGCCGGAAGTCAAGGGCGCCGCCCATTACGTCACCGTCCGCGCCGGCGGGGCCGGGGCGGTGCGGGAGATCGTCGAGCTGATCCTCAAAGCTCAGGGGAAGTGGCCGGCGGTCGTCGAAAGCTACCGCCGTCCCGGCGGAGACAAGTCCTGCCAGTGATACCAGGACAATCATCGCCGGTATCGTAGCCGGGAAACCGCCATACGAAGTTTTCGGCGTCACGGGAGGAAAACGGTGACGAATGCCTGGCAGTATTACCTGCTCAAAACAATCAGCCGCATAATCTGCCTGCTGCCGTACCCCTGGCTTCTGGCGCTGGGCCGGCTGCTGGGCCGCCTTTATTACCGCATAGCCGCGCGCCAGCGCGACCGGGCCGTCGACCAGATTAAGCGGGGACTGGGTCTTACTCAGCCCGAAGCCGAGCGGATCATCGGCAGCCTGTTCGTCAAGCTCGGCCAGACCTTCCTGGAAGTGATGTACCTGCCGGTTTTTCGCCCGGCGGCAATCAGCCGGTATATTGAGATCGAAAACCGCCATTATCTCGACGAGGCCCTTGCCCAGGGCAAGGGCGTGGCCGTGCTGTCCGCCCACATGGGCAACTGGGAGTGGTTGGGGGCCGGGCTGTCCATGTACGGCTTCCCGGTGGCCAGTATCGTAAAAAGCCAGCCCAACGACCAGCACAACCGCATCATCAACGAATACCGCCAGCTTGTCGGCATCGAAATGTTTACGCGTGGCACCACTGACCTGGTTGCCGCCGCCAAGGCACTCAAGAACGGCCGGGTGCTCGGTTTCTTCTCCGACCAGGATGCAGGCAAAAACGGCGTTTTCATCGAATTCCTCGGCAAAATGGCCTCCACTCCCGTCGGGCTGGCCGTATTCGCCCGGCGGCTGGCAGTGCCTGTCGTGCCGGCGTTCATCGTCCGCCGCCCCGAGGGCGGGCACCGCATCATCGTCAAACCGCCGCTCAGCTTCACCTTCAGCGGTGACGACGCGGCCGACGACTATAATTTTACTGTCCAGGCTACGAGATTAATTGAAGACATGATCAGACAATACCCTGACGAGTGGTTGTGGTTTCAAAAACGCTGGAATACGAAATGGGCAGGTGAACAGGCTTGAAACTGAGCAAAGCGACATACCGGGCGATAGCCTGCACTCTGTTGATCATAGCCGGAGGGCTCTATTATTTTAACAGGGAAGAGCTCCCGCCGCCGACTCCGCCGCAGGAGACCAAAGCAGAAGTATCGGCCACCATCACATTCGCAGGCAGTTCGATCGTCGAACAGCAGGACGGCAAGAAACAATGGGAGGTAACCGCCGAATCGGTGCAGATGAACCCTAGCACCAACAAGGCCCAACTGACCAACTTCAAAGCCATCCTCTACCGCGCGGACGGCAGCAAGCTCGACCTCGTCGGCCGCCAGGCGGAGCTCGATACCAAGACCAGGGATATCGACATGTCGGGCGACGTCAAAGCCGTATCAAGCAGCGACGGCGCGGTATTCACCGCCGCCACCGCCCGCTGGGCCGCCAAGGACCGCAAATTTTTCGGCGGCGGCGGCATCACCCTGACCAGAGAAGACACCGTCGTCACCGGTGAAAGGATCGAAGGCGACGAGCAGCTCGAAAGAGTAAAAGTAATGGGCAACGCCCGTGTTCTAAAAGGAGGTACTCCCCAATGAGCCGTAAACTCGCGACAGCTCTGCTGACAGCGCTGCTCCTGTTATCGATCGCCGCGGCCACAGCCGTTTCCGCACCGGCGGATAAACCCGTCGAACTCACCGCCGACACCATCGAATACGACGCCAAATCAGGCGTCATGACCGCCCAGGGCGCGGTCAAACTCATCCGCGACAAAGCGGTGCTGACCGGCGCAAACGCCCAGTACAACACCAAGAGCAAAGAAGCGTACGTTTCCGGCGGCGTGAAAGTGGTGCGCGAAGACACCACCCTGACCGCCAGCGAGGTGCGTTCCTTCAACGACAACTACCTTGTCGCCACAGGCAGCGCCCTGCTAACCAAAGGGGAAAACACCCTGGCCGGCCCGAAAATCGAACACTGGGTCGACCGCCAGTACTCGCTTGTACCGAACAATGCCCGCCTGACCATGCCTGACGGCTGGATGACCGCCAACCGCGTCGAGGCCTTCCACACCGAAGACCGGGCGATCGCCGACGGCGACGTCCATATCGTCAGCGACAAGCGCAGCCTGGACGCCACCTCCGACAAAGCGGTCTACTACGGCTCGAAGACCGACCAGGGCAAGATAGTGATGAGCGGCAACGCACGGGCCGTACAGGAAGGCAACATCCTGACCGGCAAAACACTCACCATCTATCTCGACGACAAAGCCATGGACGCCCAGGGCCGTCCCAAGCTCGTCGTCAAACCCCAATAACGGGGTACGTGATGTACAACTTATTCGAAAAATATATCGAGACAGAAGACCTCGTCAAAACCTACAAAGGCCGCAACGTCGTCGACGGCGTCAGCCTGAGGGTCGACCAGGGCAGGGTCGTCGGCCTGCTCGGCCCGAACGGCGCCGGCAAAACCACAACCTTCTACATGATAGTGGGTCTGGAACGGCCCAACGGCGGACGGATATTCATCAACGGCGAAGACGTAACCGGTCTGCCGATGTACCGGCGGTCGCTGTTCGGGGTAGGCTACCTGCCCCAGGAGCCGTCCGTATTCCGCAAACTGACTGTCGAGGAAAACCTGCTCGCCATCCTGGAGCTGAAAGAAGACCTGTCTGATGCCGAGCGGCGCGACAAGACTGAATCGCTGCTCGAGGAACTGGGGATCGTCGGTGTGCGCGACCGCCTGGGCTCGCAGCTTTCGGGCGGCGAGCGGCGACGGGTGGAGATCGCCCGGGCGCTGGCCACCGATCCGGCTTTCATCCTGCTGGACGAGCCTTTCGCCGGCGTCGACCCGATCGCCGTGGCCGATATCCAGGAAATAATCGGCTTCCTGCGCGACCGCGGCATCGGTGTGCTCATCACCGACCACAATGTCCGCGAAACGCTCAGCATCGTCGACTACGCCTATATCCTCAACGAGGGGCAGATCCTCATCTGCGGCGACAGCGCCACCATCGCCGCCAGCGAGATAGCTAGGAAGTTCTACCTCGGCGACAAATTCAGCCTTTAATTTTGTATATACTTTCGGCCGCCAAGCTTTTTCCGCGGCCCGCTAGGAGCGTCAAATGCGCATATTGGACAAATACATCCTCAAGGAGCTGCTGGGCCCGTTCATCTTCGGCATCTGCGCTTTCTCCAGCGTCTTCATCGGCACCAGCACCTTGTTCAGGATCGCCCAATATATAACCAAATACGGTGCCGGGATCAGCCCGGTTATCAGGCTGTTCATCTACAGCCTGCCCAGCATCATCGTGCTCACATTCCCGATGTCGATGCTGCTGGCCTCGCTGCTGTCCTTCGGCCGGCTGTCCGGCTCCAGCGAAATAACGGCCATGAAATCCGGCGGGCTGAGCTTCTATCGCCTGGCGACACCGGTATTCATCGTCGCTTTCTTCGTCAGCCTGTTTTCGGTGGCGTTCAGCGAAATGGTAGTGCCGGCGGCCAACGCGGGCTACAACCATATCGTGCGCTACGAGATCGAAAAGAATACGCGGCCCCGTTCCCAGGAACACATCGTCATCAAAGACGTCAAAGGCGGTACAATCGAGCGTCTCACCTACGCCCGCAAATTCGAGGAAGACCAGAGCATCATGTACACCGTCACCGTGCAGGATTTCGAAGCAGACCGCCTCGTGCGGGTGGAGCACGCCGAAAAAGCTGTCTGGGAAAAGAACCAGTGGATAATGTACAACGGCATCATCCACGACCTCACACCCGAGGGCAGCCTCGAGCGCTCGATGCGCTTCGCCCAGCAGCTCATGCCGATCGAAAAAACCCCGGGGGCCATCGCCCGCGAGCAGAAAAAACCCGAGGAAATGTCCATCAAGGAACTCAAGATCCACATCAACACCCTCAAACGGGAATACGTTAAAACCACCGTTTTTGAAACAGAGCTCCACCAGCGGCTGGCGATTCCCATGGCCTGCTTCGTCTTCGCCCTCATCGGCACGCCCCTCGGCCTCCAGCCGCACCGCTCCAGTTCCTCCATCGGCCTGGGGTTGAGTATAATCATCATCTTCATCTACTACACCATCATGACGATAACGACCGCGCTCGGGCAGGGCGGCGCCATACCGCCGGTTCTCGGCGCGTGGTTCCCGAATATAGTCGGTATCATCGCCGGCCTATACCTGGTGCGAAAAGCCTCGCAGTAAGCGG
This sequence comes from Selenomonadales bacterium, assembly GCA_018434945.1. Classification (GTDB taxonomy): domain Bacteria; phylum Bacillota; class Negativicutes; order Sporomusales; family UBA7701; genus Anaeroselena. Next base: position 88,154 of record JAHDOI010000065.1, read on the forward strand.
TACAATCTTAGTATCCGGGAGAGGAGGTTCAGCCTATGTTCGGCCTTACCCTTATCGCCGTCCTCGCCATCATGGGTGGAATCATTGCCTACATCGGCGATTGGCTCGGCAGTAAAGTAGGCAAGCGCAAGCTTACCGTCTTCGGCCTGAGGCCTAAACACACCTCGATCCTGTTCACGATCGTCACCGGCATCGTCATCGCCGGCATGACGCTGGGCGTGCTGAGCGTCGCCTCCCGCGACGTGCGGACGGCCCTGTTCGGCATGGAGGCGCTCAAGGCAGAACTGACCGGCCTTTCCCGCGAAGTCGCCGCCAAAAGCGTTGAGCTTGACGCCAGCCGTTCCGCCCTTGAAGCGAAAACCAAGGAATACTCGACCCTCACCGTCAAAATCAACGAAACCATGGCCCAACTCGCTGACGTCACCGAGCAGCTGGCCACCGTCAACGCCGAACGCGACCGCACGGCGGCGGCCCTGGAAAAAGTGCAGAAGGATTACTCCCTTGCCAAGGGCGATCTGACGAAGGCACAGCAGGAGATCGACGCCCTGCAGGCGACCAAAACAGAACTCGACGCCCGCGTCGCCTCGCTCAACGAGGCCAAAACCGCGCTGCAGAGCGACGTCGACCGGCTGAACGAGCTGACCGCTAACCTGCGCCAGGGCATCCAGACCGTCCGTGAAGGCGTTGTCGTCTTCCGCGCCAGCGAGGTGCTGACGACCGCCGTCACCAAAGGCGGTCAGCCGCCCAAGGACACCGAGCAGATCCTCGGGGGCATCATCAACGCCACCAACCGCGCCGTCCTCAACAGGCTGGGCGTCCAGGACAAAAATATCGAAGTGCTGTGGATCGCCAAAACCGATTTCGATCAGGCCGTATCGATAATATCATCCACCCCGGAAGAGGTCATCGTCCGCATCCTCGCCATGGGCAACACAATCTACGGCGAACCGGTCATCGGCCGTATCGAGCTCTTCCCCAACCGGCTGGTCTACACAGCCGGCCAGACGGTGCTCGCCGAGACGGCGGATGCCGGCGACAGCGGTAAACAGGCCGAAGATGTCGTGCTGCTCTTCCTGCAGAAAGTCAACGCCCAGGCGATCGCCAGCGGCATCCTGCCCGACCCCCTGCAGGGGACGGTGGGAGTGATCAGCGGATCGCAGCTGTTCGAAACCGTAAACAAGGTCAGGAAGATCGGGGGACGCGTGGAGCTTTCGGCCGTCACCAAAGCGGCTATCCACACCTCCGGGCCGCTGCAGATCGAAATAAGGGTACGCCCAGCAGCTAATTGACATAATATACCTAACGGGAATCCTGCCATCCAGGCAGGATTCTTTGTTTTTGTGGCGAAATTATCACTTAACCAAATAAATTATGTAACCTTAATAATTTTTTGGCCAGATGTGACTGAGTAGTCAGTGCCTGGAAACCCTGTTATACCAACAATTACAACCTGGTGCCAGGCAGGATATCGAAAAGGAACATCGAATTATGTAAACTAAAGCTGCCGAACGCGGCAGTGGCTCGCTCACGCGGATGAAGCGGGGAATAGGGTTATGAGGAAACACGGTCACTCATGACACCCCCCCTTGCCGAATGCGCCAAAGCCGGCCGGTGGTCAGCCACCAGCGAAAACAATCAACACAAGGGGGATTTCAAAGTGCAAAAGAGACTTCTCAAAGTGGCTATCGCTACCGCTCTCACCGTGGCTTTCGCCGCTCCTGCTTTCGCCAATCCTTTCAGCGACGTTCCCGCGAAGCATTGGGCTTACGGTGCGGTGAACAAGCTCGCTCAGGCCGGTATCGTCGACGGTTACGGCGACGGCACCTTCCGCGGCGACAAGACCATCACCCGTTACGAAATGGCGCAGATCGTCGCCAAAGCCATGAACAAGGACCTCAACTCCGACCAGAAAGCCATCGTCGACAAACTGGCCAAAGAATACGCCGTTGAACTCAACAACCTCGGTGTAAAAGTCGAAGGCCTGCAGAACCAGGTCGACAACATGGTCAAATTCTCCGGTGACGCCCGTGTACGTTACTACAACGCCGACAACACCGACAACACCACCGACAAAGACTCCACCGAATACCGTGTCCGCCTCGGCGCCACCGCCAAGGTCAACGACATCACCAGCCTCCACGCCCGCTTCACCAGCGGTTCGGCTTCCTTCGGCGCCGGCAACGCCAGCGCTTCGATCGACAACGCTTATGTCAGCACCAAGCTGCTCGGCGTCAACACCAAGATCGGCCGCCAGGACTACGATCTCGGCCAGGGTATGCTGGCTGGCGCCGGCTCCACCGCTATCCTCAACGGCGTAAGCGTGCGCGAAGGCGGCTTCATGGCCTTCGGCGGCAAGGAAGACAACGGTACCGCTCTGGTTAAAACCTACGGCGGACAATACGCCTTCAACCTCGCCACCCTGCCGTTCTCCGTATCCTACCTGAACCAGGACAAGACCGACTACTACGCGGCCGGCACCAGCTTCAACCTCTTCCCCGGCCTCAAAGTGGCTGGCGAATACGCCAAGAACGAATCCGCCAACGCCCAAGCTTACCAGATCAAGGCTACCCTTGGCAAGACCGGTCTGAGCGCCGCTTACAAGAGCGTCGAAGCCAACGCCGTTCCGTTCGAATCGGCTCTCAACCTCAAGTCGACCGGCGGCATCCTCAGCGACTTCCGCAGCGTAGCCAACGCCACCGGCAAGGCTACCGGCATGGAATACGAGTACAACGCCGACCTGGCCAAGAACACCAACCTCAACGTTCTCTACCAGGACATCAAGAACGCCGGCAAGAACGTCCGCGCCACCGTCAACGTCAAATTCTAATTGAATCGGTCCTGACTAGTCTAAGGAGCAGGGGTAAAACCCCTGCTCCTTCTTTTATTCCCGGCCGTTGATAAGCCCCGCATGCCGCGTTGCTCCTCGGCTGGCCCGCTTGACGTACGCAACCAAGTACGCCGGCGCAGGCCAGCCTCCGGTGCGCCTTGCCTGCGGGGCTTCTGAACGGCCTCATGCTTGTTCGATAAAATTTGAGAGATCGCTCGCGGCAGGAATAATCTTACTTAAAGAGAAATATGATACAAGCATAGGAGGTTGTACCATGACCGATGCCGTTATCGCCGTCGACCCAGGCCGCGACAAATGCGGCGTCGCCGTCGTCAGCCGCCTTGAGGGCGTGCGGTGGAAAAACGTCGTGCCGGCGGCCGAGATGGCCGCGGTCGTCGCCGGGCTAGCCGAGCGGCACGCCATAGATACAGTCGTCCTCGGCGACCGCACCGGGCGCAAGGACGCCATGGCCTCTCTGGCCGCGCTCCGTCCCGGCGGCCGCGAACTCACCGTCAGCCTCGTGGACGAGCACCGTTCCACCGACGAGGCCCGCGCCCGCTACTGGCGCGATCATCCGCCCCGGGGGCTGGCCAGGCTGCTGCCGGTCACCTTGAGGGTGCCGCCGGTGCCGGTAGACGATTATGTCGCGGTTATTATCGCCGAAAGGTACTTCAACCGGTGATATCTGACAATTCGGCCAAATAATTTCTTCAATTTCCGTAAACTAAGCAGGAATATCGTGCTTGATATAGAATATCATGCATAGTCACCCAACGATTGGCACATACTATGGGCCGATCATCCATATGGTCCTCTCGCCGAAGAGAGCCGACGGGGAAGAAAGGAGGTGTACCTTAGGTTCCCGGGAGCGGTTTTTGAAGTAGGCGTAGGATATGAGCTCTCTGACAAGGGAATATTGAGGCAACAAGGATACTCAAGTTTCCCATCCTTAGGGCTCATCAAAAAACAAAAAACCTAAGGAGGAAAACAAATGAAGAAAACTCTCGTTACTCTTCTCGCGCTCGTTTTTGTGCTCGGCATCGCCGGCACCGCGATGGCCGCTCCGGCCAACCCCTTCGTTGACGTACCTGCTAAGCACTGGGCTTACGGCGCAGTTGCTAAGCTGGCGAAAGCCGGCGTAGTTGACGGCTATGGCGACGGCACCTTCCGTGGCGACCGCACCATGACCCGCTACGAAATGGCTCAGGTAGTTGCCAAGGCTATGGCCAAGTCCGAGAAGGCCGACGCTGAAACCAAGGCCCTCATCGACAAACTGGCCGTCGAGTTCGCCGCCGAACTGAACAACCTCGGCGTCCGCGTTGCGAAACTCGAGAAAAACGCCTCGACCATTAAACTCACCGGCGACGTCCGTCTGCGCTATATCCACACCGACAAGGGTAATAGCAACCCGGCGTTTGCCCAGCGTTTCCGCCTGGTCGCTCAGGCTGACGTGAACGACACCACCAGCTTCTATGCCCGCTGGATGGTTCAGAACCACAACGCGTTCGGCACCTATTCCGGTGCTACCGACTCGACCACCCACAACCTGTTCACCGACGCCACCGTGAGCGTTAAGAACATCGTTTCGAACGTTGGCCTGCGCGCTGGTCGTTACAGCCTGAACCTCGGCGAAACCGCTTACCTGGCCGGCACCACCGGCGGTATGGACGGCGCCGAGCTCACCTGGAAAGAAGGCAAATCGGCTCTCGCATTCGGTTATGCTGACGCCGGCCTTCTCGAAGGCACCGAGTGGGGTGGCACTACCGCCGCTGCTTGGGAAAAAGTGACCAACGTTTACTACGCTCAGTTCAGCCATAAGTTCGACAACGCTGTCAAGATGAGCGCCTGGTACATGAAGAACCAGGATCAGGACGACGAAACCCGTAAACTCGTCGACATCGTCGGCGCTGGCGTAACCTGGAACATGAGCAAAGACTGGATGTTCGTAACCGACTACTGGCGTAACACTGGCAATGCTGCCAAGCTTATGAACAACGGCGCCTCCCCGAAAGGCTGGGTAGCTCGCGTTCAGTACGGCGTTGCCAAACCGTCCGTTCCCGGCAGCTGGCAGTTCCATGTTGAATACATGAAAGCCGACATCGGCGCCATGGACAACAACTGGACCGCCGCCATGGTCAACGTCGGCACTGGTTTCTCCGGCATCAAAGCCTGGGATGTCCAGTACACCACCGTTCTGGCCAAGAACGTGACCTTCGACGCCATTTACCAATTCAACGCCAAGGATCCCATGACCGGCAACGATGCGTTCAAGAACACCACCACCGGTCAGCGCGGCTCCAACTTCACCCGTCTCCAGTTCAACTACATGTTCTAAGATCCCAGATAGACCGTGCCGCAAGGCACGGTCTATTTTTTTGCGTAAGCGGAGATATCACGACATTTTTTTACCATTTTGGCAGGAACAGGGCGGCTGGTCGGCGAATAAAAATATAACAAAACAGGGAAGGTGTGTGACAAAAATGAAAAAACGTATTATCATAAGCCTGTTGGTGTTCTGTATAATGTCGGTCGCGGCCATCCCCGTCACCCATGCCATCAATCTCGGCGACATCCTCAAGGTGGGCGGCGTCGCCTTCATCGTCGACCGCTTCGCCGGGCCGCTCAACAACTTCATCAATACCCTGACCGCCAAGCACAACGCCAACAGCAATTACGCCACAAAGGTCGTGCCCATCATCACCCTCGGCAGCGGCGGCTATGTCGGGGCCGCCCAGATAAGCGGCCCGCAGGACCAAGTGAATAAAACCCAGGCCGCCATCCAGATCGAAGCCGACTTCAACAGCCAGCTGCGCGTCAAAGCCCTCATCCCCATCGACAGCAAAAACCCGGTCAACTTCTCGCGGGTGCAGGGGGTCGGCGTGTCGGCGTTGATCGATGTCCGCATCTAAAAAATCCATATCCTGTCGCATTGCGGCAGGATATTTCCTTTTACGCCACGAAATATTGTGGCAGTACAAGTGAGGAGGAAGACTGATGCGCAAGATATTGATCTGCACCCTTATCGTGATGCTGGCCCTCTCCGGCCTGGTTTCCGCCCAGAGCGGCGCCGAACTGACAGTGCTCGACAAGGCGGCGACGGTGGAGAAGCTCCTCTACGGGGCGGAGCAGACCGGCTCGCTTGTCGAGCGGGCGGCCAAGATCGAGAGAGATATGTATGGCCGGGAGACCAACGACGCATTGATCACTAAGATGGACCGCGTCTACGGCTACATGAAGGAAAACTCGGCGGTGATGCCGTCCTTTACCATCAAGCTGAATGCCGTGGAGTGGATGCTGTCCCACGATATCACCACCCAGCCCGCCAAAGCCCGGCTCGAGAACCTGGAGCGGGTGATGTTCGGCAGCGTGGCCCAGGGCTCGTTTGACGGCAGACTGACCAAACTGGTCCAGCTGGCGTTCCCCGCCGGCCAGGTCGAGGTCGAAAGTGCCAGCATTATCAAGGACAGCCTGGTGAAAATCAAGCTTGTCACGCCGCTTGACACCAAGAGCAGCCGCACGGGTGACGCGGTGGCCTTCCAGGCTGCCGAGGACGTCTATGTAGGCGGGGTGCTGGTGATCGGCAAGGGCGCTCCCGGCACCGGCAAAGTGACCAAAGTGGAGCCTGCGAGGAACTTCGGCCGCGACGCCAAACTGGAAATCTCCTTCGACAGCGTCGTGGCGGTCGACGGCACCAACCTCGACACACTGCTGGGCGAAAAAGCCAAGGAAGAGACCAAATCGATGGCGAAAGCCGCCGGAGCAACGGTCGCCGGCCTCGTAATCCTCGGCCCCGTCGGCATCGTGGGCGGCGCCTTCGTCCAGGGACAGGATATCACCATCCCGGCCGGGACGATGCTCTACATCCAGACAAAGGCTGATGCCGAAGTGTACGGCATAAAGGCAAAATAAGGACACCTGCATCGAAAAGGCCGCTGCTGCGGCCTTTTCCCGTTTCTGCCTGGTATTGCCTGGCCCCGATGGGCAGGAGATAGAGGACATTTGTAGAATAATCTTTAAGATTGGAGATAATATAGACAACATTTGGAATATAGGAGAAAAACATGCCAAATATGAAAAAAATTCTAGGTGGCGTTCTCCTGGCGGCGCTGGTCATTATTCCGCCGGTGACGGCAACCGCCGCCGAGAAAGCCAAGGACGCCAAACCGAAATCGCAGGCCCCGATCGTCATCGAGGCGGACGAGATATACTTCAGCGACCTTACCGGCACCATGTTCGCCAAAGGGAAGGTCGTCATATCCCAGGATAAGACTAAGCTCATGGGCGATCTAATCCGCGGCAACGCCAAGCAGAACCAGGTCTGGATCGACGACAAGGCAGAATACAGCGAACTGGGTGTCGACCTGACCGGCTCACAGATAAACTACAACTATGGCAGCAAAAACGGTACGATAACGGCAGCTTCGGGCAAAATCGGCAAGGACCTCGTCGCCGGGCAAAAGATCGAACTGCTCCCCGGCGAATATATCATCCACGACGGCACGATAACAGCCTGTAACGCCAAAGTCCCCGACTACCATGTCAGCGCCTCCAAAGTGGAGATCTGGCCGGGCGACAGGATGATCGCCCATAATGCCAAGTTTTGGATAAAGAATACCGTCATCTACACGATGGACAAGTACCAGAAATCGCTGCGCAAGGACGCCGCAAGCGAGTTTCCTGAGATCGGGCATTCCAGCAACGACGGCACCTATATCCGGCAGCACCTCGAATATCCCTTCAACGATAAGTTCTCCGCCTATACCGATCTGGCCTACTATTCGCGGCGCGGCTTCAGGCCCCTGTATGGTCTGACAGACCGTGAAAAAGGCTTTACCCTGGGGATGGTGTACGGCTACAGCGTCGACAGCAACGACAACTGGGTCAAGCGCGAGCCCGAGTTCAGCATCTCCTTCGACACGAGGCAGTTGTTCTCGCTGCCGATTAATTACTCCGTCTGGGGCAGCTACGGCCGCTGGAACGATTTCACCAAGTCCAGCTGGCAGAAAAGCTACGGCGTCTACTTCACCGGTTTCCCGATAAAGATCGGTCCCAAGAGCAACCTGGTACTTGGCACCGGTTTTTCCAACACCAAGCAGAGCTACAATAACTCGTCGAACAATTCCTACGTCTACGACGCCACGCTGACGAGCGACTGGTCGCCCGAGTTCAGCACCTTCCTGGCTTATCATTACCGCCGGAACATCTCCGACCTGTTCTCCTACAACCGCCCCGAAATGGCGCGCGAAGGGGATTTTGGCCTGAGCTACAAAATCGACCCCCTGAATAGAATAACGTTCTACTGGGCATACGATATCGGTTACAGCCGCCTCCACGACGCTGACGTCACCTGGTCCCACAACCTGCATTGCTGGCAGGCAGACATAACCTACCGCTTCAAACGCAGCCAGCTCAAGATCACGTTCGCCACGAAGAAGTTTTAGTCCCGGAGGAGAGGTCACCGGTGATATCTGAGCCTTTAAAACTCATCGACAACCTTTCCGGCCACAGCATCATGATCATCGGCGACATGGTGGCCGACGTATACCTTGAGGGCATAATCTCCCGCATCTCACGGGAGGCCCCGGTGCTCGTCCTCGAACACGGCGGCGAAACAGTCGTTCCGGGCGGGGCCGCCAACGCCGTCCACAACGCGGCCACCCTCGGCGGCGACGTCTTCGCCGTCGGCGTGGTCGGCGAAGACGCGCCCGGACGTGAGCTTGCCGCCATCCTGGCCGGCAAGGGAGTTAACACCGCCGGCCTCCTCATCGATCCCGCCCGGCCCACCATCACAAAAACGCGGGTGATGGCCGGGGGCCTGGCCACGGTGAGGCAGCAGATCGTCCGCATCGACCGCGAGGCCAAAGACAGCCTGAGCCATGCCGTAGAGGCACGCCTTTTGGAATATATAAAGACCCACATAGAAGCCATGGCCGCCGTCGTCATCAGCGACTACGGCAGTATAACGCTGACGCCGGCGGTGCGCGACATGGTCATCGCCGCCTGCCGCCGCAGGGGTATCCCCTGCATCGTCGACTCGCGCTACAATATCCTCGCCTTTTCGGGAGCAACGGTAGTAAAGCAAAACGAGGCCGAAGTCGCGGCTGCGCTCGGGTACAAGACGCTCGACGCCGCAGGCGCGCTCGAAGAGGCTGGCAACCGTATGCTGGCCGCCATGCGGGCCGAAGCGATCCTCCTGACCCGCGGGCCCGACGGCATGAGCCTGTTCGAGACCGGCGGCAAAGTCACCCACATCCCAGTCTCCAATGTAAGCGAAGTCTTCGACGTAACCGGCGCGGGCGACACGGCCGTCGTCACCGTCGCGCTGGCCCTGGCGGCCGGCGCCTCATACGTCGATGCGGCCAGGCTGGCCAATTTCGCGGCCGGCATCGTGGTGAAGAAGCCAGGTACGGCGACGACCACAACGGCGGAACTACGCGAGGCGGTGGGGGCATACCATGAAAATCATCGCTAGGGAACAAGCGGAAAATATCGCCGCCGGCCTTAAAGCGTCCGGCCTGGCGGTCGTTTTCACCAATGGCTGCTTCGACATCCTCCACGCGGGCCACGTCCGCTATCTGGCGTCGGCCAGGCAGCTGGGCGACCGGCTGATCGTCGGCCTCAACAGCGACAGGTCGGTGAAAAGCTTCAAGGGAGCCGACCGGCCGATAAACTCCCAGGACGACCGGGCCGAAGTGCTGGCCGCCCTGGCGGCGGTCGACCATGTCGTCATCTTCGACGACCGTACGGCTGAGGGACTTGTGGGCGAAATTAAACCGGATATATACGTCAAGGGCGGCGACTATCGTCTCGAGGACTTGCCCGAGGCGAAGATCGTTGCCTCTTACGGCGGCCGCACGGTGCTTGTCCCCGAAGTGCCGGGGAGGTCATCGAGCAATATCATCGGCAAGATAAAGGAGACGGCTTCTCTTGGCCCCCAAAGCTGATCGCGCCTATAAGAATATCCTCATCGTCAAGCTCAGCGCCATCGGCGACGTGGTTCACGCCCTGCCGGTGGCTTACGCATTGAAGCAGTGCTTTCCCGCCGCCCGCATCACCTGGGTGGTGGAGAAGCCCTCTTACGATCTGCTTGCTAACAGCCCCTGCATCGACGAAATAATCATCTTCGACAAGCCGCGACTCAAAAAACTGTCCGGCTTCCGGGACTACGCCCCCTCCTTCGTCCGGCTGCTGAGGTCGCGACGCTTCGATCTGGCCCTCGACCTGCAGGCGCTCTTCAAAAGCGGCGCCATCGCGTTTTTAAGCGGCGCCCCCGAGCGCTACGTATACTGCAACACCCGCGAACTAAGCGACCGCCTGAGCCGGCGGGTCTGCGGCCCCAACCGGGACGGCCATGTCGTCGAACGCTACCTGGATGTCGTACGGGCGGTGGGCTGTGAAGTTAAACAAGTGGTATTCCCCATACATATAACCGCCGAGGAAGCGCTTACAGCGGCGGAGGCGGCCAGGAAAGCCGGCCTCGACATAGCGGAGCCCTACGTCCTCCTTTCCCCGGGGGCCAATTGGCCCAACAAGCGCTGGCCGACGTCCCTCTTCGCCGCCCTCGCGGACAAACTGCGGCAGGACGGCTTCATCCCCGTCATCAGCGGCGGGCCGGGCGACGCCGCCCTCGCGGCGGAAATAACCGCCGCCGCCGCCGTGCCGCCGGTCGACCTCGCCGGCAAAACCTCCCTCAAACAGCTCGCCCACATCATTAAGAACGCCCGGGCACTGGTCGGCGGCGACACCGGCCCGATGCACCTCGCCGCGGCCCTGGCCACGCCTGTGGTCGCCCTCCACGGCCCCACCGATACCATCCGCAACGGCCCTTACGGCAGCGGGCACAAGGCCCTGGTTACAGCGCACGAATGCGCCGGCTGCTGGCGGAGAGCCTGTCCCAAAGGTCTCGACTGCCTGGCGGGCATAACCGTCGAGGCGGTCTACGACGCGGTGGGAGGTCTGACTCATGGCCGTTGACCGGCAGACCGTCAAACGCATCCTGATAATCAACCTCGCCTTCATCGGCGACGTGCTGCTCTCGACGCCGGTGGCCCGCGCCCTCAGCGAAGCCTTCCCCGGCGCGGCCGTAGACATGATGGTCATCCCGCTGACCGCGCCGCTGGCGCGCCGCAATCCATACATAAACGACGTAATCGAATACGACAAGCGCGGGAAGCATAAGAAAATCGGCGAACTCCTGAAGCTTGTCGGCCAAGTGCGGGCCCGCCGCTACGACCTGGCGGTCACGACCAACTTCGCCCCCCGCGGGGCCATGCTGGCTTGGGCGGCCGGCATCCCAGCCAGGGCCGGCTATGACGCCCAGCACGCCGGCTGGTTCCTCACCCACATCGCCAGCGCGAAAAGACCGGTGATAAGGCACGAAGCCGAAAACTACCTCGACGTTTTGAAGCCGCTCGGCATAACCACCGCCGATACCAGTCTCGCGCTCGACATCGACCCGCGGGACGCGGCCGCTCTCGGCGGCAAGGTCCGCCGGCGGCCGGGCAAAAAGCTCGTCCTCATATGTCCGGCCGGCAGTTACCCGCATAAGAGCTGGACGATTCAAGGCTACGCCGCGCTTATACAGGCACTCGCGCCTGAAGCGGACTGCTGCCTCGTCGGCGGCAAGGCCGAGGACCCGCTGCTGGCGAGAATAAATCGGGAGGCCGGCGAAGCTGCGCAGATATTCCCCGGCACCCTCACGCTGGGAGAACTGGCCGCCCTCACCAAAGAGGCCGGCCTGGTGGTAACCGTCGACACCGCGCCGCTCCATATCGCCCAGGCCGTAGGGACGCCGGTCGTCGCCCTGTTCGGACCGACCGACCCGCAAGTCTGGGGCCCGCGCGGCCATCGCGACATAGTGCTCCAGGCGCCGGCGGACTGTTCGCCCTGCTGGGGCAGGGCCGCCTGCGGCGATAACAGATGTATAAATATGCTGAGCGCCGACCGGGTCATCGCGGCGGCGCAGGCACTGTTGGGAGAGGTTCACAATGCCGAAACTGGCTGTCCTCATCCTCACGTACAATGAAGAGGAAAATATCGTTCCCTGCATCGAAAGCGCCGCCTTCGCCGACGAAGTCGTCGTCATCGACAGCGGCAGTGGCGACAGGACGGTCGAACTGGCCCGCCAGCGCGGCGCCAAAGTCGTCGTCCGGAAATTCGACGGCTTCGGACCGCAGCGCAACTTCGCCCTCACCCAGACCGACGCGGAATGGGTGATGTATCTCGACGCCGACGAGCGGATAACACCCGATTTGGCGGCGGAGATGCGCCGGACGGCGGACTCCGGCGAACCGGCGGCGTATGAAATACTGCGCCACAATTACGCCTTCGGCCAGCGCATCATGTACGGCGGTTTCAGGCCGGACTACTCCCTGCGCTTCTACCCCCGCTCCGCCGTCTCCTGGGAAGGGGTGGTACACGAACAGGCCACAGTCACCCTCCCCAAGCGCAGACTGCGCGGCGTCATGCACCACCATACATACACCGACTGGGACCGCTACTTCATAAAATTCAACAGCTACACCACCCTCATGGCCCGGAAAATGCACGAACAGGGCAAACGGGGCGGCATGCTCCATATAATCATCCGTCCTTGGTGGGCCTTCTTCCGGGTCTATATCATCCAGTCGGGCTGGCGGGACGGTAGGATCGGCTTTTTTCTGTCAGCCTTCCACTTCTTTTATACGATGGTCAAATACGTAAAGCTCAGCCATCTTCAGAAACCGATGGGGGCAGACAAATGAGAATCGCGATTTTTGAATCCATCATGACCCCCGGCGGGCATGAAGTCGATTTCGACCGCCTGCTAGTCGAGGAACTCGCCGCATTGGGGCACGAAGTAGTCTTTTACGTCCCGCAGGACTTCGTCTTCCGGTTCGACTACAAGGTGCCGGTCCGCCGCCTGCCGGGCAAAACTTCCTCGTACGAGGGAGTCAAGGGCTGGCGGAAAGTGATGAACTCCCTGCAGCGCGAGATAAACCGCCAGCGCTGTTACCGGGGATTATACCAGGCCGCGGACAGAGGCGAGTTCGACGCGGCGATCGTGCCCACGTCCACATACCGTTACCTGAGGGCTCTTAAGCTCAGCGCACTAAAAGAGCCGCCCGTGCCATTGATCTTCATCCAGCACGGCCTTAATCCGGGTGAAGTCGACGCCTACTTCCGCGAGGCCGACAACGTCGCGGCGAACAGCAACATAAAACTGGTTGTCCTGACCTTCGGCAACGATATCATGGGACGGAGCCGGCCGAACGTTCACTGCATGTATCCGCCGGCCTACACAGCCCGGGATTTGGATTACGAACCAAAGCTCAGCAGGGAAAGTCCGTTAAGGTTAGGTTTCTTTGGGCAATACCGCAGGGAGAAGAACCTTGACGCATTTCTCGACACTTACCTTTCCTGCCGCTTTACCCACCCTGTGGAACTCATGGTCCAAGGCGCCACAGTCCACCCCGACGACACCGCCGACTTCGAACGGATCATCAGGAAATACAGTGGCGCCGGCGGCATAACCTTCCTGCACAAGGGTCTCTTCGCCCGCGAGTGGCAAGAAGCCATCGCCGGACTGCATGCGCTCGTCATGCCGTACGCCGCCGAACGGTACCGCTACCACTGGGCGGGGATGCTGTTCACCGCCATCGGTTTCTACCGCCCGGTGGTAGCTAGCGCGATCATCAACCCCGAAGTGTTCGCCAAGTACGACATCGGCTTTACCTTTCCCAGCACCGAGGCGCCAACCCTTAAGGACGCCCTGGAGAGATTTGTCAATACCTACCCTGTAAAAGCTGACCGCTACGAGCAGGAACTGGTAAAAGCCAACACCGTTTTTTCCCCTGCAGGGTTCGCCAGAAAGCTGGTCACGGTCGTCGGCGCCAAAGCTTAAGATAGA
>JAHDOI010000036.1 GCA_018434945.1 Selenomonadales bacterium
GGCCCTGGCTTTCATGCTTTCCGTCCTTCCGGTCTTCCGTCATTCAGCCCTTCCGGCCCGACCTGGACCGATGTCAGGAAGGCTTCGATCCGGTCAGGATTGAAGCGGATGGACCGCCCGATCCGCACGGCTGGCAGCTTGCCTTCCGCGACCAGGCGATAGATGGTCAGCGGCTTCACGGACAGCCTTTCGGCCAGCGTCCGCACGGTGTAGAAGTGATCCGTCTTCATGCGTTCCCCCTTTACATGGCCAGGATGGCGGCTTCGATGTCGGAATCCTTGAAGCTCAAATAGGACGCCGTGGAATTGATATTCTTGTGGCCCAGCGCCTTCGCCGTCCTGAAGATGTCATGGCCAAGCGCTTCATGGACCCGGTCGGCAAAAGTCTTCCTCATGCTATGCGTGGCGATCTTGCCGGTCAGCTCATTGGCGCGGATGGCTTCCTTCAGGATGCGATGATACTGGACGCGGCTGATCGGCCCCTGGCCCTTCCGGCTCTTGAAGACGAAGTCATCGGCGGTCAGGACATTGTCCTTCGCCAGCTCATTGATCCAGGCGGTCAGCGCGGTCTTGGCTTCGTGGTGCAGCGCCACGGTCCGGCCCTCGACCTTGCCCTTGCGGTTCGCCCGGCGATAGGTCACGGCGTCCGCGATCTTGCCGTCCTGGACCACGTCCCCGACCTTCAGCCCCAGGATGGCGCTTATCCGCTCGCCGGTGTAGCGCCCGAGTACGAAGACGGCCCGGTCCCGGACGGCATACGGCCCGACGAAGGACTTTGTGACCATGTCCGCTTCCCGATCCGTGAACATCCGGCAGCCTTTCATGATGTCATCCTTTCCTGAAAAGCGTTTTTCCATCCTTGACACTGAAAATATACCATGCTGAAGGCCCGGTGTCAATATCTTTTTTATCCTTTTTTCTCGTCCTATTATCTCATTTCCTGTATATGTAACGTACTGCCCTTTTGTTACATCAGGAAAGGCCCAGGACGGGCGATCTTGACCCGGCCAAGGGGATGACCCGGCCAGGCGGTCTTCGGGAAGGCGGCGGCGCGGCTGGACGGCGAGGATCAGCCCTTCAGGCGCTTCTGGACGGCGGCGGCGATGTCGGCTTCGGCCCCGTAGGCGGTCAGGTCGATCCCGGAAGCCTGGACCCCGGCGA
>JAHDOI010000032.1 GCA_018434945.1 Selenomonadales bacterium
CAAATCTGGGGTCTCGACAATACCGCCGGCCGATATTCCGCCGAAAGAATTTTAACCGGCGATACAATCTGGCGTTTTCTTCTCGGCGATTGGGTCAATTCCTAACCGGCGTTGGGTCACTTTCTTTCCGGCGTTGACACTACGGTATTGATTACACATGTCATACGGAGAATTCAGTTAAGGATTGTCCGGTTGGATATACTTGGAAGCATGTGTAACCGTATTGCCATACGGTATAAGCAAAAGCCAGGAGGGCGCGAGGTAGCCCCGCTCCTGACTTTAGTTGTTTGCGGAAAGGTCGTTATCAGACAAAGTATAGTTCCATTAATAGTGAATCATTATTGCATAATTTAAGGGAACATCGATTTTGTCGATGTTCCCTTAAATTATATTTTACCATTGCACTTGACTTGCCCAGTGACGGCTATGCTGGGCAATTATCTTAGTGTAGATTAATGTGTTTTGAATGGAAGCATGTCCTAGCCATTCGGCGAGGACTGTGATAGGGACCCCCTGAGCCAAGTTGATGACGGCGAACGAATGCCTCAAGGAATGAGGATGAGCGTTGGACCGGCCCCGGTCATCGGTTTTTTCGATTCCGGCAATTTGGAAAGCGTTCCGAACCCGGAGGAAGGCCATGGTGCGTCCAAAGCTGAAAAGCCTGTCTTTACGTGTAATCATCCGACCGGACTGGGCCTGTAGAGTAATCCACTCGCCTATTGCGGCCAGTACATCGGTTTGGATGGGGACAAACCGTTCATGGGACTGACGCTTCTCAGTGACAATGCGAATCGTCTGGTTGTTATAATCAACGTCCCCGAGGCGAACGAAAAGCAGTTCGCTGATACGGGACCCGGTACGCAGAAGCATCAGACAGAGAAACCAAGATACGTAATCTGAGTCCTTTAGAAGGGGACCGAGCAGCATCCGTGTTTCGTCGAGAGTAAGGTACTTGGGCACCTTGCGGGATAGTGCGCGGGTAACTTCACGGGGGCTATGGACAATTGGAAGCAAATCATATCCTCCCTTAAACAAAATACAACATCTTTTGATTAATATTATACCATAATATGGGTAAAGCAGCCAGGGGAAAGTGGGTGAATGCGTGGTGCAACACCAGTATATTAAACAATTTAGTATAAATTGTTTAATATACTGGCTTGAGTTGGTTGTTAGCCTATAAATACCCATTCGGATTGTTACTTATGATCTATATGGTGAAATATTTTTGACACACCTGACCAAGAAAAGTCTGGCTGCGAAGATAACTGTTTAGTCCCGGAACAATAGATGTCCCATGTTTAGGATTGATGTTGGCGGAACTCTTGTTTATCGACTATCCGTGGTACTTTCATGCGCGTGCGATGTAATAATGTATAAAGTCAAAGTATTTATGTTAGACAATTCACAATCTATGGGGTATACTTGATACAAAGACGAACAAGAAGTTCGTGATAGCTGCGTAAAGGCATGCTAGCTTATCATTAGTATTTTGCGAATTAAGGCCAGGAAGGCTTCTCCACCACGAAGGGGCGGTCTATTCTGGTTTTTGCGTTTTATACGGCTATACGAATATGCCTGAGAAAGTGTGAAACCGGCTAAGCCAAAACTGATGCTTGCAGACAGTAGCCACGAAGGTTATCGCCCAGACTGCGTTTGGGGGGGATTTCGTGGTTTGTTTTTTGTGCTCGCGTCGGCAATAGAGCTGAAGCAAACCCACAATTCTTTCATAGGGGGGAGAATGGTCGGATGAAGCAAATTGTCGAGAGGAATATCGATGCCGTCGTAAAGGATTTTCCGCAAAGGGTTGTGCTGATAACCGGGGCTACTACAGGGGCTGCTTTATTGGTGGCGAGACATTTTATAGAACATAGCGCTAAGGTTGTCATTAGCGGCAATAATATCGCCGAAGGCCTGGCCGCTTTTACTAGCCTCGGTATGCTGGACCGGGGTGATATTGCCTTTATCCCTGGCAATAATGGAAGCCGCGATGATTGTCGAAAAATTGTCGTCCAAGCGGTGCAATTTTTTGGCCGAATCGATATAGTGATCAATTTCGCGCAAGCCAAGCCGGAACGAGCGGTTGCAGGCTATTCCCCGAGCTCACCGAGAGATGAAAATCTCGAAAACAGTCTGGCAGGACGTTGGATATTTGAGTATGCTGTTCCCGAAATGCAAAAAAATAAGTCGGGCGTGGCAATTAATATTGTTATGTGCGACCATCAAAGAGGCGAGGACGTAAACTTTTCTGACAAAGCCGCCAAGTTGAGTTGCGCTTGCCTTAAAAACGCAATTATCTTTAACATGTGGCCATACCTTGTATGTGTACAGTCGATATCGCAGAATGACTTGGCAAGAGAGGAAATAGGAGAGTTGGCAAAACATCAAAAAGAATTGACGTCTCTGTTCGCCCTGAATCGCAGAAAAACGACGACGGAAGCGGCCCGGGCGATATATTGGAGTGCATTGCTGGCGTTGCATGCCGGCGCTGGCTGTATATTGAAAGGGCAGACTTCGCGACATGCTAGTTAAAGCCGCCGGAAAGTTCCAATACGGACGATAATTATGGATAATATACCATGAAGGTAGTGGACGGTAAGAATCGCCGTCCGCCTGTCATGGTTTTTTGTTGCGGAATTAGCGCGATATGATAAGAAGCTGAGGTGTGGTTATGAAATCTGTCTATTTGGATTGCTTTTCCGGTGTCAGCGGCAACATGGTGGTGGGGGCGCTGCTGGACGCGGGGGTTCCCCATGAGTATCTCGCTGCGGAAATCGGCAAGATGCCTGTGGCTTCCTCTTACCGCATGATTGAAAAAAGAGTTGTTAAGCGTGGCGCCGCCGCCTGCTACTTTCACGTCAAGACCGGCAGGCGGAGCCGAAAGCGGGGCTTTGACGATGTACGCGAGATCGTTCAGGGCAGCGGCCTGGCGGAACATATTAAAGAGAGGGTTATCGGCGTGTTCGCGCGGTTGGCGACGGCTGAGGCAAAAGTACAGGGAATAGCCGTCGACAAGGTCCGTTTCCATGAAGTGGGGGCGGTGGATTCAATAATCGAAGTTGCCGGCGTCATTTTGGGATTGGAGTATTTGGGGATTGAGCATGTTCGGGTATCGGCTCTCAACGTCGGCACAGGATTTCTCAAATGCCGCCACGGCCTTATGCCGGTTCCCGCCCCGGCCACGGCCGAGCTGCTGAGGGAAGTTCCTTTTTACTGCGGCGATATCGAAGGCGAGCTTGTCACGCCTACCGGAGCGGCATTGGTTGTTTCCCTTGCCGATTCTTTTGGCCCTTTGACGGCCGGCTTCAGGCTGAAACAGATAGCTTACGGTGCGGGCGGCATGGATTTGCCGATCCCCAACGTGCTTCGCCTCTATTTAGGTGAAATGGCGAAGACCACCGATAGTCACGGCGGGGTAAAAATCGTCGAGACCAATATCGATGATATGACCCCCCAGCTTTACGGACATGTCATGGATAAACTCTTTGCTCGCGGCGCGTGCGACGTTTACCTGGCACCGATAGTGATGAAAAAAGGCCGTCCAGGCACAAAGATTTCCGTTCTTGTGCCGAATGACCGCCTTCAGGATACGATAAAGACTATTTTGCGCGAAACCAGTTCTCTGGGGGTGCGCATTCTCGACTGCGATACTGCGCACGTAAAACGTGAGACGGTGAATGTCGATACAGTTTGGGGGAAGGTGCGCGTTAAGCTGGGGCGGTTGGACGGCGAGGTGGTCAATGTCGCACCCGAGTATGAAGACTGCCGCGGGATAGCCGAAATGAAGGGGATTCCCCTAAAGATAGTTCACAGTAATGCGCTGGCAAACTGCGGACGATGGATCGAAGCTACGAGCAAAGACGAGCTTTAGGATTTCGCATGTCAGGTTCAGCTCATATGACGGCCTGAAGTCCGCGCGCCGCAAGCATGGCGGTAATTTCGGCCAGAGGGGTGTGGCCGGGGTTATAGTCGATGGCCGTTAAGCCGTCATGGACGTGGATGTGGACATGATACACTCCGACCAACCCAAGGAGGGCCTTTTCGGTTTCTTTGACATTATTCTCGTTGAATCCCTTTACGTAGAATTTGGCCTGGGAATTACCTTGTGCCTGGCATCCGCAGCTTTTACACATGATATCCGCCTCCGAATGTTGATTATTGAGTTCAGTATAATCCAAAGCAACCATATTATTCATGCGGAGTCGGCCGCTGGGACTATATTTTCCAGCATTGACCAGGGAAACTAATTATGCTAGGATGTATTTAAATAAGGCTTGCCTTGTTTGGACAACTTAATATATGGGATAGGTGCCCGAAAGGGCTTAATAGGGAAGTCCGGTTGAACGCCGGCGCGGTCCCGCCACTGTATTGGGGAGCAAACCCGAGTGAATGCCACTGGGACGAAAAGTCTTGGGAAGGTTCGGGGGAGCGATGATCCAGAGCCAGGAGAACTGCCTATCTGACAATCGCCGTTATCACCCACGAAGGATGGGGAGGAGATTCTCGACGCAACCTTTGCGCTGAATCCTTCCCGGCATTATTGCCGGGTTTTTTGTCGGATACAGTCGTGCCGGTTTCCATGAGAGCCTTCCGTTCTTCGGGAGGCTCCTTTTTATTTGCGGGCCGTCTGGCCAATATTCATTTGCCATTGACATATTGGTCGCGCCTGGGCAGCGCGGCGCCGTCCCTTTCAATAGGGACACCCTTTTAAAATGCATTTTGAAAATAGAAGACCTGCCAGCGGGGGTGATGCATTTGCCGTGAGAAGAGTCCTATTATGCCGCAAGGAAAAATGACGAAGGAGTGGTTTCCGTGATAAAAGGGAAAAAGCTGCGGCAAGCGGTTTGCTCGGCGCTTGCCGTCAGTTTGAGCTGGTCGGTGGCTACCGCAGCCATGGCCCAGGAGCGGGCCGAGTATAATCTCGATCCGGTAGTCGTCACAGCAATGCGGGGAGAGTCCACCGACCTGAAAACGCCCGCGTATGTCAATGTCTATGATCAGGAAAAGCTTAAGGCCACCGGGGCGGCTAATCTGCTGGACGCCCTGAAATACACCGAGGGTATCACCTATGACGGCTACGGCGCCCAGGGACACCTATACAGCTCGATGACCGCCAAGGCCGTAATCCGCGGAATGGACCGCGGCACGGTCGTGCTGCTGGACGGCGTGCCGACGAATATGTCCGGCTATTACGCCCTCGAACGCATTCCGCTGAGCAATATCGAGCGGGTCGAGGTGGTCAAGGGAGCCTCCTCGGTGCTGTACGGCACCGCGGCGATGGGCGGGGTGATCAATATCATCACCAAGAAGAAGGTCGAAAATAGTATTTCCTTAGAGCAGGGCAGCTTCGGGG
>JAHDOI010000045.1 GCA_018434945.1 Selenomonadales bacterium
CAAATCTGGGGTCTCGACAATACCGCCGGCCGATATTCCGCCGAAAGAATTTTAACCGGCGATACAATCTGGCGTTTTCTTCTCGGCGATTGGGTCAATTCCTAACCGGCGTTGGGTCACTTTCTTTCCGGCGTTGACAGTGGCGCCGTCCGGGGCCTCGATGTTGACGGCGAAGACATACCGCTTGCCCTGTCTCTCCACGCCGCCGACGAACCAACCCAGCAGCCATCTGCCGTCCTCGAACCCCGACCCGGTTTTCCCCATAAACACCGTGCCGTCGTTTTCGGCCAGGGTGATATTCCTTTTCACGATCGCCACATTGCCGGCGGAAAACGGCAGCCGGCCGGAATACAATTTTGTCAGCAGATCGACCTGCTCCCTCGCCGTAATCCGCAGCGACGACCGCAGCCAGAAGGTCGTCAGGCCGCCGGAGATATCCCGGTTGCCGTAGCCGATGCCGTCGAGGCGTTCCTGCATCCTTTGCTCGCCGATGCGCGCCGCCAGGCTCTGGAAGTACCAGACCACCGAATTGCTGGTGGCTGACGCCAGCGTGTGGTCGCGGTTCCAGCTGTCGATGGAACGGTGCGTCCCGTCCCACGTCATGAGGGTTTTTTCGTCGGCGGCTTCCAGCACCCCGGTCTCCAGGCCGATGAGGGAATTAAAAATCTTGAAGGTCGAACACGGCGACAGCCGCTTATGGCTTTGCGGCTCGTTGTAGACGATATACCTGTCGCCCGTCTGGTCGTAAATGACCATCGTTCCCACATACCCCCGGAAATACTTCCCGAGGTCGTCGCGGACCTCGACCGCCGGCGAAGCCTCAGCGGCTGTCGCGCAGGCGAGCAGCAGCGCGCACAGAAACCACAGGATCTTTTTCATCTTTCTGTCCTCCCTTGATCGCGTTCTGCCTCCATTCTAATCAGCGGCGACCGGGGAAAAAATAGCCGCAGGCTTACAGTTTCCTTACAAATAAACAGGCGCTGCCGTCAAAACGGCGCCGGCGCCTGTCAGATCATCATTATGCAGCCCTGCCCGCGGCGGGTTTTGAGAATACGGCCATGGGCGCCGAGTTTTCGCCGCAGCCGGTATAGCAGGATGCTGAGTTCGTCGGGTCCAACGTCGGGCGCGCCGGCCAGCAGGGGGCGCTCGCTCCACACCGCCGGCCGGATGGCCGCGTAAGAGACAAGCTCGTTGCGGTGCTCGTACAGCAGCTCCAGGAGTCGCCATTCCTTGACCGACAGGAATACCTCCGCATGGTCGACGATCAGGGTTTTCCTGGCCGTGTCGACGACGACCGGCACCCCGCGCGCCGGCTGGGGCGGACCGTTGACCGGCTGGGTATCGCCGAAGGTGAGGGTCTGTTCGGCCTCCTCGGCGAGCGTGAAGCGCAGCATCACCACGTTCGCCGCCAGGCCGATCTTGTCCCCTGACGTCAGGGGCGACGGGCTCTGGGGCAGCGAACGGCCGTTGACCGTCGTGCCGTGGCGGCTGCCCAGGTCGCGGACCGTCCACCGGCCGTCAAGCAGTTCGAAGCTGCAATGCCGGCGCGATACGAGGAGGCTGGCGAACGCGATGTCGGGGCTGAACGACGCGGTGCCCCGGCCGAGGATTATCTTGTCCGGCTCCAAAGGAAAGCAGGCGCCCCGGGCGTGGGGATCGCCCCTTTCCACCAGCAGTCGGGCGATGGGTGGGCTGAAGCCCCCGGCGGTATACATGGGGAAATCACATCTCCGTAGCTTTAGTTGTGCCGGGGAATTCGCGCATCAGCTTCGCGGCGATCGGCACGTCGGCGGGGGCGAAATCGTATCCACCCAGTTCCGACGCCGCCACCCAGCGGTATTCCTCATGCTCGACCGGGCTGATATCGCCGCCGACCCAGCGGCAGAAATACGCGAGCACAAGGATCTGGCCGCCGGGGAACGTATGGAGGCTCTCGGTGAAGAACTCGCCGACGCGCACCTCGATGGCAAACTCTTCCGCCATCTCCCGCGCCAGGCAATCCTCAGGTTTTTCCCCCGGCTCGATCTTGCCGCCGGGGAACTCCCACCGGTGGGCGAACCTGCCCTCGGGGCCCCGTTTGGCGATAAAAATTGTATTGTCGCGGACGATGATTGCGGCTGTTACCTTTGTCAGCATGGCGCCCCCTTTAGCACGACGAATTTTTGCTTACTTCGCTCCGCGGCGGGGAAATCCTTTTTAGCACGGACCCTGGCGCGAAGCGAATCCGGCCAGGAAAAGGCCGATCTTGTCCCTGATGGCCGGCATGGCCGCCGACGGGGGCAGGGAGGCGAGCAGCCGGTCGATGTAGCCGCGCCCGGCTATCTCCCGCGCCGTCCAGGGGAAATTGACGTCGAACAGCCAGCTAAGCATCACGAGTTTGCGGTCGTCGGCCGTCCTGATATCTTCGTAATAGAGCAGTCTGCCGGCGAGGAAATCCTCTTCCAGCTTCGGCGAACAGCCCGTTGCCGGCGGAGCGGGCGGCAGCACCCGGCAGATGTCAAGCTTGTCGGTATCGCGGATAATCCGGCCGTGGAGGGTGAGGCGCGGGTCGTCGCTGGCGGGGAGGGCGGCCGCGTTATGCCAGCGGACGGCGAAGGCTAGCGCCTCCCAGTCGCTGGAGCTGACAAGATCCGGGACGCCGGCGGCGAGCATCTCCTCGACCCCGAGGAGGCCGTGGTCGACCGAGTCGGCGTCGCGGAAGGTGCGGTAGACGGTCGCCTGCCGGAAGCGGCCGAAATCATGGCACAGGCCGATGGCCTCGGCCAGCCGCGTTTCGGCGTCGTTCAGGCCCAGGCTGCGGGCCAGATCGCCGCTGAGCCCGGCGACGATAAAACTATGCTCCTCTTTTTGCAGGACTTTCGGCTGTATTTCGGCGTCGCCGCAGTAAAAGGTTTTGACATAAGCGGCGAAGAGGCGGAAAAGGTTGTCGAGGACGGCTTTTTCCAAGGGCGGCGTCTCCTTCGGACGATATTTATCCGCAACCAGAATACCACTTTTGCCGCGCCGGGGCAAGGCGGCGAAATAGGACCAGGGGCCCAGAAAATGCGTACTAAAGTTGGTAGGATTCCCGGCTGCGTTAAGCCAATTATATCCATCACCCCCCAAGGGGGAGACGGAGGGAAACAGTATGAGCGCCGGGGAATTGCAGCTGGGAAACGCGATGCGCTGGGACACGAACGACAACAAGATCTACTTCGACACCGAGCGGTGGGTATTGTGCGGCCGGCTGGTGCTGCGCAAAAACGCTGACGGCAAGATCGACATGTATCTAATCAAAGCGGAAGCACCGCAGGCCACCTGATACCCTGACACGAAAATCAAACATTTGTATTCTGGCTGCCCCAAGGGGCGGCTTTTGCTTTTCCCGGCCGGAATACACGGCTGGCGGACTGTGTATACATTATACGGCCCAGATAAAAAAGAGAAAAAATAGGGATTTATTAAAAAACGGCAAAGTGTAAACACGAAACCTTTTTTTACGAGGAGGATGCGACATGAAAGACAGATTACTTACCCTGACAGTGCTCGGCCTGGTTTTCGCGGTTGTCCTCGCCTTCGCCGGCGTTGCGGCGGCCGCCGGGCTGCCGGGCGCCCAGTTCGAGCAACCGCTCCTGATCACCAGCGTCGGTCAGAGCGCCGACGGGCAAATGGTGCGTGTTCTCGCCCAGCGCGCTGGCCTTAACTTCACCTACGACTCCCTCGCCGGCGCCGACGCCGTTTCCGGCTACAGGACACTCGTGCTGGTTGTCGGCGGCAGCTCGAAGGGACTAGGCGCAGCCGGCATCAACCTCGACCAGGAGGAGCAGCGCGCCCAGGCTCTGATCGGCGCCGCCAAAAACGGCGGTGTCGGCGTCGTCGTCATGCACGTGGGCGGCGAAGCCCGGCGCGGCGACCTCACCGACCGCTTCGTGCGGGCCGCGGCCCCCAGGGCCGACTATCTGATCGTCGTGGCTGACGGCAACCAGGACAACATTTTCGGCCAGATCGCCGGCGACTCCATTCCCGTCGATTATCCCGGCACGGTCGGCGAAGCCGGCGGCTACCTGAAAGCGGCTTTCAAATAATCACGTCCCGTTTCGGTTGATGGGGGTTGTTCTATGTCGGAAATCATGCTCGTAGTCGTCATGCTGGCCGTCTTTCTGGCCTGCGTGCTTTGGCTGAAGCTGCCGGTCGGCCTTTCCTTGGCGGCCACCAGCGCCGCTCTGGCCGTCGCCGCCGGGCAGGGCTTGCCCCTTAGGCATCTCGTCGAGGGCATGTTCGGCTATCTTGATGTGTCGCTCGTACTCTTCACGGCGATGATCTTCATGAAAGTGATCGAGCGCAACGGTCTGCTCGAACGCCTGACGCGGGACCTGACCTGCCGGTTCGGGCATTCGCCGCTGGCCATGCTCACCGTGCTAACGCTCATAATCATGTTCCCCGGCGCCATAACCGGCTCTTGCACAGCCTCGGTGCTCAGCACCGGCGTGCTGCTCGCCCCCGTGCTGCTCGGCATGGATATGCCGCGGCATATCGCGGGCGCGATAATCGCCATGGCCTCTGTGTACGGGATGATCGCCCCGCCGGTCAACATCGTCGTCATGATCATCGGCGGCGGCATCGACATGCCGTATGTAGGGTTCGACCTTATTCTCCTGCTCGTGACCGTGCCGCTGGCGGTGCTGACGACAATCTTCCTCGGCTACCCCTACGCCCGGAGAGCCAACCTGGCCGTGCTCGTCGACAAGATCGGCGACGCCGACACAGGCCGCGGGTGGGCGCTATATCTGCCCCTCGTTCTCATCGCCGTCCTCATGGTCGGCCCCAAAGCGCTTCCCGGGGTATTCCCCGACCCGCGTATGCCGCTCACCTTTGTGCTCGGCAGTATCGCCGGCCTGTTCGTCGGCCGGAAATTTTCCTTATCCCAGGCCGCGCGGGACGGGGTGAGGGAGATCCTTCCCGTCATCGGCATCCTCATGGGGGTCGGCATGCTGCTGCAGCTCATCACCCTGACCGGGGTGAGAGGCTATATCGCCGTCAGCAGCCTCAGCCTGCCGGCATACCTGCTGCTCGTCAGCATCGCCGTCAGCCTGCCCCTGTTCGGCGGCATCTCGGTATTCGGCGCCGCCAGCGTCCTCGGCGTGCCCTTCATCCTGGCCTTCCTCGGCCAGAACCTTATTGTCACGGCCACGGCGCTGTCGCTCATCGCCGCCATGGGCAGCTTCACGCCGCCGGTAGCGCTGACGGCGGTAATCGCCGCCCAGGTCGTGGGGGAAGAAAACTACCTGCGGATCGTGAGACCGCTTATCCTGCCCTCGCTTGTCGCCATCATCATCGGCATCCTGATGATCATGTACGCCAATCCGATCGGCAAGCTCGTCCTGTAGGAGGGAAAGCGATGATAACTGTCGTCTACCGGCTCATCGTCGTCGTTGTAGCCGTCCTCGTGGTCTGGGAGCTCTTCTCCCAGAAAGAAATCAAATGGCAGGCCAACGCCGCGCTGGTGCTCATCCCCCTTGTGCTGCGGGCCTTCATGCTCGTATAGGGAGGGCACGCCATGGTTGGAACGAAAAAAACCGCCCTCGCCCTGCTCACGGCCGCCGTCGCGATCCTTATCCTCGTGACACCCCAGTTCACCGCCATGCACACCGCCGACACCATCAATAAAGGCCCCGGCGTCACCGCCGTCAAGATGTTGAGCGACTACTTCGCCGGCCTGAAGAATACCCCCGGCGACACGGCGGTATACGTCCTCGACAGCGGCAAGCCCGGCGGCACGGCGCTCGTCGTCGGCGGCACCCACCCCAACGAGCCCTCGGGCTACATCGGCGCCATCCTGCTTGTCGAAAAAGCGCGGCCGACCAAAGGCAAGCTGATCGTCATCCCCCAGGCCAACGCCAGCGGCTTCACCCACAACGACTATTCCGAAGGTTCGCCGCAGCGGTTCGCGCTGACTACACCCGGCGGCGAACGCTGGTTCCGCTACGGGTCGCGGGCCACCAACCCCGTACACCAGTGGCCCGACCCCGATATCTACGTTCACGCCGCCTCCGGCCAGAAGCTGTCGGGCAGCGAGACCCGCAACCTCAACCGGGCCTATCCGGGCCGCCCCGACGGCACGCTCACCGAGCAGATCGCCTACGGCATCGTCGAACTGATCAGCCGGGAGAAAGTCAACCTGGCGATCGACCTGCACGAAGCCTCGCCGGAATATCCGGTCATCAACGCCCTCGTCTTCCATGAACGCGCCATGGACGTGGCGGCGATCGCCGCTCTCGACCTGGAGATGGAAAAGATCAAGATCGGCCTCGAGCCCTCGCCCAAAACGCTGCGCGGCCTGTCGCACCGCGAATGGGGCGACGCCACCGGGGCGATGGCCGTGCTGATGGAAACCGCCAACCCCGCCCAGGGCCGTCTGCGGGGCGCCACTAACGAAGCGCTGGTACTCACCGGCCAGGACCGGATGTACGAGCGGGCCGCCAAACTCGGCCGGCTGTTCATCCCCTATGACAAGAACGGCCAGCCACTCAGCCTGCGGGTGGCCCGCCACGTAACCGCCACCATGGTGCTCATCCGCGACTCCTTCGAGAAAGACCCGCGCCAGGCGGTCGTCGTCACCGGGGTCCCTTCCTACCGCGAAATCGTTACCAAAGGCGTAGGCGCCTTTTTATAAAACAACGAGGGAGGTTTATCAAGTGAAGGGCAAGAAATTCAACATCCTCGCATGGCTGGTGATCGCCGTCTTCACCGTCGGCATCGTCGGCAACTTCAGTCTCCCAGCGTATGCCGCGGACAAGCGCGACATCGTCGCCACTCACGGCGTCGTCGCGGCGGCGCACCCGCTGGCCGCCCAGGCAGGGGTGGAAGTCCTCAAGAAGGGCGGCAACGCCTTCGACGCCGCCATCGCCACCGCTTTCATGCTCAATGTCGTGGAGCCCAACGCATCCGGCATGGGCGGCGGCGGCTTCGCCATCATCTATGTGGCCAAAGAGAAAAAGACCTACATGATCGACTACCGCGAAATGGCGCCCGCCAAGGCCACCCCCGACATGTACGCGCTTGACGAGAAAGGCAAAGTCAAGAACAACGCTACCGTTACCGGCTACTATGCGTCCGCCGTGCCCGGCATGCTGCGGGGCATGGAAATGATCCACAATAAATTCGCCACCCACAAATGGGCGGACCTCATGGCCCCCGCCATCGCCCAGGCCGAGGCCGGTCTCCCGGTGACCAGAAACCTCAACGGCATCATCGGCGATCAGATCGACCGGATGGAGAAATACTCCCCGTCGCTGGCCTGGTTCAAAAAGCACTATTTTAAAGACGGCCTTCCCCTCGACGAAGGCGATGTCCTGAAAAATCCCGAACTGACCGAATCGCTCAAACTCGTCGCCGCCGGCGGCGCCGATGTCTTCTACAAAGGCGTCATCGCCGACAAACTCGCCGCCTACTACGCGAAAAACGCCGGCGGCTGGATCACCAAGGCCGACTTGGCCGCCTATCAGGCCAAACTGCGCGAGCCTGTCACCACCACCTACCGCGGCTACACGCTCGTCACCTCGCCGCCGCCTTCCTCGGGCGGCCTCACCCTCGCCAACATCCTCAATATCATGGAAAAATTCGATGTCGCCAAAATGGGGCGCCAGTCCACCGAATTCCACCATACATTCATCGAAGCCCAAAAGCTGGCTTACGCCGACCGCGGCCGCTACATGGCCGACACCGACTTCGTCAAAGTGCCGATGGCCGGGTTGGTCAACAAGGACTACGCCGCCGAGCGGGCCAAAGGCATCAGCCCCGACACCGCCAATAACGGCGTCAAGCCCGGCGATCCCGGCAAATACAGCGCCGGCAGCACCACCTCCTTCTCGGTCGTCGATAAAGACGGCAACATGATCACCGTAACCCAGACCATCAACGACTTCCTCGGCGCCTGTGTCGTGCCTGACGGGACGGGCATCCTCATGAACGACGAAATGGACGACTTTGTCACAAATAACCCCAATTCGGTCAACGCGCCCGCCCCGGGCAAACGGCCGCTCAGCAGCATCACCCCGACAATCGTCCTCAAAGACGGCAAGCCGTTCATGACCCTCGGCACCCCGGGCGGTCCCCGCATCATCACCACCGTCGCCCAGATCATCATGAACGTCGTCGACTTCAAAATGGATCTGCAAACCGCCATCACCGACCCGCGGATGCATAACCCCAACGCCGCGGCCGCCCAGATCGAGCAGCCCATTCACGAGGCGACCGTCAACGAGCTCATGGGCTGGGGCCACAAAATCAGCCTGCGCCCCGAGCGCTCCGCGTACTTCGGCGGCGCCCAGGGCATCATGATCCTGCCTGACGGCAGCCTGCACGGCGCTGCCGACAACCGCCGCCTCGGCCAGGCGTTCGGCTACTAAACCCATACAGCCCGCGAGGGGGGAGTTGCGGCTCCCCCCTCTTGCTGTTCAGTTCGGCAGGGGAATGGGAATAAACGGGGAATTTTTCAAGTAGAGGTGGGAATATGCGGATATCGCTGATCGTATTGGCGCTGCTCGTCCTGGCTACGGCCGTCGCGGCGGCCGCGCCGCCGGAACAGAATATCCTCCTGCCCGGGACGCCCTACGCCACCGAGGTTTACGTCAGCCGCGGCGCCCCCGGTCCCGCCGCCCTCGTGATGGGCGGCGTCCACGGCAACGAACCGGCCGGGGCGCTGGCCGCGGAACAGGTAAGCGGGTTCGCCGTAAGCAAAGGCACCCTCATCGTCATCCCGCGGGTGAACAAGCTCGCTCTGGCCGCCGGCATCCGGACACTGCCGGAGATCGGCGACATCAACCGCGCCTACCCCGGCCGCGCTGACGGCACGCCCGCCGAACGCATCGCGGCCGCCGTCGAGGCGCTTATCGCCCAATACCGGGTGTCCCTGCTCGTCGACCTTCACGAAGCCCGCACCTTCCACCGCCTCGACCATACTTCGCTCGGCCAGATGATCCTGTTCGCCGCCAACGACCGCAGCGCCGAGCTGGCGCTCACGGCCATCGACCATATCAACGCCCTCATCGCCGACCCGGTGAAAAAATTCGCCTTCGGCGCCCATCCCATCCCCGGCAGCGCCGCCTACCACGCCGGCACCGCCCCCGGCCTGGCCGCCTTCACCGTGGAGACCAGCGGGCGGCAGCCCCTGGAGGAGCGCGCCGCCCAGCACGTCGCCATCGTCCGCAGCCTCCTCCGCCAGGAAGGGGTGGAAGCACAGTGACCGGTTTCGCCGGCGAGTACCTCGCGGCGCTCGCCGTATTCGTCCTGGTCGCCTGCCACTATGCCGCGGAGCGGCTGCAGCACAACCGCAACCTGAACCGCATCCCGCTGCGCATCCACGTCAACGGCACGCGCGGCAAATCGTCGGTCACGCGCCTGATCGCCGCCGGACTGAGGGCGGGCGGGCTAGTTGTCGTCGCCAAAACGACGGGCTCGGCCGCGCGGGTCATCCTGCCGGACGGCAGCGAGTGGCCCATGGTGCGGCGGGGACCGGCCAATATCCGCGAACTCGTCCCTTTTACGGCCGAGGCCGCGGCCTTAGGGGCCGACGTTATCGTCGTCGAATGCATGGCGGTGCGGCCGGAGCTGCAATCCTTTGCCGAGGACAAACTCGTCAGGGCCCACATCGGCGTCATCACCACCATCAGACCCGACCATGAGGAA
This sequence comes from Selenomonadales bacterium, assembly GCA_018434945.1. Taxonomy (GTDB): domain Bacteria; phylum Bacillota; class Negativicutes; order Sporomusales; family UBA7701; genus Anaeroselena. The sequence goes on from JAHDOI010000045.1 coordinate 9,667, forward strand.
GTGACCGGCGACGGGCCGGGCGTCGCCCGCGCCTTCGCCGGCGCCATACCCCGGGAGGGCACGCTCGTCACCACCGCCGCCGCCCTGGACGCCCTCGCCGCTGCCGGCGCCGCCCCCTCGGGGCCGGTGCGTCTGGCTGTGCCGGACGAACTGCCGCCAGCCAGCCTCGCCGCTTTTCCAGGCGAGGTTTTCCCCGAAAACGTCGCCCTCGCCCTGGCGGTGTGCGAACTTGCCGGCGTCGACCGCGCCGCCGCTCTTAGGGGCATGCGGGCCGCCAGACCAGACCCCGGCAACGTCACCGTCGGCGAATACGCGGTCGCCGGTCGGACGTTCACCCTCGTCAACGCCCTGGCCGCCAACGATCCCGAATCGACCCGCATCCTGTGGCAGCGGTATGCCGCCGGCAGGGCATCCGTAATACTGCTCAACTGCCGCCCCGACCGCAAATACCGCACCGTCCAGCTCGCCGAGGCGCTAGCCGCCCTTCATCGCGGCCCCTACCTCATCGCCGGCGACGGTGCGTTCGCCAGGAGGCAGCTGCTCAGACGGGGCATCGCCGCCGCCGATATCCGCGTGATCGCCCGCCCGTCCAGCCCCGCCGACCTCGCCGGCTACACCGGCGACGGACTGCTGACAATTTTCGCGGCCGGCAACGTCCAGGGGCTGGAGAGTTTCCTCGATTGCCGGACGGCAGGAGTGAACACCTGACATGCACGTACTCTTCATCGGCATCGTCGCCTCGCTGCTTATCGCCGAACTGACCGGGTTTTCCCCCGGTGGCATCGTCGTGGCGGGCTATCTCGCCCTCTTCCTCGGCCACCCGGTTTGGCTCGCCGGCACGGTTGCCGCCGCGCTCGTCACGCTGGCCGCCGGCCGCCTGCTGGAAAAGCGCCTGCTCCTTTACGGCCGCCGCCAGTTCGCCGTCTACATCCTTGTCGGCATGCTTGTCGGCCAGGGGGCGATGCTCGCCACCCGCGGCGGGGGCTACTTCGACTGGGGCCTGCTCGTCATCGGCTACCTCGTGCCCGGGCTGATCGCCCGCGACTTCGCCCGCCAGGGGATCATGCCCACGCTCCTTGCCCTGGCGCTGGCCGTCGCGCTGACCGCGCTGGCCGCGCTGGCCGGGGAGGGGCTGCTATGGTAAGCCTGCCCCGCCTCGCGCTGCTGGTGTTAGCCAGCTTCGGGGAGGGGCTGCTATGGTAAGCCTGCCCCGCCTCGCGCTGCTGGTGTTAGCCAGCTTCCTGGTGCTCGTCTGTGCCCGAGGAACGGTCAGGCACGAGCCCGACGCCGCCTACCCTTCCATGGCCGCCGCCGTGGCTACGACCGTCAGGGCCCAGGCAGCTGTCGGCGACCGGATCATCGGCCCCGAATACACGGAAATAACCACCACCCTCGGTCCGCTCGCCGCCAAAAAACTGTCTCTCCACCCCGATTTTGCCGCCCTCGCCGTCCGTTACCTGCTGGCCGCCGGCGTCGGGCCGGGCGACCGGGTGGCCGTCAACTTCTCCGGCTCCTTCCCGGCCATCAACATCGCCGTCCTCGCCGCCATCCAGGCCGTCGGCGCCGAGCCGGCGATAACCAGCTCGGTGGGCGCTTCCACCTGGGGCGCCGGCGACCCGGCGTACACCTGGCTGGACATCGAGCAGACGCTCGCCGGCCAGGGGCTGTGGGCGTGGCGGTCGGCGGCCGCCTCGGTCGGAGGCGTCGGCGATGTCGGCGGCGGTCTGACCCCTGAAGGCGTAACAGCGGCCAGAGCCGCCATCAGCCGGGCGGGAGTGGCCGAAATGATGCCCGCCGACCTCGACGAGGCGGTGGCGCTGCGCCTGGCGGTCTACCGGCGGGACGGACAGCTGCCGGCCGCGCTCGTCAATGTCGGCGGCAGCCACGTCATCTTCGGCCGCCGGGGCCACGAATCGCCCCTGCGGCAAGCCCTCACCGCCGGCTACAGCCCGCGGCGGCACGTAGCCGACGGCCTCGCGGCTCCCTTCATCGACAACAACCGCCCTGTCATCCATTTCCTCAACATCGGCCAACTGGCGGCCGTCAACGGTATCAAAGCCGACAACCCTCCGGGAACGAGCGCCGTGATGTACACGCGGACCGTGCCGGCAGCCACCCGTCTGGCGGTAACCGTCTGGCTGGCGGTTGCCTGCTCGGTGCTGTGGTACGGCGGGCGCAGGAAAGAGTGGTGGCGCGGGCCATGTCGCTGACAACGATAAACTACCCTCACCTCCTTTACGGGTTCGGGCTCATCCTCCTGGGGCTGCTGGCCCCGGCGGTCCTGAGCGTCAAGGGGTTCGGCATTTTCCCCCTGATGGAGCGCAGCCTCGTCCACGCCAGCAGCGGCGCGCTCCTCACCGCCTCCCTCAAGCTGGTCGCCCTCAACACCCTCCGCGCCCTGTCCATCTACATCGGCACACTGCTGCTCGCCCAAGGGCTCGGCACCTTCCGCACCGGCGCGCCCCGCATCCTTCTCATCCTGCCGCTGGCCGTCATACCCGCCGCCTACGAGGCAATCAAGCTGATCTACGGCATCGCCTACGACTTCGGCATCCCCGCCATCAGTCTCACGCTGGCCATCCTCCTCATGAGCCGGCTGGAAAACATGACCCGCAGGGTATTCCACAAGCTGCTCGTCCTCGCCCTGCTGCTGTTCGGGGTCGAGTGGCTCGACACCGTGCCCCTCCTCAGCGGCTACTGGTTCGGGCGCGGCGAGATCTCCACCGATCTGAAAAAAATCGCCGCCTTCCTGGAGGCGGAAGAAATACTCAACATCACCGGCATCGCCCTGTTCATAATCTGCACCGCCAACTCCTTCATCCTCGCCCGCCTGCTCAGCGTCTACACCAAGGAACTGAAGGTCGCCGAACAGGTCCGTCTCGACAGCGAGCTCAAACTGCGGACGCTGGAGAACAGATCGCTCAGGGAGATGCAGTCGCTCGTCCACGACCTCAAGACGCCGCTCACCTCCATCCAGGGCCTGGCCGGGGTGCTGGCCGTCTCGGTCGCCGGCGAGCCGGACCGCCAGTACGCCGCGCGCATCGTCGAAGCCAGCGACAAAATGAGCAGCATGATCAGCGAGATGCTGCGCGACGACACCCGCCAGACCATCAGCGGCCGCGAACTCGTCGAATACGCCGCCGCCCACGTCCCCGGACTCAGCGGCCTGAGCAGCTTCCGGATCGAAGCAGCCGCCCCCCCGCCGGCGGTGGCGATCAACAAAATCAAAATGTCGCGGGCGATCGTCAACCTGCTCGAAAACGCGCTGGAAGCGGTCGGCGGGCAAAACGGCCGGGTCGGCATCCGGGTGTCGGCCAGGGACGGCCAGGCGGTCATCGAGATAACCGACAACGGCTCGGGAATCCCTTCCGACCAATCGCAGCTCATCTGGGAACCCGGCTTCTCCACCAAAAACTCGTCCGGGTTCGGACTGCCCTTCGTCCGCGAAACAGTCGAGACGAACGGCGGCACCATCGCCATCGACAGCGTCGGCGGCCAAGGCACGCGCGTCATCATCACCCTGCCGGAGGTAACGGGCTATGACCGATAAAACGATCACCATCCTCGCGATCGACGACGACCAGGACATCCTCTTCACCCTGGCCGCGATCGGCAGGACCTACGGCTGGCGGGTGATCACCGAAAGCGACGGCCGGCAGGCGGCGGCGAAAGTCCGCGGCCTCAAGCCCGACATCATCCTCGTCGACTACCACATGCCCGGCCTCGACGGCCTTTCCACCGTGGAGCTGATTCGCACCCACGACCACACCATACCGATCATCGTCCTCACCGTCGACGAGCGGCAGGAAATCGCCGACCTCTTCCTCGACGCCGGCGCGAGCGACTTCGCCAACAAACCGATAAAGATCGCCGACCTCGCCGCCAGGATCAGAGTCCACATGCACATGAGGCAGCAGCAGGAGCAGTCGCCGGCTCCCCTCCACGACAAAGGGATCAACGAAACCACCCTGGGGCTGGTGCGGTCTTTCTGCCGCGGCGCCGCCGGCCCGTTCGCGGCCGAGGAAGTGGCCGAGGGCACCGGCCTCGCCTATCAGACCATCGTCCGCTACCTTCAGTTTCTGCAGGGCCGCAGGGAGCTCATCGCCTCGAGCAGCTACGGAAAGATCGGCCGGCCGCGCAAGAAATACCAGTGGACGGCGAAAGCGGGTCCGTGAGAAACGGCATTAGGGCGCAAACCAGTTAAGTTCCCCGCCGCAAACGACGATATAAGAGTAAATGGTAAGGATTCTGTCGAAAAGGCAGGGAACGGCAATGGAGATATTCGCCATACTGACCGTCGGGGCGGTACTGTCCAACTGGTGGGCCTGGCGGCAACGGTGAACGCCGGCAGCCCGGTATCCTCAGCCGCGCGCTTTTCGCGTCCGCGCTGACCGGCTGGAATATTTCCCCGCGCGCGGGGTTATTCTATACTGGAATAGTGCGACGAACGGAGGCATCGGCATGAACGTGCGGAGCGGGCTGGAAATCGTGGAGCTGCACAAGGAATACGAAGCCAAGATGAAGGAACTGGAAGAGGCCGCGTCGAGGCTGGAAGACCTCGGCTACACCAAAACCCTGCTGCATAACCAGATGAACAAACTCGGCGACGAGCTCAAGATACTCGAAACAACCCGTTTCCAGGCGCTCGACCCGGTCACCGTGCCCAAATCGGTCCTCGGCGGCCACGACTACTTTGTCTCGTAACCGGCTTTACAAACCAGAACGTCAGTTCTAATATAATAGTAAGGATAAATTCACACCGGACATACTCGTGACAGGTGTGAGTTTTTTTGTCTAACGCGGGAAATAGCGCGGAACCGGTGGTGAGAGCATGCAGCGCTGGATAATCCACGTCGATATGGACGCCTTTTTCGCCGCCGTCGAGCAGCGGGACGACCCCGCCCTCCGCGGCCGGCCGGTCATCGTCGGCGGCGTCGGCCGGCGCGGGGTCGTCAGCACCGCCTCCTACGAAGCCCGCCGCTTCGGCGTCCACTCGGCGATGCCGATGGCCGAGGCGCGGCACCGCTGCCCCCATGCCGTTTTCATGCCCGGCGACCACCGCAAATACGCGCGGGTGGCGGGGGAGATACGGACCATCCTCGCTTCATTCTCGCCGCTGGTCGAACCCCTGTCCCTCGACGAAGCCTTCCTCGACGTCTCCGGCATGGAATGGCTCTACCGCGACCCGAAGGACATCGCCACAGCCATCAAGGCGCGCATCAGGGACGAGCTGTCCCTGACCGCCTCGGCCGGCGTCGCGCCCAACAAATTTCTCGCCAAGCTGGCGTCCGACTGGGGCAAGCCCGACGGGCTGGTCGTCGTGCGGCCGGAGGAAGTGGCCGCCTTCCTGCGGGCCATGCCCATATCCCGCCTGTGGGGGGCGGGCGAGAAAACAACCTCGCAGCTGAAGGGCATCGGCATCACCACCATCGGTCAACTCGCCGCCGCCGACGAAGCCATCCTCCGCAAGCATTTCGGCAACTCGGCCGACGACATGCGGCGGCTGGCGCGGGGCGAGGACGACCGCCCCGTGATACCGGAACATGAGCCGAAATCGTTGGGCAACGAGATCACCTTCGACGAAGACCTCCGTTCGCGGGACGATATCGGCACCTGCCTGCTGGCCCTCAGCCAGAAGGTCGGCCGCCGGCTGCGCCAGGCCGGCTACGCCGGGCGGACGGTGACGGTCAAGATCCGCTTCGCCTCTTTCCGCACCATCACCCGCAGCCGCAGCCTCGGCGAGCCGACGCTGCTCGGCGACACCATCTACGAGACAGCCCGGGCCATCATGGACGGCGTCGAGCTCACCGAAGGCGTGCGTCTCCTGGGCGTGACCCTGTCAAACCTGCAGATCCACGGCAGCCAGACCAGCCTGTTCGCCGGCGAAGACGACAAAAAACTCAAAGCCTCGGTCGCCGTCGACCGCCTCAAAGACAAATTCGGCGAAGGAGCCGTCACCCGCGGCCGCCTCATGCCGCCGAAAAAGGAAAAATAAAAGCAGCCCTTGGAGGGTTGCTGTGAGAATCAGAGAAAGGACGTTCAGAAGCCCCAGATGCAAGGCGGCTCTGGCGGGCGTGCCGCGACGCGTACTCGGAACGTACGCTAGCAAACGTCCGCCAGAACAACGCCGCAGATGGGGCCTTATCAACGTCCGTAGCTACATGCGCCAGGGGCGGTGACGGAGGCGCGCCTCCAACTCCGCCGCCACCTGCTCGGGATGCAGCCCGGTGATGTTGAGCATAATAGCGCCAGGCAGGGTGTCGCCCAGCGCATCCTCGCCGCGGTGCCCCACGCTGATATCGGCGGACTCCAGACCGCCATGGAAAGAGGGGACTGTCTCCGCCCGGCGGGACGAATAGAGGACGGCGTCCACATGGGCGCGGAAGCCGACGGCTTCCTGCAGGCTGATCACCTTGTAGCCTCTGGCGGTCAGCGTTTCCGCCAGCCAGGTCGCGGGATGCTGGAGGGCGACGGTTTTCTTCATCTCGGTCGTTCCTTCACTGTTGATCGGCGACTGCCGCTAGTATCCCCCCGACAGGAAAAAATATGTTGCGGCACGGCGTGATGAGGCAGGAACGGACCTGGTATTCGCCTAAAGACTTACAATAGACTGATTGGGGAGGCGATTAACGGTGATCAATCAACAGCGGGTGCTGGCCGAGTTTTTCGAACTTGTAAGCATCAGATGTTCGACAAGGGCTGAACGGGAAGTGGCCGATGTTGTCAAGGCCAAGTTGGCCGCTATGGGCCTTGCGGTGGAAGAAGACGACGTCGGCGGCCGAATCGGTGGCAACTGCGGCAATGTGCTGGCCTATCTCAGGGGCAACGTCGCGGGCGCGCCGGTCGTTATGCTGAGCGCCCATCTCGACTCCGTCGAGCCCTGCGGCGGCATCAAGCCGCAGCTCAAGGACGGGGTGATAACCTCCGGCGGCGACACCGTGCTGGGGGCTGACGACAAATCCGGGGTAGTCGCCATCCTCGAGGCTATCAGGGTTATACGCGAAACCGGCGCCGCCCACGGCGACATCCAGGTGGTGTTCACCGTGGCCGAGGAAGGCGGCGTCAACGGCTCCAAAAACATGAACCGCGAACTGCTCGCGGCCGACTTCGGCTATGTCCTCGATTCCGGCGGCGCTCCCGGGAGGATAATCAACGCCGCTCCCGGCCAGGACAGCATCAAGGTCATCATCCGCGGCAAGACCGCCCACGCCGGCGTGGCCCCCGAAGAAGGCATCAACGCCATCGTCGTGGCCGGCAAAGCCATGGCCGAACTGCGCCAGGGGCGGATCGACGACGAAACGACCGCCAACATCGGCATCATCAAGGGCGGCCAGGCCACCAACATCGTGCCCGACTACGTCGAGATCGCCTGCGAAGCCCGCAGCCGCAACAAAGCGAAGCTCGCCGCCCAGACAAAGCACATGGTCGAAACCTTCGAGCGGGTGGCCGCGGCCAACGGCGCCAAAGCGGAAATAACCGTCAAGACCGCTTACGACCCCTACGTGCTGACCGCCGAAATGCCGGTAGCGGCCATGGCCCGCCAGGCGGTGGAAAGCATCGGCCTTACGCCCGTATTCGAAGCCACCGGCGGCGGCAGCGACGCCAACTTCTTCAACGCCTACGGCGTACCGTCAGCCGTGTTGGCCACCGGCATGTCCAAGGTGCACACCACCTCCGAATTCATCAAGGAAGCCGACTTGTACAAGACGGCCGAGCTGGTCGTGGCGATCATCAAGACTGCCGCCGGAGTTAAGAAATAATGCCTTAGAACGGCCATTCGCATCTCAAACAGTAAACCCCTGACGGGCTATCCCGTCAGGGGTTTAATATTCTCCCGTATCCTCGCCGGTGACGTAGAACACCGCCCGCCCCTTGGCGACCAGCGTATTATCGCCATTCACGACGTCGACCTCGGCGTGGAGGAGCCTGCGGCCCTCGTGCACCAGACGGGCCTCGGCCGTCAGGGTGTCGGCGGTCGCCACCGGCAGGAAGTAATTCACCGCCGTCTCCACCGTCACGACGCGCACCTTCAGCGTGCGGAGGGCGATACCTGCCGCCATGTCCACAAGGGCGGCCACCACGCCGCCGTGGGTCATGCCGTACGAATTGGCGAACTCCGCCCGCATCGGCACGGTAAGCAGCGAGCGGCCGCGGGACGTTTCGACGACGGCGGCGTCGAGGAAGCGGATGAAAGGAACAGTCATGAAATGCTGTCTGATGAATTCCGGCCAGTTATCCATGGCCTGCTTTCCTCCTTCTCGTATGCCGCCATTGGCGTCGGTCGCCGTCAAAGCACCCCCTGGCGGCGGAGCAGCCGGCAGAGGCTGTGGAGCAGCCGGGCGTAGCCGCCGGCGGTGTCCAGAAGGGCGGCTTTCACCTTGCGCTCCAGCGGCGCCTGGGTCTTGGGGTCGGACAGATACATGGCCAGCAGGCCGTGCACGACCGTCGACGCGAAATCGGGCCTTCTCAGGCGTCCGGCGCCGTCCTGCGCCTGTTGCCAGAAATGGGTGAGGCGGGCGACGATTTCGTCCGGGCCGCGGTAGTAAGCGACGAAATTGAGGTCGCCGTGGCAGCGGTCCTCGGCGAGATCGATGAAGTAGTCCAGGAGGATGTGGAGGCCGCAGATCCACGGGAAATAGGCGGCGCAGGTCTTCTCCGCCTCGTCGGCGGTCAGGTCGGGGTCGGACGCCAGGGCGCACAGCATGAACATCCCGAGGGTCGAGCCGGTCGCGGCGGCAAATTCCCACAGCGTCACGCCGGGATAGTCCGCAAGGTGACGCCCGCCCCAGGCGCGCATCTTGTCCTCCCGCACCGCGGGGTCGAGGTGCTTGTATATCTGCAGTTCGCTGTAGAGCGCGGTCAGCCTGAGCGCGTCCGGCTTCACCAGGCCGTACTTCGGCAGGCGCGCCGCCTCTTCGCGGCACACCGCCACCAGGGCGGCGAGATAGCCGCCGTCGTCCTTCAGCGGGTAGCTGCGGTAATAATCGCGGGTCTCGCCGTCAGGGTCGAGGGCGTCGGTCATCGCCAGGTGGAGCTGGCGGAAGGCCCCCTCATCCGCGATCCCGGCCCGGTCGCAAAGGTTGTCGAGATAATCGCTGATCGTCTGCAGGGCGACGACCAGCCTGACGAAGCGGCCGGTATCCACGCCGGGATATAGGCTGTAGATGGCGCCTCCCTGGCAGTGGAACCGCTTATCCCTGATGCTGGCCAGCGCCTGGGAGGCCAGTTCCGGTTCGGCGGCTGCCGCCCGTCGCCGCCAGCAGGCCAGTTCACCGTCCACGAGCGGAAATACCTGGCTGACGAAGCGTCTGATGAGGTTGAGGCTAGTGGCCGTGGACGAGAGCGAAGGCATTGTACCTCCTGAAGAGCGGGTCTACTGGAGTGCGGCCGGCATCTGCTGCCAGACGATCTCCGCGCCGAATTCCTTCTTGAACCACTTGCGATGTCTCTCTGCTTCCTGAAGCTCGATCGCCGCCCCCTGCCTGCCCACCGTCAGGAGCAGGCTGGCGGTTTTGGGCTTCAGGCTGGCCGTCACCTTCGTCACCACTCCCATCTGGGTCGTGTCGAGGCATTCGGCCAGCGCCAGCAGCAGCGCCATCTTACGGGCTTTCTGCCAGTCGGTGTCGTCGAGAAACTCCGAATACAGGCGGTTGCGCATATACTTGGCGGTCGGGCCTTCGTGCCACCCCGCCACCACCGCCAGCAGCATCTGTTCGCGGTGGGTAAGGCCGAACAGGCGGGCGTTTTCCACCAGATAGGCGCTGTGACGCGGGTGGTCGTAATAATTGATCGTAATGCCGATATCGTGAAGCAGGGCCGCCACCCTCAGGAGGAGGCGGTCGCGGTCGTCAAGCTTGTGCAGGTCATGCCAGCCGTCGAACATCGCCTCGGCCAGCTCGGCGACATGGTAGGCATGCGGGGCGTTGCCCTTGTAGAAAAGCAGCATATTATTAGTGCTGTGCAGGAGAATGTTGCCGATAACCTCCGGCTGCCCCGTGCGGGCGAGGTAATAGCGGAGGAAAAGGCCTTCCCGCAGGCCGCAGCCGCTGACGATCAGCCTGTTGGCGCGGGTGTGGTCCACCAGGCACTTCACGATGGTGGATCCAGCGGCGATTATGTCGGCCCGCTCGCTGCTCAGCCCGGGGATTTTAAGCCGCTGCTTGTAATCGGCCAGCGTCAGGCCGCGCCACAGGTCGGTGAGCGAAATGTCGCCGAGGCGGTAATTATGGACCTTGTTGAAAGGGTAGTTTTTCCGCTTCTGATCCATCTTGGCGATGTTGCGGGCCGTTCCGCCCACACCGACAAGCGGCAGGTTGACGTCCTTGAGCCACGGATTTTTTTCCAGATGGTGCATAATATAGCTGCGGAGCTTTTCCAGCTGCAGATCGGAGATCCTGTCCTGGGTGCCGAACTGTTCGGTAAGATTGACGGCCCCGAACGGCAGGCTGACGATCTTCTGCGGTTCGCGGCCGCGGATGAGCGTCAGTTCAGTGCTGCCGCCACCCAGGTCGAAAATGACGGCATCCTCGACATCGATTGTATTTACGACTCCAATGTAGCCGGTCTGCGCTTCTATCTGGCCGGTGATCGCCTCGAGGTTAATCCCTGTTTCCGCCGCGATCAGCTCGATGAGCATCGGGCCGTTCTTGGCGCTCCTCACCGCGGCAGTGGCCACAGCCAACGTCTTGTCGACCTTGAAAAGCACGCACATGTGGGCGAATATCCGCATCGTTTCCACCGCCCGCCCGACAGCGTCCGGGCGGAGGGTGTGCGACTTGCCCATGCCTTCGCTCAGCCGCACCGTTTCCTTCTGGTGATATACGAGGTTATAGGCGCCGTTGGCGTAAATATGCATTACGATAAGGCGGGCGGAGTTCGAACCGAGGTCGATGATGGCGATTCTTTCCGTCATTATCTATCACTCCCCACCATAGTATTCGGCTTTTTTCGCAAAAACCTTGCCGGCGCCGGGAAAAAAACAAATCCTGGCAATTGACAGATTTTTGCGGCAACTTCGCCCTCGTCAATCTGCCTGCAAAGAGGATTTTGGCCGCCGCGATGCGAAACTTTTACCCATAAGCTTTTGGAGGAATAAACAATGTCCAGCTATTTCGGCGTCATCCACGTCGGCTCGGAGCAGGTCAGTCTGCAGATAGTCGAATACACCTCCCTGGGTAACATGAGGATCGTCGAACGGGCCAACTCCCAGGTAACGATGGGCGAGGAAACCTTCAAGACCGGCAGGATCAGCTTCGCCACCGTCCGGGAACTGTGCGAGCTCCTCAAGGGCTACCGGCGCATCCTTCAGGAATACGGCGTCAAGGACTACCGCCTGCTCGCCACCACCGCCATCCGCGAAGCGGATAACCAGCAGTACATCATCGATCAGGTCAAGCTGAAAACGGGGCTGACCGTCGAAGTCGTCGACATGCTCCAGGAGATGTACCATAAATACGTCGCCCTGTTCCGCGCCATAGAAGCCGAAGGCCTCGCAGCCGAACAGGAGGGCATCCTGTTCGTCGACATATCCTCCGGCGGCCTGTCCTTCACCCTGTATGAAGCCGGCGTCCTCCAATACCAGCAGAACATCCACATCGGCGCGCTCCGCATCAAGGAAAGCTTCGAGCGGCACCAGCGCGACTCGGCCCATTTTTATCAGGCGCTCACCGAGTATATCTACAGCACCATCGATCTCGTCGAAATCGAGCTCAACCATCACAAGATAAAGTATCTCGTGCTGTCGGGGGTCGAGACCGGGCTGCTGCTCAAGATGCTGGGACGGGACGAGACCGCCAGGCTGACCTATGTCGGCATCGACGAATTCCTCGCCCTCTACGACCGCGTGAAGCAGCTCAACCTTCCCCAGCTCATGCAGGCTTTCAGCCTCTCGGAAAGCAGGGCGGAGATGGTCCTGCCCACCATCGTGCTCTACCAGCAGATCCTCGCCCTGAGCAACGTCACCCAGATCGTCGTCTCCGGCGTCCAGTTCGGCGACGGCATCACCATCTCCCATATCGCCGAAAAAACCCGCGACAAGTGGCTTGAAGTCATCGAAAAGCAGATCGTCAGCTTCGCCCACACCCTCGGCAACAAATACAAGCGCGACGTAAACCACGCCGCCAGTGTCGAAAGCACCTCGCTGCAACTTTTCGACCGCATGGTCAAGCACCACGGACTCGGCAGGCGCGAGCGCTTTCTGCTGAAAATCGCCGCCATCCTGCACGACATCGGCAAATACGTCAGTCTGCGGCGCCACTACTTCTACTCCTACCGCCTGATCATCTCTTCGGACATCATCGGCTTCTCCGAAGAGGAACGGGCGCTGATGGCCAACATCGCCTACTATCACTCCAAAGGCACGCCCTCCTTAAGCGACGCCAATTTCGCCGCCCTGACGCCGGACCAGCGGATAACGCTCGCCAAACTCGCCGCCATCATCAGGGTGGCTGACGCGGTCGACCGCAGCCACATGCAGAAAGCGGCCATCCGCGACATATCCCTCTGCGGCGAGGAAGTCGTCATCACCGTGTCCGCCGACCAGGACATATCGCTCGAAGAATGGACCTTCATCGACAAGGCCGACTTCTTCGAGAACGTCTTCGGCATCAGGCCGACTCTGGTAAGACAGGGGGACGAACGCCGTGTTCAATAACCCCGAATACTTCTTCAACCGCGAGCTGAGCTGGCTGAAGTTCAACCTCCGCGTCCTGCGCGAGGCCCAGGACAAGCGCAACCCCCTCCTGGAAAGGATCCGTTTCGTCGGCATCACCGGCTCCAACCTCGACGAATTCTATATGATCCGCGTCGCCGGCCTGCGGCGCCAGCTCGAAAACGGCATCAACAAACTCGACGCCGCCGGACTGACGGTGGAGGAACAACTGCGCCAGATATCGCTGGCGACAAGGGAACTGGTCAAAAAGAAATACAACTACCTGCGGGTACTCAGGCGGGAAATGGAAAAAGAGGACATCTTCTTCTCCGCCGTCGACGAATTGCCCGAGAAAAACCGCGCCTGGACGGAGCGTTACTTTCACAACACAATCTACCCCGTCCTCACCCCGCTGGCCGTCGACTCCAGCCACCCCTTCCCCTTCCTGCTCAACCGCAGCCTCAACCTGGCCGTTGAACTGCGGCAGGGCAGCGAGGCCAAGACGGCCGTCATCCAGGTGCCCAGCGTGCTGCCGAGGATTGTCGAAACCCCGGCGAGCGGCCGCAAACGGCGGTTCGTCTTTCTTGAGGAAATCATCAAAGCCTACTGCGGCGAACTCTTCCACGGCTACACCGTCAAAGACGTCACTCCCTTCCGCATCACCCGGAATGCCGACCTTGACATCGACGAAGAAGAAGCCGACGACCTCCTGGCCGAAGTCCAGAAGTCGCTCCGCCAGCGCAAGCGCGGCCAGACGGTGCGTCTCGAGATCGCCAGGACGGCCAGCCGCACGCTGCGGGAATTCCTCGTCGACAGCCTCAAGATCGCCGAACAGGACGTATTCGAAATCCGCGGTCCGATCGACACAAGCTATTTCATGCGGTTCGCCGACCTGCCCGGCTGCAGCCGGATGCGCTATGAACCCTTCACCCCGGCCGTTCCGGCCGACCTCGTCGGCGAAGAAGACCTTTTCGCCGCCATCCGCCAGCGCGACATCCTCCTCCACCACCCGTACGAATCGTTCACCCCCGTCGTCGAATTCATCCGCCGGGCGGCCACCGATCCGCAGGTGCTGGCGATAAAACAGACGCTGTACAGGGTCGGGGGCGACTCGCCCATCGTCGCCGCGCTTGCCCAGGCTGCCGAAAACGGCAAGCAGGTCACCGTGCTTGTCGAGCTGAAAGCGCGCTTCGACGAGGAAAACAACATCCTCTGGGCAAGGCGGCTCGAAGAAGCCGGCTGCCACGTCATCTACGGCCTCGTCGGCCTTAAGACCCACGCCAAGATCGCCCTGGTGGTCAGAAAAGAGACGTCAGGAATCAAACGCTACGTGCATATGGGCACAGGCAACTACAACGACGCCACCGCCAGGGTATACACCGACCTGGGCCTTTTCACCGCCAACGACCAGTTCGGGACCGACGCCTCCGCCTTCTTCAACGTAATCTCCGGCTACTCCGATCCGCCGGTGTGGAACAAATTCGCCGTCGCGCCCCTCGGCCTGCGGCAGAAATTCTACGAACTAATCGACCGGGAGATAAGCTTCGCCCGCGCCGGCAAACCGGCCCGCATCATCGCCAAGATCAACTCCCTCGTCGATAAGGAAATCGTCCGCAAACTCTACGAAGCATCCCACGCCGGGGTAAGGATCGACCTCATCGTCCGCGGCATCTGCCAGCTCAAACCCGGCATCCCCGGCGTCAGCGAAACAATCACCGTCAGGAGCATCGTCGGCCGGTTCCTCGAACACAGCCGCATATTCCTGTTCGCCAACGGCGGTGACGAGCGCGTCTTTCTGTCCAGCTCCGACTGGATGTTCCGCAATCTCAGCGAGCGGGTCGAGCTCCTTTTCCCGGTCGATTCACCCGCCCACATCGAGCGCATCCGCGGTATCCTCGACCTCCTGCTGCAGGACAACCAGAAAGCCTACGTCATGAGGAACGACGGCAGCTATCGCCGCGCCGACAAGCGGACAAAAGCCTTAAACTCCCAGGCTGAGTTTCTTCATCAGGCCCGCCAGGCCGCGCTGCAGGACGAACTGCCGCTCGAAAAGAGGCTCAAGCCCGCCTACCGGCGCAACGTATAGCGCCCCGCCCGCAATCGTCCCTTCGCCTCTTGACGGGCCTTGCCGCACCACTTATACTAGATTGTAATATATGTATAATGTATACATCGGTTTGATGGAAGTGCGCCTAGGGTTCCGGCCGTTCCGGCGGCGTCTGGTCCAAGCGGCGCAAGACCCTGCGACAGGGTCGACACCGTGGGTACAAAATACCCCAGCGGAAAGTTCCACAGGGAATTTTTCGCTGGGGTTTTACTATTCTCAGAACACAGGGGTGTACCTTATATGGGCGAATTCTCCCTCCCGTTCGGCAGCGGCACGATAGCCGTCTCGCTCCCGGCCGCGCGGCGAATCCAGGTGGTTGACGGCAAACCGACGCCTGTCGTGGACGACGTGGCAGATGCCGTGCGCCGTGCGCTCGCCACTCCCATCGGCGCGCCGCCACTCGAAAAAGTCGTATCAGCCGGCGAGCGGGTGGCCGTCGTCGTCAGCGACCTGACCCGCGGCAGCCTGCGACATGACCTGTTCCTGCCCGCTCTGCTCGATGCACTCAACACCGCCGGCGTCCCCGATCGCGACATCACACTCGTCGTCGCCCTGGGGGCCCACCGTCGCCATACACATGAGGAAAACATCGCCACCTACGGCCGGGAAACGGTCGGCCGCGTCAGCATCGAACAAAGCTTTGCCGCCGACGATGCCGACTTCGTCCATATCGGCACCACCACCCGCGGCGTCGCGGCCAGAATCAGCCGTCACGTCGCCGCCGCCGACAAGGTCGTCCTCACCGGCGGCATCGCCTACCACCCCATGGCGGGATTTTCCGGCGGCCGGAAAAGCGTCGTGCCCGGGGTGGCGAGTTTCGACACCATTCAGGCCAGCCATCGTTTCTGTCTGAGCGACACCGCCGGCGGCGGCGTCAGCCCCTTGTGCGCCAGCGGCCTGCTGACCGGCAATCCTTTGCACGATGATCAGACGGAGGCTGCCGCCATGCTCGCGCCCGCCTTCCTGCTCAACGCCATCCCCGCGCCCGGCGGCGGGCTTGCCGGCTTCGTGGCCGGCCACTGGCGCGCCGCCTGGGAGGAGGGCTGCCGGCGGGTGGCCGCTATCTACGGCGTGCCTGTCCGCGAGCGGACCGACCTCGTCGTCGCCTCGGCCGGCGGCTATCCCAAAGACATCGACTTCTACCAGGCCACCAAAGCCACCGAGAACGCGCTCGCGGCCTGCAAAGAAGACGGCGTCGTCATCGCCCTGATGGAATGCCGCCATATCGCCGAACCGCCCGACTTCAGCGGCTGGTTCGACATCCCGCTGCTCGCCGACCGGGAGCGGGCGTTGAGGGAACGATTTACCGTGCCGGGCTACGTGGCCTTGAAAACCGGCTTCGACGCCCGGCGTATCCAACACATAATCGTCACCCTGCCCGAAAACCGGGCCTTCATCGACAAAACGGGCATGACATATGCTGACGGCTTCGCCGCCGCCCTGGCGCTCGCCGAAGCCCGTCTCGGGCGCGGCGGCTACACCGCCACCGTCATGCCCCACGCCGCCGACACCCTGCCGCTGCCGGCATTGTGATTCGTGCGACCGAAAAGCAGGAGGGATTGAATTGTTCTGGAATAAACCGATAGAAACCATGAACCGCGCCGAACTATCCGCCGTGCAGTCGACCAGACTGCGCGACACCATCGACAGAGTCTACAGGCAGGTGCCTTTCTTCCGCAGCCGCATGCAGGCTGCCGGCCTGCTGCCCGAAGACATCGCCAGCCTCGAAGACCTTGCGCGCCTGCCATTCACCACCAAGCAGGACATGCGCGACAACTACCCTTATGGCCTGTTCGCCGTGCCGCTTGCCGAAATCGTCCGCATCCACGCCTCCAGCGGCACCACCGGCAAGCCGACCGTAGTCGGCTACACCAAACGCGACATCGGCATCTGGTCTGAGGTCATGGCCCGCACGCTGACCGCGGCCGGCGCCAACCGCCAGTCCTTCATCCAGGTGGCCTACGGCTACGGACTCTTCACCGGCGGCCTCGGCGTTCACTACGGCGCCGAACTCGTCGGCGCGTCGGTCATCCCCGTCTCCAGCGGCAACACCGCCCGCCAGATAATGCTCATGAAAGACTTCGGCACCACCCTGCTGGCCTGCACCCCCTCCTACGCGCTGTATATCGCCGAGACCCTCGCCGAGATGGGGCTCGAACCCAAAGACCTTTCCCTCCGCGCCGGCGTATTCGGCGCCGAGCCGTGGTCGGAGCGGATGCGCAAGGAGATCGAAGCGCGGCTGTCGATCAAAGCGATCGACATCTACGGCCTCAGCGAGATAATCGGACCGGGCGTCGCCAGCGAATGCGGGTGCCAGGACGGCCTCCACATCAACGAAGACCACTTCTACCCCGAAATCATCAACCCCCAGACAGGCCAAACGCTGCCTGACGGGGAAAAAGGCGAACTGGTGCTGACCACCATCACCAAAGAAGGCATGCCCATGATCCGCTACCGCACCCGCGACCTGACGGTGCTGACCCACAAGCAGTGCGACTGCGGCCGCACGCTCGTCCGCATGGGCAAAGTGCTGGGCCGCAGCGACGACATGCTCATCATCCGCGGCGTCAACGTCTTTCCCTCCCAGGTGGAGACGGTGCTCCTCGGCCTCGGCGAGACCTCGCCCCACTACCAGCTCATCGTCGACCGCGAGGACAATCTCGACAAACTTACCGTCCTCGTCGAAGTTACCGAGGCGATGTTCTCCGACGAAGTCCGCAGGCTGGAAACGCTCGAACACAAAATCGAAGCCGCCCTGGGCAGCGTACTCGGCGTGACCGCCCAAGTCCGCCTCGTGGGGCCCAAGAGCATCGAGCGCAGCGAAGGCAAAGCCAAACGCGTAATCGACAACCGCAAACTGTAAAGGGGGAGCGACAAGCATGATCATCAAGCAAATCTCGGTATTCCTCGAGAACAAGCCGGGGACGCTGGCGGAAGTGCTGTCCGTGCTGGACCGCCACAACATCAATCTCCGGGCTATGTCTGTGGCCGACACCGCCGACTTCGGCATCCTCAGGCTGGTGGTCAACGAACCCGACATAGTCGAGCAGGCCCTCAAAGGAGCGAGCCTCGCCGTTAAGACGACGCCGGTGCTGGCCATGAAAGTATCCGACAAGCCGGGCGGGCTGCTGGCCGAAGTGAAAAAACTGACCGCCGCCGGCATCAACATCGAGTACGTCTATGCTTTTGCCGCCCCGGCGGCCGACGAGGCGCGGGTGGTATTGAAGGTCGACGACCTCGACGCAGCGGAAAAGATCCTCAACGACAAAGCCGATGGCGGCGAAGGGCCTAATTTCTACTGGTGAAAAGCGCGGCCGCGCGCGGCGGCAACAGGTGTTTGATACTGCTCGGAGGAGGGCTGAAAAAGCCCTCCTTTATTTTTTGCATACAGGATGCTTATGTACCCATAATGGATTTTGATGCAGATATAAGCGTATTTTGGGAGGGGAATAAGTAAAAAAAGTTTAAACAGTATTTTCAGTAATATTCTCAGAAAGAATCAGTGAAATGTTTCACAAACTGGAACGGGAGGCGAAGAACAAGTATGTGGGCCAACAAGTTCCCCAGACGGACCTTCCTCAAGGCCACGGCAGCGACAGCGGCCGCCGTGGGGGCGGGGGATGTCTTTTCACTCGGCGAATGGATGAAACAGGCCAGTGCCGCTCCGGTTACCAAGATTCCGTCCCTCTGCGAGACCTGTTCCGCGGCATGCGGCATGTGGGTGCACGTCAAGAACGGCAGAATCTGGAAGGTTACCGGCCAAAAGGATCATGGCCAGAGCAAGGGCAAACTGTGCGCCCGCGGCCATGCCGGCATCGCCCAGGCGTACCACAAAGACCGCATCACCCATCCCATGAAGCGCGTCGGCGAAAACGACTTCGTGCCGATCACCTGGGAGCAGGCGTACAGCGAGATCGCTGCCAAGCTCAAAAAAGTGCTCCAGGAGCACGGACCTGACAAGGTCTTTTTCTCCCACAACCCACGGCCGACAAACGCTTTCTACTGGCCGCGCCTGATGGCGGCCGTCGGCTCGAGCACCATCCAGTCCCACCACTCCATGTGCAGCACCGGCCGCGATGTCGCCTACAAATGGACGACCGGCGGCATGGCGACCGCCGACCTCGGCAACACCAAATATATAGTCTTCCTCGGCCGCAACTACGTCGAAGGTCTTTCTCCCTCCTCGGCGGCCGGCATGGAGGCTGCCTACGCTAAAGGCACCAACATCATCGTCGTCGACCCCCGCCACAGCAACGCCTGCCTCTTCGCCACCGAATGGGTGCCGATCAGGCCCGGCACAGACCTTGCCCTCCTGCTGGCCGTAGCCAACGTCCTCATCGCCGAAAACCTCTACGACAAGGAGTTTGTCGACGAATGGTGCGTCGGCTTCGACGAGTTCAAGAAAGGCATGAAGGACTACACCCCTGAGTGGGCGTCCTCCGTCACCGATATCCCCGCAGCCACCATCTACGCCATCGCCCGCGGCCTGGGCAAGAACAGGCCCGCCAGCTGTATCGAGCAGGGCTACAAAGCCCCCAACGGCTGCAACTACGCCAACGGCACCCAGATGTTCCGCATGGTCGCCTGCGTCAACGCCCTCCTCGGCAACTACGGCAAAGCCGGCGGCATGAAATTCGGCAACCCGCCCAAACTGGGCTCGCTCGACGCCAAGAAGCACCCGGCCCCGCCCAAACCCAAAGCAAAACGCTGCGACGGCGTCGGCATCAAGGGCGAATTCCCCCTCTGCCAGCCCAATCAGGGCATCGTCCACATGATGCCCCAGCGCGCGCTCGAGGGCAAAGCCAAAGCCGGCTTCCTCTACCGCATCAACGTCGCCCGCAACGCTCCCCAGCCCGAACTGCTCACAAAGGGCTACAAAGCCCTCGACCTCTTCGTCGTCTGCGACATCAAATGGTCGGAGTCGGCCATGTGCGCCCACTACGTGCTGCCCGAGTGCAGCGCGGCCGAGCGCGAGGACCTGCCGACCGTCGTCGGCGCGGCCGTAACCATGCGCACCGCCGCCATCGATGTCGTCCACTCCGAGACAAAGCCGCTGCCCGAGATCGTCACCGAACTCGCCGGCCACATGGGGCTGGGAAAATACTTCAACTTCACCCGCGAAGACGTCGCCGCCGCCATGGTCAAGCCGCTCGGCGTGACCCTGGAGGACCTCAGAACCAAAGGCACCGTCAAGGTCAAAGCCCCGGCCGCCAAGCCGCTCGGGTTCAACACTAAATCGAAGAAAATCGAGATGTACTGTCAAGCCTTCGCCGACCATGGTTACAAGCCGGTGCCCGAGTGGGAACCGCCTTACGCCAAGGCCGACAAAAACAGCTTCGTCCTCATCCACGGCAAGCAGGGCTTCCTGTCCCACACCACCAGCATCAGCGACCCCTACCTCCTCGCCGTCGCCAAACGGGGCGACCTCGAGCGGCTGTGGATCAACGCCGACCGGGCCAAAAAAATGGGCATCAGAGACGGCGACCTTGTCGAAGTCTCCTCGCCGCAGGCCACACGAAAGGTGCGGGTCAAAGTCACCGAGCGCGTCCACCCCGAGGCCGCCTACCTGCCCGCCGGCTATGGCCGTTTCGCCCCCTTCCTCAAGACGGGCGTCGGCTACGGCATCAACCCCAACGACTTTACCCCATGCAGGGCGGAAGCCATTTCGGGACACGCCATGATGATGGAAGTCACCGTCACCATCAGAAAGGTGGGTGAATAACCATGCCGCGCTACGCAATGATCATCGACGCCAAGAAATGCGTCGGCTGTTACGCCTGCCAGGTCGCCTGCCAGATGCAGAACGAGCTGGGGCCGGAAAACGCCTATATCCGTTTCGAGGACCGGGAGACAGGCAAATATCCCAACCCCAAATACGTCATGGTTCCCCTGCAGTGCCAGCACTGCCAGGACGCCCCCTGCGTCCCCGTCTGCCCCACAACCGCCTCCCACAAGGACAAGAACGGCCTCACCATGGTCGACAAAGACAAATGCATGGGCTGTCGGCGGTGCGTGCCCGCCTGCCCCTACAACGCCCGCACCTACCTCAAGGACGAGGGCATCGTCCAGGCCTGCAACATGTGCCTGTCGCTCGTCAAACAGGGCGAGGAGCCGGCCTGTGTATCCACCTGTCTGACCAAGGCCCGTTACTTCGGCGACCTCGACAATCCCAAGGGTGAATTCGCCAAGCAACTGGCCAAAGCCAAGCAGCTCAGGCCCGACTTCGGCACAAAGCCGACCCTGCTCTACATCATATAGCCGCCAGGAGGGAAAAAGATGCGAAATTTAAGCCGTCGTGAATTCCTGCGCCTGTGCGGTGCGACCGGAGCCGCGCTTGGCCTGACCCATGCGATAAAGCCGGAAATCCTTCAAGCCTTCGCCGGTCCCGCCGGCGGCCAGCCGCCGATCGTCTGGCTCCAGGGCGGATCGTGCAGCGGCTGCTCGGTGTCGCTCTTAAACGGCGTCCAGCCCGAAATAGGCAAAGTACTCACCGAGGTTATCAGCCTCCAGTTCCACCAGACCCTCATGGCCGCAGCCGGCGAACCGGCGATGGAAATACTGCCTGCCGTCAAAAAGCAGTACGCCGGGCAGTACTATCTGGTCGTCGAAGGCTCCGTCTCCACCGGCGAAAAAGCCATGTACTCCACCCTCGGCGAGCGGGACGGCAAACCCGTATCCTTCGTCGAATGGGTCAAAACGATGGCCGCCGGCGCCAAAGCGGTCATAGCCGTGGGCACATGCGCCACCTACGGCGGCATCCCCGCCGCCGGCAGCAATCCCGCCGGCAGCAAGGCGGTCAGCGACGTCATCAGCGGCGTGCCGCTCATCAACGTCCCCGGCTGTCCCATCCACCCCGACCGCGTGCTGGGCACGCTGGTGCACGCCATCAAGTACGGCATGCCTGAACTCGACCATCTCAAACGGCCGACCGTCTTCTTCGGCAAATGCGTCCACGACCTCTGTGAGCGCCGCCAGATGTTCGATGAAGGCAAATTCGCCACCCGCCTGTCCGAGCCCGGCTGTCTCTACAAGCTCGGCTGCAAAGGCCCGATGGCCTACAACGACTGCCCCACCCGCAAATACAACAACAACACCAGCTGGTGCGTGGGCGCCAACGCCCCCTGCATCGCCTGCGTCGAGCCCGGCTTCCCCGACCATACCAGCCCCTTCTTCGAGCGCATGCCCGAATACGGCCCGGCTGGCACGCCTTCGCCGCAGCCCCGCCAGGGCAAAATCATCGGGGGTGATAAATAATGCGCAAAATCGTAATTGACCCCGTAACCCGTCTGGAGGGCCACCTCAAGGTAGAAGTAATGGCCGATAAAGGCAAAGTCGTCTCCGCCGAGGCAGCCGGCACGATGTACCGCGGCTTTGAATCCATCCTCGCCGGGCGCGACCCGCGCGACGCCGTCTACATCACCCAGCGCATCTGCGGCGTCTGCCCCGTCAGCCACGCCACCGCCGCCGCCTTCGCCCTCGACGACGCCTTCGGCGTCCAGGTGCCGGCCAACGGCCGCATCATCAGGAACCTCATCCTGGGCGGCAACTTCCTCCAGTCCCACATAATCCACTTCTACAACCTCTCCCTGCCCGACTACGTCCAGTTCCCGGCGATCCCCCCCTTCACCCACCACTACACCGGCGACTACCGCCTCAACAAAGAAACAAACGAACGGCTCGTCGGCAACTACTTCAAGGCCCTGGAAATCCGCCGCAAGTGCCACGAAATGGTCGCCCTGTTCGGCGGCAAAATGCCCCACCAGGTCGCCATCATCGCCGGCGGCACCTCCATGACCGCCCAGAAGGAAAAGATCGACGCCTACCGCAAGCTGCTGGCCGAAATCGCCCAGTTCGTGGAGAAGGAATACGCCGAGGATACCCGTCTCCTGGCCAACGCCTACAGCGATTACTTCCAGGTCGGCAAAGGACCGGCCAACTTCCTCTCCTACGGCGTCTTCCCGCTTGACGACCACGGCCGCGACAAACTGTTCGGCGCGGGCGTCCATATCGGCGGCAAGGCCGCGGATATGGACATCGCCAAGGTCACCGAAGACGCGGCCCACTCCTGGTACGACAAAGCCTCCGACGGCACGCCCGGCAAGACGGGCACCAACGCCCAGTACGGAAAAGCCGGCGCGTACACCTGGGTCAAAGCACCGCGCTATGGCGGCGAAGTATGCGAGGTCGGACCGCTGGCCCGCATGTGGATATCCGGCCGTTACACCTCCGGCGTATCCGCTATGGACCGCATCGTAGCCCGAACACTCGAAGCCGCCCTCATCACCAAGGCGCTCGGCAAATGGCTCGACGAACTCGAACCCGGCGCCCCGTGCGAAGCGGCCGTCGAGATCCCCTACGCCGCCTCCGGCATAGGCCTTGTCGAAGCTCCGCGGGGAGCCCTGGGCCATTGGGTCACGATCAGGAACCAGCGCATCGAACGCTACCAGGCCGTGGTGCCCACCACCTGGAACTGCTCGCCCCGCGATGCCGGCGGCACGCCTGGCGCCCTAGAGCAGGCCCTCATCGGCCTGCCGGTGCCTGACGCCGACAACCCCCTGTCCGTCGTCCGCACCGTCCACTCCTTCGACCCCTGCCTCGCTTGCGCCGTTCACGTCATCACCCCCGGCAGGCCGGTCGGCGAATTCAAACTGTAAAAATAACCGCTCCCAAAACCGGCAGGAGAGCATCCTGCCGGTTTTTCCTTCTAAAAGACCGGGCTCGCGGAAAAAATATATGTAAACGAGCAGGATTTTCCCGGCCCGGGAAGTATACTTAATACTGCCATACAGCGACGGATAGGAAAGGATGTACTATGGGAGAAAAATACCGGGTAGCCATTCACCACGACAACGACTGCGGTTACATCGAATACGACATCGAGACCAAAAAAGTCACAGTCATTCTTGCCGACGCGGTCGCTCGCAAAGCGGTGGAAGCCTTCCTGCACAGCGAACACCTGCTCAGGGAAGCGCAGCGAACACTGCGCGATTTCCGCGAACGGACCGCCCTGCCGACCGAGAGCCTGGCCGCTTTCAAACTTTCGCTTACCAGCCTGTGGCAGCAGACCGGCGTCTTTGTGGACTGGAGCCGCCCTGTGCCTACCCCCTGAGGGACGCGGCAACGAAGTTATCCACAAAACAATCCACAAAACACCTACAATTGTGGATAAAAAAGCGGGCGTAATTGCTTTTGCGGCAGATTATGTCGATTAAGCGCAGAATGCTGTTTATAACTTTGCGCCTGGCTGTCGCGTGCCGTTTGACCGTGGCTCGCCGGTATGCTACAATCCTCCTTGCGGATCGATTCCGGCATATGTATACGGTCAAGACACGGGGCGCCGGTCCCGTGCCTTTTTCCTCCGTGCCACATAATTTGCCAGCCAGTCCGTTATTGACATCGCAGGGCCGGAGTGCTATAATTCTTCCGGTAGAGTAGTCGTCCTCCGTGGCGCTACTCTAAATAGTCTCAACGCAAAACTTATGATGCGCCCGTAGCTCAGGGGATAGAGCAGCGGTTTCCTAAACCGCGAGTCGGACGTTCGATTCGTCTCGGGCGCACCAGGCTTATTAAACGTGGTGAACCGGATGCCGAACGATGATTACTATATGGACCTGGCCCTGGCGGAAGCCCGCAAGGCTTACGCCGCCGGCGAAGTGCCCATCGGGGCGGTTATCGTTGTCGACGGCGAGATAATCGCCGCCGCCCACAACATGCGCGAAACGTGGCATGACGCCACCGCTCACGCCGAAATCATCGTTATCCGCGAAGCCTGCCGCAAACTCGGACGGTGGCGGTTGACCGGCGCCACGCTTTATGTCACAATAGAACCGTGTCCCATGTGCGCCGGCGCGCTCGTCATGAGCCGCATCGACCGCCTGGTGTACGGCAGCCCCGACTACAAGGCGGGTGCCGTGGAGTCGATCTTCAACGTCGTCCAGAACGACGCCCTCAACCACAGGGCGGAAGTACTCGCCGGCGTGAAGGGCGACGAATGCGGCGAACTGATGAAACAGTTCTTCCGCGAACGCCGCGGGTAGCGGTTGCAGTCTCGAATAACTGCATAACTCATACGGAGAGGTGTCCGAGTGGTCGATGGTGCTTGACTCGAAATCAAGTGTACCGGAAGGTACCGTGGGTTCGAATCCCACCCTCTCCGCCATAATAAACAACAACCAGGCAAAATGCCTGGTTGTTGTTTATTCACCCCCGGACGAGCATAGGAGCCTGCGTGATAATTCTACCGGCCTCTTATAAACACATTAGCCGAAGGATTATTGACGGGAATAACGAAATTGTAATTTATTGGCTATAAGCGTTTTGGTCCAGCCTTGCGGGAGGAGAAATAGCGTGAACGCGTACGTTTATAAGCCGTTCAAGTATTTTTTCAGCGTGATTATTATAACCTGGATAATTGAGTCAGGCATGGTCTGGCTGAGCTACAACCGTAGTGAACAACGGGCATATGAAGAACTATTTTCGCTAATGCTTTTCATCGCGCTGCTGACACCGTGCATTGTAGCGCTCCTGATGATTTTTTCGTCAGGTAGCGGCGAACTGACACGGGACTTTCTCAGCCGGACTTTTGACCTGAGAAGGATAAAGCTGAACTACCTTCCCATGGTACTCTTTACGATGCCTGCATTGGCGGCAGTATCCATTTATTTGTCGACTTTTATGGGGGAAAGCCTGGAACAGTTCCGTATTAATAAAGGGGTCATTTTTGCAACCGGCGTTATCCCTGCGCCGATTTTTTTGTTTGCCGCGCCTCTGTCGGAGGAACTGGGCTGGAAAGGCTATGGGATGGACAGTTTGCGCAGCAAATACAATTTTTTTACTGCTTCGCTGATATTTGGGCTAGTGTGGTGTCTGTGGCATGCGCCGCTATTTTTTGTCGACAACTATTATATGAACCTGTTGTGGCGAGCGGGTTGGCTCTATGTCCTGAATTACTTCGCCAGCGCGATTGCGGCTGGTTTCCTGATCAACTGGCTTTGGTACAAAAACAGAGGATGTATTCTCGTTCCGGTGCTTGTTCATGCCTCGGCAAATCTGCAGGGAATATTCCTAATGGGGAACATCGCCAAATGCATTGAAACATCGTTATTCACGGCACTCGCGGTTTTCATTGTCCTGGCGGATAAAAAAGTATTCTTCGGCAGACCTTCGGAAAGAATTGGCCATTTTATTGAATGAAAGAATTTTACATTTAGTGAGGGCAGAACTAACACTACATAATATGGGTAAAGCCGAATTCTTATCGGTACGGAAATTGACGGCAGGAAGGAATCCTGGGGCAGGAAGATAATACAAGGTTTCCGTCGGTTGACAACGGCGGCCGGGAGATGTAAAATAATATTCGCGGTTTTACGTGGTTGTAGCGGGGCAAATGCCTCTCCGCCATATTGCCAACAAAACAAAATTCATATATAATCATTTACGTCAACACGGAGAGATGTCCGAGTGGATGAAGGAGCACGACTGGAAATCGTGTGTACTGTAAAAGGTACCGAGGGTTCGAATCCCTCTCTCTCCGCCACACCTTCTTAAGGTCGGCCCACGGTAGCCGTTGGGTCTTGCGCAATAGGAACTCATGAACCCCGCCAGGTCCGGAAGGAAGCAACGGTAAGTGACAATTCTTATGTGCCGCGAGGGAGCCTGACGGCTGCCTTGGGCCGATGTTACCGAAAACGGCAGCCTACCGGGGCTGCTTTTCTGTATTTGCCCGCCAGCTCCGAAAGGGAATGCCGGGACGCGTGTGGAATCTATTCACCTGTTATGGAGGTGTCGGTTCATGGCGTATGTAGCACTCTATCGCCAGTGGCGGCCGCAGGACTTCGACAACCTGATCGGCCAGGAACATATCAACACGACCCTGAAAAATGCCATCGCCGCCGGCAAGGTAGCCCATGCCTACCTGTTCGCCGGCCCTCGCGGCACCGGCAAAACCAGCACCGCCAAAATCCTCGCCAAAGCCCTCAACTGCGTCCACGGGCCCACTCCCTCGCCCTGCAACAAATGCCCCAACTGCGAGCGCATCACCGCCGGCACCTCGATGGACGTCTTCGAGATCGACGCCGCCTCCAACCGCGGCATCGACGAAATCCGCGACCTCCGCGAGGCCGTCAAATTCGCGCCTGTCGAGGGGCGCTACAAAGTATACATAATTGACGAAGTACACATGTTAACCGCGGAAGCCTTCAACGCCCTCCTCAAAACCCTTGAAGAGCCGCCCGCCCACGTCGTATTCGTGCTCGCCACCACCGAATCGCACAAAATACCGGCCACCATCCACTCCCGCTGTCAGCGGTACGACTTCCGCCGCATACCGGTGGCGGATATCGAAAAACGCCTATCCGTCGTCGCCGCCGACAGCGGCCTCGACATCACCGCCGAAGCGCTGCGCCTCATCGCCCTGCACGCCGACGGCGGCCTGCGCGACGCCCTCAGCATCCTCGACCAGTGCACCGCCCTCGGCGACGGACCTGTCGGCGCCGACGCCGTCCGCGGCCTTCTCGGCCTCGTCGGCCACGAATGGGTCTGGCGGCTGACCGACGCCATGGCTGCGCGGGATGCGTCCGCAGTACTGCTCACCCTCGAAGAACTCATCGCCCTCGGCAAAGACGTCCGCCAGCTCCTCCTCGAGCTCGCCCAGCACGGGCGCAGCCTCATGATATACAAGGCAGCTCCCGAAGTCGCCGGTCTCGACACACACGGCGGCGACCGGGCCATCCTCGCCGACCAGAGCGCCCGCTTCAGCCACGACGAACTCGTGCGCATGATCCAGCTGCTCCAGAACGCGGCCAACGAAGCCAAATGGGCCGTCGAACCGCGCATCACCGCGGAAATAGCCCTGCTCGCCGTCTGCCGCCGCGGCGGTGAAGCCGACCTCGCGGCCCTCGCCGAGCGGGTCGCGGCCCTCGAAGCCGCCCTCGCCGGCGGCGGGGCCGCCCGGCCCGCCCGCCCGGCCTCCGCGCCCGCCCCGCAGCCCCGCCCCGTCCCGGCAGCGCACACGCCGGCGGCTCCCGAAACCAAACCCGCCGCTCCCGAACCCAAAGCGGCCGTTCCGGCCCTGACCGGCGCCAGCCCCAAGGAAATCTGGGACGCCGTCCTCAAAGAACTCGTCGCCGGCGGCAAACGCTCCGTCCACGCCTGCGTCTCCCAGGGCGAACTAATAACCCTCACCGACAGCCAGGCTACCGTGCAATTCACATCCTCCTTCGCCAAAGAGCGCAGCGACAAGGAAGACTACCGCCAGATCGTCGAAAAAAGCCTCGCCCAGATCACCGGCCACCCGGTGAAACTGAGCTGCGTGGCCGCCACCGCCCCGCCGCCGGCCGCGGCTCCGTCGCCCGCACCCGCTGGCGCCGCGCCCGCCGCTCCGGCCGAGGGGCATCCGGCCTTAAACCAGGCCCTGGCGATCTTCGGCGGCAAAATAATCAAAGAGGAAAAGAACGAGGAGGTCTGATCGATGTCGATGTTCGGCAATATGGGCAACATGGCCAACATGATGAAAAAAGTGCAGAAGCTGCAGGCCGACATGGCCAAATTGCAGGAGGAGCTTAAAACCCGGACCCTCGAGTCCACCGCCGGCGGCGGCGCGATAAAAATCGTCGTCAACGGCGAAAAACAGATACTGTCCATAAAAATCGACCCGGCTGCCGCCGACCCGCAGGACATCGAAATGCTCGAAGACATGATCATGGCCGCCGTCAACGAAGCCCTCAAAAAAGTCGACGACATGATGGCCCAGGAGATGGGCAAGCTGACCGGCGGCATGAAAATACCGGGGATGTTTTAAATGGCGCACATCGCCCCCCTCGCCAGGCTGGTCGAACAATTCCGCCGCCTTCCGGGCATCGGACCCAAATCGGCCACCCGGCTGGCCTACCACGTGCTGGCCATGGACCGGACCCAAAGCCGCGAACTTGCCGAGGCCATCATCGAAGCCAAAGAGAAAATCGGCTACTGCTCGGTCTGCTTCAACCTGACCGACTGCGACCCCTGCCAGATCTGCGGCAGCGACACGCGCGACACCGGCCTCATCTGCGTCGTCGAAGAACCCCAGGACGTCGCCGCCATGGAAAGAACGCGCGAATACCGCGGCCGCTACCACGTTCTCCATGGTTCGCTGTCGCCCCTCGACGGCGTCGGGCCCGACGAACTGCGCCTCAAGGAACTGCTCGTCCGCATACACGACGGCGAAACCCAGGAAGTCATAATGGCCACAAACCCCGACGTCGAGGGCGAGGCCACCGCCATGTACATCGCCCGGCTCCTCAAACCCCTCGGCGTCAAAGTCACCCGCATCGGCCACGGCCTGCCCGTGGGCGGCGACCTTGAATACGCCGACGAAGTCACACTCTCCAAGGCGCTCGAAAACCGCCGCGAGATGTAGCCGGCAAAAGGCCGGGACAAATAGTTGGAATAATTCTCCCTCATTCTGGTAATAATATTATCGGGAGGGGAGAACAATGAAAATCTCCTGGACAAAACGGCTGTTAGCCAACCTGGTCGACAGCGACCCATGCCTGGCCGCCCCCATGCCCGCCCTCACCGACGTCGTCGAACAAGCCAGGCGTGAGTGGCTGGCCGCCCAGCACTACTACAACTCCGTATCCGACAGCGACCTAGTAGACCACGCCGTCTACCTCATGCAGGCTGCGGAAAAAAAATACGTGTACCTGCTCAAGAAAGCACGCAGCGAGGGCGTGACCAACACAAAATACTGCTGACCGGGACAAGGCTGCTCGCATAGCGCGAACAGCCTTGTTTTTTTGGCATACTTAGGACGTGCCGTTTATATATTGTAAGGAAGATAACCCGGCGCATGACAGAACGGGAAATCTCGTTTACAATATGAATAGGCATCTGCCGAAAGGAGAATGAGTATGCCGAGCATACCCGGGCTAGCCTGGGACTGGAACGTCATCATCGCCTTCATCTTCGGGATCTTCCTGCTCTACCTCATCGGGCGGCTTTTCCTCATGCCCATCAAGCTCATCCTCAAGCTCGTCTACAACGCCATCATCGGCGGCATCATGCTGTGGATCGTCAACTTCATCGGCGGCCACTTCGGCTTCGTCATCGCCATCAACCCCATCACCGCCCTCATCGCCGGCTTTCTCGGCATACCGGGCGTCATCCTGCTCATCCTCTTCAAATTATTTATCGCCTGATTGGTTTTTTCCCCGGCCGTATGATAGACTATAGAAAATGACCGCACAAGGCACTTGGCACCCGGCCCGAGCTAGGGTGTGAAGTGCCCTTTCGCTGAAAGGGTGATGAAATGGAACCGATCATCGAAGCATACGTCGGCGAATACGCCAGCGGCAAAAGCGAAAACGCCGTCAACAGGGCCATCGACCTATGCCGTCGCGGCCTGCCGGTCACACTCGTCGACCTCGACACCGTCGAACCCGTATACACCATCCGCCCGATCAAAAAAGAACTCGAAGCCATGGGAATGAACGTCGTCGCCTGGGAAACGCGGGACACCGTCGGGCTGGGCGAAGCCGGCAGCGTTATCAAAGGCTCCATGCGCTGGGTGCTCCGGCGCCCGGGCAACATCATCATGGACGTCGGCTACGGCGTCCACGGAGCGCGGATATTCAACCTCATCGAAGGCGCCTTCGAAAACCCCCACCTCAAAATAATCGCCGTCATCAACATGTCACGGCCCTTCACCTCCACCGTCGAAAACATCCTCGAATACGTCGCCACACTGGGAAGGGTCGACGCCCTCCTCAACAACACCCACATGGCCGAAGAGACCACCGCAGAAATCGTCCAGAAAGGGGCCGCCGGCGTCGCCGAAGCCGCCAGGATTCTCGGCCTTCCCGTCGTAGCCACCTCCGCCGTCCGGGAAGTCGCCGACAAAATTGGTCCCGTCGACGCTGCCGGCAATCTGGTCTGGCCCCTCGAGCGCATCATGCCGCGGACCTTCTGGTAAGGACAAGCCTGCCTGTAAAAAGGCAGGCTAATTTATTATCCAATAAAGAGCATAATTTAGCATATACAAGCATATAATCAAAGCTGTAAACACACGTGAGAAATTCGTCGCGCCCATCGCATAATCGCCGTTTACGGCGGTTGAGTAATAGCTGCTGATATGATATATTAATAAAGCGCCTCTCCGAGCGGAGCATCAGCGCAAAAAACCAACAAATACCATTGACACGGCCCTCCGGGACGTGTTAATATAACAAAGTCGCCGCAAGCGGAACTGGTGCAAAAGGCCAGAAGAGGTAAGCGACGACAGCGTTTCCAAAAAGTGAATGTTGACAGAGCCGCCAAGGTTATGTTAACATAGAGTTCCGGTCGAAAACAGCCGGACGAGGTCGCTCAGGAGCGAGCATGGCAAGGCGCCGAGCGATGAGCACCGGAAGCGTACTCGAACGTACGCTGAGGATGCGAAGAGTGAAGGCAACGCCGCCAGGCGAAGCTCATCAGCGACCGGAGTG
>JAHDOI010000021.1 GCA_018434945.1 Selenomonadales bacterium
CGCGGACCTGCCCGACATTTCGCTCGACTACGCCATTGCCGAAAAATCCGACCGCATCGTCACCATCCCCCTCGACGCCGGCTGGAGCGACATCGGCTCCTGGGACGCCATCTACGACGTCTTGCCCAAAGACGCCGCCGGCAATGCCATCCAGGGCGACTGCCTGCCGGTCGGCTGCTGCGACTCCCTCATCCTCGGCCACAGTCGCCTCATCGCCGGCATCGGCCTCGAAGACATCCGCGTCGTCGAACCCGACGACGTCATCCTCGTCGCCCAAAAAGGCGAATCCCAAAAAGTCAAGGAAATCGTCGGCGAACTCAAGGCCCGCGGCCGGCGCGAAGCCGCCGAACACACCACCGTCTACCGCCCGTGGGGCTGCTACACCGTCCTAGGCGAAGGACCGGGCTACAAGCTCAAGAAAATCGTCGTCACCCCCGGCCAGCGCCTCAGCCTCCAGCTCCACCACCACCGCAGCGAGCACTGGATCGTCATCGCCGGCACCGCCAAAGTGACCATCGGCGAGCGCGAGCAGATGGTCCACGAAAATGCAAGCGTCTTCGTGCCTGTCTCCACGAAACACCGCCTTGAAAACCCAGGCGAAATACCGTTGGAAATGATTGAAGTCCAGAACGGCAAGTATTTGGAGGAGGACGATATCGTCCGCTTCGACGACATCTATGGCAGGGCCTGAGCCGATACCGGGGGGCCGTTGATAAGCCGCCATCTGCGGCGTTGCTCCTCGAACGCTCCCTCGGCGTACGCAACCAAGGCGCCTGTGGTCGCGATCTCCGGTGCGCCTTGCATCCGACGGCTTCTGGACGGCCCGTATAAGGGACGCTCTGCCGTCTGGAAAATAATTACACAAGAGACTTTTCCGGCAGGACAATACCGGCCGTAAAACGAAATACTTACCAGGCAATCCGGATATAATAGCAGACTGTATGGGAGGCGAAGGTATGATAAAATTCGGCACCGACGGCTGGCGCGGCATAATAAGCGAAGACTACACCTTCAGCAACGTGCGGCTGGTGGCCAACGCCATCGCCGACTACGTCCTCGGCCGCAGCGAAGCCGCCAAAGGCATCGTCGTCGGCTACGACGCCCGCTTCCTCTCCCGCCGCTACGCCGAAGACTGCGCCGCCGCCCTGGCGTCGCGCGGCGTCACCGTCTGGCTGTCCGACGCCATCCTGCCCACCCCGGCCCTCACCTGGCAGGTCAAAGACCGCCAGGCCGCCGGCGGCATCATGATTACCGCCAGCCACAACCCCGGCGAATACAACGGCCTCAAGTTCAAAGCCTCCTACGGAGGCTCGGCTTCGCCCGAGATCATCGCCGACATCGAAACCTACGTCCACCGCCGCGAAAGCGAAGGCGGCCAATACCCCAAAATATCCCTGCCGGCGGGCATAGCATCCTTCTCCCCCCACGCCCCCTACCTCGACCACATCGACGCCGTCCTCGACCCGAAAATCCTCGCCGCCAGCAAAGGCATAATCCTCTTCGACGTCATGCACGGCTCGGCCAGCGGCTATGCCGCCAGGCTCGCCGCCCGCCACCGCCTCGACCTCGTCGAGATCAGGAGCGAATACAACCCCTCCTTCGGCGGCGTCAACCCCGAACCCATCGACAAAAACCTCGCCGCCCTCCGCGCTGCCATGGCCGAGCATAAAGCCGCCGTCGGCCTCGCCACCGACGGCGATGGCGACCGCATCGGCGCCATCGACGCCGACGGCCGCTTCATCAACGCCCACCAGATCATGGCCCTGCTCGCCAAATACCTTCACGAAAAACGCGGCTGGACGGGCGGCGTCGCCCAGACCCTCACCGTCTCCGAACTCGTCAAACGCGTCGCCGGCAAATACGGCCTCAAGCTCTACGAAACCCCCGTCGGCTTCAAATACATTGCCAACCTC
>JAHDOI010000023.1 GCA_018434945.1 Selenomonadales bacterium
ATAAAAAAGCCAGCCCCTTTAGGGGCTGACTGAGAACGCTATGCGGTTGGCAAACTTTCAGTGAGTCTTGAGACTCAGCTAGTATAATGCCCTTTCAGGGCTAACCCAAGCCACCCGTTTAACGGGTGGCTCCGTGACTCTTATCGCCTGCTGATATCCACCAGGCAGCTTTTCGCCGCCGGCGTGCCGGCCGTGGGGTCGGCCGCCGCGCTGGTGATGGCGTTGACGCCCAGGGCGGTCGCCGCCCGCCCCAGCGGCATGGCCACCGTATGCACCGTCCGCCCTCCCGCCGTAAGCGGCCGCAGCGTCTCGCTCACCCGCACCCTGGCCCGGATGTCGCCGCGGGCCGACGCCACCGTTACCTCCTCGCCGCCCGTCAGCCCCAGCTCGCCGGCCAGCGCCGCCGACACCTCCACCACCACCGCCGGCTCTCCGCCTGGCGGCGCGGCGTAAGTCGTCAGCACGTACGGGAAGGCGCCGCCTTCGTCCGGCCCCGGCGCCCGCAACAGGGGATTGGCGCTCGCCGCCGGGTGAAGCGGGTTGACCAGCGGACTTTCCGCCGGTTCGTAATGCTCGGGCAACGGCCCGTCGGCACAGACCGCGGCTACTTTCACCGGCGCGGCGTCGCCTTGCCGTCTGCTGGCGTAGGGGGCGGCGAACAGGCGGGCCACCCCCTCGGGCGTGGCGAACGCCCCGTCCTCGTACAGTATCCGCCGTCCGCCCGGCCAGGCGTAGTCCCGCCCCGCGGCTATGGCCCCCGCTGCCCCGGCGTACAGCCGGCAGCCGCGGTCGATCTCCAGCAGCACATTTTTGGCGTCCGCCGGTCGGCCGTAGTCCCATTTCGCCGCCAGCAGGGGCGCGTCCTTCGCGGCGGGGGCCGCGGCGTACAGGCGGCGCACCGCCCGGAACAGACTGTCGATTATCGCCAGGTCCGGCCTGGCCAGCCCCTCGGGGCGGAGGATGCGCCGCTGCCACTGGACGAGGCGTCCGCCGCTCGTCACCGAGCCGGCTTTCTCGTAAAAGTGGGCCGCCGGCAGAAGTACGACCTCGGTGCCGATCTCCGCGGGCTTCACACCGGGCAGGCGCCAGAATTCGGCCGTCTCGGAAGGGAAAAGATCGACGACCGCCAGCGTGTCGAGCGCCGCCAGGGCCCGCGCCGCCAGCCGGTTGTCGGGCGTGCTGATCATCGGGTTGATGCCCACCGCCAGCGCCGCCTTGAATTGCCCGGCCGCCATCGCCGCCAGCATCGGCAGATAGGTGGCCGGTTTGCCCGCTCCCTGGCGCGGCAGCCAGCCGTAGCTTTCCTCCGGCGGCGCGGCGAACCACGCCCCCAGCAGGTCCGCGACGCCGCCGGCCGCCTCCGTGCCGTGCCTGACCGCGTAATCCCCCAGCGTCACATCCTCCCGGCCCGGGACCGGCAGGTACCCCGGCAGGCTGGTGGCCAGGCTGCCGAGGTCGGTCGACCCCTGCACATTTGCCTCGCCCCTGAGCGCGTTCACCCCGCCGCCCGCCACTCCCACCGAGCCCAGCAACAGCGCCAGGATGGCATAGCAGCGGATTGTCTGCAC
Organism: Selenomonadales bacterium; assembly: GCA_018434945.1. GTDB lineage: Bacteria > Bacillota > Negativicutes > Sporomusales > UBA7701 > Anaeroselena. The sequence goes on from JAHDOI010000023.1 coordinate 1,569, forward strand.
CGCCGTCGTATGCTGGGTTATCCCTAAAGCGTACAGGATGGCCAGCGGCCGGCGCCCGGCCACCGCCGCCGCCATCGCGGCGATCGTCGCTGCCGGCACGCCGGTGATTGCCGCCGCCGTCGCCGCGTCGTAGCGCCGGAAGTGTTCGCGCAGGTGGCTGAAAACCGTTCCCGGCGCCTCGATATCCGCCGCTGCGGCCGGCCGGCCTTCCCCGTCCAGGACGTACGCCCAGCGTTCGGTGTCATAGCTGCGGGCGGCGTCGTCGTAGCCCGCGAACAGCCCGTCGGCGAAGCGGTAGCCGGGATTGACCAGATAGCGGGCGTTCGTCAGCCTGGTTACATAATCACGGTCGAACAGCCCTTCCTCCAGGACAATATTGATCACCGCCCCCAGGAGAGCGATATCGCTGCCGGGACGGAGCTGGGCGAAAATATCCGCCTGGGCGGCGGTGGGGGTGCGGCGGGGATCGACGGCCACAACCTTCGCCCCGGCGGCCCGCGCGGCCAGCACCTGCCGCATCGCCACCGGGTGATTGTCGGCCATGTTGGCCCCGGCGATCAGCACCGTGCCGGCCGCGGCCAGGTCGGTCCACGAATTCGTTGTCGCCCCGTAACCGAAAGTCGATGACAGACCTGCCACCGTGGGGGCGTGTCAGACGCGGGCCTGATGCTCGATATACGTCGAGCCGAGCAGGCGGGTGAACTTGCCCAGCAGATAACTCTCCTCGTTCGTCACCGCGGCCGAGCCGAACACCGCGATGCCGTCCGTGCGGGCGTCGTCGGGCGCCCAGCCCGCGTCGCGCGCCGCCTTGAGTCTCGCCGCCAGCAGCGTGATAGCCTGCCGCCAGCCGATCTCCCGCCACCCGTCGGCCCCCGCCGGCCGCCACAGCGGCCGGGTGACGCGGCCCGGATGGCCGCGGAAAGAGCCCAGCCCGGCCTTCGCGCACAAGGCGCCCAGGCTGACGGGGTGGGCGGGGTCGCCCTTAACGGCGACGATTTCGCCGTTAGCGACGCTGAAAAGGGCGCCGCACCCTCCGGAACAGAAACGGCAGATGCCGGGAATAATTCTCATAATCGCGCAGTACTCCTTGTCGGGGAATATGATAGACCAAATGTCAGAGCAAATGTCAGAATAAATGCCAGATTAAATGTACGAAAATGTCAGTGGTTTTGCCAGGGTTTTTCCATACCTATCATTGTAGTAAATTTGCCGGCCGGTGGCAACCTCCGCCGGCGGTTCTACCGGCGGGACAGGCGTCATACACTGTCAATGAACCTTGTTGACAGGAGGATGATGCCTTGAAAGCAGCGGTTATCGTCGCAATTATTATCGCCGTTTTGGCCGGCCCGCAGCCGGCGGCCGCCCTGCCGGCCGTCGTCGACAGAGTGGCGGCGGCGAAAGCGGTGGCCCTGACGCTGGAGGACCTGGACGGGGCGGCCGAGTTCGCGGCTGTGCTCAAGCTGTGCCGGGAAGAAAAAATAAAAGTCACCTTTTTCGTCAAAGGCGAGGCTTTGTCCCGCCTGGCGGTAAAGCAGGCGGTCGCGGACGGCCACGAATTCGGCAACCACGGGCTGCGCCACGAATACTGGGCCGAGGCCGGCGCCCCCGCCATCGCCGCCGACCTCGCGGCCGGGGCCAAGGCGGTGCAGGCGGCCGCGGGCATGGCGCCGCGCGTCGTCAGGCCTCCCTACGCGTACTATGGCGACAACTTCCGCGAGGCCGCGGCGAAGCTGGCGCCGCCCGCCGTCGTGGTCCGGGGGGGGTGGACGCGGGCGACTGGCTGGTGGATTCGCCGGAAGCGGTGGTCGAACAGCTGAAGGGTGCGGTCGCCGGCGGAGCGATCGTCAATATCAATATGAAGGCCAAAACGGCGGCGGCCGCCCTGCCGTCGATCGTCCGCGAACTGAAAGCGCGGGGCTTCGAGCTGGTGACGGCGGGCGAACTGTTGCGGAAAATCCCTCCGGCCGCAGTGGCTCCGCCGTCCGCCTCCCCCTCAGGCCCGCCGCTGACGGGCGGGCCCTTGGCGGTGCTGAGGCGGAGCGAGGCGGGACGTCCTTACATTGCGCTGACCTTCGACGACGGCGGTCCGGCCTGGCGGGTGAACGAAATCCTCGACATCCTTAAAGAGGCGGGGGTGCGGAGCACCTTCTTCCTGCTGAGGGAATGGGTGAGGGCAAACCCCGACGAGGTCCGGCGCATGGCGGCCGAGGGGCACGAGATCGCCAACCATTCCTATTCCCACCCCCGTTTCAGCTGGCTTTCCACCGCCGCGATGCGGGAGGAGATCCTCGCGGCCCGCGAGGCGCTGCGGGAGGTGACCGGCCGGGACGGGGCGCCGTTCTTCCGTCCGCCTTACGGGGTGTATAACGGCACGCTGACCGGACTCCTGAACGAGCTGGGCTACCGAGCGCTGGTGATGTGGGATGTGGACAGCCGCGACTGGTCCGGACTGGACGCGGATACGATCTCCCGGCAGGTCGCCGGCGATGCCGCGGCCGGATCGGTCGTTCTTTTCCATCTGCACGGGGCGCATACCGCCGAAGCCCTGCGGGAGGTCATTCCCGCCCTGCGGGCCAGGGGCTACGGGCTGACGACCCTCGGCAATCTCTTCGGCGAGGGCGGCGGATAGAGCCGGGATAAAAAAATATAATATTACAAGGAGAGCCTTTTCGGCCGCAAGCGGGAGGAAATTGTTACCGGAAAGGCTAATAATACAAGGATAAATTGCTACGTGAGGTGGATATTTGTTATGGAAAAGGTTTTCGAGTTCGGATTTGGCGACCAGAAGCTCAAGCTCGCCCTGCCGGAAGAGCAGATAATACAGGTCATCGAAGGGCGCGCCTATCCGCCGGTGACCGATGTGGCCGCCGCCGTCAAGGAGGCGCTCGCCAATCCCATCGGCACCCCGCCGCTGAAGGAAATCGTCAAGCCGGGGGAAAAGGTCGGCATCGTCGTCAGCGACATCACCCGGGCCTGGGTCAAATTCAATCACTTTTTGCCGGTGCTGCTCGATGAGCTGAACGCCTGCGGCATCCCCGACAGCGACATGTTCATCGTCATCGGTCTCGGCGCCCACCGCGCCCACACCGCTGACGAGGACGTGCTGGTGTGCGGGCAGGATGTCTGCCACCGGGTACCCGTCTACCAGCATGACTGCCACAACCAGGACGAGCTGACGTATGTCGGCAAGACCAAACGCGGCGTGGAGACCTACATCAACAAGCGCCTGGCCGATGCTGACAGGATGATCATCACCGGCGGCATCGTCTATCACTTCATGGCCGGCTTCGGCGGCGGCCGCAAGTCGATCATGCCGGCGATCAGCGGCTTCCGCACCATCCAGGGCAACCATCTGTTCTGCATGAACAAAGAGGTGGGCAAGGGCCTCAACCCGTTGTGCGCGTCGGGGTCGCTGGAGCCGAACGATATGCACCACGACATGTGCGACATGGCGGAGCTGGCCAAACCCGACTTCCTGCTGAACGCGGTGTTCACGCCCGATGGCAAGTTCGCGAAATTCTTCGCCGGCCACTGGTACAAGGCGTGGGAAGCCGGCACCAAGATGGTCGAGGATATTTACGGCGTGCCGATCAAGGCCCAGGCCGATCTGGTCATCGCTTCCTCGGGCGGTTTCCCGAAGGATATCAACCTCTACCAGGGCTCGAAGACGATCGACAACGCCTTTATGGCCTGCAAGCCGGGCGGGGCGATCATCTGCATCATGGAGTGCCGCGACATCTACGAGCCGCGGGAATTCAGCGACTGGTTCAAGCACAAGGACATGCTGGACTTCGAGATGGCGATCCGCAACCATTTCACCATCCCGGGCTTCGTCGCTTACAAGTGCGCCGACATCGCCAAGAAGCAGCCGCTGATCGTCGTCACCAAACCCGAGAACGTCGACTTCGTCAACGGCACGGGCATGATCGCCGTCACCAGCCTGGATGAAGCGTATCGCATCGCCAAGGAGAAGCTCGGCAAGAAGGATTTCACCATCACCGTCATGCCGGGAGCGGCGAACACGGTGCCTGTGCTGCAGAAATAACAAGCCACGGAAATGCCCCCCGGCGAACGCCGGGGGGCATGTTTTATGCGGAGGCTAGGAGAGGAGGGTGTTTACAAAGGGGCCGCCGTCACCGGGGTCGTCGTCCTCATCCGGGTACTGGATAAAATGGGTATACACGTCGCCGGATTCCGAGTTGCGCACCTTCCACAGTTCGCCGTCGAAACTCACGCTGACGAGCGTGACAAGCAGCACCGGCAGGACGGAAACCTTGCCGTTGTCGAGCCTGCCCAGATAGATCACGTCGCCCGCGCTGTACCCCTTTCTGGCCATATGCGACCTCCGTTCGAACGAGTGTATTTAATTATAATTACAGTGTACCACGCGGCTTTACATATTACCACTATTATTGTTTACCTGTGCTGCGGCGGGAGGGAGAAGGTCCGTTCGAGTTCTTCCACCCATGCCCCTTTCTTGTGGCTGAACGTTTTGACGGTGACTCTGTCGGCGTAGAGGTAGAGGGAGTTCGTCCAGATGCTCTCGCGGTCCAGGTCGGCATTGTGGATGTTGGCCACCCGCCCGGCGTACAGGTTGACCGCGGCGGCGAACGAGGGGTTGTCGGCCGGGGTATGGGTGTGCCCGGATACCCACAGCATGATTTGCGGGTTGGCGGCGATTATTGCGGCGAGGGGCTGCTCGGGCTGGGCGACGCGATTGGGGGTGTTGACGGATTTGTTGTACTGGGACAGCGTTCCCGCCAAAGGAGCGTGGCAGAAGATGATCGTCGGCGCGGCGGGGTTGTTTTTCAGCTCCGTAGCCAGCCATCTGAGCTGACGGTCGGAGAGCTGCGTGAGGTAGGGGGAGTCGAGCGAGTCCACGGACAGGAAGATCAACAGATAGCCGCCGATTTTCTGGCTGCGGTACAATTCCGGCAGGCCGAACGTTTCCCTGAAGCGTCGCAGCTTGTCGGCGCGGGCTTCGGCGTCCCCCCGGACGCTGCGGCCGTTGCGGTCCGGCTCGTCGAGGTAGAGATAATCGTGGTTGCCGGTGATAAACACGCGCGGCGCACGGAATTTGGCGAAGTAGGCTGTGGCGCAGGCGTATTCGTCCGCGGTGCCGCGGCTGGCGGCGATATCGCCGAGGACGACGATCTCGCCCACGTCCCCCCAGGCGTTGATGTCTTCGACCAGCTTATTCTTGGCGGCGGCGATTTTATCGTACCTGGCAGGTTCGGCTGCCCGGGAAACCTTGGAGGGCAGGTGAGGGTCGGCCAGCAGCACGATGCGGTAATAGCCCGGCGGCTCCGGAGCGGCAAGCGCGGGGCCGGCGAGGAGGCACAGGCAGAAAAATAACAGCGCGGCGACGATATGCGGTTTGCGGGGCGCAGACAATAGCATGGCGGGTCTCCTTCCGCACGGCCGGTTTAAGGCAGGATATTCCGCGTTTTTGGCGGTGAATCCTGCCGGAAGCGCAGGTTGATTTTGAGCAGGATTATTCACCTAATGATATTCGAAGCTTCGAGGAACTTCAATCCATCGTTGACGAGTATATCGTTTTCTACAACCACGAGAGGCCTCAGCGTCGCTTGAACGGATGCGCACCCGTTGAATTTCTCAACGAGTGCGCATGAGGGAGCTTTTTTAAGCTATGTCTACTTTTCGGGGCGCAGTTCAACAGATGTGTAATAGGGCTTTCCTTTTTATCTACCTACGTAGGCCGAATTTGTACCTTGTTTCGTATCTGTCTTCCTTTTCCTTAGAATCATCTACTAGAAAGGTATTATCTTCATACTCTTTTACATTTGGATAGATTAGCGAAAGCGTTGCGTTTAGATAAGGCATGGATATTGTCTCTTCTTTGAACGTTTCAAAGGGTGTCTTCTCTGTAACCCATGCATCAAATAATACTTCGTTAGCTTTGCCATCAAGCTCGATTTTTTGGATAAAAAAATCTATTGCATATGTATTTGCATGAACCGGACCGGTTCGTAATATCCATCGAAAACTTGGTGAACGAAATGCCCACTTAATTTGGCCATCCTGTACCCATATAATTGCAGCGATATCCCTCGTCCTCTTAACAAATTTTGCTGCGGTTGCGGTTAATGAAGCATTATACTTTAGCGCAATATCATTAAACGAGGAAAGTGACAAAGAATATTTTGCTAGATCCTTTTCAAAAAAGGAACTAGGTAATAACAACTCTGAAGCAAATTCGTTTGCCTGCTTTTCCGCAAGTTTATTCGGGGAATATGTGTGTAAATCAGAAAAAGAACACTTATATTGATCTTGATGCCCAGGCAAATGAAAATGCCCAATTTCATGGGCAAGGCTAAAGTTCTTACGTGTTGAGTAAGGTACATCATCTTTGATTATAATATATGGTTTGTTAGTCTCAAGATCGCGGAAAAATAACCCTGCAGAATCAATTCTTGTGGAATACCGAAGGGTTACCCTCAGCTTTTCGCAGATTAATTCCATCGGAGTTGGAATTTCTTTAATTCCTAACTTATCCAGTAATTTTTTTGCCTCATTTTCGGAGTTAATTGTTTCCAATAGAGACATATCTTCCCCCCTAGGCACGATCACGTTCTTTGATTATGTCTTTTATCTCATTAAGATCATTCTCAGTAAGTGACTTACCTCTAGCCGCGACAGCGATTGTAGATGCCGCCTCAGCGACTACCGTGGCGGCTAGCACGTCTTCTCTACGAAAGCGCCATTCTCTGCCAGCTTTAAAAGCCTTAATACGACCATCCTTAATCATGTTATATACTGATTGCTCACTAATTCTTAATAGATCTGCGACCTCTTCTACATTTAGGAAATCAGGTTTAGGGCTGATAATACTCTCGGCCATGGTTTTTGATAATTGTTGGAGCATTTCAGTTTCATCATTATCGAAATACTCCTCGTTACATTTCGGACACCGAAAAGCCTCGACACCGCCTATCGTAATAGGATATTTCCCCTTCCAGTTTAAGTGAATTTGAGTTTTTACTTTTTCCATCTCGCACATGCAATTAAAGCATTTTTCCATGATCTCATCTCACCGCCTAACTATTTTTGTCCCCAGATACTCCCATACTTCATCTTCAGTCAGACAGACTGTTATAACCTCGACACTGGGGAGGCAGCATCCAACAACAACATAAAACCCCGGTTTTCCTTTGGTATTTTCCTGGAAAAGTACCCTCACGTCCTTGCCTGGTTTTTTGAACACTTGAACATGGAATTATTCTCCATTCTTGATTGCGTCTAAGGCTTCGGACCGCATCACACCACGCTCAGTCATTCGCTGGATTGCATGTTTACTAAAAAGAATTCGCCCTTTGTCTGCCATTTGACGAACAAAAGACCCTTGGAATGACACTAGTATCATCCTCTCTATTATAAAATATTATAAATTATTATAAATTGCAACGGGGTAGATCAAAATCATTTTGGACCGTACACAAAAAGAATCCCCGTCGAGGGAAGCCACTTAGCCCAAAGCATACAAACATGTCCATTCTTCGATAAATATATTCTTAATTCCTGTGAAAATTCCATAAACTACTATTTATATGAAAAATACTGTTCCAACCTACAAGTCATAATCGACCTAAATTTGTATATTGTCACTAGATTGTCACCATATTTACATAAAGCGTGATGCTAAAAACACTAAAGGCTTCTGAGGCATATGCCTCAGAAGCCTTATAATTTCTATGGCGGGAGCGTGTAGGAATCGAACCCACCAGCGACGGGTTAACGCCGCGTAGACGGTTTTGAAGACAGAATGCTCTGGGGTAGATAAGCCCGGCAGAGGGCAAGCGTGAGGCGACTTTGCGGAGGGCGGTTACGCGTCCGTGGGCGAAGTAGTCCGAGCGCCGCCACAGTGCGCAAGTTCTTAGCGCGTCAGCGCTTAGAACTGCGGCCTGCCCCTTGCGGGTGCGCCCGGCCATGGACGGCCGGGCGAGGAGTCTACTGACATGGACGTCAGTTGACGACGGTGTTCGCGGGCGCCGGCGCAAGCCCTACGGCGCGTTCCGCCCGGAGAATCGGAGCCGAACGATTGCCCTCCGCCGAGGGAGTGGGCAGACCGGCCGAATAAGTAGTAAACCCCCGAAGCTCATTTAAGCTCCGGGGGTTTGTGATTTTATGCATCCCATTCGACTTCGACCGAGCCGACGACCTGATGGTGGTCGTTACGGATTTCCGGCGGGAAGTGCCTCAGCAGGGCGGTTTGCTCTTCGGCGGTTATCCACTCGAGGCGGCTTAGGGCGTGGATGGCGAAGTGTTCGAGCGCCCGCCGGCCGCCGTCGATGACCTTGAACACGAGTCCTTGCCCGGTCGGGCAGCAGCCGATGCAGAAGGACGCTTCGGCTCCGAGTTTGGCAATCAACCGGCCGCCGGTCGTTTCCATGAGCACCGTTTCGAAGCGGCCGCGGCCGCCGACGCAGTCGGGGTTGCCGCGCATGGCGTCGCGGATGCGGACGGCGTCGGCCCGCCGGTCCTGCCAGTCTTCGTCGGTGGGGTCGCTCAGCCGGGCGTAGGCGAGGGCCATGTTGCAGAGGGGCAGGCAGAAGGTTGGGACGCCGCAGCCGTCGACGCCTTCGTCCATTTCGCGCTCCGCCAGGCCGGCCGACCGGGCCACGGCGGAGCGCATCATCCGCTGGACAGGGTGGCCGGGGGCGGTATAGCCGGCGAGCGGCGCGCCGGTCAGAAGCGCAAGGCCGAGCATGGCGGAGTGTTTGCCCGAGCAGTCGTTGTGGAGGGCGGAATAGGGGCGGCCGTCCTTGAATAATTGGCGCGCGATGGTAGCGTCGAGCGGCTCGGATACGCCGCAGGCCAGGTCTTCGGGGTCCAGCCCCATTTTGCCCAGTATCGACCGCACCAGCCGGAGGTGGAATTCGTCCCCGCTGTGCGAGGATACCATGATCGCCAGTTCCCTTTCCGTGAGGTTGAATTTCTCCATTCCGCCGTGCGCGAGGAAGGGGAGTATCTGAAAAGGTTTGGCCCCGGAGCGCCAGAAGGTGCGGTAGCAGGGACGGCCTGTGGTGAAAACCGGACGGCCGGCCCGGTCGACGGCCACGGCTTCTATCTGGTGGCTGCTTTCGATGAAGCTGCCGCGCTTGAAATGTACCTTTGGCATAAGTTCAGTCCTTTCGCCGAGTTTGGTCACAGGGATATTGTACCATTACGCGGGCCGTACTTCCACACGCAATCGGCTGCGCGGGGTCGTGGCGGCGGGAGCGTGCGGCTGGGAGCAGGGACTAAAGCAAGTTAAAAATTACACAAAAAGGAATCGCAATCGCGTATATTTAATTACTAATTCAAAGGGGGTGCAATATGAAAATCGTCATTGTCGGCGCCGGTGCCATGGGATGTCTGTACGGGAGTTATCTGTCCCGGGGCTGGGAAAATGTCTGTCTCCTCGATTCTTGGCAGGATCATGTCGTCAAGATCAATACCGCCGGTCTCTCCCTTGTTGCCGCGGGCGAGGAATTCGTATCCAATCCGCGGGCCGCAACCAATGCCAGCGAAGTTCCCCCGGCTGACCTGATCATAATATGCGTCAAGTCCCATCAGACCACCGAGGCCGCCATCCAGGCCGAACTGTTCGTCAAGCCGGATACCACCATCCTTACTCTGCAAAACGGGCTTGGCAACACGGAGATCCTCGCCGACCACTTCGGTGCCGACCGGATACTGGTGGGCACAACCCTTATGGGCGCCGTCGTTCTGGAACCCGGCCTTGTTTTCCGCAGCGGCGTGAGGGAAACCCATATCGCTTCCTGGACGAACGCCAGTGACCCGCGAATAGCCGGGATCGCCAAGATATTCGCCAAATGCGGCCTGCCGGTGATCATCGAGAAGAACTGCGCCTCGCTGCTATGGAGCAAGCTTTCCATCCATGCCGGTCTCAACGCGATTACCGCCCTGACCCGCACGTCCAACAGACTCTTTTTGAAGCAGCCTGAGGCGATACGCCTGTCCAGGCTTGTCGTCGCCGAGGTCGCCGCCGTGGCCACCGCCGCCGACATACCGCTCCTCTATCCCAACTGCGCCCAGGCGATGCTGGCGTACGCCGAAGCCATGAAAGATTATCAGTCGCCGATGCTTCAGGATGTGCTGCACCGGCGGAAGACGGAAATCGACGCCATTAACGGCGCGGTCGTGGCCGAGGGAAAACGCCAGGGTGTTCCCACCCCGGTCAACGAAGCCCTGACCCTGGCGATGAAAACCGTCGAAGCGGTGTACTAGCCAAGTCCGCCGCAGCGTGGGACGCACCCGCGCCGCCGACAAAAGCCGGCCGTAACAAGCCACCCCCGCGGCATTTTCGCCCGGGGGTTTCGCTTTTGCCGGGAGGTTGTTTTGCTGGCGAGGGTAATCAGGCGGGACAAAGGGAATATGGCGTGGTGTATGGAATTTATGATATGGCTTTTTTTACAGCTGAAAATATATTTAGGATGGGATAATGATGTTTACCGGGTTCCGGCTCTATTTATCGGCGGTGTTGCTCGTTGCCGCAATCTGCCTCAGCCTGTTTCCCGGGAAAGCCCTGGCCGGCGATGCTTTTTCCGAGAAGGTCGCGGCATTGAGGGCGGAATTGAGCGGGTATCGAGATTCGCTGCCGGCGAAGGAGAGACACGACGCCGGGAAAAGGATAAATGCGGCTTTGCTCGAGGTGCTGTGGGAAGCGGAAAGCCTGGAGGCGAACCCGGGAGACATCCTCGGCGACGACGGGCGGTTCGGGCTGAGTTTCGGCAATTGGGCCGGCGCGGGCGAGCGGCAATACCGGCTGGTTATATTGCGTCCGAATGAAATGGACGCGGGAGCGACGACGAGCGTGTTTTCCCAGGCGCGGAGGGGCGGCAGGGCGATCTCGGCGGAAAAGGTGCATACGCTGAGCCAGGGGGCCGTCACGGGGGATATCGCATTTTCCGAGATAGTCGGTTCCGGGAGCGGTCTATTGCTGGTGATCGCCGAAAAGCTTTGCGGACCTGAGGGTAAGTATGTGAGCGTATATACCCGGAAGCTCGAAAAAGGGAAATGGCGGGAGGAGCTTAATCCGCCGAAGCTTAAAGGCAGGGGGCAGTGGACGGCCCGGACCGGCGACAGGAGCTTCAGCATCAGCCACGCTGCGCTGGGCCGGCAATCGGAGAATGATCTGGAGGTCAGGGCCGGCCGCGGGGGGATCGAGATACTGGCGGTGGACAAAGCGGACATGCCGTTTGACAATACGTGGATTGGCCTGGCGGAAGGCGCGTGGGTGATAAAATAGGAAAAGCTCCCGGGCGATCCGGAAGCTTGGGAAAGGATTAAACAATCAAAGGCCGAATCAATTTATATGTAGCTGTTATCTCATAAAACAGAAGGGAGACCATAATATGATTCAATGGTCGGAAGAATATCGCCTTGGGTTAAAAGACATCGATGAGCAGCACAGGAATTTGTTCGCCGTCGCCAATAAAGCGTATGATCTCCTGAAAAATGAGCTCCGGACGGATAAGTATGATCAAATTATGGAGATATTGGACGAGCTGAGGGATTATACCGTTACGCACTTTAGCCAGGAAGAACAATACATGGCCAGTATAGGTTATCCGAAACTGTTGTCCCATAAGGTTCAGCATAGCGATTTCATTGAAAAGATCAGCAATGTCGATCTGAATTCGGTCGACGCCAATCAAGAGGAGTATTTGTCCGAGTTGTTGGAGTTCTTTGCCGACTGGCTCGTGAACCATATTTTGAAAACCGACCGCATGTATACCGGCGGTTAGGGGCAAGTTGGCCGCAACGCAGGGCGCACCCGAACCGCCGGCATAGCCGGCCGGAAAATTAACCCCGAAGCGATTTTCGCTCCGGGGTTTTTTGCTTTTGCCGGGCTATTTCGCGGTTTCCCGGGCCGCGGTCAGTTCGCGCCGGGCCGGGGCTTTGGACGGGGCGAGGGAGAAGACGGCCAGCGCCGCCCAGATGCAGGCGAAGGAGAGGAGGTGGCTGGCGGAGAAGGGCTCGTGGTAGATGAAGACGCCGACGAGGAGGGCGAGGGTGGGGGAGAGGTACTGGATGAAGCCGAGGACGGTCAGGGGGATGCGGTTGGCGGCGTTGGCGAACAGCAGCAGCGGGATGGCGGTGGTTATCCCGGTGCCGAGGAGGAGGAGGGCGGTGACGGGCTGGTCGGGGCTCAGGACGCCGCGGCCGAGGTTTTGCATCCAGGCGAGGTAGGCGAGGGAGACGGGCGTGAGGAGGAGGGTTTCGAGGGTGAGGCCGGTGATGGCGCCGATGCCGAGCATTTTTTTGCAGAGGCCGTAGAGGCCGAAGCTGACGGCCAGGGAGAGGGATACCCACGGCAGGCCGCCGACGTTGACGGCCTGGTTGAGGACGCCGAGGGCGGCGAGGGCTACGGCGACCGTCTGGCGGACGGTGAGGCGCTCTTTGAGGACGACGATACCGAGGAGGACGCTGACGAGGGGGTTTATGTAGTAGCCGAGGCTGGTTTCGAGGATGCGGCTGTCGTTGACCGCCCAGATGTAGACCAGCCAGTTTATCGTGATGAGGACGGTGGCGGCGAGCACGCCGGCGACTTTTTTCCGGTCGGCAAAAATCGCGGCGGCTTCCCGGCGGGCGGCGGCGAGCTTGCCGGTGAAGGCGAGCAGGCCGACGAGGAAGACGAAGGACCAGACGATGCGGTGGGCGAGGATATCAAGGGCGGGGATGTGGTCGAGGAATTTCCAGTAGATGGGCAGGAAGCCCCACAGGATATAGCAGCCGACCGCTGAGGCGAAGCCGGTGTCGATTTTCGGGGTGTTGTTCGGCATGGGAGTTACCTCGGTGTGGTATTATTGGGATTTGGCCCGGGACATATTATTTATTTTACTACGGATCCGGCTGTTTTGCAGCAATAATCGCAGGTGGCCGCGCTTTGCCGCCGCTGCCGCAAATCCCAGCATTTACCGTGTTGACATTGCCTGTCCGTCCAGCTATAATATACGAGTGGACAGCGATGAGCCGTCCGGCGATATGACTCCGTAGCTCAGCTGGATAGAGCGTTTGACTACGAATCAAAAGGTCGCAGGTTCGAATCCTGCCGGGGTCGCCATCTTAAAGAAAACCGCAAGGGTCGATAGCCCTTGCGGTTTTGCTGTGCTGCGATAAGGCGGCGGTGCGGGGACGTGTCAGCGGCCGCGCTGGGGAGCGCCGAGCATGTCCAGGTATGCGCCGAGGGATATCAGTATTACCAGGACCAGTATCGTGGCTGTCAGGGAATAGAACATAAGGTTGTTCTGATCGAGCAGGGCGAGCGCTTTTTGCATGGTATCCCTCCTTCACAGTTGTTATTTTAGCAGCGAATTGTTACAAAATTGTTACAAGGGTGCCGCTTCCGGGAAAAAATGCGCTGCCGGCTTGCGGCGGCGCAAACCCTGCGGTAAGGGCGCCCTGTCAGGTTGCAGGATTTTGGTTGAGCATGATGGAAAAAGTGCAAGATATGGTACCAGAAGGCACAGCTTATACTTCAATCCGGAGGCATGTTTATGAAGAAATGGGTTTGCAATGTTTGCGGCTATGTGCATGAAGGGGAGCGTCCGCCTGACGTATGCCCGGTCTGCGGTGTGGGGCCGGAGGAATTCAGCCTGCAGGACGACGCGGCGCAGGCGGCCGCGCCGCCGAAACGCTGGAAGTGCACGGTGTGCGACTATGTCCATACCGGGGATGAGCCGCCGGAGGTGTGTCCCGTTTGCGGCGTGGGCAAGGAGATGTTTATCCTGTTGGCCGCTGAAATCGCCGAACTTACCGCGGAAGCAATTCTCGCGGCTGACGAGGCGACGACCAACGCCGCCCTGGACGCCGTGTCGTACGGGCTATATGTCGTTTCCGCGGCGAAGGACGGAAAAGTGAACGGCCAGACGGCGAACGCCGTTTTTCAGATCACCGCCAAGCCGCCGCAGATCGCGCTGTGTCTTAATAAGCTCAATCTGACGACCGAGTTTGTTCTGGCGAGCGGCAAGGTGGCGGTGTCGATTCTTGCCCAGGACCAGTGCGATATGGTAAAAACGTTCGGCTACCAGTCCGGCCGCACCGCCGATAAGTTCGCGGCGGTCGAGTATGTGGCCGGCAGGAACGGCTGCCCGATATTGAAGAACTGCCTGGGTTATCTGGAGGCGGAGATCCTGCCTGACAAAACGACCGATGTCGGTACCCATATCTTATTTGTCGCGAAGGTGACTTCCGGGAAGCTGGCAAGCAGAAGCGACGCTCTCACCTATGCCTTTTACCGCAAGGCGAAGTAGGGGCGGCGGGCGGAGCGGGCGAATTTTACCGGCGGGGGAGTGACTATGCGCGTTCTGGTGCTAGATGATTCGGATGTGATGCGGAAAATCCTTATAAAGCATCTGCTGTCCCTGGGCCTGCAGGAGAGTGAAATCTTTGAGGCCCATAACGGCGCGGAAGCCTTGCGTAAGCTTAACTCGTATACCTTTGACCTCCTCATACTGGACATTGTCATGGAAGGGGTCGACGGCATCGCCGTTTTCAAGCAAGCCCGACAGATCCAGCCTAACGCGAGGATCGTGATGTGCAGCAGTTTCAGTGAGGCCAATACTGTTATCGATTTGGTCAACATGGGTATCGATGATTTTATTTTGAAGCCGTTTTCCCAGGAAAGGGTCGTGGAAACGCTTTCCCGCAATATAGCGGCGGCAGGTGCGGGACAAAAGCGCAAGAAGTAAGCCTGAAATGTTTTTGGGGGTGCCGCCCGGGAGCGGGGAGAGAATGGTTTTTTTCGGCCATGTGGGCCTTACGGCGGCGGCCGCTAGGTTAATCGAGAACAGGACGGCGGCGCGGATCGATTACCGGGTGGTCGTTTTCGGGTCGATGTTTCCGGATGTGATCGACAAGCCGCTGTTCATGCTTTTTTCCGGTGTGCCGAGCGGCCGCTTTTTCACGCATACGCTGTTGGTGGCGCTGGCGCTGCTGGGCGTCGGTGTTTACAGGTATGTGCGGGGCGGAGGGACGGGGGCGCTGGCGTTCGGCGGCGCGGTATTGGCCCACGACCTGCTTGACTCGATGTGGGTTTATCCGCGGTCGTTCTTCTGGCCGCTGCTGGGCTGGGGGTTCGAGCCTGACGGGTCTGCCGACTGGCTGACCGGGGTGGCCGGCATTTTTTTGACAAATCCGGCCGTGTACGTTCCCGAGGCGGCCGGCGCCTGCATCGTGCTGTATATGGGACTGCGCGTGCGGAGCGGCGGGGCGTTTTTTCGGACAGGGAGGTATCATTAGCGGGCAGGCCGGGAGGCCTGCTTTTTTATGCCCGCGTACGGGTAATTTTCCATTAATTACCCCTCTTTACACGCATACTTGTCCGCCTTTATACTAAAAATACGAACACATGTTTGGTTTAAGGCGGTGGGGTTTTTGGCCCGCACGATTCTGCATATCGACCTGAATAATTTCTATGCGTCGGTGGAGTGCCTGTACCGGCCGGAGCTGCGCGGGCTGCCGGTGGCGGTGACGGGCGACGCGGCGGCGCGGCACGGCATCATCCTGGCGAAGAATAACGTGGCCAAGGGATGCGGGGTGAAGACGGGCGAGGTTATCTGGCAGGCCCGCCAGAAATGCCCCGGACTGGTGTGCCTGCCGCCGGATTTCCGTAAGTATCTGCGCTTTTCGCGGCTGGCGCGGGCGATCTATGAGGAGTATACCGACCAGGTGGAGCCGTTCGGCATCGACGAGGCGTGGCTGGATGTGACCGGCTCGACGCGGCTGTTCGGCGACGGGCCGGCTATCGCCGATGCCATCCGCCGCCGGCTGCGCGAGGAGCTGGGCGTGACCGCGTCGGTGGGGGTGTCGTTCAACAAGATTTTCGCCAAGCTGGGCAGCGATATGAAGAAGCCGGATGCGACGACGGTGATCGCGGCGGAGAATTTCCGCGAGCTGGTGTGGCCGCTGCCGGTGGGCGAGCTGCTGTATGTGGGGCGGTCGACGCGGAGCAAGCTGGCGAACCGGGCGGTGTATACGGTCGGCGACCTGGCCGGGCGCGGGGTGAAGGCGCTCCGCCTGCTGCTGGGGGTGTGGGGGGAGACGCTGTGGCATTTCGCGAACGGGCTCGATGATTCGCCGG
Organism: Selenomonadales bacterium; assembly: GCA_018434945.1. GTDB lineage: Bacteria > Bacillota > Negativicutes > Sporomusales > UBA7701 > Anaeroselena. The sequence goes on from JAHDOI010000023.1 coordinate 17,677, forward strand.
TGCGCCGCGGCGGCGAGGAAGGCTTTGTCAGGTCGGTGGGCAACAGCACGACGACGCCGCGCGATCTGCTTACAGACGAGGATGTGAAGCTGATCGTGTTCGTGCTGGCGGAGAGCGTGGCGGCGAGGCTCAGGCGGCACGGCCTGAAGTGCCGGACGGTGGCTATCCATGTGCGCGATGCCGAACTGTTCACGTTCGAGCGGCAGGGAGGGCTGGCGGCGCCGTCGTGCGTTTCGGGGGATATCGCCGCGCGGGCGATGGCGCTTTTCCGGGAGCATTACCGCTGGGAGAAGCCGATCCGCAGCCTCGGGGTGCGCGGGGCCGACCTGGTGACGGCGAACGGCCTGACGCAGCTCGACCTGTTCGCCGCGGACGCGGCGGACAGGGAGGCGCTGGAGAGGACGGTGGACGGCCTGAGGAGGCGGTTCGGGCCTTACAGCGTGCAGCGCTGCGCGCTGCTGCAGGACCGGCGGCTGACGGGGTTCAATCCGAAGGATGACCATGTGATTCATCCGATATCTTTCTTCCGGTAGGTGAGGACGATGGGCAAGACGTTCGTGAAGGTGACGGCGGAGCATGACGAGAGCGGCCGTATAAGGCCGCTCTCGGTTACGTGGACGGATGGCCGGCGGTACGGGGTGGACCGGGTGACGGATGTGCGGCAGGCGCCGTCCCTGAAGGGCGGCGGCCTGGGGGTGAGGTATACCTGCAGGATAGGGGGGAAGGAGGTCTACCTGTTCTGCGACGAGGGGAAGTGGTTCGTGGAGAGGTGAGGAGGCCGGGCGCGTTCAGTAGGTCCAGAACATCCGCTGGATTTCTTTGGCGTCGTTCGTCTTGGTGAGGGCGAGCATGAGGAGGATGCGGGCCTTCTGCGGATTGAGGCTGTCGGCGGCGACAAAGCCGTATTTGTCGTCGTCGGCTTCGCCGTTGCGGGCGATTATGCCGCTGCCGACGCGGGAGCTCCTTACGACGATTATGCCTTGTTTGAGGGCATTTTCGACGGCGGGGTACTCGGCTTTGGCGATGCTGCCGTTGCCGGTGCCGGCATGGACGATGCCTTTGGCTCCGGCGGCGACGGCGGCGTCGATCATGGTGCCCTGGTTGCCGGCGTAGTGGTAGACGATGTCGACGCGCGGCAGCGTGGCGAGGCCGGTTACGTCGAATTCGCTGTCGACGGTGTGTTTGCGCAGCGCCTGGCGGTAGAAGACGGGCCGGTCGCCGGTGAAGACGCCGAGGGCGCCGACTTCGGGCGACCGGAAGGTGTCGACGCGGTCGGTGATCGTTTTGGTGACGTCGCGGGCGCCGTGGATGGTGTCGTTCATCATGACGAAGACGCCTTTGCCGGCGGCTTCCCTGGCGCCGGCGAGGATGACGGAACGGTAGAGGTTGAGGGGGCCGTCGGCGCTCATGGCGGTGCCGGGACGCATGGAGCCCACGAGGACGACGGGCTTGTCGCTTTTGACGACGAGGTTGAGGAAGTAGGCGGTTTCTTCGAGGGTGTCGGTGCCGTGGGTGATGACGACACCGTTAACGTCGTCCCGGGCGAGAAGCTGGTTGACGCGCTTGGCCAGTTTGAGCCAGATTTCCATCGTCATGCTTTCGCTGGCGATCTGACTGACCTGTTCGCCGCTGATGGTGGCTACCTTCGCCAGTTCGGGGACGTTGGCGATGAGTTTGTCCACTGGCGTGACGGCGGCGGTGTAGCCGACGGTGGTGGTGCTGGTGACGCCTGCCCCGGCGATGGTACCGCCGGTGGCAAGGATGACGACATGGGGCTTGGCGGGGGTCTCGGCGGCGAACGCGGCGGCTTGCAGCACCAGGAACAGGGCTATGATGATCCCGAGGATGCGTTTGGTCATGGCGGTCACTCCTAAGTTTATATTTTATAGTAGTTTATTCCACGTATTTCCATGTTATCCGCCTGGTTTTTGGCAAGCCCGGAAAAAAATACCGGCCATTTTCGCGGCGCCTGCCCGGAAAGGGGACTAAACCGGGCCGCCGCGGGCAAAAATTGCCACGGAAAAGTTTTTCCTATCGGAAAGTAATGCTGGTATAATATAAGGTGACACCGTTTTACACTGTTCCCGGAGGATGAGCGATGCCGCCAGCGAAGCCGCTGTGCCTTATGTGCCGCCATTATTACGTGACGTGGGACAGGGAGTTCCCCCATGGCTGCAGGGCGATGGGATTCAAGAGCAGGACCGCTCCGTGCCTGGTGACGAAGGAAGCTTCAGGGCTGGAGTGTTTGTCTTTCGCCGCTAAGACGGCGAAGGCAGGGCAGGATAACGACGGAGCGAGGTAGGAACGATGTTCAGAGTGAGGCATGAGTGCGGGGGAATAGCGCATCTGGTGGGCAAGCAGCCGGTCCACGGCTGGAATCTTTATTGCTGCGACCGGTGCGGCGAGGCCTATTACCGCTGGATAACCCAGACGATGCTCGACCAGGCCCTGAAACAGGGCTAGCCAGGTCGGGAATCCCTGTGGGAAAATATGGAGAATAAGTGGAATTTTTTGGAAATATATGGTATGATATACCCGCGTAGTTGAGTGCTAAGCGGGGTGTTGATGTTGACCGACGATTTCACGGAAGGCGAACTGGCGTATTTTTTCGCGGCGAATCCCGGGGCCCGGCAGGCCGGTGAGGCTGAGCTGATGGAGCTCTGGCGCCGCTGGATCGCCGAGCGGGTGCCGAATCTGGCGCTTGCCCGGATGACGATCGGGCAGGTGATGAGGTACCGTGACGGCGGCGCCGATGCGGAATAAGGCCGAGATAAAAAAAAGCTTCGCGCAGGCGAAGCTTTTTTGCGGAGAAAAAGGATTTTTCGGGAGCAGAGCCAAGGGCGCTATCAACGGCCGAAGTTATTTGATGAGACGGAAAACGGCGAGGAAGACGAGGATGGCGCCCGGCAGGTAGAAGAGGCGTTTTTCGGGTCCCGGGGCAAAGGCGGCGGCGAGCATGGCGCCGAGTTTCACGAGGGCCATCTGGATGAGGGCCATGACGAGCGGGGTGTAGAGGGGGAGGATGCCGATGAGGCAGGCGCCGAAGATGGCCGCCATGTTGTCGAGCCCAAGGGCGACGCCCAGGTAGGCGGCTTCGCGGGGACTGATGGTTTTCGACCGGTCGAAGTCGGCGTATTCGGGGTCGGACATGATGGAGACGATTATTCTCCCGAAACGGATGGTGAGCCGATCGGCGACGCCGGTCGGCGGAAAGACGAGTTTTTTGAGCAGGTAGTCCTGGAAGATGTTCCAGACGCCGAGGATGAAGAGGAGGGCCGAACCGACCCAGACGGCGATTGCGGGGTCGATGGCGGCGCCTACGAAGCCGCCGGCCAGCATGGGTACAGCCGAACAGACGGCGGTTATGAGGCCTACGACCGCGAGCGAGGAGAAAGGAATGCGAATGGCGCCGGTACCGTAGGTTACCCCGGCGAAGAAAGCGTCGAGACTTACGGCCAGAGCGAGTATGACGATGTAGATCAGGTCCAATGTTATCCCTCCCGGAAGCACTTCGGGGTATTCTATGCCGTACGCCGGCAGGAGGTGTAACAGCGGCAAAAAAAGCCCCGCGATAGCGGGGCGGAGTGGTGGGCATAAAAGGATCAAGGCCGTTCGGAAGCGCTGACAGAGCGTCGAACACAGAACGTCAGGAATAACGCTGCAGATGGGGCACTGTCAACGGCCGAGAATGTTAGTAGTATTCGATTTCCTGGGTGAACGTCTGGGCTGCCGTCTGGCCGTTGGCGTCGCGGCGGGTCATGACGAGCCGGGTCCAGTTGCCGTGCTTGTCGTATTCGCCCTGGACGGAGAGGGTGACGGTGGCGGCGGGTTTGTCGGACTGGTAAAAGGCGTCGGTGAGCCGGCCCCTTAGGTCGTAGCGGTATTCGAGCTTGTTCTGGCTTACCGCGGACGCCGGACCGTCGGGCTGGGGAGAGTTCACCGACAGGCGGCTTAAAATGCGGCCGTTCTTGTCGTAGGCCCGCTCGATGTTTATCGTGCCGCGCTTGGTCTGTCGCACCGTTTCGCGGGTGACGAGGCCGGCGGGGCTGTATTCGTAGGATGCTTCGTATAGGACGCCTTCGGCGAGGTGGACGGTTTTCGCGGTGACCAGGCCGCGGGCGTCCATCGTCCCGCTGCCCAGTTCAAGCATTTTGCCGCCCAGGGTCGGGACGAGGAGTTTGAATACGCCGCCGGCCTCGTAGCGGACGAAATAAGTGGTCTGCTTGTCGCCGGCGTTTTCGACCCGTTTGACGGGGCGGCCGGCTTCATAGGTGATTTCTTCGCCGGTGAGGCCGGGGATGAGCTGTTCGCGGCTGAGTGGCCTGCCGTCATGGCCGAAAGAAGCGGACCAGCGGGATTCGCCGCTTTTGACGGTAACTTTTTTGACCGGACCGAGCAGGGGGCCCTGGAGTTCGTCGCTGAGGAAAAGGTTGAAGATGCCGGCGGGGATGTGCTGGAGAGGCCGCTCGGCGGCGAGGGCGGCGCAGGGCAGGGCGGCGACGAAGCAGGCCGCGAGCAGGATCGCCAGGAGGCGGGTACGGGACGGGGTTTTCATCGGTAGTAATCCTCCCTGTGAGTTTATTTGGTAAATATTTACTTTCTAGTAAAAAAATACAAATCCTGCCGGATGTGAAAATATTTCGTCGGAAAGCAGGTATTTTTTCTTCCAAAATGGCCCATTAATTCCATTTATTTTTAGCTTTCAACCTTATTGACATAAGGGGACCCCCATGGTAGAATATATTTTGTCGCAGGCGCTGCCTGCTTTTATGGTGGCTGTGGTGAAGTGGTTAACACGCCGGATTGTGGCTCCGGTATTCGAGGGTTCGATCCCCTCCAGTCACCCCACTAAATCAATACACAGGGGCGTAGCCAAGTCGGTAAGGCAACGGACTTTGACTCCGTCATGCGTTGGTTCGAGTCCAGCCGCCCCTGCCAAAATGTGACCCACTAGCTCAGTCGGTAGAGCACCTGACTTTTAATCAGGGTGTCGATGGTTCGAGTCCATCGTGGGTCACCATTTTCTTATATTTGGGCATGCGGGCGTGGCGGAACTGGCAGACGCGACGGACTTAGGATCCGTTGGGTAAAACCGTGGGGGTTCAAGTCCCTTCGCCCGCACCATGACAACACGGAAGCTCCCGCGCACGGCGCGGGGGTTTTTTTATTGCCGAGCGCGAGGCGGTGAATAAATGACATAAAACGACTCTTGCAAAGCCCCTGGTTAATATCAGGGGCTTTTTTTCGAAAAAAAATTTACCGTGGGCTATATTTTGGCAGGAAATAGAACAGGGTTTGTCGAAAGAGGCAGAAAAAGGATTGAGGAAAAGGAGGGGGACGGATTTGACTGAGGCGAAGAAGCGCGCCGGCAAGAAGGCGGGCCCGGGCGGACGGGGAAAGTGCGTGGAGCAGCTTACGGACGAGAAGCTTGCCGGAGTGGCGGGCGGGATAATGCGCCGGCAGGACCCCTGTCAGCCGGAGCAGTGCGCGCCGCCGCCGCCACCGCCGACGCGCGAGCGGTGCGGGCCGGGACAGGAATGCGCAGTGGTGCGGGCCCGCTGAGGAGAACAAGGACGGAGGAGTGGCAGGATGACGGGCAATAAGGGCGGCTCCGGCAAGGAAGAGCAGGCCGGGAATGTCGAGCAGTTGACGGACGAGAAGCTGGACAAGGTGTCGGGCGGGATGCATGTCTGCGTGATTTGTCCGCCCCGCAAAAAGCCCACGGGTATCGAGGACGAACCCGGGGGGCAGCCGCTGTGCAAGCCGCAGCTGGAGGGGCCGGAGACGCGGCCCTGCTTGCCGCGGGGTTACTGAGGGCGGCGAGGGTAGTTCGGGCGCGGAGGGCGCGAAGATCCCAGGCTGAATTAAAGGAGGAAAGATGATGGTATGCGGTAAGAAGGGCTCCTGCAGCGAAGAGAAAGGCCGGAATGTCGAGCAGCTGACGGACGAGAAGCTGGACAAGGTGTCGGGCGGCAAGAAGGTGTGCCTGATCTGCCAGCCTCAGCACGAGAACCAGTCCGAGGGCAAGGTGGGCTGCAAGCCGTCGTGGCCGCCGCAGTGCGACCCGCGGAAAATGGAGCCGGAAATTCATTGGTGCGGGCCGACCGGCGGGTGCCATCCCAAGCAGGATTAGGCCGTCTGAAGCGCCGGCGGTAAACGGCCGCCGATAAGGAGAAAAGAGGGGGAGAAAGAATAATGACGTGCAATAAGAAGGGCTCCTGTAAAGAGGAGAAGGCCAAGAATGTTGAAAAGATGACCGACGAGCAGCTCGACAAGGTTTCGGGGGGCAAGATCGGCTGCCAGCCATCGTGGCCGTGTGAGCCGGCCGGGAAGGTGGGCTGCGCGCCGACGTCGACGCCGTGCGCTCCGAAGCATGGTGTGGGCTGCCAGCCGACATCGACGCCGTGTGAGCCTAATGGCCGTACGGGCGGTGGGCCGGCGCCGTGCAAGCCCGGCCACTGCGGGCCGTCGTTCTGAGGAGGATATCCGGCGGCCGGGTATATGGCAAAGGATTGACTAATTATGGCGGGTGAACGCAGGATGAGGAAGACGGTCGCCCTCAGCAAGGATCTGCTGCTGGTGAAGGGCGCGCACAAGCACTGCATTTACGACCTGGCCGGCGGCAAGCTGTTCCGTGTGACGGCGGCGGCCGGCGAGGTGGCCGTGAAGCACGCGCGCGGCATGGCGCTGGACGAAGATGAGACGGCGGTGAGGGACGAACTGGCAGCGGCCGGCATCCTCGGCCCGGCGGGCAAGGGGCCGGTCCGCAAGCGGACGGGGCCGGCGGCGAAGCCGAGTTTCGCCTGGCTGGTGATAACCGACCGCTGCAACCTGAGGTGTCTGCACTGTTACGAGGACGCGAAGGCTGCCGGCGGGCGGGATATGAGCTTCGCCGACTTCGAGCACGCGGTGGCCGAGGTGAAGGCGGCGGGTATCGAACGGCTGCAGTTGATCGGCGGCGAGCCGATGGCCCATCCCGATTTCCGCCGGATGGTGGAGCGTGTCGCCGGGCAGTTCACGTTTTTCGAGGTGTTCACGAACGGGACGCTGATCGATAAGTCGTGGTGCGAGTTTTTCAAGGCGCACGGGGTGCATGTCGCCGTCTCTGTGTACTCTTACGACGCGGCGGAGCACGACAGGGTGACGAAGGGCGCGGGCTCGCACGCGCGGACGACGACGGCGGTGGCGCTGCTCGCGGAGCACGGCGTGCCCTGCCGGACGGCCTGCATCCGCATGGCGGGGATCGCGCTGGGCGAGAAGAACGGCGCCGCCTACGACCTGGCGGAGGGGAGCGACGTCGTCCGTCTGACGGGGCGCGGCAACCTCGGCCTGCTGGACGCGGAGCTGGTGCGGCGGCGCCTTACGACGAAGGAGATGTTCCGCTGGCCGCTGGAGAGGAAGACGGTGGAGCGGGCGCTGGCCCGCCACAACTGCTTCGGCCGCGATGTGTGCATTTCGCCGGCGCTTGAGGTTTACCCGTGCATCATGGAGCGGCGGATCAGCCACGGCAGCCTGCGGGAGGCGGGGCTGAAGGCGCTCCTGAAGCGGGAGATCTGCGCCATGAACAAAGACAAGGTGGCGGTTTGCCGGGACTGCGAGTTCCGCTACGCCTGCCACGACTGCCGCCCGGACACACTGGACGGCGAGCTGACCGCGAAGCCGTGGTACTGCACTTACGACCCGTACAGCGGGGAGTGGGAGGACGCGGACGCCGCGGTGAAACGGATACTGGGGTAGGGAAAAGTTTCGAAGCCCTCCGGCGCAGGCCGGAGGGCTTTGTTGCGAGTAAGGCCAAGGCCGTTCAGAAGCCCCCAGATGCACGTCCTGATTACGCGCGCCTTATCAGCGCATTTTACCTTTTGATGATAGTCGCTACGAATAGTGTGCGGGTCGGCTCCGTCGGGCGTGCAGCGACGACGGCCCCGGATGGGCCTAGTGCCGAGCGCGCCAGGGATGGCGTAGCGCTCGGCCGCGTACTCGGACGTACGCTAGCAAACGGCTCGTGCACTGATCGTAGCAGGCGGTATGCACCTGGGGCATAATGCGCTGACAGAGCGTCGAACACAGAACGTCAGGAACAACACAGCAGATGGGGGCTTATCAACGGCCGAAATTATTCGTCGTCGGCGCGGCCGGTGAGTGACGAGAACGCATTGGCGACAGCTTCGGCAAAGCCGAGCGGGTCGCCGACGCTTTCGAAGTGGACGTATACGAGACGGGGCCGGTCGGACAGCCAGTGGGTGTGGATGGCGCTGACGAGGATGCCGCCGTCGCGCAGGGCGTCGATGAAGGGGTTGACTTCGCGCTGGAGGAGAGGGACATCGCCGGTATTGAGGGTGTTGCCGTCGATGTCGGGCGACCGGTATTCGAACATGGCGGCCGCCTCGTACGGCCGGCCGAGGATGACGGGGGAAAGCTCGGGACGCGGGCGCACGACGGCACAGGAATTTTCACCGGAGTCGACTGTTTCGCCGCCCAGGATGCGGGCGAACTGCCGGCAGACACTGGCGTTGTTGGCGATTTCGCCGGCGACGTAGGCGGCGACCGCGGTGTTTTTGTTTTTGGGCAAGCTGATCATCTCCCGTAATGGTTTCACTGTATATTATGGGAGAGAGGAATGTTATGTGAACATTGGTGTAGCGGTTGTCGAGCGGCAAGAGAATCTGATGATGCGGTGAGAAACATAGTTTGATGATTGTTTCTGGAGATAGTGGAAGTTTTTCCCATGAAAATGCCATGTAAAGCCAATATTTATTGTTTTTTGAAGGAATTTGCAATTTTACAGATAATTAAAATATTTAAAGTTATTTTCCAGGGGAGGTGCAGGTGTGCAGGGCTCTTTTTCGTCGCTGGCCGAGTTCGCGGCATTGCGCGGAGCGTTCAGGACATATCTTGGCACAATCTGTCCCCGGGAGGCCGAGCGGTTGTTCGTTGCCTTGAACGAGGCGGTGAACAACGCACTGGTCCACGGCAATAAAGAGGACGTCGGAAAACAGGTCCGGGTAAGGGTGGAGGAACGGAGAGGAGCGGTGGTGATCAAGGTCAGGGACGAGGGCGAGGGGTTCGCTCACCGGACGGTCGCCGTAAGCGAGGACGACTGGCAGGAGGACGGCCGCGGGTTATTTATCATCAGGCAGTACACGGACGGTGTAAAGTTCAATGTCAAGGGCAACGAAATCGTCATCAGCACGTTGATCAGGACGGAATGACACGGAGATTGTATGCAGGTGAAATCGGAGGGACGACATGAACTGGTTAAAGGATTGCAGGATTTTTACCAAACTGATGATTTCGGTGGCGATTGCGGCTATCTTCCTGGGGGTGGTGGGTTTTACCGGCTACCGCTACATGGCGTTCATGCGGGACCAGGCGGAGGAGATGTACAGGGATAATCTGCAGCCGGTGATGTGGCTGAATGTGATGCGCTACGATTTCCGGGGCGTGGAGGCGGCCATCTGGCAGCTTATCCTGGCCGCCGACAAGGCGGAGGAGCGGAAACAGCTGGCCGAGATCGACCGATTGGCCAAGGAGTTCAACGAATTCCTGGCCAGATACGAAAAAACGAATATGGCCAAAGGCCAAAAGGATAATGTCGATAAGCTGAAGGCGATGTTGCTGGATTACCGCACCGAGCGCCAGAAGGCGATCGACCTGGCGGTGGCCGGCAAGAAGGCGGAGGCCTACGCCCAGTATAGAAGCGCCGCCGGCAAGATCGAGGCTCAGACCGAGCTTTTGAGGCAACTGGCGGAGTTCGCCGAAAAAGATGCTGTCAAGATGAATCGGGAAGTGAACGATTCGTTCGCGGCGGCGGTCAAGATAATCGCCGGGGTGTCGCTGCTGGCGGTGCTGCTGAGTTTGCTGACCGGCATTCTCGTCGCCCGCTTGATCGTGAGACCGGTGTATGAATTGCAGGATCTTATGGCTAAAGCGGGGGCGGGCGATCTCACCGTTCACGGCCGGGTGAACGGCAAGGACGAACTGGGCGAACTGACGGCGGCCTTCAACCTGATGATCAAGCGCCAGTCCGAGGTGGTCGGCGCGGTCCATAAGGCGGCGTTGGAGCTGTCGGCGGCGTCGGAGGAGATGGCGGCGTCCTGTGAGGAGGTCAATGCGACCACCCAGGAGGTGGCGCGCAATATCCAGGACGTAACCAAGGAAGCGGAGCAGGGGAATACGGCCATCATCGAGGCTTCCCAGGCGCTTGTGCAGCTGTCGTCCCTCATCCAGATCGCCAAGAGCAAGGCGGCTTCGGCGGTGCAGGATTCGCAGACAACGCTCAGGGCCGCCACCGACGGTCAGGCGACGGTGCGGGAGACGGTGGCCCGCATGGCCGCGATCAACGCGCGAACGGCGGAGACGGAACAGATTATCTCCGCTCTCAACGAATATTCCGATCAGATCGCGGTTATTACCGATACGATAACGACCATTGCCAATCAGACCAATCTTCTCGCCCTCAACGCGGCTATCGAGGCTGCCCGGGCCGGCGAGGCCGGCAGGGGTTTCGCGGTGGTAGCGGAAGAGGTGCGGAAACTGGCCGAGCAGTCGAACCAGGGGGCCAGCGAAGTTGCGGCTCTGGTGCAGAAGGTGTCGGCCAGCACTTCGGAGGCGGTGGCGGCGATGCGGCAGAGCCACGACGAGGTTGCCGAGGGAGTGAGGGTGGTAAACCGGGCCGGGGCGGCGCTGGACGAAATCGTGACCGCGGTCAACGGCACGGTCGGCGATATCAACGCGGTGCTCGGCGTCACCAACGAGGAGGTGGCCAGCTCCGACAAGGTGGTGGAGCTTATCAACAGTCTGGCTTCCACCGTGGAGTCCACCGCCCAGCATGCCGAGGAGGTGGCGGCGTCGACCGAGCAGACTTCGGCGGCGATGGAGACGGTGGCCGCGAGCGCGGAGGAAGCGAGCGCTATGGCCGGTGATCTCAAGACGACGGTGGCGGTGTTCAAGGTGGCGACGGATACAGTGCTTGATACCGTCGGCTTGCTGGAACGGGCCAAGTCGGACCATTTGCTGTGGAAGATGCGGGTGGCCAATATGCTGAAGGGCATCGAGCAGGTCGACGACTCGGAGCTTACTTCCCACACCAACTGCCGTCTGGGCAAATGGTATTTTGCCGCCGACAACCAGTTCAAGAACGACGGCGATTTCATTGCGATCGACGAACCGCACCATCAAGTGCACGAATATGCGCGGGAAGCGGTGAAAGCCTTGCAGGCGGGCGACCGTGGCAAGGCGGAAAAGGCGCTGGCTTCTCTGACGAAAAGCTCAGACAGGGTGCTGACGCTGCTGGACCGGCTCATCAAAAAGGCAGGCAAATAGGAGGAGTGCATTGTGAAGCAGGATTTTCGCGTCAGCGACGGCAAAGTATTGGTAGCGCTATCCGGCAGTATGTATGTAGAGGGGGCGGCGGTGCTCCGCGAACGGCTGCTGGAGTATTCCGACCAGGGGTACAAGCAGTTTGCCATCGATATGGGCAGCGTCGATTATATCGACAGCTCGGGCCTGGGGGTGCTGGTGGCCATCCATAAGCGGGCGGTGCAAAAGGGCGGCGAGGTGGTGATCACCGGTCTGCGGGGGATTGTTAAGGAGCTGTTCGAGCTGACCAGGCTTACCAGGGTGTTTACGATCCGGTAGATTACGGGGGAAGGCGTCATGGATAAGGAGTTTGCAAATTGGCCGGATGACAGGATATTCCGGACTTTCTGCACGTATTGCGAACGACTTGCGTTTTTCGACATGCTCAACGACGCCATTGTTATTGTCGCCGCAACCAGCGGTGCCATCATGTTCATGAACGAGCGGGCCCGCGCGATGTATGGCTACGGGATGTCGGAGACTGCAGCCTTGGGTCTGGACGACATCGCGGCCGGGACTGGGCCGGGGCTGGGCAGGACGCTGACCGAGATAACGGCGGCCGGATCGGCCGGCCTGGTTTTCTCGGCAATCCGCCGGCGGAAAAGCGGCGAGCTTTTTCCGGTGGGGGTCAGCGCCAGGCAGATGCGGCTGCATGGGACGGAGATAGTAGCTTTTTTGGAAAGAGATCTGACCGCCGATCTTGCGACTCGCGAAGAGGTGATTCTAGCCGGAAAGGTTCAGCAAGGGATGCTGCCGCCCGATTTTGCCAACGAACGGGTGGCGGTGGCGACCGTCTATCAGCCCCACCACCATGTCAGCGGCGATATTTATGATTATAAGTGGCACGCCGCCGGAGCCATCCTGGCGGGGTATGTCGCCGATGTCATGGGCCACGGGGTGGCCACTGCCATCCGGACGGCGGCTTTGCAGGTCCATTTCCGCCGGGCGCTGGAAACGGGGGAGCCGCCGGACGGGCAACTGGCGGGGGTGAACGCGGCGGCGGCCGGGTGCTTTGCCGCCGATTCGTTCGCGGCGGCGGTTATGTTCGCGGCCGACTTCGACCAGGGGGTGCTGCACTATGCTGCCGCCGGCATAAACCATTTTATCGTTTACCGGGACGGAAGCTACCGGGTGGAGAAGTCTCCGGGGCTGTTTTTGGGGATTACGCCGGAGGAGGAGTTCACGGCCTGCCGCCTGTGCTTCAGGCCGGGTGACGGGTTTGTTTTCTTGAGCGACGGTCTGTTTGAATTGCTGCCCGCGACTGACGATTACCCCGGGTCTTTCGAGGCGATGGGTCCCTGGCTGCGGCAGGTTGCCGCCCGCACAGGGCGACGGGATGACGCCGCCGCTCTGTGTCTGATGGTGAAGTGACCGGACAAGGGAGGCTTGTCACTTGCGGACAGGCCTTTTCTCTTTGGGAAGCGGGATCGGGAGGGTGTTATTATTTTCAACGATGCTTTTTATAAGGTGCTGTTTGACAGCAGCGACGACGCCATGTTTATCGCTGAGGTGACGCGGGAGGGGACGTTCGGCGGTTTTTTGGCAGTCAACGATGCCGCTTGCCACAGGCTGGGCTACTCCAGGGAGGAGTTGTTGGGCCTGGCCATGGAGGATGTTGAGGTCCGGCTTACTTCCCAAGAGCTGGCGGAGCGCGTGGTTCGTCTATTTTCCGCGGGATCTGTCCGCCTGGATACCCTCTACCGGAGGAAGGACGGGGTGTTGTTGGCGGTGGAATTGAGCCTGTCGCTGGTCGAAGCCCAGGGCCGGCTGCTCCTGCTGACGGCGGCGAGGTATGCGGCGACCGGGAGGGAGAACGAGGCGAGCATCAGGCGGAGGAACGAATATCTAGCCGCTCTCTATGAGATCGCTAAAGCGATTATGAACGAGATGGACCTGGACGAGCTGCTGACCAAGATTGTGACTCAATTGACGCGCCTGCTGGACGCTCCCCACGGGTTCGTTTTCCTCGTCACCGCGGACGGGAAGGCGCTGGAATGCCGGGTGAACAATTATTACCGGAATATGACCGGGTTGCGGCTCGCCCCCGGAGAGGGGCTGGCGGGCATGGTCTGGGCGAGCGGCAAATTTATGGCGGTCGACGATTATGCCGTGTGGCCGGGACGGCTGCCGGGGACCGACTGGAACGACGCCTATCGGGTGGTGGCGGCGCCGCTGATGAGCGGGGGCAAGACCAACGGTGTCATCGGTGTGGATTATACCGCACGGCAGCAGGAGGTGAATCCCGCCGAGCAGGAGTATATGCTGACCATGTTCGCTGAGCTGGCGGCGGTGGCCATCGAGAACGCCAATCTTCACAGCGGTCTGCAAGCGGAGCTGGCACGACGGCGGGAACTGGAGGCCGCGCTGGAAAAATACCGGCTGTTTTTCAACCATAGCCAGGATATCATGCTGTTTGTTCAGGATGACGGCCGGATCGTAGAAGCCAATACGGCCGCAGAGGCGGCTTACGGTTACTCGCGGACGGAACTGCTCGGGATGAAGGTGCAGGAACTGCGGGCCGAGATGACGCTGGGCGAGGTGCGGGGCCAGTTGGACGCGGCGGCCGATGCGGGGATAATGTTTCAGACTATGCACCGCCGCAAGGACGGCAGTGTTTTCCCGGTCGAGGTCAATTCCCGGGGTGCGGAAGTGGGCGGCGAACGGCTGCTGCTCAGCGTGGTCCGCGATATCAGCGAGCGGACGGCGGTTTTGCGGGCCCTCCTGGAACAGAAACACTTTTCGGAAAGTCTCATCCAAAACTCGGCTATCCCTACTTATGTCATCGACAAGAATCACAAGGTGATCGTGTGGAATAAGGCGTGCGAGAAACTCACCGGCGCCCGGGCGACAGATATTGTCGGCACAGACGGCCACCGTAGGGCCTGGCACCATTCGGCCCGCCCGGCGCTTGTAGACAGGGTGGTGGCGGGCGATATGACGGCGGCGCCTTATTATTCCGTTTATGAAGACTCCGAGCTGGTGCCGGGGGGCAGGCACGCCGAGATATGGGTGACGACCGGCCAGGGCCTGGCGCGGTATCTTATCGCCGATGCGGCGCCGATTTATGACAGCAACGGGGAGTTGGTGGCCGGCATCCAGATGGTGCAGGACCGGACGGAGAGTATGCGGGCCGAGGAGGCCCTCCGTCGCGATATTGCGCTGGCCGGAAAGATTCAGCAGGGATTCCTGCCGGCCGATCTGGAGACAGAGAGGCTGACGGTGCGGACGATCTTTTGCCCCTATAACTCAGTGAGCGGCGATTTGTTCGATTATCGGTGGGACGGTAAGGAAATCAGCGGCGTCGTCCTCGACGTGATGGGCCATAGTCTGGCGGCGGCGCTGCAGACATCCGCTCTCAAGGTAATGTTCCGGCAGGCGATGGAGAGCCGGCTGCAGCCGGTGGAAATGATGCACTGGGTGAACAGCCAGTCGCTGCCATACTTTACCGACGACATGTTCGCGGCGGCCATCTATTTCCGTCTCGACTGCCGGTCGCGGGAGCTCAGCTATGTCGCGGCCGGCATCAACAGTTTCCTGGTGGCTGCGGGCGGGGAGACCAGGATGGTGAAGGCTCCCGGCTCGCTGCTGGGGGTAAGCGCGGTCGGGGAGTTCAATGAGCACAGGATGCTGCTGACGGCGGGGACCAATCTTTGCTTCGGCACCGACGGTCTGTTCGACCTGTTGCCGCCGGCGCCGGCGCTGACCGATTTCGCGTCGGATGTAGCCGAGCTGCGAGCGCTCTGCCGGGACAGGCGGCGGCGCGATGATGTGGCGGCTCTGTGCCTTGCACTACGCTGACAGGTGTGCTACTCTTTAGGAAAAAGGCCCGGTCTATCGGCGGAGGCCAAACCAGGGAGGGACGACATGGCCGGCGACAACGAACTTATCAATTCCATCGACCGGGCGCTTGATGTCCTGCTGCTGCTCCAGCAGGAGGGCAAGGAGATGGGCGTGACGCAGATCGGCTCGGCGCTGGGCATTTACAAGAGCACCGCCCACCGGACGCTGGCGACGCTGGAGGCCAAAGGCTTCGTGCAGCAGAACCCCGACAACGGCAAGTACTGGCTGGGCATCCGCCTGTATTCGCTGGGGATGTTGATCCGCGAACGGCTGCCGCTGAAGAATATCGCCTATCCGTTCGCCAAGGAATTGTCGGAGCGGTTCGACGAGGTGGTGCATATCTCGATTCTCGACAAGAGCGCGCTGACGTATCCCAAACATATTATCATCGACAAGATCCAGGGCCGGCAGCAGGTGCTCAGCCTGACGCCGCCGGTAGGTTCGAGCGCGGCCTGCCACAGCGCGGCGGTGGGCAAGTGCCTGATGGCGTTCAGTCCCCGCAGCTATCTGGAGAGGTTCGTGGGCAACCCGCTGCCGGCGTTCACCGAGAAGACGATCTGCTCGTGGGATAAGCTGCTGGCGGAACTGGAGACGATCAGGCGGCGGGGCTACGCCGTCGACGACGAGGAACTGGAGCTCGGCCTTACGTGCGTCGCCGGGCCTATTCTGGATCGCCACGCCGGCATCATCGCGGCGCTCAGCCTGTCGGGACCGACTACGAGGGTGCGGGCGCGGTTCGAGGAGATCGCGGCCGAGGTTATGAGGACGACGGGGGCTATCTCGTCCAGTCTCGGGTAAACCCGGTCGTTGATAAGCCAAATAACGGAACCAGCCTTTCGCACGGAGGGCTGGTTTTTGTTATGGGGGCAGAAAAAAATTGCTGTGGCTGGGCGGGGAGGAAATTTACATTATTCATGGAATTAGGATGGAAATATGCTCGTCAGGGATGGACAATTTCGGTCCACCGTTCCATCTGGCGGAACAGAAAACGGAGGTCTAGGATATGGAGCAGGCGATCGTCGCGGCGGTGAAAGGCATCGTCGGGGCTGAGCACGTGTTGGAGAAGTATGAGGACAGGTATTGTTACACTTACGACGCGTCGGCGGTGACGGCGGGCAAGGAGGGGGTGCCGGCCCTGGTGGTTTACCCGGGCAGCGCCGCCGAGGTTTCCGCGCTGCTGAAGCTGGCGAACGAGCATAAGTTCCCGGTCATCCCGCGCGGGGCGGGGTCGAACGTGAGCGGCGGCAGCATCCCCTGCGCCGGGGCGCTGGTGATGGTGCTGACGCGGCTGAATAAGATCGTGGCCATCGACCGCAAGAATATGGTCGCCGAGGTGGAGGCGGGGGTGATAACCGCCGAGTTCCAGACCGAGGTGGAGAAGCTCGGCCTTTTTTATCCTCCCGATCCGGCGAGTAAGGCGTTTTCGACGATGGGCGGCAACGTGGCGGAGTGCGCGGGCGGGCCGCGCGGCGCCAAGTACGGCGTGACGCGGGACTATGTCCTCGGTCTCGAGGTGGTGCTGCCGACCGGCGAGATAATCAAGACAGGCGCGCGGACGATGAAGTGCGTGGCCGGCTACGACCTCACCCGCCTGATCACCGGCTCCGAGGGGACGCTGGGGGTGGTGACGAAGGCGGTCGTGAAGCTGCTGCCGCTGCCTGAGGCGAAGAAGACGATGCTGGCGATCTTCAGCGATATGGAGAAGGCGGCGGAGACGGTGGCCCGGGTGTTCATGGCCGGGGTCATCCCGACGACGCTGGAGCTTTTGGACAATATCTATATCCGCAATATCGAGGCGGCGGTGAATATCGGCCTGCCGGTCGAAGCCGAAGCGGTGCTGCTCATCGAGGTGGACGGCGACAAGGAAGTGCTGGACAAGCAGGTCGGCATCATCGAGGGTATCTGCCGCGAGCAGGGGGCAACGGTCAAGGTGGCCAAGGACGCCAAGGAGGCCGACGAGCTGTGGGTGGCCCGCCGGTCGGCGTTTGCGGCCGTTTCCCGGGTGCGGCCGACGATCATCGGCGAGGACTGCACGGTGCCTCGCGACAGAATCCCCGAGATGGTGCGGATCATCCGCGCGATCGCGGACAAGTATAATATCATCATCGCGGTGCTCGGCCACGCCGGCGACGGCAACCTGCACGCGACCATCCTGACCGACGAGCGGGACAAGGACGAGATGGCGCGGGTGGAGAAGGCGGCGGAGGAGATTTTCGCCGCGACGCTGGCGATGGACGGGACGCTGACCGGCGAGCACGGCATCGGCCTGGTGAAGAAAAAGTATCTGCCGCTGGAGATGGGCGAGGGTGGCATGATGGCGATGCGGGCCATCAAGAAGGCGCTCGACCCGAATAATATCCTCAACCCCGAGCTGGTTTAGGGGGTGGGGGCTATGCAGTGGAGCGAGCTGGAAAAGGAAGTAATAAGGTGCATAAAGTGCGGGGCCTGTCAGTCGGTCTGCCCGATTTTCAAGGAACTGGGGGCTGAGTCGACGGTGGCCCGCGGCAAGATAAATCTTATCAGGGCGGTCATCCGCGGCGACGTGGACGCCGCCGGCGCGGGTTTCGAGGAGCGGATGTCGTGGTGTCTGATGTGCAAGGCGTGCCAGGAGAGCTGCCCGAGCGGGGTGAAGCTCGACCAGCTGATGCTGGCGGCCCGCCGCAAGCTGGCCGAGGATAAGGGCCTGCCGCTTTTGAAGAGGCTGATTTTCCGCCTGGGGCTGAGGAACCGCCGCCTGTTCGACCTGGGGATGAGCATGGGGTCGGTGTTCCAGGGGCTGCTGCTGCGACCGGCGCCGGGAGGCAAGGGTATGCTGCCGAGGCTGCCGATGGGGCTGGACGAGCGCCGGCTGGTTTCGCCGGTGGACGCGCGGCCGTTCAGGAGCCGCGTGCCCGCGGTGGTGGCGGTGGATAACCCGCGCAAGACGGTGGCGTTTTTTACCGGCTGTATGATCAACTATGTTTATCCGCAGATCGGCGAGGCGGTGGTCGAGGTCTTAAAACGCAACGGCATCGCGGTGGTCATCCCCGCCGACCAGCACTGCTGCGGCACGCCGGTGTACGTGAACGGCGACGTGCCGACGGCGGTGGAGCTGGCGCGGGCGACGGTGGATACGCTGGACGGCCTGGAGGTGGACGCGGTGATCACGGCGTGCGGGTCGTGCGGGGCGGCGCTCCGTAAGGAGTACGCGGCGCTGCTGGCCGACGAGCCGGGGTACGCGGAGAAGGTGGCCGCTCTGGCGGCGAAGACGAAGGATTTTGCCGAGTTTCTGGCCGAGGCCGGCCTGACGACGGAGATGCGGGGGCTGGCGGCGACGGCGACTTACCACGATTCGTGCCACCTGGCCCGCTCGCAGGGGGTGAGGCGGCAGCCGCGCCAGCTGATCGCCGGCGTGCCGGGGCTGACCTTCAAGGAGCTGAAGGCGCCCGCGCGCTGCTGCGGGGCGGCCGGCAGCTTCAGCCTCGCCCATTACGACCTGTCGCGCAAAATCAACGACCACAAGGTGGACGACATCGCGGCGAGCGGCGCCGAAATGGTGGTGACGGGCTGCCCGATGTGCATGATGCATATCCGCGACGGCATGAACCAGCGGGGCGTGGACGGCGAGGTGCTGCACACGGCCGAGCTGCTGGCGCGGGCGTACGCGGGGGAGAAAGCAACGGAAAGGAACGGATAGCATGCGATATAGTGTCCATTACGGCAAACGCGACGAAACATTCGATATACCCGATTCTTGCCGCGTGAACGTCATCGGCTCCAACCCGACCCGCCCGGTGGCCGACATGAAGGCCGGGGTGCTGGCCGCGCTGGCCGCGCCGGTAGGGTCGCCGCCCTTCCGCCAGGTGTTCGGGCGCGGCGACAAGGTGGTGATCGTTGTCAGTGACGTCACCCGCCTGTGGGTCAGGAGCGACGTGCTGGTGCCCATCCTCCTCGATGAGCTGAACGCCGTGGGTATCCCCGACGCCGACGTGGCGGTGGTGTTCGCCACCGGCGACCACCGCAGCCAGTCCGCTGAGGAGCATCGCCTGATCGTGGGCGACGAGGTGCTGCGGCGGGTGAAGGTTTACGACCACGACTGCCAGGCGGCCAACCTCGTCGACCTCGGCAGGAGCAGCCGGGGAACGTCGATACTCCTCAACCGCATGGTGTATGAGGCGCCGAAGCTCATCCTGACCGGCGGCATATCCTACCACCTGCTGGCCGGTTTCGGCGGCGGCCGCAAGAGCGTCGCCCCGGGCGTGGCCGGGTACGCGACCATCCAGGAGAACCACGGCCTGGCCCTCAAGGCGGGGCCGGGAGCGATCGGCGCCGGCGTCATGGCCGGCAACCCGGTTGCCGAGGATATGGACGAGATCTGCGCCCTGGCTGAGCCGGATTTCCTGCTGAACGTGGTGGTGAACGAGAACAAGGATTTCATCGGCATCGTCGCCGGCCACTGGCGCGAGGCCCACGCCGCGGGAACGCAGGTGGTGGAGGAGGCGTTCGCCGTCCCCATCCGCGAAAAGGCGGATGTCGTCGTCGCCAGCTGCGGCGGGTACCCGAAGGATATCCAGCTCTATCAGTCAATCAAGGCGCTCGATAACGCCGACTACGCCGCGCGTGAAGGCGGCGCCATCATCCTGGTGAGCGAGTGCTTCGACGGCCCCGGCCCGGAGGCGTTCCTCAGCTGGTTCCGGCACGCGACATACGCGGCGATGAGCGCGGCGCTGCACGAGAATTTCACCATGCCCGGCTTCGTGGCTTTGCGGACGAAGCAGATACTGGAGAGCAAGACCGTTTATCTGGTGAGCGGCCTGGACGCCGCCACGGCGGCGAGGGTGGGGATGAAGCCGGCGATGTCGGTGGCCGACGCGCTGGCGGCGGCCCTGCCCGCGGCAGGCGGCTTGGTCCATATAATGCCGCACGGTACGCTCACTTTTCCGCAACTGGAATAGGAGCATAAGGAGGAGGGACAACTTTTTCGCCAGCGGGGTGACTAGACAGGGGCCGCCGGGCTGCGGGCAAGCCGCCGCCGACGGACGGCCGCAATAAAAAGGGAGGTTTGTGCAGGTGAACATCGCCCTCGGTATTGTCATTGTTTATATTTTAGTCCTTTACGCGGTGTCCTGGTATGCCACCAAGCTTAGCAAGGGCGGCGGCTATCTCGGTTATCTGCTCGCCGGCCGCGGCTTCGGACCGGCGATCGTGGCGACGATGATCGCCGGCCTGGCGGTCGGCGGCGCGTCGACAATCGGCGTGGCCGAAGGGGCCTACAAGCAGGGTCTGGCCGCCGGCTGGTACAACGCCGCCTGGGCGGCGGGGGCCATCGCGGCGGGCTTCCTGGTGGCGGAGAAATTCCGCCAGTTCGAAACGACATCGGTGCCTGAGATCCTCGAACGCCATTTCGATACTTCCGGCCGGGTCATCGGCGTTTTCGGCCAGATCGTCATCCAGATGGTCATCACTTCGCTGCAGTATGTGGCCGGCGGGGCAATCCTGGCGGCGCTCATGCCCGGTATCTTCACCTTCCAAAGCGGCATGATGGTCAGCGCGGTCGTGTTCATCGGCATCACGCTGGTGGGCGGTTACTGGGCCGCCGGCCTCAGCAACATCATCAACGTCATCGTAATCTATCTGGGAATCGTCGCCGGCGCGGCCATGGTGGTGAGCAATGCCGGCGGGATCGGCAAGGTTGTCGCCTCGCTGCCGGCCAGCCATCCGGGCTTCGACCTGTTCGCCGGGCTGCCGATGGCGATCATCATCGCCTGGTTCGTGGTCATGCTCACCCAGGCCCAGTCCATCCAAGCGGTCGCCCAGATCGCTTTCGCCGCCAAGGACGGCAAACGCGCCAAGCTGGGCTTCATCCTCGGCGGCCTGATCATCCTCCCGGCCGGCTTCATCTGCGCCATCTTCGGCATCGTGGCCGCCGCGAAGTTCCCCGGCATAACCCCGGCAATGGCCCTTCCCCAGACGCTGCTGGAGCTCAACCCCTGGGTGGCCGGCCTGGCGCTCTCCGGCCTGTGGGCGGCCGATGTTTCCACCGCCGTCGGCCTGCTGCTGGGCAGTTCGACGCTGGTGGTCAACGACATTTACAAGCGGTTCATCAACCCCGACGTGCCGGAGAAACAGCAGATGCTGATCTCGCGGCTGACCGTGCTCGCCATCAGTGCCCTGACCTACTGGATGGCCACATACGCGGTGGGGATCATCAAGACGCTGCTCATCGGCCTGACGCTCACGACTTCGTACACCGTCGTGCTGCTCGGCCTGCTGTTCACCCCCGGCCTGTGCAAGAAAGGCTCGGCCTTCTGGACGCTGCTGACCGGGATAATCTTCCTGGCCCTGTGGCAGTTCGTGCCGGCCATCCGCATCGTGTCCCACCCCATCTACCTCGCCTGGCCGGTGGCGATCGTCACCTTCCTGGCCGTCTACCTCATCGACCCGCGTCCGGCCAACGTGGCCGGCGGGGCGAACCGGACGAACGCCGGCTGAGTTTTGCGGCGCGGAGGGGACTTTATCGGCTACCGGGATAATATTGTTGCAGGCGCGGAAAATATAAGGTAGAATCAAAGTAGAAAAAAGTAGATAAGTGGGGCTGGGCCCCATTTATCTACTTGCGTATTTATGGAACAACGTTCCGCCTGTCGGAACAACTTAGGGGAGGTTTGCTGTGGAAAGGATTCTCGCCATCAACCCCGGGAACACTTCGACCAAGCTGGCCGTGTTCGACGGCGAAAAACCGCTGTTCAAGAAGACGGTCGAGCATCACGGCGAAGAGCTGAAGGGTTTCGCCCGCATTTTCGACCAGGAGCAGTATCGGCTGGACCTCATCCTGAAGACGCTGACGGAAGCGGGCATCGCTCTGGAGAGCCTCAGCGCCGTGGTCGGCCGCGGCGGGCTCATGAAGCCGATGACAAGCGGTACATACGAAGTCAACGAGCAGATGGTCGACGACCTTGAGCACCGGCCCCAGGGCGAGCACGCCTCCAACCTCGGCGCCGCGCTGGCGCTCGACCTTGCGAAAAAACTGGGTATCCCGGCATTCATCGTCGATCCGGTGTCGGTGGACGAGATGGAGGATGTGGCCCGCATCTCCGGCCTGCCCGAGCTGCCGCGCGTCAGCCTCGTCCATGCCCTCAACCATAAGGCGGTGGCCCGCAAGGTGTCCGCCGAGAAGGGCCGGCGCTATGAGGAGCTAAATATTGTGTTGGCTCATCTCGGTTCGGGGATTTCCGTCGCCGCCCATCGCAAGGGTCGGATGATCGACGTAAGCAACGGCAAGGACGAGGGGGCTTTTTCCCCCGACCGCTGCGCCGGGCTGCCGTCGACGCTGCTGATGAAGCTGTGCTACTCAGGCAAGTATACCGCCAAGGAGCTGTCGGGGCGGATGCTGGGCTCCGGCGGCATGTTCGCCTACCTCGGCACGCGCGATGTGCGCGAGGCGGAGAAGCTGGCCGCCGAGGGCAACGCCCAGGCCGAGTTGGTTCTGGACGCGATGGCTTACCAGGTGGCGAAGGAGATCGGTGCGCTGGCGACGGTGCTGGCCGGCGAGGTGGACTATATCGTGCTGACCGGCGGCATCGCGTATTCCAAGCGGATCACCGACGCCGTGACCGCCAGGGTGAAGCATATCGCCCCGGTGGTGGTGTCTCCCGGCGAGGAGGAGATGGAGTCGCTGATGCTGGGGGCGCTGCGGGTACTTAGGGGAGAAGAACAAGCCAAAGTATATAAGTAATAATCGCTCTGCGATCGACTGCGTAAGAAGCTCCAGATACAAGGCGCACCGGAAGAGCGCGCCGCGCCGCGTACTCGAAACGTACGCAAGCAAGCGCTCTGAGGAGCAACGCAGTAGATGGACTTCTTACACAGTCGACCCAGTATGGAGGTAAGTTTTAGTGCTGAGGAATTTTCAGGAGGTCCTGGCCTGGGCCAAACGGCCGGGACAGATGACGATCAGCGTGGCCGCGGCTCAGGACAAGGATGTGCTGCAGGCCGTAAAGCTGGCCCAGGATAACGGCCTGGCCAACCCGCTGCTGGTCGGCGACGGGGCGGCGATCCGCCCGCTGCTGGCCGAGGTGGGCCTGCCGGCCGATACGCCGGTGGTGGACGAGAAGGATATGACCAAGGCGGCGCTGACGGCGGTGTCGCTTGTCAGCAAGGGCGAGGCCCAGGTGGTCATGAAGGGGCTCATCAACACCAGCGATTTCCTCAAGGCGGTACTCCATCCCGAGGTGGGCCTGCGCACCGGGAGGCTGCTGAGCCACCTGGCGGTGTTCGAG
Organism: Selenomonadales bacterium; assembly: GCA_018434945.1. Classification (GTDB taxonomy): domain Bacteria; phylum Bacillota; class Negativicutes; order Sporomusales; family UBA7701; genus Anaeroselena. The sequence goes on from JAHDOI010000023.1 coordinate 41,133, forward strand.
GTGCCGGGCGAACCGAAGCTGGTTTTCCACTCCGACGGCGGGATGAATATCGCCCCGACGCTGGCGGAGAAGAAGGATATCCTCGTGAGCGCCATGCTGGCGCTGCGTTCGCTCGGGATCGAGCGGCCGAACGTAGCGGTGCTTACGGCCAACGAGCAGGTCAGCCCCAAGATGCCGGCGACGATGGACGCCAAGGCGCTCGTCGATATGGCGGCCGCCGGCGAACTGCCGCCGGGGATCGTGGAGGGGCCGATCGCCCTCGATGTGGCGCTCAGCCCGGAGGCGGCCAGGCATAAGGGTCTGAGCAGCCGGATATCGGGGCAGGTCGATCTTTTCCTGATGCCGAATATCGAGACAGGGAACGCGCTGGGCAAGGCCACTCTATATTATGGCAAGGCGAAGATGGCCGGGATCGTGCTCGGCGCGAAGAGCCCCATCGTGCTGACTTCCCGTTCGGAAACGGCGGAAGGCAAATTATATTCAATCGCTCTGGCCTGCCTGGCGGCGGGCGGGGCGGAAAGGCGGTGAGCAAATGGCTAAAGTCGTTGTGCTGAGCGAGTACTGTAAGAGCTGCGGCCTGTGCATCGGTGTATGCCCCCGCAAGGTGCTGGCCATCGGCGACAAGCCCAATTCCAAGGGCTATTACGTTGTGGTGGCGGCCGATCCCGACAAGTGTATCGGCTGCGGGCTGTGCGGCACGGTGTGCCCCGATCTGGCCCTGGAGATTTACAAGGACAAGTAAGCAGCGGGAAAGGAGATGAAGCTCGTGTCCAAGGAACTTATGAAGGGGAACGAGGCCATCGGCGAAGCGGCCATCCGCGCCGGCTGCAAGCTGTTCTTCGGCTACCCGATAACCCCTTCCACCGAGATTGTCGAATATCTGTCGAAGCATCTTCCCAAGGCGGGCGGTACCGTCCTGCAGGGCGAGGATGAAGTCGCATCGATCAATATGTGTTATGGCGCCGCGACGACCGGCGCGAGGGTTATGACAGCCTCTTCCAGCCCGGGGTTCAGCCTCAAGCAGGAAGGCATGTCGTACCTGGCGGCGGCCGAGCTGCCGGTTGTCGTGGTGAACGTCAACCGCACCGGCCCCGGCCTCGGCGGGCTGGGACCGTCCCAGGCCGATTATTTTCAGTGCACCAAGGGCGGCGGCCACGGCGGCTACCGCCAGATCGTGCTGGCGCCGTCGAAGGGCCAGGAGCTGTACGATTTCACCATGGAGGCTTTCGATCTCGCCGATAAGTACCGGACGCCGGTGGTCATCCTGTCCGACGGCTTCCTCGGCCAGATGATGGAGCCCGTGGAACTGAAAAAACGGCCCAAGGCCGATCTGCCGGCCAAGGACTGGGTGGTGGGCGGCTGCAAGGGCCGGGCCAAGCGCAAGGTGGCCAGCTATTCCCTCACGAACGAGATCGGCGAGGTCAACAACCTCCACTGGGAGGCCAAGTTCGCCGAGATGAAGGACAGCCTGCAGCGGTGGGAGGCTTTTCACGCCGAGGATGCCGAGTATCTGATCGTCGGCTACGGCACGTGCGGCCGCATCGCCAAGAGCGCGGTACTGAAGGCCCGCAGGCAGGGCATCAAAGTGGGCCTCATCCGCCCTATCACCCTCTGGCCGTTCCCGGAGGAGGCGTTCGCCAACCTGGACGGCGTCAAGGGCATCCTGACGGTGGAGCTCAACTTCGGCCAGATGGTCGAGGATGTGAAGCTGGCGGTCGAGTGCCGTACGCCGGTGTATTTCCATAACCGTCTGGGCGGCATGCTGCCCAGCGAGAACGAGATTTTGCGCAAGCTCGGCCAGGTCTTCGACCTGGCGGTGGAGGTGTAACAGCATGCAAAGAGTATTCGGCCGCCCCAAAGGCCTTACCGAGCTGCCTTTCCATTACTGCCCCGGCTGTACCCACGGCGTCATCCACCGCCTGATCGGCGAAGTGCTGGAGGAGCTCGACATCATCGGCGATACTATCGGCGTGGCGCCGGTGGGCTGCGCCGGCTTTTCCCTCGATTTCTTCGCCTGCGATTTCGTGGGCGCCGCCCACGGCCGCGCCCAGGCTGTGGCGACGGGCATCAAACGGGCCCTGCCTGATAAGATCGTCTTCACCTACCAGGGCGACGGCGACATCGCGGCGATCGGTACCGCCCATTCCATCCATGTGGCGGCCCGCGGCGAGAAGATCACCTCGATCATGGTCAACAACGCGGTGTTCGGCATGACCGGCGGCCAGATGGCGCCGACGACGATCGGCGGCCAGATCACGACGACCAGTCCTTACGGCCGCGACTGCGCTCTGGTGGGCGCGCCCATCGATATGCCCAAGACGGTGGCGACCTTAAGCGGCGCGGTGTATGTGGCCGCCTGCTCGGTCGATACGCCGAAGAATATCATCCAGGCCAAGAAATGCCTGAAGAAGGCCTTCCAGGTGCAGCAGGCCGGGCTGGGCTACGCGCTTGTCAGCATCCTGTCGACCTGCCCGACCAACTGGGGCCTGTCGCCGGCCGACAGCCTCAAGTGGCTGCAGGAGAATATGCTGCCTGTCTACGAGATGGGCGAGCTTAAGATGACCGAGGAGGTGAAGGCGCTGTGATGGATAAAATCCTTCTGGCCGGCTTCGGCGGCCAGGGCGTCATGTTCATCGGCAAGATCCTCACGTACGCCGGCATGCTCGACGGGCGCGAGGTGTGCTGGATCCCTTCCTACGGCCCGGAGATGCGCGGCGGCACCGCCAACTGCTCGGTGGTGATCTCGGATGAGGAGATCCATTCCCCGGTCATCGAGTACGCCGATTTCGCCATCGTTTTGAACCAGCCGTCGTACGACAAGTTCCTGCCGCGCGTCAAGCCGGGCGGGGTGCTGGTGGCGAACAGCTCGATCGTTTCCACGGCCGGAAAGCGCGACGATATCGAGATCATCGCCGTCCCCGCCGGAGATATGGCCAACGAGCTGGGCAACGTCAGTCTGGCCAACATGGTCTGCCTGGGGGCGCTGCTGCCCAAGCTGACGATGGTCGATCTGGCCAGTGTCGAGAAGGCTGTGAGCGCCGTCGTCGGCAAAAAGAAGCCCGAGCTGTACGAGCTTAATCTGGCGGCGGTGCGGAAGGGCCTCGGTAAATGAGGTCTGGGGATTTCCTGTGGCTGGCGGGGTTGGGCGTCATCGCCCTTGTTCTGGTGCTGCCCGACACCCGCCAGTCGTTCGTAGCCCTCAGTACCGCATACCCCTATATGATGGGGTTCGCCAAGTTCGTCGTGCTGGCCACGATGGGCGAACTGCTGGCTTTGAGGATATCGGTCGGGCAGTGGCGGCGGCCGGCCGGTCTCTGGATGCGGGCCGTGGTGTGGGGCGTCCTGGGGATGGCCATAACGCTGATGTTCCAGGTGTTCAGCACCGGGGTGGTCGCGGCGATCGGCAAAGGGATGCTGCCGGGCGGCTACAGCGTCACCGCCACATTCGTGACCGCCTTTCTGATAAGCACGGTGATGAATCTGGCCTTCGCACCGACCTTTATGGCCCTGCACCGCATAACCGACACGTACATCGACCTGGCGGACGGCAAACTGGCCAACCTGGCGCGGGTCGAGCTTAAAACGGTGATGAGCCGCATCGACTGGCACGGGTTCGTGAGCTTCGTGGTCATCAGGACGCTGCCGCTGTTCTGGATCCCGGCCCACACCGTGACCTTCCTGCTGCCGCCCGAGTTCCGGGTGCTGATGGCGGCGTTCCTGTCGATCGCGCTGGGGGGGGATATTGGCGTTTGCCAAGCGGAAACCCCAGTCGATACGCCGGGTGAAGTAACAGGGGGCTGGCTAAAAAGTCCATCTGCGGCGTACCCGCAAGGGGCAGGCCGTCGTTCTATGGTGCTAAAGCACCAAGAACTCCGCACTTGCTCCTCGAACACTTCCTCGGCGTACGACCGAGTACGCCTGCGTCGTGTTCTCCGGTGCGCCTTGCATCTGGAGCTTTTTAACTCAGCCCCGGCAATTCAGGGTAAACCGTTTGGGATGACAAAGACCCCGGCCGAGATTCGGTCGGGGTTGCTTTTTTCTGTATCAACGGCCGCTAAGTTTTTGATGAAAAATATAGAGGGCGCCGGTTATTATGAACGGCAGGCCATATACGAGGGCTATCTCCGGATCGCCGTGGGCGAGGTGGTAAATTGTCATGGCGGCGCCGCCGGCGACGAGCAGCCGGCCGCCGGCGGCCTCGGCGCGCCAGGCGGTGAAGTAGCCGGCGACGGCGATGAGCAGCAGGGGCAGGAAGATAAGCAGTTCTCTGTCGGGAGGTGTGCCGCGCATCAGGGCGGGGATGCCTTCGCCGGCGAAGAAGGACAGGAAGAAGGCGACGGCGAGCGCGCCGAGAACCCTGGCCGACCATAACAGGAACAGGCCCATGCCCCATCACCCCCTATTATATATACTTATTTTACCATGAGAGGGAAGATTCCGCCAAAACCGCCGGTGTTATCTATGCCTTTCTGGCAATGATCGCGAATGTTTCCGCATCATCGTCAAGGAGGTCGCCCCTGAGGTTTTTATAAATTTTTTCGACCTTGAAATTATGGAAGGTGAGCAGTTTTGTTATTTCCGCCAAACTGAACAGACGGATATAGATGCGGATGACTTCGGTTTCGCCGTCCTCGGCGATGATGGTGTATTGCCGCCCTTCCGTCCTGGGGTCTTCGTAGGAAAAGGTGGCGAGAATTTCGATATGGGGATGGGGGCGCCAGAAGCCTTCTTCATGTATGGTGATGGCATCCGCCAGAGGATTCTTCCAGTTATGGGAAAGCACGTCGAAAACGAATACGCCGTTGTCTTTAAGGGCCGCGTGGACGCGGGCGAGCAGCCTGCTCTGCTCGCCGGGGTCGAGGGCGCCGAAGTCGTAGAAGATGAGGGTGGCGATGTCAAAGCTTTCCCGGTATGCGAGGTCGAGGTAATTCATGTTTACGAATGCCGCATTCGGATGTTCCCGACCAACGGTTTCGGCGGCGTGGCTGATCGACCGCGCGGACAGGTCGACGCCGGTTACCAGCGCGCCTGTCCTGGCGAATTCTTTGACATAAAGGCCGGGGCCGCAGCCGAGGTCGAGCACCGTTTTGCCGCCGTCCATCGCGGTGGAGGCGATTATGAAGGCGGTTTCGGCGGCGATGGTGGCGGCGGTTTTGCTGGCGGCTTCGATATCCGGGTCGAGGTGAAGCTTCAGCATTTGCCCCGATATGTGGTCGTCGTCCCAGAACCTGGCCGTTCCTTTCGTGAAGAGCTCTGGCCTGGCGAGGCACTTTCCCAGGGTTCGCAGGTCGATTTTATTGTTTTTGATGATTTTCATTTGGGGGACGCTCCTTCAATACGGCTTTGCCCGTTTTCAAGATAACATATTTTGTAAAGAGGGTAAAGCATTTGCCCGCCGCGGCAAGAAGAAAGCCGCACGACTTTGCGCGGCTTTCTTTATAAGGGGGGCTATGGCGTTTTTAGCCCGGGGGGAAGCACATCGGCCCGCAAGGGGGGGAGCAGATCGGGGAACAGCTTCCCTGGTTGCCGCCGGTGTAGCCGGCGCTGCCGGGATAGCAGAAGCGCGGGTTGCAAGACGGATAGCACTGGCGCGGATAACACTGACGCGGATAGCAGGACCGGGGGAAGCAGAAGCGCGGATAACAGGGCCGCGGAAAACAGAAGCGCGGATAGCAGGGCCGCGGGTTGCAGGTCGGCGGGCCGGGGGGCGCGCAGACCGGGTTGCAGCGCGGCCGGCAGTTGGGGAAGCAGGGCGTGCCGGTGGGCGGGCAGCCGATCAGCTGCTGCCGGTCGTCATAATCGCTCCAGTCGTCATCCCAATCGCTCATCTCCGGAGTTTCCCATTTGGGACGATTGAGTTTTTCATCAGCCATATAGGTTCATTCCTCCCATTTACCAGTGTAGGGATTATACGGGCAATCAACCGAGCAGGCAAGCCAGCGCTTGGCGGAATCGGATCCCTGGGCCAGCGGCCGGCAATCGGTGCAGGCGTAGCGGTATTCGCAGTCTTTGCATTTTTCGACTTTGTCCTTGGTGGTATGCCAGCATTGCTGGAGGCGCTGCCCGTTAAGTACGTCGGCGAGGGGCGAGGCGAGTATATTCCCGCATATTTGGTCGCGGGCGAAGATGCAGGGGATGACGTCGCCGCCGGCGGTTACGGCGATTTTGCCGGCGAGGCAGGTATGACAGCGCTGCGCTTTGGCGAAGCTGTCGGGGTCGGTGTAGAAAGGCGGCCGGATGGGCGGTTTTGTATAGGCTGCCGGGAGGAGGTCCTTGTCGTCGCCGCGGCCGGTGGGGCGGACGACGTCGGGAGGCGTGACCTCGACGCCGAGTTTGACGCACAGGTCCATGATGTTCTTGGCTTCGGTCTCGTTGGCTTTCATGATTATGGAGGCGATGCGCAGCGGCACTTTGGCGGCGAGGATTTTTTCGACGGCGGCCATCGTTTTCGCGAAACTGCCGGGATTCAGGGTGACGCGGTCGTGGACGGCGGCGTTGTCGGCGTAGATTGTTGTGGCGATGTTGACGCCGTGCTGTTTGCAGAACGCCACGCAGTCGTCGTCGATGAGGGTGGCGTTTGTGAAGATTTCGACGAAGTCGAAGTTTTCGGCGCGGGCCTTTATGACCAGTTCCCGCCAGCGGGGGTAGAGGAGCGGCTCGCCGCCGATGAGCTGGATGGCGTCGGCGCCGGCGGCGCGGGCCTCGCCGATGAGCGAAAGCCACCGGTCGTGGGGCACGGCGTCGCTGTCGGCGCAGGGGCCACTGGTGGCGTAGCAGTGGAGGCATCTGTTGTTGCAGTTGGAGGTGAGCTCGAGCCACAGGAAGTTGAGCTTGGGCGATTCGGCGGGGGGCTCGGTCCTGGCGGCGGACGGCTTGTCGAGGTAGAAGGACCCCAGCCCCATTTCGGCGAGGCGGTGGAGGAAGTCGACGAAGGCTTTGTCTTCGGGGGCGTGTATGTCCAGGACGTCCTCCAGGGGGCTTTGCTGGCAGGCGTGGAGTAGCTGGAGGGCTCCCTGGTTGATGGACAGGACTTTGCCTGTCTGCAGGTTGTAGACGGCGCCGCGGCGGGCGCCGGCGACCAGCCGGCAGTATTCCTGTAGCCGGTAGTACAACAGAATTCCCCCTTTTGCGCGTTTGGTACATAATATGCTACCGGTTTTCCCGGTGTGCCTTGGGCGGTGGGGGGGGAGAGGCGGGCGGCTAAAAGGGATAATTTTCTCGGGACGGTTATGTTGACAGTCGGGAAAAAATCCGCTATAATAACCCTTGTTCCCGAACATGCGGAAGTAGCTCAGTGGTAGAGCATCGCCTTGCCAAGGCGAGGGTCGCGAGTTCGAATCTCGTTTTCCGCTCCACGAGAAAAACCCCCGGATTTTACATCCGGGGGTTTTCGGTTATTGATTTTTATTCTGCGGTACGAACGCGTATTGTCCGTGGGGCGGAGAGGGCGTGCAGCCTTGCGGAAGGGCGTTTGTCAACAACTTTCATTAACTTGATTTTTAGTTAATAATTATGTTATCATATAATTCATGGCATATTTGGCGGGGATTTTCGCTCCGTTGGTAATACTAAGCCTGAATCATAATTAAATAAGGAGGCAACAGAATCTATGAAAGTATCGGCAGAAAAGATCGACGCCCACAGAATGGTCCTGGAGTTAGAGGTACCGCAGCCCGAGGTGGCGAAGGCGGTTGATAAGGCATACCATAAATTGGCCGCTAAGGTGAATATCCCCGGCTTCCGCAAAGGCAAGGTTCCCCGTAAGGTTCTGGAGATGCGCATCGGCAAGGCGGCGCTCATGGACGAGGCCTTCGAACTGCTGGCGTCGCCCGCATACATCAAGGCTCTGGAGGAACAAGACATCGAGCCTGTGACCCGCCCGGAAATCGAGGTGGTCACGTTCGAGGAAGATAAGCCGCTGGTTTTCAAGGTGAAGTTCGTCGTCAAACCGGTTATCGAGCTCGGCGAGTACAAGGGAATCAAAGCAGCTAAGCCGCCGGCGAAGGTCGACGAGGAAGAAGTGAACAAGCAGATCGAGAACCTCCGCAACCGCCACGCGAAGATGGTGGTGGTCGAGGATGCCGCCCTGGCTGAGGGCGATTTCGCGATCATCGATTTCGAGGGCTTCATCGACGGTGCGCCGTTCAAGGGCGGCGAAGGCAAGGGCTACCCGCTGGAGATCGGCTCCGGCAGCTTCATCCCCGGGTTCGAGGATCAGCTCCTGGGTGCCAAGGCTGGCGAAGAGCGCGATGTGAAGGTGGAATTCCCGGCGGAGTATATGGCGCCTGACCTGGCCGGCAAGACGGCCGAATTCAAGGTGAGGGTCAACGACGTCAAACGCCGCGAGGTACCTGCCGTCGACGCCGAGTTCGTCAAGGAAGTCAGCGACTTTGACAGTGTGGAGGAATTAAAGGCCGATATAGAGAATAATTTAATAAAGGCGGCTGAAAGCAAGGCCGACCGCGAGTTCCGCACCAACGTCATCAAGGCGGCGGTGGATAATTGCACCGTCGATCTCCCCGAAGAGGTAATCGAGAATGAGATCGACAGCATGCTGCGCGAGATGGATGTCAACCTGCAGAACCGCGGCATGAGCCTGGCGAAGTATATGGAGGCGACAAAAACGCCTATCGACAAGCTTCGCGCCAATTACCGCGAGTCGGCTATCGAAAGCGTGAAGACCGACCTGATGCTGGAGGCAATCGCGAAAAACGAGAATATCGAGGTCACGCCCGACGACCTGGAGAAAGAGATCCAAGTTATGGCCGCCGCCTACCGGGCGCCGGTGGAGGATGTGCGCAGGATCATCCTTACCGAGGGCCGCATGGAAGCCCTGACCCGCACGGTGATCCGCAAAAAAGCCGCCCAGGTGGTCATGGATGCCGCAGAGGCGGTATAGCAAACAATCTGTCAAGATAATATTATAGATATGAAAGTATCTGACGATAAATATTATAGGTTGAAAAATACCGTTACCGAGGTGTATAATTAATGAACTTCGTTCCCATAGTTGTAGAGCAGTCCAACCGCGGCGAGCGCGCTTACGATATCTACTCCCGTCTTCTCAAGGACAGGATTGTCTTTATCGGCGGCCCCATCGACGACGCGGTGGCCAATGTGATCATCGCTCAGCTGCTTTTCCTGGAGTCCGAGGATCCTGACAAGGATATCCACCTGTATATCAACAGCCCCGGCGGCGTGGTTACCGCCGGCCTGGCGATCTATGACACGATGCAGCACGTCAAGCCCGACGTGTCGACGATCTGCATCGGTCAGGCGGCCAGCATGGGGTCGCTGCTGCTGGCGGCCGGAGCCAAGGGCAAGCGTTTCGCCCTGCCGTTCTCGCGCATCATGATTCACCAGCCCCATGGCGGCGCTCACGGCCAGGCCACCGATATCGAGATTCATGCCCGGGAGATTCTGCGGATGCGGGAGATCGGCAACGAGATCCTCGTGCGCCACACCGGGCAGCCGCTGGAGAAGATCCAGCGCGATATGGAAAGGGATTTCTTCATGTCAAGCGAGGAGGCCAAGGAATACGGCATCATCGACGCCGTCATGACCCAGCGCCGCAAGGAAATTCCCAAGTAATGAGGTGAAAAGATGCTTAAGTTTGGTGATGACAGGGGACAACTCAAGTGCTCGTTCTGCGGCAAGCTGCAGGAACAGGTCAAGAAACTCGTCGCCGGCCCCGGGGTGTATATCTGCGACGAGTGTATCGAGCTGTGCAACGAGATCATAGAAGAAGAACTGAGCGAGGACGTCGAACTTGAGCTTCGCGATATCCCAAAGCCAAAGGATATCAAGGATATTCTCGACCAGTACGTCATCGGCCAAGACGAGGCCAAGAAGACGCTGGCGGTGGCTGTTTACAACCACTACAAGCGGATCAATCTCGGCTCGAAGCTGGAAGATGTCGAGCTGCAGAAGTCGAATATCGTGATGCTCGGCCCGACTGGCAGCGGCAAAACGCTGCTGGCCCAGACACTGGCCAAGATTCTCAATGTGCCGTTCGCGATCGCCGACGCCGCTTCGCTGACCGAGGCGGGTTATGTGGGCGAGGATGTGGAGAATATCCTCCTCAAGCTCATCCAGGCCGCCGATTACGATGTGGAGAAGGCGGAGAAGGGGATCGTCTATATCGACGAGATCGACAAGATCGCCCGCAAGTCGGAGAATCCGTCGATCACCCGCGACGTGTCGGGCGAAGGCGTGCAGCAGGCGCTGCTGAAAATCCTCGAAGGCACGGTGGCGAGCGTGCCGCCTCAGGGCGGGCGCAAGCATCCCCATCAGGAGTTTATCCAGATCGACACGACGAACATTCTGTTCATCTGCGGCGGGGCGTTCGACGGCGTGGATAAGATCATCAGCTCGCGCACCGGCAAGAAGCAGCTCGGCTTCGGCGCCGATATCAAGACACGCGAGGAGAAGAAGGTGGGCGAGATTCTGCGGCAGATTCTGCCGGAGGACCTGCTGAAGTTCGGGCTTATCCCCGAGTTCGTCGGCCGTCTGCCGGTCATAGTGACTCTGGACGCCCTGGACGAGGAGGCGCTGGTGCGCATCCTGGTCGAGCCGAAGAACGCGCTGGTGAAGCAGTACCAGAAGTTCCTCGACCTCGACAACGTGCAGCTGGAGTTCAAGGAGGAGGCCCTGCGCTCGATCGCCCATGAGGCGCTCAAGCGCAAGACGGGGGCCCGCGGCCTGCGGTCGATCATCGAGGGCATCATGCGCAATGTGATGTACGAGGTGCCGTCGCGCGGCGACGTGGCCAAGTGCATCGTGACCGGCGAAGTGGTGCTGAGCAAGGAAGAGCCCATCCTGGTGACGATAGACCGCAAGGCGAAGAAAAAAGAGGAATCCGCTTAGCCGCAACCACAGCCGGGGGAGAAATCCCCCGGTTTTTTGTTTTTTCACCTCCTCGCCGTGGCCGCTTTTGCCGGGATAAAAAAACGGCCGCTGCCTATACTAAGAGTACGAAAACATACAAAGCAAAAGGCCGTTCAGAAGCCTCCAGATGCAAGGCGCACAGAGGACGCGCCGCGACGCGTACTCGGTCGTACGCTAGCAAGCGCCCGCAGGTGCAACGCCGCAGATGGGGGCTTATCAACGGCCGGGAAACAGAAGGGAAGGAGGTTCGGAGTGTGGACTACGCCGTCAATATCATCACCGTGATCCAGTTTTTCTTCGCCGTCGTGATCGGCATGTACTTCTGGAATCTCCTCCGCTCCCAGCAGGGCAACAGGGTGGCCGTGGAGCGGGAATCCAAGAAGGAGATGGAGAAATTGCAGCGGCTGCGGGAGATTTCCCTGACCGAGCCGCTGGCGGAGAAAACCCGCCCGGCCAGCTTCGGGGAGATCGTCGGCCAGGCCGAAGGTCTCAAGGCGCTCCGTGCGGCGCTGTGCGGGCCGAATCCCCAGCACGTGATCATGTACGGGCCGCCCGGCGTTGGCAAGACGGCGGCCGCCAGGCTGGTGCTTGAAGAGGCCAAACGCAATTCGCTGTCGCCTTTCGGCGCGACCGCCAAGTTCATCGAGATGGACGCGACGACGGCCCGCTTCGACGAACGCGGTATCGCCGACCCGCTGATCGGTACGGTGCACGACCCCATCTACCAGGGGGCGGGGCCGCTCGGCATCGCCGGCATCCCCCAGCCCAAACCCGGCGCGGTGACCAAGGCTCACGGCGGCCTGCTGTTCATCGACGAGATCGGCGAACTGCACCATATCCAGATGAACAAGCTGCTGAAGGTGCTGGAAGACCGCAAGGTATTTCTGGAGAGTTCGTATTACAGCACCGAGGATACCAACATACCGTCCCATATCCACGATATCTTCCAGAACGGCCTGCCGGCCGACTTCCGCCTCATCGGCGCTACCACCCGCATGCCCCAGGATATTCCGCCCGCGATAAGGTCGCGGTGTGTGGAGATTTTTTTCCGGCCGCTGCTGGCCGACGAGGTCGCCCTGATTGTCCGCAACGCCGTCCGCAAGGTCGAACTCAGCATCGATGACGCGGCGGTGGAGGTTATCAAGCGCTACGCGAACAACGGCCGCGAGGCGGTCAACATCGTGCAGATCGTGGCCGGGGTGGCCCTCAATGACGGCAAGAAGAATATCACCGCCGCCGACGTGGAGTGGGTGGTGAATTTCGGCCAGTACAGCCCGCAGCCGGAGCGGAAGATCGGCGCCAAGCCCCAGGTGGGGTTCGCGAACGGCCTGGCTGTATATGGCGCGAATGTCGGCACGCTGATGGAAATCGAGGTGTCGGTGGTGCCCAACCCGCAGGGCGGCGGCAAGCTGACGGTGACCGGGGTGGTGGACGAAGAGGAGATCGGTGTGCCCGGACGGACGATGCGCCGCAAGAGCATGGCCAAAGGGTCGCTGGATAATGTACTTACCGTGCTGTGGAGCAGGTTCGGCATCGATTACCACAATTACGACATCCACGTCAATTTCCCCGGCGGCGGGCCGGTGGACGGTCCTTCGGCCGGGGTGACCGCGGCCACGGCCATCTATTCGGCGGTTAACAACATCCCCATCGATAACACGGTGGCGATGACGGGCGAGATTTCCATCCGCGGCCTGGTCAAGCCTGTCGGTGGGGTGAGCGCCAAGATCGCGGCCGCCAAGCAGGCGGGGGCGCGGCGGGTCATCATCCCGAAGGAAAACTGGCAGGAGCTTTATAAGACGATGGGGGTAGAGGTGGTGGCGGCGGAAACGATCGACGAGGTGTTCAAAAGCGCGCTTGTGAAGGTCGGCGACCTCTGCCGCCTGGAGGTGCTGACGCCGAAACACGATTACCTGACCGCCGCGGGGATGAAGATGTAGGACTGCGGAGCCGATGGCAACATCGGCTCCCAGACTGCCGATAAAGGCCCATCTGCGGTGTTGCTCCTCAGAGCGCTTGCTTGCGTACGTCCCACAGTACGCGGCGCGGCGCGCTCTTCCGGTGCGCCTTGCATCTGGACCTTTCTCACCAGTCTGACTTTGTCTTAAAGCGGGGAGCCGACAACATCGGCTCCTTTTTGATATGGAACGGCACCTGCGGCGCGTCAGTCACGGCGAGCTGGAAAAATCTCCACCGCTCCCTCGCGGCGGAGATTTTATGTGGAGGATTTTTCCCTGCGTCCTGAGAATATTTATAAATAGTGACGTTGAAACTAACACTGCCATGCGAATCGGAAGGAGGCGAAACAATTGTCCAAACAGCTGAGAAAGATGCCGCTACTGCCGCTCCGGGGCATTCTCGTTTTTCCATATATGATTATCCATCTCGACGTAGGCCGCGAGAAGTCGATCGGCGCACTGGAAGAGGCGATGGTCCACGACCGGCAGATAATGCTGGCCAGTCAACGCGACGCCCAGAACGACAAGCCGCTGCCGGAGGACATCTTCAGCGTCGGCACTGTCGCCGAGATCAAGCAGCTCCTGAAGCTGCCGGGCGGCACCATCCGCGTGCTGGTGGAGGGGCTCCACCGGGCGGAGATCGTCCGTTATGTCGAGCTTGAGCCGTTTTACATGGCGGAGATCCGTGAGTACGACGAGGCCGAGCCCAAGACGCCCGAGGTGGAGGCTCTTACCCGCACCGCGATCAGCCAGTTCGAGCAGTGGGTGAAGCTGAGCAAGAAAATCCCGCCGGAGACGCTGGTGTCGGTGGTGATGGTCGAGGAGCCGGGACGGCTGACCGACCTTATCGCCAGCCACCTCGCGCTTAAAATCGAGGATAAGCAGGTGCTGCTGGACGCCGTCGACGTGAAGACGCGGCTGGAGAGGCTGTGCGATATCCTCGGCCGCGAGATGGAGATCCTCGAACTGGAGAAGAAGATCAATGTCCGCGTCCGCAAGCAGATGGAGAAGACCCAGAAGGAGTACTATCTGCGCGAGCAGCTCAAGGCTATCCAGAAGGAGCTGGGCGACAAGGACGACCGGATGGCCGAGGCGGACGAGTACCGCCAGCGGATGAAGGAGCAGGAGCTGCCCAAAGAGGTGGCCGAGAAGATAACCAAGGAGATCGAGCGGCTGGAGAAGATGCCGCCGATGGTGGCCGAGAGCGCCGTCATCCGCACGTATCTCGACTGGCTGCTGGCCCTGCCGTGGTCGAAGGAGACCACCGACCGTCTCGATATCGCTATTGCCGAGAAGATCCTCGACGAGGACCACTACGGCCTTGAGAAGGTTAAGGAGCGTATCCTCGAATATCTGTCGATCCGCAAGCTGACCGAGAAGATGAAGGGTCCCATCCTCTGCCTTGTGGGGCCGCCCGGCGTCGGCAAGACGTCGTTGGCCCGCTCGATCGCCCGCGCGATGGAGCGCAAATTCGTGCGCGTGTCGCTGGGCGGCGTGCGCGACGAGGCCGAAGTCCGCGGCCACCGGCGCACGTATGTGGGGGCGCTGCCGGGCCGGGTCATCCAGGGGATGCGCACCGCCGGCTCGAAGAACCCCGTTTTCCTGCTCGACGAGATCGACAAGATGAGCTCGGATTTCCGCGGCGACCCGTCGGCCGCCCTGCTGGAGGTCCTCGACCCCGAACAGAACAACACGTTCAGCGACCATTATGTCGAGGTGCCGTTCGATCTGTCGCGGGTGCTGTGGGTGGTGACGGCCAATGTCATGCATAATATCCCCCGGCCGCTTTTGGACCGCATGGAGACGATCACCATCGCCGGCTATACCGAGGAGGAGAAGGTCCAGATCGCCGTCCGCTACCTCATCCCCAAGCAGGTTCGCGACCACGGCCTGACCGACAAGCAGATCATCTTTTCCGAGGGCACCATCCAGAAGGTCATCCGCGATTATACCCGCGAGGCCGGGGTGCGCAACCTCGAACGCAACGTCGCCAACCTGTGCCGCAAGGCGGCCCGTCAGATAGTGCAGGAGAAGCGGACGGTGGTGAAGATCACCGCCCAGAACCTCCACACATTCCTGGGGGCGCCCAAGTACCGCCACAACAAGACGGAGCGCAACCTCCAGGTGGGGGTGGCCACCGGTCTGGCCTGGACCGAGGTGGGCGGCGACGTGCTGGCGGTCGAGGTTTCGACGATGAAGGGCAAGGGCAAGCTGACCCTTACCGGCCAGCTCGGCGGCGTGATGCAGGAGTCTGCCCAGGCGGGCTTCAGCTATGTCCGCAGCCGTGCCGAGGAACTCGGTATCGAACCGGGTTTTTACGAGAAGACGGATATCCATATCCACCTGCCTGAGGGGGCCATCCCCAAGGACGGCCCGTCGGCCGGCATCACGATGGCGACGGCGATCGCCTCCGCCCTGACCGGCCGGCCGGTGAAGAACGATATCGCCATGACGGGCGAGATCACGCTGCGCGGCCGCGTCCTGCCGGTAGGCGGCATCAAGGAGAAGGTGCTGGCCGCCCACCGGATCGGCATCAGGAAGATAATCCTCCCCAAGGAGAACAAGCGCGATATGGATGATATACCGGTGAATGTGAAACGCAGTCTGGAGTTCGTCCTGGTGGAGCATATGGACGAGGTGCTCCAGGCCGCGCTGGCGGACCAATGAACACGACGGCGACGCCGAACGTGGTGGGTGCCCGCTACCTGGCGTCCGCCGTCCGGGCCGACCAGTACCCGGAGGGGGACTTTGCCGAGGTGGCTTTCATCGGCCGCTCAAATGTGGGCAAGTCGTCGCTGATAAATTCCCTCTGCCGCCACGGCGGTCTGGCCCGCACGAGCGCCACCCCCGGCAAGACGCAGACGATCAATTTCTATTCCGTGGCCCTCAAGTACAGCGAGGAGGAGCGGCGCCAGTTCCTGCTGGTCGACCTGCCGGGCTACGGTTATGCCCGCACCGGCCGGGCGACTCGCCGCCAGTGGACGAAGTTCATCGACGAGTTTCTGGCGTCTTCGCCGCGGCTGAGGCTCGTCTGCCAGCTTATCGACAGCCGCCACCCGCCGATGGACAGCGACAAGGACGCTTACCGGCGGCTGGCCGAGCTCGGCCTGACAGTGCAGGTGGTGGCCACCAAGACGGACAAGCTTTCCCGCCAGGCGGCGAAGAAGAACGTGGCGGTCATCCGCGCCGGCCTGGCGCTGCCGGAAGGCTCGAACGTCATCGCCTACTCGGCGACGGACGGAACGGGGCGGAGCGAGCTCCTTGACGTGATCAGCCATATTTTGCTAGAATGAAATGAGTGCATACGGGGCAGTCTGACCAGTCTGCCCCTTGTTAATTTCGGGAGGCGCCATGCTCAACGACTTCGACAAGCAGCTGCTGAACATCATCCAGAGCGATATCCCGCTTGTTTCCCGGCCGTTCGCGGCTCTGGCCGAACGCCTGGGGACCGACGAGGCGACGGTTATCGAACGTCTGCGGTTCCTGCGGGAGAACGGCTTCATCCGCCGCATCGGTCCGTTCTTCGACTCGGCCAGGCTGGGCTACGTGAGCACGCTGGTGGCGCTGGCGGTCGAGCCGGACGCGTTGCCGGCGGTGGCCGCGGCGGTGAACGCCTATCCCGGCGTGACCCATAATTACGAGCGCGAGGGTGCGTACAACCTGTGGTTCGCGCTGCTCAGCCCGAATATGGCGGCCCAGGAACGGGTGCTGACCGCCGTGGCGGGACTGCCGGGCATAAAGGAGCTGCTTAATTTGCCGGCGACGAAAAAATTCAAGGTTAATGTGCGTTTTACGCTGGAGTAGGTGAAGATGCTGGACGAACTTGACAGGAAGATTATCGCCGCGATGCAGGACGACCTGCCGCTGGTGCCCGAACCTTACAAGGCGGTGGCCGCGAAGCTGGGCATCGGCGAGGAGGAGCTGCTGGCGAGGCTCGCCGGCTACCGGGCGAGGGGCGAGATGCGGCGGATGGGGGCGGTGCTGAGGCACCGCGAGATCGGCTACGCCGCCAACGCGCTGTGCGCCTGGCAGGTGCCCGCGGACAGGCTTGAGGAGGTGGCGGCGGCGATGACCGCCAGCGCGGCGGTGACGCACTGCTACGCCCGCGTGCCGCGTGCCGGCTGGCCTTATAACTTCTATATCATGCTTCACGGGCATACCCGTGAGGAATGCTCCCGGATGGCGGCCGCCCTGGCGGCCGAACTCGGCCTGGGCGAATTTGTCATGCTCTTTTCCACCAGGGAGTGGAAGAAAACGAGTATGCGTTATTTCGGGGAGGGAGATACGTGATCAGGAAGTTCGACGAACTGCTGGCGGCGGCCCGCAGCCTTCCGCCCCGCCGCGTGGCGGTGGCGGCCGCGCACGACGACGCCGTGCTGGCGGCAGTGCGCGACGCGCGTGAGCGGGGCATCGCCGAATTCGTGCTGATCGGCGACCAGGCCAGGCTGAAAGCCCTGGCAGGTCCCACAGGCGTCGATCTCGCCGGCGTGGAGGTCATCCACGAGCCCGACGTCCGCCAGGCGGCGCGGCGGGCGGCGGCGATGGTGGGCAGCGGCCAGGCCGATATGCTGATGAAGGGGCTGATCGGCACGGGAGATTTTCTGCGCGCCCTGCTCGACAAGGATCTGGGCCTCCGCACCGGTTTGCTGCTCAGCCACGTGTTCGTCATCGAGCTGGCCGGCTGGGACAGGCTGCTGTTCGTGACCGACGCGGCGATGAACGTCAGCCCGACGCTGGCCGACAAGGCGGCCATCATCGGCAACGCCGTGACTTTGGCCGGCGCCCTGGGGGTCGACCCGGTGAGGGTGGCTGTGCTGGCGGCGGTGGAGACGGTGGATGCCGGCATGCCGGCTACGCTGGAGGCGGCCGCACTGGCGAAGATGGCCGAACGGGGCCAGATAAAAGGGGCGATCGTCGACGGCCCGCTGGCGCTCGACAACGCGATCAGCGAGGAGGCGGCCCGCCACAAGGGGATCGTCAGTCCGGTGGCCGGCAGGGCCGATATCCTGATGGTGCCCGACATCGAGGCCGGCAATATGCTCGGCAAGTCGATGGTCTATTTCGCCCGCGCCCGCATCGCCGGGCTGGTGATGGGCGCCGCCAAGCCGGTTATCGTGACTTCGCGGGCCGACAGCGCCGAGTCGAAGATGTTGTCGATCGCTCTGGGGGCCGTCACGGCGAAGTGAAATAATGAACTTAGCATTTTCATCCAGCGGCAGGAGGAATTTGTCCGCGTCGATAGAATACGTGTATATAAAAATACCGGTCAGACCACCTGTCCGCGTGAAAAATCGGCATCAGCGGCGGTGGCGCTGATGAGGGCGTATTTAAGGCCCGGTATTGGTAAAAACTAACGAATGGTTATGAAGGTAAGGGATTCCCGCCTTTGTATGCGGAGCGGCCGGTTTAACCGAGCCTGCTTCCCCGGGACAGGTCGCAGTTCTGAGCGCACCCGCGTGACGGACTGCGCCCTTGCGCCTATGGTACCGCGGCACCGGCCCGAGAGAGGGCGCACGGCAGGGTTCGGCGTGACGCGGCTGGACAGGCAGGTTATTTCGGCGTCCGGAGGTCATATTATTTTCAGGAGGTGGCTGTTTTATGGCCGAAGTTTCACTGCAAGGTGAACAGAGAGTATTCATGACAGGCAACGAGGTTGTTGCCTGGGCTGCCGTGGCAGCGAAGGTCGATATCATGTACGGGTACCCGATCACCCCCCAGAACGAGATTATGCATTACTGGACGAGGCTGGCGCCCAAATACGGCAAACGCTTCCTCCAGACCGAGGACGAGATTTCCGCCGGCTTCACGATGCTCGGCGGCGTAATGACCGGCCGCAAAGCGTTCACCGCGACCGCCGGGCCGGGCAACGTGCTTATGCAGGAATCCTGCGTGATGGCCGAGATGATGCGGCTGCCCGCGGTGTACGTTATCCAGCAGCGGGGCGGCCCGTCGACGGCTACCGTTATCTACGCCCAGCAGGAGACGACGCTCACCTGTTTCGGCGGCAACGGCGAAGGCCACCGTATCGTTTATTCGACCGCGACCCATCAGGAGCTGTTCGATTACACGATCAAGGCATTCAACGCCGCCTGGACTTACCGTTTCCCCAGCTTTGTGCTCGGCGACGGCTACCAGGCCAAAATGCGCGAGCCGCTGACCATTTACGACGCCGAGTCGAAAGGCGTCAAGCTTGTCCCGACCGAGCCGATGGTCGGCGAATTCAAACCCGGCAAACAGTTCAAACACCTCCGCAACACATATAACACCGAGGAGGAGCTCTACGAGGTCGTTATGGCCAACCAGCGCGACTGGGACGCCATGGCCCCCAAGGTCGTCGAATGGTATGAGAAAGACTGCCAGGACGCCGACGTGGTGTTCGTCTGCCACGGCGTCGTTTCCCGCGCCGCCATGGGCGCCCTCGACGAGCTCAGGGCCCAGGGCAAAAAGGTCGGTCTCTTCCGCCCCATCACCGTTCGCCCCTTCCCGGAGAAACAGCTCGCCGACGCGGTCAAGAACGCCAAAAAGGTGCTTGTGGCCGAGTCCGCATACGGACAGCTTCTCAAGATGGTGCAGGTCGCGATCTGCGGCGGTAAGGCCGAAATCGTCCCGATGCTCCGTCCGGGGATCGGCATCACCACCGAAGAACTCGTGGAAGAATACAACAAACTGTGATGGCAGGGGGAAGATAGCATGCAAGAGTTGAAAGAGAACAACGTTCTTCAGCCGGCTATGCCCAAGAGCTGGAATGAAGAGACCAAACCGCATAAATTCTGTCCCGGCTGCGGCCACGGGATCATCCTCAAGGCGGTGGGCGAGGTCATCGACGAGCTGGGCATCCAGGACAAGATCGTCTTCGGCTGCGATATCGGCTGTTCGCTCCTGTCGTGGGATTTCTTCGCCTGCGACAGCGTGCAGACCCACCACGGCCGCACGACGCCGGTCATCACCGGCATGAAGCGCGCCAACACCGATATAATCGGCATCGCTTACATGGGCGACGGCGGCGGCTACGCCATCGGCTCCCAGCACCTTTTCAACGCCGCTGTGCGCGGTGAGAAGATCACCATCATCCTGTGCAACAACTGCAACTACGGGATGACCGGCGGCCAGATGGCGCCGACCACCCTGCCCGGCATGAAGACCGAGACTTCGCCTTACGGCCGCGACGTAGAGCAGACTGGTTATCCGACCAAGGGTCCCGAAATGGTGGCCGCCGTCGCTCCGGAGGGCGCTTACGTCGCCCGCGGCACGATCGCCAACGTCCGCCAGCTGAAAGGCTTCATCAAGAAGGCCCTGGAAAACCAGATGGCCGGCAACGGCATTTCGTTCGTGGAATGCCTGTCGTCCTGCCCGACGAACTGGCGTACCAACGCCAAGCAGACCTGGGAGTTCGTGGAGAAGGATATGGCTCAGTACTTCAAGGTCGGCGAACTCAGGACCCCGCAGGCGAAGGAGGGCAAATAAGATGGCAAAAGTCGTGAAAATAGCCCTGGCCGGTGAAGGCGGGCAAGGCGTTCAGTCTATTGCCGAAATTTTGGCCGAGGCGGCCAACGAGGAAGGCAAAAATGCTCTGTACATCCCTAACTTCGGTGTCGAGCAGCGGGGCGGCGTTTCGATCGCCTTCGTGCAGATTTCCGACGGCGCGATCGGCGCGCCCAAATTCGTGGAGGCCGATATCCTCATCCCGCTCAGCCCGCGCGCGGTAAAAAGAACCAAGATGCACGCCGGCAAAAACACGGTGTACATCTATGATAATTCCCTCGTCCAGGAAGCCGAGGTCAACGACAATATCGTCGGCATGCAGTATTTCGACGTCACCCCGCCCTGCCCGACGGCGGACGAGGCCAACGCCGATCTGCAGCAAGACATGATCGCCGGCGAGCCCAAGACCTGTTCGTTCACCAAACCCGGCCCCGGCGTCGATCCGGCCGACATCCCGACCAACGTCAAGAAGGTCATCGCCTGCCCCGCCAACGACCTGGCCAAGAACGAGCTGCACCCGAGGGTTTTCAACATCATCATCCTCGGCGCGATCATCGCCGCCACGGAAGTGCTGCCCATCGACAGCATCAAAAAGGCGCTGGAGACTAAGCTCGGCGACAAGTTCAAGGCCGATCCCAAGCTGCGCGACATGAACTTCAAGGCGCTCGACCGCGGCTACGAACTCATCAAGAGCGCGATGTAAGGAGGGGTACGAAAGTGGCAAAAGTTAACTGGGAGTCGGCTGAATACGAAAGCAACAAGGGTATGTGGGCGATATTCGCCGGACTGTGCAAAGGCTGCGGCTTGTGTATCGAAAAGTGTCCGGTGAAATGCATCAGCTGGTCCGAGGGGCTCGGTGTGTACGGCACGCCCCGCGTCGAGGCCGATATGGAAAAATGCATCGTCTGCGGCATCTGCCAGACGGTTTGCCCCGACTGCGCAATCCGGGTCGAAAAGAAGAAATAATTGCCGCCTATGGACTGACCCGGGAAAGATAGTGTATTATAGAAGCAGATTTTGTGGTTGGTCAGGAGAATCGACGGTGAAACAACACGCCTTTTTTGAACTGGCACAGACCGAACTAGCGGCTGTAGAACAAGAACTTGCTTCTATAATCAAGTCCAGGGTCGATCTCGTAACCGATATCGGCAGCCATTTGCTCAGGGCGGGCGGCAAACGCCTGCGGCCCGCCCTGTATATCCTCTGCGCAAAATGCGGCCGTCCGAACCCTCCGGGGCTTGTGCCGGTGGCCGCCGCCATCGAGCTTATCCACATGGCGACGCTTGTGCATGACGATGTCATCGACAACGCCGCGACAAGGCGGGGGATGGCGACCGCCAACGCCCGCTGGGGCAACCATGTGACCGTGCTGGCGGGAGACTACCTCTTCGCCAAGGCCTTCTCCCTCATCTCCGCCCATGGCGGCAGTCGCGCCCTCCAGATACTGACAGAGACGATCTGCGCGATCTGCGAGGGAGAGATCAGCCAGGCCCGCGATCTGTTTAACCCCCAACAGTCGATGGAGGATTACTTAACCCGTATCGACGATAAAACGGCCGGCTTCATCGCCGCCAGCTGCGAGCTCGGCGCCATAACCTCCGGCCTGCCGCCCGCGGATGTCGAAGCCCTGAGGCATTACGGCTACGCCATCGGGATGGCTTTCCAGATTACGGACGACCTTCTCGATGTGACCGCTTCGTCGGAGCAGATAGGTAAGCCGGCGGGCAACGACCTTCGCCAGGGTGTCTTGACACTGCCTATCATTTACGCTTTGCAGCATAGCCCCCAGGCGGGGGAACTGCGCCGGATAATCGAGGACCGCGACATGACGGACGCACAAGTGCAAAGAGGCATTGCCGTCGTTCATACGACCGATGCCGTGGAATACTGCTACAGCCGGGTGAGCGATTATCTGGCGACCGCGCGCCGCGTGCTGCCGGCATCCCTGCCGGCAGATGTGCGGAAATCGCTGTGGGATATTGCGGATTTCGTAGGGCTCCGCAAATACTAGCGCACGGAGGAAGCGTGTTTAGGCCCGTTAAGACGAAGAAGGTCTACGAAGAGATCATCGGCCAGATCAAAAAACTGATCGTCGACGGTAAGCTTCAGCCGGGCGACAAACTCCTGTCGGAGCGAGAACTGTCGGAAAAGCTCAACGTCAGCCGGGCGTCGGTGCGCGAAGCGTTCAGCGCCCTCGAGATGATGGGCATCATCTCCATCAGGCCGGGCGAAGGCAGCTTCGTCCGCCAGGTGTCCTTCGAGGGAATGCTTGAGCCGCTTTCCTTCATCCTGCAGATGGAGATCGAAGACATCATGCAGCTTCTCGAGGTGCGCAAAATCCTCGAGGTGG
Organism: Selenomonadales bacterium; assembly: GCA_018434945.1. GTDB lineage: Bacteria > Bacillota > Negativicutes > Sporomusales > UBA7701 > Anaeroselena. The sequence continues at coordinate 63,810 of JAHDOI010000023.1, forward strand.
AGACGGCCGCCCTCGCGGCCCTGAGGGCCACGCACGAGGACCTGGAGGATATCCATCGCGCGATAATCAGCATGAAGGAAGAGCTCCGGCGGGGCGAAGTAGGCGATACAGCCGACGCGCGCTTCCATTTCGCGATCGCCAAGGCCGCGAACAACCCCATCCTCATTAAGGTCATGAATACTATTTCGGACCTGATGAACACATCCTTCCGCTCGTCACGGCAGAAACTCTTCCTGATCGAGAATATGCCGGCGGTGCTTTATAACGCCCACTTCGAGATCTACGAGGCGATTTCCGACCACAACCCCAGCCTGGCCCGCCTGCGGATGCGCGAGCACCTGACGATGGTGGAGGACGCCATGCGCGAGCTGCGCGACGGCGGCATCACCTCACTGAAAAATTTCCGCGACATTCCCTCGGAGCACAAGATAAGAAAAGATTTCGGCTTCCCTTCGTAGCCCGCAGCCGGTGAGAAAGAAGCCTTTTTATCGGGGCCGACTTTTCAGAATAATGGGAATGTTACATGATTCACATACCTCGATTACGACCGATTGGGCATAATGGGAGATTATAACAATATATAAATGAGTTATAAGGGGTTTGGTGGGCGGCTGTCGAATATCTCGACGGTGAGCAGCATCCCGCTTTTCAGAATTGTGCAATATCCCCGGTTTTTTCCAGGGGTTCCCGGCCGATTGCTTTTGATTGGCCTGACCAATAGACCGTTTGAAGGGAGTGATGCCGAAGAAAGTGGGAGGGGAACTCGGTTATCTAGATAAAAAAATGTTAGGGGTGTATGCGATGAAATGGACTCAAATCTATGATCCGCTGGGTAATATCGGTCTTTCGGCGCTGATTGCCGCCATTCCGCTCTTTATCCTTCTGTACATGCTGGGCGTAAGGCGTGCGAAGGGCCATCACGCCGCCTTCGTGGGTGTCGCCTCAGCGGTCGTTATCGCCATCGCCGTATGGGGTATGCCGATCGGTCTCGCACTCAATTCCACCTTCCTCGGCGCCCTGTTCGGCATCTTCCCGATCGTCTGGATCGTCGTCACCGCCATCTGGGTGTACAACATGACCGTCGAATCGGGCGAGTTCGAAATCATCAAAAACTCACTCGCTTCTCTGACTGACGACCGCCGCCTGCAGGCGCTGTTCATCGCCTTCGCGTTCGGCTCGTTCATCGAGGGCACGGCCGGTTTCGGCACCCCGGTGGCCATCACCGCCGCCATGCTGGTGGGCCTGGGCTTCAACCCCGTTTACGCCGCCGGCATCTGCCTGATCGCCAACACCGCCCCGGTTGCTTTCGGCGCCATCGGTATCCCCATCGTGGTCGCCGCCCAGGTAACAAACCTCGATATGATGCACATCTCCCAGATCGTCGGCCGCCAGCTGCCCTTCCTGTCGATCATCGTGCCGCTGTGGCTGGTCGTGACGATGGCGGGCTGGAAGCGGGCCATGGAAGTGCTGCCCGCCGTGCTGGTTGCCGGTATCTGCTTTGCCGTCACCCAGTTCTTCACCGCCAACTATGTCAATCCCTACCTGCCCGATATCACGTCGGCAGTCGTGACCATCGCCGGCCTGGGCCTGTTCCTCAAGGTCTGGAAGCCCGACAACACCTGGCATTTCCCGGATGAGAAACCCGCCGCCGGCGGCAAGGTCCAGCTGAAGTACTCGGCCGGCGAAGTCGTCCGCGCCTGGGGTCCCTACCTGATCCTCGCCGCTCTCGTTTTCCTGTGGGCCGACGACAAGTTCCTCGGCTTCAAGAAAGTCCTGCTCGGCTGGGAGAAGGCCGCGGGTCTTACCCCGGTCGTCTGGCCCGGCCTGCATAACATGGTAATCAAGGCCGCCCCTGTCGTGGCCAAGGCTACCCCGTACGGCGCCGCCTACGGCATCAACTTCCTGTCCGCCGCCGGCACCGCCATCCTGTTGTCCGGTATCCTGTCGATCTTCATCATCCCCAACTACGGCTTCGGCCGCGCCATCAACTGCTTCTTCCGCACCGTCAAGCAGCTGGTGTACCCGATCTTCACCATCGCCATGATCCTCGGCCTCGCCTATATCATGAACTACTCGGGCATGAGCTCGACCCTCGGCCTGGCCTTCACCGCCACCGGCAAGGCGTTCCCGTTCTTCGCCCCGATCCTCGGCTGGCTGGGCGTCTTCCTGACCGGTTCGGACACCTCGTCGAACGCGCTGTTCGGTTCGATGCAGAAGACGGCCGCCGAACAGATCGGCGTCGACCCCAACCTCACCGTCGCTGCCAACTCGTCCGGCGGCGTGTGCGGCAAGATGATCTCCCCGCAGTCCATCTCGGTCGCGACTGCCGCTACCGGCCTGGTCGGCGAGGAAGGCACGATCTTCCGTTTCACCCTGATGCACAGTATCGTAATGGTTCTTTTCATGGGTGTCCTCACGTACCTCCAGGCTTACGCGCTGCGCTTCATGCTGCCGTAGCTTAAATGAGCGGGAATAGGTGGCGGGTCTTGACGCCCGCCACCTATTTCCAACCAATTAACTCCCGTCATACAATGCGCGGAGGAGAGAATTGACAATGAACGCAAACAATATCCAGGAACTGAAAGCGATCGTCGGCCCCCAGTGGGTGGCGACGGAGAAGGAAGACCTGATCTGCTACGGCTATGACGCCACCCCCGGCTTTTTCACCCTGCCGGAGGCTGTGGTCCAGCCGGGCAGCAAAGAGGAAGTGGCCGCTGTTCTCAAGCTGGCCAACCGGGAGAAGTTCCCGGTCTATACCCGCGGCTCGGGAACCAACCTGAGCGCCGGCTCGGTGCCCGCCCAGGGGGGCGTGGTGCTTTCGACCGCACGCATGAATAAGATTCTCGCCATCGACCCCGAAAACTGGACGGCGGTGGTTGAGCCCGGGGTTATCGTGTCCGAGCTGAACGCCGCCGTAGAAAAATACGGTCTCATCTACCCGCCCGATCCGGGGACGGTGACCACCGCCAGCGTCGGCGGCACGGTGGCCGAAAACTCCGGCGGCCTCAGAGGCCTCAAGTACGGCGTTACCAAGCATTACGTGACCGGCGTCGAAGTAGCCCTGGCCGACGGCTCGATCGCCGAATACGGCGGCGCCAACGTGAAAGCGCCCGGTTATGATATGGTGATGCTGTTCACCGGCTCGGAGGGGACGCTGGGGGTCCTGACCAAGATCACCGTGCGGCTCGTGCCCGCCCCCGCCACCCGCCGCAGCATGATCGCGACGTTCGCCGACCTCAACGGCGCCGGCAAGTCGATCGCCGATATCATCAGCCACAAAGTCATCCCGGCGACACTTGAGATCATGGACAATTACACCATCCGTACAGTCGAGAGCTTTGCGAAGCTGGGGCTGCCGGTGGAAGCCGAGGCGATCATCCTGGCCGAAGTCGACGGCGACGCCGATACGGTCGAGGCCGACGCCGCCAAGATGGAGAAGATCCTGCGCGATAACGGCGGCGAGGTCCGCGTGGCGAAGAGCGCCCAGGAGCGCGACCAGATATGGGCGGCAAGGCGCGCGGCGCTGCCGTCGCTCGCCAAGCTCAGGCCCTCGACCTTCTGCGAGGACGCCACCGTGCCCCGCGACAAGGTGCCTGACATGGTGAGGCTGGTTACCGAAATCGCCGCCCGCCATAAGGTGGAGATCGGCACATTCGGCCACGCCGGCGACGGTAACCTGCATCCGACGATTGTCGCCGATTTGCGCGACGCCGAGGAGATGGAGCGCGTTTATAAGGCAATGGACGAGATTTTCATGCACGCGCTCAGGCTCGGCGGCACGCTGTCGGGCGAGCACGGCATCGGGCTGGGCAAACTGAAATATATGCCCGACCAGTTCGGCGCCGAGGGCATGGCGGTGATGCAGAGCATCAAGCTGGCTCTCGACCCCAATAATATCTTGAACCCCGGCAAGCTGGTGGGCGAGGTACACTAATAATCACAGGCGGTGCGCGGCCTTCGCCGGATGCGCACCGCCTGCCGTTTGCGGGGGCGGCGCTGTTCGGCGCAATCACGGCCTGTACTTTTGCCCCGCTGTTGAGTATAATTATAGTTAAAGTAGCTTAAGGGGATGTGGTGCTGTGTTCAACTTGGGCATGCCGGAACTGGCCCTGATTCTTGTCATCGCTCTCATCGTATTCGGACCTGGTAAACTTCCCGAGGTGGGCAAGGCACTGGGCAAGGGTCTGGGCGAATTCCGCCGGGCCATGTCGGGCGAGGGCGCCGCGAAGGAGGAGACGATCACCGTCGAGGCCAAGCCGGTGGATAAGAAACCGGAAGAGAAACCGGAAGAGAAACCGGAAGAGAAACCCGCCGACGCCAGTAAACAGGAAGAGACGAAGTGAGGATAACCAATGTCTGATACGCCCCGGGAAATTGAAAACGAACAGGGGGAGCAGGTTCCCAGCGGCGAGATGTCGCTTGTCGACCATCTGCAGGAACTGAGGAAGCGGCTGATCGTTTGCGTCGTCATCGTGCTGGCCGCCAGCATCGCCTGTTATTTTTTTGCCGTCGATCTTGTGCATATCATCACCGCGCCGGCCGGCAAGCTTTACTATATGAATCCGGCCGAGGCCTTTTTCACCTACCTGAAGGTGTCTTTCTTCGCCGGCTTTCTGGTGTCCCTGCCGGTGGTCTTCTACCAGCTGTGGGCCTTCGTGGTGCCGGCCATGACACGGCAGGAGCGGACAGCTTCGCTGTTCCTGGTGCCCGCGTCGCTGGTGCTGTTTTTCGTCGGCCTGGCTTTCTCCTATTTCCTCGTGCTGCCGGCGGCGATCGGGTTCTTCATCGGCTTCGCCACCGAAGACCTTCAGCCGATGTTTTCCATCGGCCAGTACCTGTCGTTCGTGATTTCCTTCATGCTGCCGTTCGGCTTCGTGTTCGAACTGCCGCTGTTCATCATCGTGGCCGCCAAGCTGGGCGTCATCGGCTCGGCCTTCCTCGTGAGCAAGCGGAAGATGGTGGTCGTGCTGTCGTTCGTGGTGGGCGCGATTGTGTCGCCGACACCGGACGTGTTCTCGCAGACGATGATCGCGGTGCCGCTGATGATTTTGTACGAGATAAGCATATTTATCGTCAAGCACGTGCTGCGGAAGTAGTGACAATACCTAGGCGGCCGTTGATCAGTGCCCATCTGCGTTGTTGTTCCTGCGGGCGCTCGCTCGCCGTACGTCGCGCAGTACTGTCTTCGCTCGCGTCCTCGGAGCCGCCTGGCATCTGGGCACTGCTGAACGGCCGCGGCGCTGAGGTAACGATTAGAGAGGAGCGACGTTTTTGGCGTTTAATGATTTGCGCGAATTTATCGCCGCTCTGGAAGCCCGCGGCTGGCTGAAGCGCATCGCCCAGCCGGTGGACTGCGAGCTGGAGATAACCGAGATAACCGACCGGGTGTCGAAGCTGGGCGGCGAGAAGAATGTCGCCCTGTTGTTCGAGAATGTGAAAGGCTACGACGTCCCGGTGCTGATGAACGCTTTCGGCAGCATGGAACGGATGGCGCTGGCCCTCGGCGTCGACAAGGTTGACGATATCGCCGACGAGATCCGCGACCTCCTGAAGCTGCCATACATTTCCCTGCAGAGCAAGCTCGATCTTATTAAGCTCATTCCCGCCGCCAAACGGGCGATCAATTTTCCGAAGTATGTGAAGACGGGCCCCTGCAAAGAGGTCATCATCAAGGACAAGCCCTCGCTGGCCAAGTTCCCGGTGCTGAAGTGCTGGCCGGGGGACGCAGGGCCTTTCATCACGCTGCCGCTGGTGTTTACGAAGAACCCGCGCACCGGCAAGCGCAACGTCGGCATGTACCGCATGCAGGTATACGACGAGACGACCACCGGCATGCACTGGCACGTGCACAAGGGCGGGGCCGAAAATTACCGCGCCCACCGCGAGCTGGGCAAGGACCGCATCGAGGTGGCGGTGGCCATCGGCGGCGACCCGGCGGTGACTTATGCTGCCACCGCGCCGCTGCCGCCGAATATCGACGAGATGATATTCGCCGGCTTCCTGCGGCGCAAGTCTGTCGAACTGGTCAAGTGCGAGACGGTGGATATCGAGGTGCCGGCGACGGCGGAGATCGTGCTCGAAGGCTATGTCAAAGTCGACGAAATGCGGCGGGAGGGCCCGTTTGGCGACCATACCGGCTATTATTCGCTCGCCGACGATTACCCCGTTTTCCACCTCACCTGCGTAACCCACCGCAAGAACCCCATCTACCCGGCCACCATCGTCGGCAAACCGCCGATGGAGGATTGCTTCATGGCCAATGCGACCGAGCGGATTTTCCTGCCGCTGCTGCAGCAGGTGCTGCCGGAGGTCGTCGATATCAACCTGCCGCTTGAGGGTGTATTCCACAACTGCGCGGTGCTGGCCATCAGGAAGAGCTACCCGCAGCACGCCAAAAAAGTGATGCACGCCGTATGGGGACTCGGCCAGATGATGTTCACGAAGATGCTCATCGTCGTGGACGCCCATGTCAACGTACAGGATATGAACGAGGTTTGGTGGCGGGTTTTCAACAACATCGACGCCCGCCGCGACGTCGTGCTGGCCGACGGCCCGCTCGACGCCCTCGACCACTCCTCGCCCATGCCCCACTGGGGGACGAAGATGGGCATCGACGCGACCAAGACGTGGCCGGAGGAGGGCAATACGCGTGAATGGCCGGACGAAATCGTGATGACGCCGGATGTGAAGAAACGCATCGACGGCATCTGGAAGGATCTTGGCCTTGGGTAAGCTGAAATCTCACCTTGAAAATATCGCTTTTTCCCACTCGGTGTTCGCGCTGCCGTTCGCGTATATGGGCGCTTTCCTCGCCGCCGGCGGCCTGCCAGGCGGCGGCGATCTTTTCTGGATAACGGTGGCGATGGTGGGGGCGCGCAGCGCCGCGCTGGCGCTCAACAATCTCATCGACCTGAAATTCGACAAAATTCATCCCCGCTTCACCGCCCGGCCGATGGTGACCGGCGCCGTCAAGAGCTGGGAGGCGGCCGTGTTCATTGCCGTCAGCCTGGCGGTCTTCGTATACGCCGCCTACCAACTCCATCCACTGGCCCGTACTTTGTGGCCGCTGGCGGTCGTGCCCTTCGTCGTCTACCCGTATATGAAGCGGTTTTCGTGGACCTGCCACCTTGTTCTGGGGGTCGCCCTCGCCGGTGCGCCCATTGGCGGGTGGATCGCCGTCCGCGGCGACCTGGCCGCGCCGGTGATGCTGCTGGCGACGGCGGTGGGGGTGTGGATCGCCGCGTTCGACGTCATCTACGGTTGCCAGGATGTGGCTTTCGACAAGGCCCACGGGCTGCATTCCATGCCGGTGCGGTTCGGCGTGGCCGGCGCCCTGAAGCTGGCGAGGCTTATGCACGTCGCGAGCGTGGCCGCGTTCGCCGCGGCTGGCTGGCTGGCCGGCCTCGGTCCCTGGTATTTCGTCGGGGTGGCGGTGGCGGCGGCTGTGCTCGTCTACCAGCACAGCATCGTGGCCGCCGACGACCTCAGCCGCGTCACCCAGGCGTATTTCATGCGCAACGGGCTGGTGGGGATGACGATTTTCCTGTTCACGGCGGTGAGCCTCGTCCTGTAGCTCCCGGTACGGCACGGGGGCGAAGCGGTTCACCGGGAGAGGAGAGTGGCGATGCCGGCAATGCGGCGCGAGGTCATCCTCGGCGCGTCCATCTGGCTCCATTGGTTCTCGCTCTTTGCATATCTGCCGATCGTGCCCACGTACGCCAAGGACCTTGGCGCGAGCTATCAGATGATCGGCATCATCCTCGGCTCGTACGGCTTCACGCAGATGGCGCTCCGCCTGCCGCTCGGCATCGTCGCCGACAGGCTGGGCAGGCGGCGGGTCTTCCTCGTCGCCGGCGCGGCGCTGTGCATCGTCAGCGCCTTCGGCATGTGGCTGATCCGCGACGCCGTGGCGCTGCTGATTTTCCGGATGCTGTCCGGAGTGGCGGCGACGGTGTGGGTCGTCCAGTCGGTGCTGTTCGCCAGCTATTATACCCAGGCGGAGTCGGCCAAAGCGATGGGCCTTGTTTCGGCGGTCGTCATCTGCGGCGAGATGGTGGCGATGCTGATCGGCGGGGTCGTCGCCGAATTCTACGGCCAGGAGCAGACGTTCCTGCTGGCCGCCGTGGTCGGGGTGGGGGCGCTGGCCTTGTGCCTGGCCATCCGCGAGCCGGCCGAGCTTAGGTCGGCGGCGCCGCTGCGGCTGGCGGAGGCGGCGACGATCGCCCGCGACCGCGGCCTTGGCCTGGCGTCGATCCTCGGCTTCATCGTCCAGGCGATGTCCTACGCGACGGCGTTCGGCTTCGTGCCGCTCGTCGCCAAGAACCTCGGCGCGAGCTATGCCGAGATCGGGCTGCTGCCGACCGTTTACATGCTGCCGGGGATGCTGGCTTCGATGTTCAGCGGCACCGTGTTCCTGCGGCTGTTCAGCGAACGCTCCCAAACTGTCGCCGGCCTGCTGATGATGGCCGCGTCGTGCGCCCTCGTTCCCGCCGTAAACGGCCTGCCGGCGCTCTTCTTTCTTCAGTTTCTCGGCGGCTTCGGGCGCGGGATGGTCTACCCTCTGCTGATGGTGCTCTGCCTCCGGGATATCGACGCCGGCCGCAAGGCGACGGCGATGGGGTTTTTCCAGGCCGCGTACGGGATGGGGATGTTCGTGGGGCCGCTCGCGGTCGGCGAACTCAGCCAGACGGCCGGGCTGGACTGGGGCTTCTGGGCCGTCGGCCTGGCGGGCCTGGTCGGCGCCGCGGTAGCGTTCGCCGCCACTCCGGGTAAGGAATAATAAAGCGAGGCCCGTACAATGTACGGGCCTCGAATATTTTTTCGGCACTATAAATATAAAGCCAAAGGCGGTTCAGAAGTCCCCAGATGCAAGGCAGGGCGAGGAAGCGCAGCGACGCGTACTCGGGTGTACGCTAGCAAGCTCCCGCAGACCTAACGCCGCAGATGGGGGCTTATCAACCGCCGAGTTATAGGACCCGGCGGGCGCCTAGGTAACGGGGCTTCCAATATGTGTCCCCCAGGGCCGTGACGATGACCCCTTTGCTCGACGAGGCGTGGATGAATTTGCCGCTGCCGACGAAGATGCCGACATGGGAGGCGCCTTTTTCGGTGGTGGTGAAGAAGACGAGGTCGCCGGGGGCGAGGTCCTTGGGCTTTACCGCCTTGCCGGTCTCGTACTGTTTGTCGGCGGAGCGGGGCAGCTTCTTGCCGTGCTGGTTGTAGACGTACATGACGAAGCCGGAGCAGTCGAAGCCTTTGGGCGAGGCGCCGCCGTACCTGTAGGGCACGCCCTTGTACTTCTGGGCGGTGGCGACGATGTCCTTGCCTTTGGACGGTTTGGGGGGCAGGGCGGGCTTGGCGGCCGCGGGTGAGAGCTCCGCCGCGCCGGCGGCGGGCATGCCGACGGCCAGGAAAATAGCCGCGAGCATTATGGCAAACGCTTTTTTCACCATACCCCTCCTTTACCACAAAACGCTTCTTAATACGACATATTTCTCCCATATGGCCGATTTTACCTGCAAAACAGCCCGCACCAAGAGGTGCGGGCCTTAGCTTGTAGACAAAGTCAGACTGGTGAGAAAGGTCCAGATGCAAGGCGCACCGGAAGAGCGCGCCGCGCCGCGTACTTCGGGACGTACGCAAGCAAGCGCTCTGAGGAGCAACGCCGCAGATGGGCCTTTATCGACAGTCTGAGGCCCGCACCGAGAGGTGCGGGCCTGCGTGTCAGAGGGTCTTTTCCAGAAACAGCGTTCCTGGTATGGGATTGTGGCAGTAAGGCTCGATGGGTTCGAAGCCCAGGGCTTTGTACATGGCGATGGCCGCGTCCATGCCGGGGACGGTGTCGAGGCGCATGCCGCGGTAGCCTCGGCAGCGGGCCGCGGCGATTATCGCGTCGGCGAGCAGTTTGCCGTAGCCTTTGCCGCGGCAGCCCGGCCGGACGTAGAGGCGCTTCATCTCACAGATGCCGTCAGACAGCGGCCTAAGCGCGACGCACCCGGCCGGCTCTCCGCCGTCATCGTCGAGCAGCAGGAGCAGGGCGCCGTCCGGCGGGGCGTATTTGCCCGGCAGCGCGGCGAGCTCGTCCCCGAAGCCCTGGAAGTCCAGAGCGAAGGGGAGGGAGGCGGCGTATTCGCCGAACAGTACGCGGATTGTCTCCAGGCATTCGTCTGTGTGGGCGGGTATTATGCGGGGCATGGACCGATGCTCCTTTTTGGGCGGCGACCTTTATTGACCGACTTCGACTCTTACGGCGCAAACCTTGTATTCGTATGTTTTCGTGACCTTGTCGTACGCGCCGCTGGTGATTTCGTTTGTGGGGGTGTCGGGGAAGTGGAAGGACATCCACACCACCCCCGGCGGTACGGCGTCGGTGACCCATGCTTTGGCGCGCACGCTGCCCCGGCGTGAGGAGACCTGCGCGGTGTCGCCTTCGGTCAGGCCGAGGGCGGCGGCGTCGGCGGGGTGGACCATGACCCGCTCTTCGGGGCGGTGGGCGGTGAGGTGTTTGGCGTGGCGGTGGGTGGAGACATTGTAGTGGTAGAGGATGCGCCCTGTGGTGAGCAGGAGGGGGTATTCGTCGTCAGGTACCTCGGCGGGGGGCTCGTAGTCGATGGGCTGGAAGTAGCCGAGGCCGCAGGTAAACTGCCCGTCCTCGTGCAGGAACTGCGTGCCGGGGTGGTCGGCGGCGGGCACCGGCCACTGCAGGCCGTTTTCCTCGATACGGGGGTAGGTGACGCCGGCGTACGAGGGGGTGAGGGCGGCGATCTCGGCCATGATTTCCTCCGGCGCGGCATAGGCCATGGGGTAGCCGAAACGGGTGGCGAGCTCGCAGATTATCATCCAGTCGGGACGGCTGCCGCCGATGGGCTCGATGGCCTGGCGGACGCGCTGGACACGGCGCTCGGTATTGGTGAACGTGCCTTCCTTCTCGGCGAAGCTGGCGGCCGGCAGGACGACGTCGGCCAGTTTGGCGGTCTCGGTCAGGAAGAGGTTCTGGCAGACGAGGAAGTCGAGGCTTTCGAGACCTTTTCTCACATGATGGGCGTTGGCGTCGGAGAGGACGGGGTCTTCGCCCATGATAAACATCGCTTTGAGGTCGCCGCGCACGGCGGCGTCGAACATGTCGGGCAGGGTGTGGCCGGGCTTTTCCGGCACTTCCGCGCCCCAGGCGGCGGAAAACTTCTTGCGGATGTCGGGCCATTTCACCTGCTGGTAGCCGGGGAGGACGTTGGGCAGCGCGCCCATGTCGCAGGCGCCCTGGACGTTGTTCTGGCCGCGGAGGGGGTTGACGCCGGCCGACGGTTTGCCGACGTTGCCAGTGAGCATGGCCAGGTTGGCGAGGCTCATGACGTTGTCGGTGCCGCAGGTGTGCTCGGTGATGCCGAGGGTGTAGAAGATGCCGGCCCGCCCGGCGGTAGCGTACATCTTGGCGGCTTCGTAGAGGAGGTGCGCTGCCACGCCGGTGATTTTTTCGACAAGGTCGGGCGGGTATTTCGCGGCGACGGCGGCGACGGCGTCGAAGCCGGTGGTGCATTTGGCGATGAAGGCGCCGTCGTGCCAGCCGTTCTTGATTATGATGTGGAGGAGGCCGTTGATGAGTGCGACGTCGGTGCCGGGCCGGAGACGCAGCCACACGTGGGCGGCGGCGGCGAGCTCGGTTTTGCGCGGGTCGGCGACGATGAGCCGGGCGCCTTTCGCGAGCGCCTGGCGCATTTTGGCGCCGATGACGGGGTGGGCTTCCGGGGGATTGGCGCCGATGACGAACATCACCTCGTTGTCGGCGATCTCGCCGATCGAGTTTGTCATGGCGCCGGAGCCGAAGGATGTGGCCAGACCGGCCACGGTGGGGCTGTGTCAGGTACGGGCGCAGTGGTCGACGTTGTTGGTGCCGACCGCCGCGCGCATGAATTTCTGCAGCAGGTAGTTTTCCTCGTTGGTGCAGCGGGCCGAGCTGAGGGCGGCGATGGCGTCGGGGCCGTGCGCGGCCTTGATGCCGGCCAGCTTTTCGGCCACGAGGCCGAGGGCTTCGTCCCACGAGGCGGGGGCAAATTCGCCGTTCTTTTTGATGAGCGGGCTGGTGAGGCGCTCGGGGCTGTGGACGTAGTCGGTGCCGAAGCGGCCTTTGACGCACAGCAGGCGGCCGTTGACGGCGCTGGTTTCGTTGGAGGTGACGCCGATTATCTTGCCGTCCTTGACGTTGAGGTCGAAGTTGCAGCCGACGCCGCAGAAGGGACAGGTCGTTTTGACCTTTTTTTCGGGCAGCCCGGTGCCGTACATCGGTTTTTCGGTGAGCGCCCCGGTCGGGCAGGCGGACACGCATGTGCCGCAGAAGACGCAGGCCGACTGGTCCATGCCGCTGTCGAAGGCGGGGGTGACTTTGCTGACGAAGCCGCGCTCCGTCCATTCGAGGACGTTGCAGACCTGGATTTCCTTGCAGACCCGCACGCAGCGGCCGCACAGGACGCATTTCTCGTTGTCGCGGATGATGAAGGGGTTGCTGTCGTCAAGCTCGTAATGGCGCCGTTCGCCGCGGAAACGGATGTCGCGCACCCCCAGGTCGAGGGCGAGGCGCTGCAGCTCGCAGCGCAGGTTGCTCTGGCAGGTGAGACAGTCGGCGGGGTGGTTGGCGAGCAGCATTTCGACGACCATCTGGCGGGCTTCGCGGATGTCGGGGGTATCGGTGCGCACGACCATGCCCTCGGCCGCCGGATGGGTGCAGGCGGTGGTCAGGCTGCGCAGGCCGGCGACTTCGACGAGGCAGACGCGGCAGCAGCCTTCGGGGGTGAGGTCGGCGAGGTGGCAGAGGGTGGGGATGTTGATGCCGAGCAAGCGGGCGGCCCCGAGCACGGTGGTGCCGGGCGGGACGCTGATCTGGCGGCCGTCGATCGTGAGGGTGATTTTGTCCATCAGCTACGCTCCTTGCAGGTATTTGGTCAGACGTATCCTGCTATTATTCGCCGTTTTCGGGAAAAAACCTGCGGGAGAGAAGGATGGCACTTCGTGCCTTTGAAATATGCGCCTGTTCCTTCTGAGGATCGGATTGGGTTGCCGTTTCGCTACGGGGAGCGGAAGTCGCCGTCGCAGACGGCGACTTGACATTTGCCGCGGCGCGAAGTATATTTTATCTATATATCTCCAACTGAGACATATTTATAGGCGAGGACGGGAAGGAGTACACCGGACCGGCCGGCGCAGAGAAGGGGCCCATCGGCTGAGAGGCCCCGCGGCGCGGGCGGTGGAAGTCGTCCCCGAGCCGCGGCGCCGAAAGCCAGTAGGCGCCACCGGGAGGCCCCGTTATCGGCCATGCGAGCCGGCACAGTTTTCGCGCCGGGAAAAAAGGTGGTACCACGGAGGCAGAAGCTTTCGTCCTTGCAGGACGGAGGCTTTTTTATTTGCTCAAAAGGTTATTCTAAAAGAAGTGTGCGAATCGATTTAAAAAGCTCCAGATGCAAGGCGCCCCGAGGACGCGCCGCGACGCGTACTTCACGCGTCCGCTAGCAAGCGCCCGGAGGGGCAACACCGCAGATGGACTTTTTAAACGATTCCCCTGAAGGAGGCACAAAGATATGGAGAAGAATATCCCTACAGTTTACGACCCCAAAGAAGTCGAAGAGAAATGGTATAAGCACTGGGAGGAGAACGGCCTGTTCCACGCCGAGCCGGACACGGGCAAAACGCCTTACAGCATCGTCATTCCGCCCCCCAACGTCACCGGCCAGCTCCACATGGGCCACGCGCTCGACAATACCCTCCAGGACGTGCTCATCCGCTTCCGGCGCATGCAGGGCTACGAGGCGCTGTGGATGCCCGGCTCCGACCACGCCGGCATCGCCACCCAGATCAAGGTGGAGGAGGTGCTGGCCAAGGAGGGGGTAAGCCGCTACGACCTCGGGCGGGAGGCGTTCATCGACCGCGTGTGGGAGTGGAAGCACGAATACGGCGGCCGCATCGTGGGTCAGCTCAAGCGCCTGGGTGCGTCGTGCGACTGGCCGCGGGAGCGGTTCACGATGGACGAGGGCTGTTCGGCGGCGGTGCGCGAGGTTTTCGTGTCGCTGTACGAAAAGGGGCTCATCTACCAGGGCAACCGCATCACCAACTGGTGCCCGCGCTGCAACACCGCCCTCAGCGATATCGAGGTGGAGCACGAGGAGAAGCCGGGCAACCTCTACCATGTCCGCTACCCGCTGGAGGGCCGCCCGGACGAATACGTGACCGTGGCCACCACCAGGCCGGAGACCATCCTCGGCGATACCGCCGTGGCCGTCCATCCCGACGACGCCCGCTATAAAGGCCTCATCGGCCAGTACCTCATCCTGCCGGTCGTCGGCCGCCGCCTGCCGATCGTGGCCGACGAGTACGTCGACCCGTCGTTCGGCACCGGCGCGGTGAAGGTGACGCCGGCCCACGACCCCAACGACTTCGACATGGGCCTGCGCCACCAGCTGCCGCAGGTGGTCGTCATCGCTCCCGACGGCACGATGACGGCCGAGGCGGGCAAGTACGCCGGCCTCGACCGCTACGAGTGCCGCAAGGCGCTCGTCCGCGATCTCAAGGAGCTGGGCAATCTCGTCAAGATCGACGAGCATATGCACGCCGTCGGCCATTGCCAGCGCTGCGCGACGGTGGTCGAGCCGCTCGTCTCCAAGCAATGGTTCGTGCGCATGCAGCCGCTGGCCGAACCGGCGATCGCGGCCGTTACCTCGGGGCGGATCAAGTTCGTGCCGGAAAGGTTCACCCGCGTGTATATCAACTGGCTGGAGAACATCCGCGACTGGTGCATCTCGCGCCAGATCTGGTGGGGCCACCGCATCCCGGCCTGGTACTGCGAAGGGTGCGGCGAGACGGTCGTCTCCCGCGAAGATATAACCGCCTGCCCGCAGTGCGGCGGCAGGGTGGAGCAGGACCCCGACGTCCTCGACACCTGGTTCAGTTCGGCGCTGTGGCCGTTCTCGACGATGGGCTGGCCGCAGAAAGCGCGCGAGCTGGACTATTTCTACCCGACGAGCGTGCTGGTGACCGGCTATGACATCATCTTCTTCTGGGTGGCGCGGATGATCTTCATGGGCCTGGAGTTCATGGACGACATCCCCTTCGAGCATGTGTTCATCCACGGCCTGGTGCGCGACGGCGAGGGCCGCAAGATGTCGAAGTCGCTCGGCAACGGCATCGACCCGCTGGACGTCATCGAGAAGTACGGCGCCGACACGCTCAGGTTTACGCTCATGACCGGCAACACGCCCGGCAACGACATGCGCTTCTACTGGGAGCGGGTCGAGTCGAGCCGCAACTTCGCCAACAAGATCTGGAACGCCTCGCGGTTCGTGCTGATGAACCTCGAAGGCTTCGATAATACCAAAGCGCCGGGCGCGTACACCCTGGCCGACCGCTGGATCCTGAGCCGCTACGCCAAGACAGCGGCCGAGGTGACCGCCAACCTGGAGAAGTTCGAGCTGGGCGAGGCGGCCCGCGGCCTGTACGAGTTCATCTGGAACGAATACTGCGACTGGTACATCGAGACCGCCAAGGCGCGCCTGTACGACAAGGAGGACGCCGCCGCCCGGGGCACCGCCCAGTATGTGCTGTGGTACGTGCTGGAGAACACCCTCAGGCTGCTCCATCCCTTCATGCCGTTCATCAGCGAGGCCATCTGGCAGCACCTGCCCCACGAGGGCGGGAGCATCGTCAGGGCCGCGTGGCCCGTGCCGCCGGCCGAGCTGGCGGACGACGCCGCCGAGACGGCTATGGGCACGGTTATGGAGACCATCAAGGCCATCCGCAATATGCGGGCCGAGGTCAACGTGCCGCCCGGCAAAAAGAGCGAGGTCATCCTCCTGGCCGCCGCGGAGCAGCAGGCGGTGCTGGCCGCCAACGCCCAGTATGTGCGCACGCTGGCCGCCGCCGAGCCGGTGACGGTGCTGCCGCTGGCGACGGCCGCCAAGCCGGAGAACGCGATGGCGGCGGTGGTAAGCGGGGTGGAAGTGTACCTGCCGCTCAGGGGCCTGATCGATGTGGAGAAGGAGACCGCCCGCCTCGGCAAGGAGCGGGAGAGCCTCGAAAAAGAGGTCGCCCGCGTGGCTGGCAAGCTGGCCAACGAGAGCTTCGTGGCCAAGGCGCCTGCCGAGGTTATCGAGAAGGAGCGGGCCAAGGAGCGCGAGTACCGCGACAAACTCGCCGCCATCAGCGAGCGGCTGGCGTACCTGGCGAAGATATAGGGGCCATTCGCAACCCCGTCGATACATTATTATCCCCACGACGCACAAACTACCGGCAGGATGTGACCATATGACCTACGAACAAGCCCTCGATTATCTAGCCACCCTGGGCAAGTTCGGGATGAATTTCGGCCTGGGGCGGATCGAGAAACTGCTCGCGCTGCTGGGCAATCCCGAGCGGCGCTACAAGACCGTCCACGTGACCGGCACAAACGGCAAGGGCTCGACGACGGCCATGCTGGCCGCCGTCCTCAAAGCCGCGGGTATCCGCGCCGGTATGTACACTTCGCCCCACCTCACCGACTACACGGAAAGGTTCGTCGTGGACGGCGAGCCGATAAGCCGGGCCGCGCTGGGAGCGGCCATCTCCCATACCCGCGGCTTCGTGGACGCCATGGTGGCCGAGGGCTGGGAGCACCCCACCGAGTTCGAGGTGCTGACCGCCGCCGCTTTCCATCATTTCGCGGCCGCGGGCGTGGAATACGCCGTCATCGAGGTCGGCCTGGGCGGCCTGCTCGATTCGACCAACGTCATAACGCCGGCCGTGTCCGTTATCACCAACGTCGCCCTTGAACACACCGACCGCTGCGGCGGCACGCTGGCGGAGATCGCCGCCCACAAAGCGGGGATAATCAAGCCCGGGGTGCCGTGTGTGACCGCCGTCCGCGGCGAGGCGCTCGACGTCGTAAGGCGCGAGGCCGACGCCAAGGGGGCGCCGCTTGCGGTGCTGGGCCGCGATTTCTACGGCGAAGCGGCCGGAATGGACGGCACGCGGCAGCTGGTGTCGTTCGTCAGCAGCCGCCACGGCGATCTGGGCCGGTTCGCCGTCACCCTCCTCGGCCGCCATCAGGCCGAAAACGCCGCTGTGGCGATCATGGCGGCGCTGGTTCTGGCCGACGGGGACAAGCGCCTTTCACCCGCCGCCGTCAGGGACGGCTTGGCCGCCGTCCGCTGGCCGGGGCGGTTCGAAATCGTGCCAGGCAGCCCCACCGTGATTATCGACGGCGCCCACAACCCGGCGGGAGCCGCCGTCCTCAGGGCCGCCCTCGACGAAGTGTTCCCCGGCCGGCCGGTCGTCTTCGCGCTCGGCATCCTCGCCGACAAAGATATCGCCGGCGTCACCGCCGCCCTCGTCCGCCCCGCCGACAGCGTCGTGGCCGTCAGGCCCCTGTCCGACCGGGCCGCCGAGCCGTCCGCGGTGCTTGCCGGCCTGGCGGCGGAGCGGTCCGCGGCGGCGTCCACTGTGGCGGAGGGGGTTGCCCTGGCGCGGGAAATGGCCGGCCCGGACGGCCTCGTGTGTGTCGCCGGCTCGCTCTATCTCGTCGGTCCGGCGCGGGCTGACGTCATATTGTAGACAAAACCTCGCCAGTGGACTATAATAATTGAAGTTACTTTGTGCCATCAGGTGAAACGATGCGAATCAGTTATTCCTGCGCCGCGACGCACTACCAACTTAATTACCTGACCGAGCACTGCATTGTTGCGGTCGCCTTTTTTTTGCCGCTCTCCTTCAACGCCGTCAGCGTGTTCCTCGCTCTCGGCGCCCTGCTTTGGCTGGCGAGGATGGCCGCCGACGGGCGTCTCGACCTCAAGCCCACCCCTTTCGACGGAGCAATCGCCCTGCTTGTGGCGCTGTCGGCAGCCTCGATCCTGGCCTCGCCCGATCGCTGGCTGAGCTTTTACAACTACTATCACTATATGGGCCGTTATATCCTCCTGTATTATCTCGTCGTTAACAATTTTCACACCCTCGACCAGCTCAAGCGGCTCGTCCAGGCGGTGCTCGCCTCCGCCGCCCTGGTCGTCATCTACGGCCTGTATCAATACGTCCAGGGGGTCGATATCTCGGCGTTCGAGTGGGTGGACGGCGAACAGTTCCCCCTGCTAAAGATGAGGGTATTTTCCACCCTTGAGAACCCCAACCTGCTGGCCGGGTTCCTGGTGATCATCGCGGCGCTGGGCGCAGGTCTGGGGCTTAACGCCGAGGACCGCCGCTGCAAAACGGCTTATCTGGTGCTCATCGTCGCGCTGCTCGTCTGCCTGGTGCTGACTTATTCGCGGGGGGCGTGGCTGAGCGTGCTGGCGGTCATGGCCGCCTACGGGGTGCTGTACAGCCGCAAGACCTTCTGGCTGCTGCTGCTCGTGCCGGTGGTGGTCGTAGCCGGGCATGACGTGCTGATGGAGCGGCTGATGTCGATCGTCAACCCCACCGACACCTCGGCGACGCTGCGGATCGCGCTGTGGGAGAGTACCCTAGCCATGATCGCCGACCGGCCGCTGTTCGGCATCGGCTGGGGCGCCTATCAGCTTGTTTACCCCACGTACGACTTCTTCATCAACGACCCGGACACGATCATTTACCACGCCCACAACATGTACCTCCACCTCGCCGCCGAGATCGGCGTCCCCGGGCTGCTGGTCTTCTTGGCGCTGATGATCGGCCACGCGCGCCTGGCGCTGGCGACGGCCGAGAACGCCGCCAACCGCTGGGTGAGCGGCCTGATGCTCGGGGTGCTGGCGGCCGTGATCGGACTGGCGGTGGGCGGCCTTACCGACTACATACTCTTCAACCCCCAGATGGCGATGCTTTTCTGGCTGCTGAACGCTCTGACGGTGGTTGTCCACCTCAACGGCTATTCCGACAAAAAATAACACGAAATAACGGGGCATATTGATAAAAAAATCTCCTCACTCAGCAGGAGTAAGGGCTGTCGTGCGGAATATATAGAAATATAATATGGATATCGGGTATTGGTTATGAAGGCCTATGCGGCCTTAATTTTTTGTCGCGAAGAATGTGAAATTTGGAACAATTCTACCCGAGAAGGGGGCTTGTCGTGAAACTGGCCGATGTCCAGAAAATATTGCGAGCCGAGGTAATCTGCGGCGCAGAATATCTTGACGGCGAGGTGAGGTCGGCGTGCGGCGCCGATCTGATGAGTGACGTGCTTGTGCATAGCAAGGAAAAGACGCTGCTGCTTACGGGACTTACCAATATTCAGATCATCCGCACCGCCGAGATGGGCGACCTTGTGGGAATAGTGCTGGTGCGCGGGAAGCGGCCGGGGCAGGATGTAATCCAGATGGCCGAGAGCAAAGGTATACCGGTGATGGTGACCAGCCTGCCGATGTTCGAGTCGTGCGGGATGCTCTACAACCACGGCATCAAAGGGTGCTCCGAGCTGGTGACTGCCTGTGAATCCTGAACAGGGGATCGTGCTCGATTACGTCCTGAAGGGCGGCGATTTTGACACCGCCGGCGAGGCGTCGAGCAAAATCAAGCGGATTCTGCAGCAGATCGGCGTGCGCTCCGATGTCATCAGGCGTATCGCCATAAGTTCCTACGAAGCAGAGATGAATGTCATTATCCATGCTTACAGCGGCGTCCTCAGGGCGTCGATCTATCCCGACCGCACCGAGCTTTCGGTTGCGGACGAGGGGCCGGGCATCGCCGATATCGATCTGGCGATGCAGGAGGGGTATTCCACCGCCCCCGACCATATCCGCGAAATGGGCTTCGGCGCCGGTATGGGCCTCCCCAACATGGCGCGCTGTTCGGACGAGTTTTCCATCAATTCGGTGGCGGGGGAAGGGATGAAGATCAATATCCTTATCCGCCATAGCTGATTGTGTGGTGTTACGGATGTCGGAGTATTTCCACTCCGTCAGGCTTACGCCTGAGCGGTGTAAAGGTTGCGTCAACTGTATAAAACGCTGTCCCACCGAGGCGATCCGCATCCGCGGCGGCAAGGCGAAGATAACCGAGGCGCGCTGCATCGACTGTGGCGAGTGTATCCGCCGGTGCGCCAACCGGGCCAAGACGGCCGTTACCGACAGCCTCGACGACCTTAAGGATTATAAATACAACGTGGCGCTGCCGGCGCCCTCGCTGTATTCCCAGTTTTCCGCCGACGTGCCGGCGAACGTGGTGCTGTGCGCCCTGATACACCTCGGCTTCGACGAGGTGTTCGAGGTGGCCCTCGGCGCCGAGATCGTTTCCGACGCGACCGTGGAGTATCTCAGGCGGCCGGACGCGAAGAAGCCGGCGATTTCCTCCGCCTGTCCGGCGGTGGTGCGGCTGGTCCAGGTAAAGTTTCCCGAGCTGATCGACAACCTCATCCCCCTGGAAGCGCCGGTGGAAGTGGCGGCCCGCCTGGTCCGCAGCACCCGCTGCCGTGAACTGGGCCTCGCGCCGGAGGAAATCGGCGTGTGGTTCATCACCCCCTGCCCGGCGAAGATGACGGCGTTCAAGCAGCCGCTGGGGGCGGAGAAGTCAAGCGTTACCGGCGCCATCGGCATATCGCAGATTTACGGCGAACTCTTGAAGGCGGTGGCGGTCGTCCCCCGCGACGCCAACTGCCAGCGGGCCACGGCCCGCGGCGTCGGCTGGGCTTTAAGCGGCGGCGAGACGTCGGCCGCGGCGGCGGCCAACAGCATGGTTATCGACGAGATCCACAATGTCAGCGATGTGCTGGAACAGGTGGCTCTCGGTAAGATAAAGGTTGATTTCATCGAGGCGCTGGCGTGCTCGGGCGGCTGCATCGGCGGCCCGCTGACGGTGGAAAACCGCTTCGTGGCCGAGCACCGCATGCACCAGCGGCTCGCGAAGATGCGGGCCGAGGACGAGGCGCGCGGCGCCGCGCCGGCCCAATATCACCCCGATTCCTCGCTGACCGAGTACGACCGCACCATCGAGCCGCGGCCGATCATGCGTCTTGACGAGGATATCTTCAAGGCGATGTACAAGGTTGAGCAGATGGAAAAGACGCTCAGAAAACTCCCCGGGCTCGACTGCGGCTCGTGCGGCTCGCCGAACTGCAAGGCGCTGGCCGAGGATATCGTGCAGGGAGAGGCGGTCGAGACCGACTGTATCTTCAAACTGCGTGAACGCGTCCGCGACCTCGCCCAGGAGATGGTGGGGCTGGCGGCCAAACTGCCGCCCTCGTTGGAGGAGCGGGAAGATGACTAGGAGGGATTGCCCAGTGACGGTCAACGATCTTGTCGGTACCCTGCCGCTCACCGTCGTCGCCGGCCAAGACCGGTTGGCGGCCGAAGTGACGGGTGGCTATGTTTCCGATCTGCTCAGCAACGTGATGGGTTTTGCCGCCCCCGGCAGCGTGTGGGTCACGATGCAGGGGCACCAGAACATCGTGGCGGTGGCGTCTCTGGCCGGACTGGCGGCGGTGATCGTTGCCGGCGGGGCCGTACCCGAACCGGAAACGGCTGCCAAAGCCGAGACGGAAGGGATTGTCCTGCTGACCACACCGCTGTCCAGCTTTGAACTGGTCGGACAACTATACCGTAGCGGCGTCAAGGGGCAGTGATGCGCCGTTTCGTGGCCGATCTCCACGTTCACACGCTGTTGTCGCCCTGCGCCGCGGTGGAGATGACGCCGCGCAACATCGTGTGGCATGCGGCCCGCCACGGTATCGACATCGTCGCCATCACCGACCATAACGCCGGCGACAACGTCCCCGCCGCCCTGGCGGCCGCAAAAGGCACCGACGTGACCGTGCTGCCGGGCATGGAGGTGGAGACGAAGGAGGAAGTCCACCTCGTCGCGCTGTTCGAGAAGCCGCGGCAGCTGTTCGCCTGGGAGAAGGTCGTCGCCGCGCACCGTTCGGGGCGCATGAACGACACCGACAGGCTAGGAGCCCAGTTCGTGGTCGACGAGGAAGATAACCTCGTGGCCGTCAAAGAGGAGATGCTGCTGACCTCCCTCACCCTGAGTCTTAACGAGGTCTGCGACCAGGTCAACGCCCTCGGCGGGCTCGTGATCGCCAGCCATGTCGACCGGCCGGCCTACAGCGTACTGTCCCAGCTGGGCTTCATCCCCCCCGGACTGGCGCTTGCGGCGGTGGAAGTGTCGCGGCGCACGCCCCGCGCCGAAGCTGCGAAGCGTTTCCCGGCCATCGGCGGCCTGCCTGTCGTCACGGCGTCCGACGCCCATACCATCGAAGACTTCCTGTCCGGCCCGAAGATGGCCTTTAACCTCGAGGCACCCACCCTGGCGGAAATACGCCAGGCAATAAATAACGAGAATGCGCGAGGGGTGGTGTTGTGACCGCGCGGAAAAAAATTCGTAATTAAGTGAAAGCTTTCATACAAAGGAGGAGAAATATGAACAGCAATCATGAACAGAAGTGCTGCTGCGGCGGCAAGGGCGGCGCCAGCAACATGGCGAAGCTGGACGAGATCATGGCCAAGTACCAGGGCGCGAAAGGAGCGCTCATCCCCGTCCTGCAGGAGGCCCAGGACGCTTACGGCTATCTGCCGAAGGACGTCATCGTGAGGATCGGGGAGAAGATGAGCATCCCCACGAGCCAGATTTACGGCGTGGCCACCTTCTACGCCCAGTTCCACCTCAACCCGCGCGGCAAGAATATCATCCGCGTGTGCCAGGGTACGGCCTGCCACGTCCGCGGCGCCAAAGCCATTTTAAAGGCGCTGGAAGATACTCTTAAAGTCTCGGCCGGCAAGACGACACCCGACCTGAAGTTCACGCTGGAGACGGTGGCCTGTATCGGCGCCTGCGGCCTTGCGCCGGTCATGATGGTCAACGACGATACCCACGGGCGGCTGACGCCGGAGATCGTGCCGGAAATTATCGGCCGTTACGCCTAAGCCCCGTATGCGGGAACTGGCGCTCCATATTTTGGATCTTGTCCAGAATTCCCTCGAAGCGGGGGCAAACCGGGTTTTGCTGGAGATAATCGAGGACAGCAGCGCGGACACCCTGACCATCCGCGTGGCCGACAACGGGCGGGGAATGGACGCCGCCACCCGGCGGAGCGTTATCGACCCTTTCGTCACAACCCGCACGACCCGCAGGGTGGGGCTGGGTTTGCCGCTGATCGATATGTCCACCAAGCAATGCGAAGGGTACCTGAAGATTGATTCTACGGTGGGCCAGGGCACTACGGTGGAGGCGGTTTACCGCCACAGCCACCTCGACCGCCCGCCGCTCGGCAACCTCGCCGCCACGGTGAAAACGCTGGTGATCGCCAATCCGGAGATCGACCTGACCTACCGCCATATGGTGGATAACGCCGTTTTCTCCCTGGCTACCCGCGAACTGACCGAAATTTTGGGCGATATGCCCCTGACGCACCCGGATGTAATTGTATGGCTCGACGAGTATATAGCGGCCAATGAGGCTAATTTGTACGGAGGTGTACAGCATGAAAACAGTTGAGGACCTGAAGCGCATGCGCGAACAGTTCCAGTCGCAGACCAAGCTGCGCCACGCAGGCGGTATACAGATCATAGTCGGCATGGGCACGTGCGGTATCGCCGCCGGGGCGCGGGAAGTAATGTCCGCCATCCTCGACGAGATCGCCAAGCGCAAGCTGCAGGACGTGACCGTCCGCCAGACCGGCTGCATCGGTATGTGTGAGAAGGAAGTACTGGTCGACGTCGTCCGTCCCGACGAACCGCGCATAACCTACGGCAAGGTTACGCCGGCCGCCGTCGCCAAGATAATCGGCGAGCATGTGGTCAACGGCCGGATCGTGGAAGAACTGGTCGTCGGCAAGATTTCTCAATAGACACGCGAAACGGGAGGGAAGAAAATGCAACACGTGAGAGCTCACGTACTCATTTGTGCCGGCACCGGCTGCACCGCCTCGGGAGCGTCGAAGGTCGAAGCGGCGCTGCGCGAGGAATTGGTGAAGAAAGGCCTCGACAAGGAGATAATGGTCGTGGAAACGGGCTGCCACGGTTTCTGCGAAATGGGGCCGCTCGTTATCGTATACCCCGAAGGCACCTTCTATGTGCGCGTCCAGCCCGAGGACGTGCCCGAGCTGGTCGAAAGCCATCTCTACAAGGGCCGGATAGTGCAGCGCCTGCTGTACAAGGAGCCGGTCACCCACGAGAGCATCCCCAATTACAACGAACTGAGCTTCTACAAGAAGCAGATGCGGATGGTGCTGGCCAACTGCGGGCACATCAACCCCGAGATAATCGAAGAGTATATCGCCGTCGGCGGTTACGAGGCTCTGGGCAAAGCGCTGACCACGATGACCCCCGAGCAGGTCGTCGACGAAATGAAGAAGTCGGGCCTGCGCGGGCGCGGCGGCGGCGGCTTCCCGACAGGCATGAAGTGGGACTTCACCCGCAAGGCCGCCGGCGATAAGAAATATGTCGTCTGTAACGCCGACGAGGGCGACCCGGGCGCGTTCATGGACCGCAGCGTCCTGGAAGGCGACCCCCACCGCGTCATCGAAGGTATGGCCGTCTGCGGCTACGCCATCGGCGCCGACGAAGGCTATCTATACGTGCGGGCCGAGTACCCGCTGGCGATCAAACGTCTGAAAATCGCCATCAAGCAGGCCGAAGACCTCGGGCTCTTAGGCGACAACATTTTCGGCTCGGGCTTCAGCTTCCGCCTGAAGATCAAGGAAGGCGCCGGCGCATTCGTGTGCGGCGAGGAAACCGCCCTGCTGGCCTCGATCGAAGGCAAGCGCGGCATGCCGCGGCCCCGTCCGCCCTTCCCGGCCATATCCGGCCTGTGGGGCAAGCCGACCAACATCAACAACGTCGAAACGTTCGCCAACGTGCCGCAGATCATCACCAGGGGCGCCGAGTGGTACGCGAGCATCGGCACCGAGAAGAGCAAGGGCACGAAGGTTTTCGCCCTTACCGGCCGCATCAACCACACCGGCCTCGCCGAGGTGCCGATGGGCATCACGATGCGCGAGATCATCTTCGACATCGGCGGCGGCATCCCCGGCGGCAAGAAGTTCAAAGCCGTGCAGATCGGCGGCCCCTCGGGCGGCTGTCTGCCGACCGAGCTTCTCGACCTGTCGATCGACTACGACTCCCTCACCCAGGCCGGGGCGATGATGGGCTCCGGCGGCCTGGTGGTCATGGACGAGACTACCTGTATGGTCGACCTGGCCAAATTCTTCCTGACCTTCACCCAGGCCGAATCCTGCGGCAAATGCACCCCCTGCCGCGAAGGCACGAAGCGGATGCTGGAGATCCTCACCCGCATAACTGAAGGCGAAGGCAAGGAAAGCGATATCGCCCTGCTTGAGAGCATGGCCAAAAATATCAAGACCTCGGCGCTGTGCGGCCTCGGCCAGACGGCTCCCAACCCCGTCCTGAGCACGCTCAGATATTTCCGCGACGA
Organism: Selenomonadales bacterium; assembly: GCA_018434945.1. Lineage (GTDB taxonomy): Bacteria > Bacillota > Negativicutes > Sporomusales > UBA7701 > Anaeroselena. The sequence goes on from JAHDOI010000023.1 coordinate 89,154, forward strand.
GTACGAGGCTCATATCAGGGAGAAGCGCTGCCCGGCCGGAGCGTGCACCAAGCTTGCCGGCTACCGGATCACCGACGCCTGCAAGGGCTGCGGTCTGTGCACCAAGACCTGCCCGGTGTCGGCCATCAGCGGCGAGATCAAGTCCCAGCATACGATCGACGAGGCGATCTGCATCAAGTGCGGCGCCTGCATGGCCAAGTGCCCGTTCAAGGCCATCATCAAGGGCTAAAGGGAGAAGGAGTGTGATACCATGGATATGGTCAATATAACTATTGACGGCCAGAAGGTACAGGTGCCGAAAACGGCCACCGTCCTTGAAGCCGCCCTGTCGGTAGGCATCAAGGTGCCGACCCTGTGCTACCACCCCGAACTCAGGCCGGAAGGGGCCTGCCGCGTGTGCCTGGTTGAGGTCGAGGGCGCCCGCAGCCTGGTTGCCTCCTGCGTTTACCCGGTAAACGAGGGCATGGTCGTGCGCACCAACACCGCCGCGGTCCGCGAAGCCCGTCAGATGGTCGTCGAGCTGTTGCTCGCCAACCACCCGCCCGACTGCCTCTCCTGCCAGCGCAACCTCAACTGCGAGCTGCAGTCGATCGCATCCGACCTCGGCATCCGCGAGATCCGCTTCGACGGCGAGCGCAAGGATCTGCCGCTCGACGCCAACAACCCCTCGCTCGTCCGCGACCAGAACAAGTGCATCCTGTGCGGCCACTGCATCCGCGCGTGCAGCGAGCGGCAGGGCGTTCACGTATACAGCTTCGTCAACCGCGGCTTCAACACAACCGTAGCTCCCGCCTTCATGACCGGTCTCGACGAGGCGCCTTGCACATACTGCGGCCAGTGCGCCACCGTCTGCCCGACAGGGGCGATCGTCGAGAAGGACGACACCGACGAAGTCTGGAAAGCGATCAGCGATCCCAAGAAACATGTCGTCGTGCAGACCGCTCCGGCGGTGCGCGTCGCTCTCGGCGAAGCCCTCGGCATGGGCCCCGGCAGCGTCGTAACCGGCAAGATGGTCGCGGCTCTGCGCCGCCTCGGCTTCGACAAAGTGTTCGACACCGACTTCACCGCCGACCTCACCATCCTGGAGGAGGGCACCGAGTTTATCGAGCGCCTGACCAAGGGTGGCAAGCTGCCGATGATCACCTCTTGCTCGCCGGGCTGGGTCAACTTCATCGAGCTGATGTACCCCGACCTTCTGGACCACCTGTCCACCGCCAAGTCGCCGCAGCAGATGTTCGGCGCGCTCGTCAAAACGTACTACGCCGAGAAGCAGGGGATCGACCCCAAGGATATCGTCAGTGTCTCGATCATGCCCTGCACCGCCAAGAAGGCCGAGGCCGTCCGCCCCGAGATGAAGTCCAGCGGCTACCAGGACGTCGACTACGTCCTCACCACCCGCGAACTCGGCCGCATGATCCGCGAAGCCGGCCTCAGCTTCGACAAACTGCCGGCTGAAGAGTTCGACGCACCGCTCGGCATTTCGACCGGCGCCGGCGTCATCTTCGGCGCCACCGGCGGCGTCATGGAAGCCGCCCTCCGCACCGTGGCCGAAGTGGTCACCGGTAAGGAGCTGGGCTGCCTCGACTTCAAGGAAGTCCGCGGTCTTACCGGCATCAAGGAAGCGGTCGTGCCGGTGGGCGACCTCAAGGTGAAGGTGGCGGTGGCCCATACGCTGCAGAACGCCCGCACCATGCTCGACAAAATCCGTGCCGGCGAAGCCGACTACCACTTCATCGAAGTCATGGCCTGCCCCGGCGGCTGCATCGGCGGCGGCGGCCAGCCCCTGCCGGTGTGCAAGGAAACGCGCCAGGCCCGCGTCGACGCCATCTACGAATGCGACCAGTGCATGTCGATGAGGAAGTCCCATGACAACCCGGCCGTCAAGGAACTGTACGACAGCTGGCTCGGCAAACCGCTGGGCGAGAAATCGCACAAACTCCTCCACACCCACTACCACGCGCAGCATCGCGAAGGATAGGGCAACAAAAAACCGGGAGCGAAAGCTCCCGGTTTTTTGTTGCCGTTGATAAAGCCTCGCACATTATTCGCGGCGACAATCGCCTGATGATAATATGCGCTGATAAAGCTGGCGTAATCAGGACGTGCATCTGCGGCGTTGCTCCTCAGAGCGCTTGCTAGCGTACGTCCCGTGTACGCGTCGCGGCGCGCTCGCACCCTTTCGGGTATAAGCGATCACATCAACGCTAAAGCGTTGTGTGTCTGCTTATCCGGTGCGCCTTGCATCTGGGACTTTCTGAACGGCCAGAGCCTGATGCAAGAATTTCAGTCTACTTCGTTTCGATCAGGCCGTCGGCGAGGCCGCCGAGCTTGCCGGCCATGCCGCTTAAATGCTGGGCGGCTTCAGCGACCTGGGTGACGGCGCTGGCGATCTGGGCGATCATCGCGTCGATCTGTTCCATCTGCTGGCGGGAGTTGACGCTGTCTTGCTGGATGGTCCTGATCATCTCTTCGATGCTTTTTACCGATTCGGCCGTCGAGGTGGCCAGCTTGCGGATTTCTTCGGCCACCACCCCGAAGCCGCGGCCCTGGTCGCCGACCCGGGCGGCCTCGATAGCGGCGTTCAGCCCCAGCAGGTTTGTCTGGCCGGCGATAGCTTTGATGAGGCCGAGAACCTGGTCGGTGTCTTTGACGCGGTTCTGTGAGTTGGTGAGCGTTTGCGTCAGTGTCCGGCTGGCGGCGGCCATTTCCTCGGTTTGGGCGGAGATTTCCTCGGCCGTGCTGGCGATGGCTTCGATGTTTTGTCCCACCTCGGTCGAAGCCTGCTTCAGCATGTCGTAGCGGCCGGTGGATTCGGAGATGGTGATGGCGCCGATCACGGCGTTCTGGTCGTCGAGGATGGGGCTGCCGACCCCGACATAGGGCACGCCGTAAAGGGAGGCGTCGCTCTGGACGACCACTACGCGGCGCCGTTCCTGGATGGCGCGGTAGAGAGCGCTGCCGGGTTTGATCGCATCCCCTGGGGCTACTTTCAGGTCGAGGGTGCGAGCCGGCCGGTAGAACAAAACTTTGTCCAGGTCGCAGATACATACGCCGACATCGGTCATTTGCCTATCGTTGAGTGTAGCCATAGCGAGAACGTAATGCTGCAGGATTTCTTGCCCGTTAGCCATCAATCTGTCCCTGCCTTTCCGCATTAAGATCCGACTTGGGTACTTTTGTTATCTTCGACAGTAAATGACACGTTCCTCCCGGAATGAGGGGGGGCGCGGGATTGCGGGAGCAGTGGTAGACAAATGCTGTAATTTCCGTTATAATATGTGAATCATAACGCATACACCATAACAACATTGTGAAATATTATAAAAAGTGATGTTGTTCGGAACGGCTATTAGCAGGAGAACATCCGATCAAGACGGAATTGAATAGACGAGCCGGAAGATCTTGGTGGGGAGGGCTTAGGCTTGAAGGAGCATATCGTGATTTCTAAGGCGACAATCGATCGTTTGCCACTATACTTTAGGACCCTGCGCCTTATTCAGCAGGAAGGAACGGAGATCATCTCCTCGGAAGAACTCGGCCGCCGCATCGGCGTGACCCCCGAGCAGATCCGCAAGGATCTCGCATCGTTCGGCGAGTTCGGCAAAAAGGGCGTGGGTTATTTCGTCCGCGAACTCATCAGGAATATCGGCGAAATTCTCGGGCTTCACCGCAACTGGAACATCGCCATCGTCGGCGTGGGCCACCTGGGCTGGGCCCTGGCCAACTATCGCAACTTTGCCTCGCTCGGTTTCAACCTGGCGGCGGTATTCGATGTCGATCCGGCAAAAGTCGGCCAGTTTATCGGCGGGGTCGAAATTTTCAGTCTCGACCGGCTGGAAGAGGTGGCCCGCGAAAAGAACATCCACATCGGCGTCATAACCGTACCGGCTGAGAGCGCCCAGGCGGTGGCCGACAAACTCGTGGCCGCCGGCGTACGGGGGATCTGGAATTTCGCGCCCATCAAGCTGAACGTGGCCGAGAACGTCCGCCTTGTCAGCGAGGATCTGTCGGTGGGCCTGTCGAGTATATCCTACTATCTTTCGCGCCAGTGAAGGAGAGCATAAAAGACAACCGGGCATATCCCAACCCCGGGTTGTCTTTTTGATTTGCGGGGCATATAATTGTGAAAAAAAGTTCAAAGTTTGTTTGGGAAATAAAAAAGGATTTTGGGCAATCAGAGAGAATATATACCAACATAAGTAATACATATGGCTCGGTCGCTTATTCCGGGCCGGTTCTCCGGATTGCGAACTGAATCATTATACGGTGCATGGACAGGGAGGCGGTGCTGCCGAACTAGAAGTGCGCGTTTTAACCTGTCCAGGTTTACGGTCTATTATTTTTCAGATAATAGATATTGTAGTGGACTTGCACCAGGGTTTGTTTCGCGCTAGCGAGACGGGCCTGGTGCTTTTTTCGTGCGGCGTACGGGTATCGTGGGTAAGAAAAGCGTATTCTTTAAATAATAATAGAAACGATTAGGGGAGGAGTCAGAAAATGATCGACATCAGGGACAGGGTGCGCTGCAAGGAATTGCACGCCAAGATCGTCTCCGCCGAGGAAGCGGCCGCCATCATCAAGCCGGGTATGAATATCGGCACAAGCGGATTTACGCCCGCCGGCTATCCCAAGGCGGTACCTCTGGCACTGGCCGAGCGCATGAAGAAGGATCCGTTCAAGGTCAACCTGTGGACGGGCGCGTCGGTGGGCGGCGAGCTGGACGGCGCCCTGGCGAACGCCAACGGGATCGCCAAGCGCCTGCCGTACCAGACCAACGACGCCCTGCGCAAGCAGATCAATAACGGCCAAGTGCAGTATCTCGACATGCATCTTTCCCACGTGGCCCAGATGTCCCGCTACGGTTTCCTCGGCGGCAAAGTTGACGTCGCCATCATCGAAGCCTGCGCCATCACCGAAGAAGGCCATATCGTGCCGACGACCTCGCTGGGCAACTCGGCGTCGTTCGTACAGAGTGCCGATATCGTCATCGTCGAGGTCAACACCTCCCAGCCGCTCGAGCTGGAAGGCATGCACGACGTGTATGTTCCCCAGGATCCTCCCAATCGCGGCCCCATCCCGATCGTTAAGGTGGACGACCGCATCGGCACACCATATATTCAGGCCGGACCGGGCAAGATAACCTATATAGTGCCCTGCGACCTGCCCGACGTCACCCGCCCGCTGGCGGCGATCGATGATGACGCCAAGGCGATGAGCGCCCACGTAACCGAGTTTTTCAACAACGAAATCAAGCACGGCCGCCTGCCGAAGAACCTGCTGCCGCTGCAGTCGGGCGTAGGCTCGGTAGCCAACGCCGTAATGGCCGGCATGGTCGAGTCTCCCTATAAGAACCTTACCGTATACACCGAAGTCATCCAGGACGGCATGTTCGACCTGATGGACGCCGGCAAGCTGGACTTCGCTTCCGGCACCGCGCTCACCCCGTCGCCGGACGGCCTCAAGCGCCTGTACGCCAATCTTAAGGAATACCGCAAGAAGATCCTCCTTAGGCCGCAGGAAATCGCCAACGGCCCGGAAACGGCCCGCCGTCTGGGGATCATCGCGATGAACACCGCCATCGAGGTCGACATTTTCGGCCACGTAAACTCCACCCACATCATGGGCACCAAAATGATGAACGGCATTGGCGGCAGCGGCGACTTCGCCCGCAACGGCTACCTGACCATCTTCTTCACAAACTCTGTGGCCAAAAACGGCGACATTTCCTCGATCGTACCGATGTGCTCGCACTTCGACCACACCGAACACGATATCGACGTCATCATCAGCGAGCGGGGCGTGGCCGACGTTCGCGGCCTGAGCCCAAAAGAGCGCGCCCGGGTCATCATCGACAAGTGCGCCCACCCCGACTACAAGCCGATGCTCCTCGACTACCTGGAAAGAGCCGAGAAAACGACCGGGTTCGCCCATACCCCGCATCTTCTCGACGAAGCCCTTTCCTGGCATACCCGGTTCATGAACACCGGGACGATGAAAGTGAAATAGTAACCAAGTAAAGGAGGACAAAAGAATGGCAAATGAATCATTGAAAGCCAAAATGGCCGAGTATACCGCCAAGGTAGAAAAAGCGGCGGCCAAAAATCCCGAACGCCAGAATCTCGCCCATAACCGTCTTTACACCCCGCTTGACATCGAGGGGTTCGACTATGAGCGCGACCTCGGCTTCCCGGGCGAATACCCCTTCACCCGCGGCGTGCAGCCGACCATGTACCGCGGCCGGTTCTGGACGATGCGCATGTACGCCGGCTTCTCGACCGCCGAAGAATCCAACAAGCGCTACCGCTATCTGCTCGAGTCGGGCGGCACCGGCCTGTCCTGCGCCTTCGACCTGCCCACCCAGATAGGCTACGACTCCGACGACGCCATCGCCGAAGGCGAAATCGGCAAAGTGGGCGTGGCCATCGACACCCTCAAAGACATGGAGATACTGTTCGACCAGATCGACCTCGGCAAGGTATCGACCTCGATGACGATCAACGCTCCGGCCGCCGTCCTGCTGGCCATGTACATCGCCGTCGCCGAGAAACAGGGCGTGCCTGCCGACAAACTCAACGGCACCATCCAGAACGACATCCTCAAAGAGTATGCCGCCCGCGGCACCTATATCTTCCCGCCCAAGCCCTCGATGCGGCTGATCACCAATATCTTCGAATACTGCTCCAAGCACGTCCCCCAGTGGAACACCATCTCGATCTCCGGCTACCACATCCGCGAGGCCGGTTCCACCGCTTCGCAGGAAATCGCCTTCACGATCGCCGACGGCATCGCTTACGTAGACGCCGCCATCAAGGCCGGCCTCAATGTCGACGACTTCGCCGGCCGTCTGTCCTTCTTCTGGAACGCCCATAACAACGTGCTCGAGGAAGTCGCCAAGTTCCGCGCCTCCCGCCGCGTATGGGCCAAAGTCATGAAAGAGCGCTTCGGCGCCCAGAGCCCCAAGAGCTGGATGCTGCGCGTCCATACCCAGACCGCCGGCTCGATGCTCACCGCCCAGCAGCCTGACAACAACATCGTCCGCGTCGCCCTCCAGACCGCCGCGGCCGTCATGGGCGGCACCCAGTCGCTGCACACCAACTCCAAGGACGAGGCGCTGGCCCTGCCGACTGAAGACTCGGTCCGCATCGCCCTGCGCACCCAGCAGATCGTCGCTTACGAAAGCGGTCTGGCCGACGTGGTCGACCCGCTGGGCGGCTCCTACTACGTGGAAGCCCTCACCGACAAAATCGAAAAAGAATGCTGGGACTACATCAAGAAGATCGACGACCTCGGCGGCGCCGTCGCGGCCATCGAGAAAGGCTACATCCAGAAGGAAATCCAGGAGAGCGCCTACCGCTGGCAGATGGACGTCGAGTCCAAGCAGCGCATCATCGTCGGCGTCAACCAGTTCCAGATCAAGGAGAAAACTCCCGAGGGCCTGCTGCGTGTCGACGCCGCCGTCGGCGAGTTCCAGAAAAACAAGCTGGCCAAGGTCAAGGCCGAGCGCGACAACGCCGCCGTCAAAGCCAAGCTGGCCGCCCTTGAGGAAGCCTGCAAAGACGAAAGCAAAAACCTCATGCCGGTTATCCTCGATGCGGTTAAGGTTTACGCCAGCCTCGGTGAAATCTGCGGCGTGATGCGCAAAGTGTTCGGCGAATACGAAGCGCATGTCAGCCTGTAAAGAGAAGAGATAGGAGGGACGAACGATGGAAAAACGTATTCGCGTATTGGTAGCAAAGCCCGGTCTCGACGGTCATGACCGCGGCGCCAAAGTCGTAGCCCGCGCTCTTCGCGACGCAGGCTTCGAGGTAATCTACACCGGTCTCCGTCAGACCCCCGAGCAAATCACCGAAGCCGCCCTGCAGGAAGACGTCAACGTCGTGGCCATGAGCCTTCTGTCGGGCGCTCACAATACCCTGTTCCCGAAAGTCGTCAAGATGATCCGCGACAAAGGGATGAAGGACACCCTCATCATCGGCGGCGGCGTAATACCCGACGCCGACATCCCCGGTCTGAAAGACGCCGGCGTATCAGCCGTCTTCACCCCCGGCACCCCGACCGGCAGCATCATCGATTTCATCAAGACCAACGTTAAATAGAATCTGTAGCAACACTGGCAGGCGGGGGGCTATCCTCCCGCCCGGCCGGCTTGTCGCAGGTTTGAGGTGGTGCAACAGTCGTGGATATTGTGGCAGAGCTTTTGGCCGGCTCGCGGCTGGCCCTTTCGCGGGCCATCACCGCGGTTGAAAACGAATATGAAAACGCGACGGCGATAATGCAGAAGCTGTACCCGCACACCGGCAGAGCCCACGTGATCGGCATCACCGGTCCTCCCGGCGCGGGCAAGAGCACCCTGACGGACAAACTGGCCAAAATATACCGCCGGCAGGGCAAAACGATCGGCATCGTAGCCGTCGACCCCACCAGCCCCTTTTCGGGCGGCGCCATCCTCGGCGACCGCATCAGGATGAACGAACTCACCCTCGACGAGGGCGTATTCATCCGCAGTATGGGCACGAGGGGCAGCCTGGGGGGCCTTTCCCGCAAGACGGCCGACGCGGTCAAGATCATGGACGCCGCCGGCAAGGACATCATCTTCATCGAGACGGTCGGCGTCGGCCAATCTGAGGTCGACATCGTCAAAGCCGCCGATACCACCGTCGTCGTACTCGTTCCCGGCCTGGGGGACGATATCCAGGCCATCAAGGCAGGCATCCTCGAGATCGGTGACGTGTTCGCCATCAACAAAGCCGACCGCGAGGGCGCCGAGCGCCTTAAAGCCGAACTCGACATGATGCTCGACCTCGACCAGGTCAAGGCCGAGTGGCGGCCGCCCATCAACCAGACGGTGGCCAGTCAGGGCACGGGAATCGAAGAACTTATCGCTACCATCGACGGTCATATCGATTACCTGGCCGCGTCGGGCGAACTCGCCCGGCGGCGGACGGCGAGGACCAGGAGCGAACTTATCGCCCTCATCGAAGAGCACATCAACCGCCATGTGCTCAAACAGATATCTTCCTCCGGCCAACTCGACGAGATGGTGGCATCGCTCGAAAAGCGCCAGGAGGACCCCTACGCCATCGTTACGCGGCTGCTGGCCGCCTTCCTGCGTTAATGGAAAATGACGCCCGGTTTGCCAAAATTGCGAAATTGCGATAAAATTGTTACCAGGTGTTAAAACCAAATAATAATACAAGGAGGAAAAAATCATGTTCAAGGTTCTCAAAGTCGATCATATCGGCATCGCCGTCAAAGATCTCGAACAGGCCAAAAAGTTTTACACCGAGACGCTTGGCATGACTGCGCTCGGCGAGGAAGTCGTCGAGCAGCAGAAGGTTAAAGTCTGCTTCATCCCCTGCGGCGACAGCGAGGTAGAACTGCTTGAGTCCACTTCCCCGGACGGCCCGATCGCCAAGTTCATCGAGAAGAACGGCGAAGGCATCCAGCACGTTGCCCTCAGGGTCGACAACATCGAGAACGCCCTGGCCGATCTCAAGGCCAAAGGCGTGCGCCTCATCGACGAGCAGCCGCGCTACGGCGCCGGCGGCGCCAGCATCGCCTTCATCCATCCGAAGGCCACCGGCGGCATCCTGCTCGAAATTTCCGAACGGAAGTAGCGGGGACAGTTCCCCCGATTGTAACGATTTGTCTGGAGGTGTATCATGGCCACTATCCAAGAAAAGATCCAGGACCTCAAGGCCCGCCAGGAAAAGGTCAAACAGGGCGGCGGCGCCAAACGGATCGAGAAGCAGCATGCCAGCGGCAAGCTTACCGCCCGCGAGCGCATCGAGAAGCTCCTCGACCCCGGCACCTTCGTGGAGCTCGACCAGTTCGTCCATCACCGCTGCACCAACTTCGGGATGGAGAAGGAAGAGGCTCCCGGCGAAGGCGTCGTGACCGGCTACGGCACGGTCGACGGCCGCCTGGTGTACGTATTCGCCCAGGACTTCACCGTCGTCGGCGGCTCTCTGGGCGAGATGCACGCCGCTAAGATCTGCAAGGTCCAGGACCTGGCCGTCAAGATGGGCGCGCCCCTCGTCGGTCTTAACGACTCCGGCGGCGCCCGCATCCAGGAAGCGGTCGACGCGCTGGCCGGCTACGGCAAGATCTTCTACCGCAACACCCTCGCCTCGGGCGTTATCCCCCAGATCTCGGTCATCATGGGGCCGTGCGCCGGCGGCGCCGTATACTCCCCCGCTCTGACCGACTTCATCTTCATGGTGAAGAACACCAGCCAGATGTTCATCACCGGCCCGCAGGTCATCAAATCGGTAACCGCCGAAGAAGTCACCGCCGAAGCCCTCGGCGGCGCCATGACCCACAATTCCGTCTCCGGCGTGGCCCACTTCGCGGCCGAGAACGACGACAACTGCATGGAGCAGATCCGCTACCTGCTCGGCTTCCTGCCCTCCAACAACCTCGAAGACGCACCGGTGGTCGAGACCGGCGACGATCCCAACCGCATGGACCCCAATCTCAACACCCTGCTGCCCGACAACCCCAACATGCCGTACAACATGAAAGACGTTATCAAGATGATCGTCGACAGGGGCGAGTTCTACGAAGTGCATGAGCACTACGCCAAGAACATCATCACCTGCTTCGCCCGCTTCGACGGCCAGACGGTCGGCATCATCGCCAACCAGCCGTCGGTCATGGCCGGCTGCCTGGACGTCAACGCCTCCGACAAATCGGCCCGTTTCATCCGCTTCTGCGACGCCTTCAACATCGCGCTCGTCAACCTCGTCGACGTGCCCGGCTTCCTGCCCGGCACCGACCAGGAATACGGCGGCATCATCCGCCACGGCGCCAAGATGCTGTACGCGTACTCCGAAGCCACTGTCCCCAAGGTTACCGTCATCACCCGCAAGGCTTACGGCGGTTCCTACCTGGCGATGTGCTCCCAGGACCTCGGCGCCGATCAGGTACTCGCCTGGCCGAGCGCGGAGATCGCCGTCATGGGTCCTGCCGGCGCGGCCAACATCATCTTCAAGGGCGACCCCGACGCCAAGGCCAAAACCGACAAATACGTCGAAGATTTCGCCACCCCCTATAAAGCGGCCGAGCGCGGTTTCGTCGATATCGTCATCGAGCCGACGGAAACCCGTCCGCGCGTCATCACCGCCCTTAATATGCTCGCATCAAAACGCGAGTCCCGGCCTGCCAAGAAACACGGCAACATCCCGCTGTAGACCGCTGACCGAAAGGGGAAAGAAACATGGGTTTTTTCGATTCGCTGTTCGGCGGCAAGAAGCAAGAGGCGCCCAAGGCAAAGCCGAAGA
>JAHDOI010000044.1 GCA_018434945.1 Selenomonadales bacterium
GCCGATTGCGGCCAGTTTTTTCTCATACAGGGAACCCAGCATATTTTTCATCATATCGCTTCTCTCCTATCTATAACGGCCGGGCATCGCCCGACGCCGTACTTACATTCTAAGTATAGGTTAATTTTTACTATATGTAAAATATATCATAATGATATTTATTATACACAAAAACGATAATATAATAGCTATATAAGGAAAAACAAAGGAGCAGCAGTCATGGAAATAATCCACCTGCAATATTTTCTCGCCGTCGCCCGCCATAAAAGCTTCAGCAAGGCCGCGGCCGCATCCCACGTTTCCCAGTCGGTCGTCAGCAAACTGGTCAAAGACCTCGAACAGCAAATCGGCTTCGTGCTATTCGACCGCAGTTCAAAAAAGGTCGCCCTCACAGACGCCGGCGCACTTTTCCTGGCCGAAGCGGACAAACTTGTCAGCATGTTCAATAACCTGGCGTCCGACCTTGACAGCAAATATAAACAACCCCGGGGGAAAGTGAGCATCGGCCTGCCGCTCATGGCCGACGCCGTCTCCTTCGCCCAGCTCCTCGGCGAATTCCGCCGCCGCTATCCGGAGATCGAAACCGAGCTATGCGAATACGGCTCCAAAAGGATCGAACTCTCCATACAGGAAGGAGCGCTCGATGTAGGCATCATCTGCCGCCAGCCGGGCAACCCCGATATTTTCGGGGCGTTCACCTTCTCGCACGAACCCCTTCTGGTCGTGGTTCACCCGCGACATCGCTTCGCCGGCCGGAAAACGGTAAAACTCGCCGATCTGGCCCGCGAGCCCTTCATCATCTCCAGCAGCGACTTCAGCCTCCATGACGATATCGTCAGACACTGCCGCCAGGCCGGTTTCCAGCCGAAGGTCGCCCTGGAAACCTCCCAGCGCGAGCTAATGGTCCAGACGGTCGCCGTGAACCTCGGCATCGCCCTGATGCCCAGGAACGTGTGCGAATATCTCGACCCCGCCCTCGTGCGCTCCGTCCCCCTCGTCGGCCCCGAAATCGTCCACAGCATGTCGCTCATCTGGAAGAACGGCCGCCACCTCTCTTACGCCGCGAGGCTCTATCTCGACTTCGCCCGCGAGTACCTGACAGACTGGCCCGCCAGACGCGCCCTGTCGATAAACCCGGCCCCTCCGGCCGCCAGCAGCCGAACAGACTCCACAAACGGCGAAAAACCAGCGTAACGGCGGGTTCTTCTCTTCTCAGGACTCAGTGGGCGGTGTCCTATTCGGGGTCTTTCGGCGGCGTATGCCAGATGCAGACCGCCTTTTCGTCCTCGCCTGGGGGTTTCTTGTGGCGCAGGCACGGGTTGGCACAAAGCTTGCCGATATAAAGACACATCACCGTGGGCGGAGGCTCCCGTTCGGGCAGAACGGCGCCGCACCGCTTGCAGTTTCTCTCCTCGCCGAAATTGAACGCCTTGCAGCCCGGGCATTTTATCGGCTTCGGCTTCGGCGGCTTACAACCGCCGCAATACGGATTGCATGACCAGCACACGGTTATCCCTCCAAGCTTCCCTGCCGTCGCACCCATCTCTGGCCGCAACGGAGAAAACAGCCTGCCGTCGATGACGACAGGCTGTTTCTTATCACGCGGTCCCCTTCCAAGGACAGATGTCGATTACTTCTTCTCCAGAATATCTTTGTAGGGCTTTTCCGGAGCAAAATCGACCTTACCATACATCTGACCCGGTTTTGCAGCCAGCGGGTTGAGGGGCTTCTGGATCTTGCGCGGCCCCGGGGCCACAGGCTTTTTCTCTTCCGCCATTTGTGTCCCTCCTTTCCCTTGTGCTAAAATACGCATACTGCCGCGAGCCCCTCTCACAGAGGGGACTCGCGGACAATACGCCTGTCTTCCAGCAGTCGGAACAGGTTGTCGTTATTTCGTCGCTCAGGGAGCGAACAGCACTACCTTCTTGCCTTTACCGGTCATTTTCTTGGCAAGCTCTTCAACCGGGCCGTACTCCATGCACTGGCCGAGGCAGTGATGGACGCAGGTCGGCTTTTCGCCATTCTTGACCCGGTCTTCGCACAGATCGCACAGCGAGGTGGGCACGGGAACGTAGTTCCACTCCCACTTATCGCCCTCGATCTGATAGGGGCCTACTTCGGTAAGCTTGATGCCCCACTTGCCACGGGGGATTTTGTGTTCGTTCTTGCAGGCCACTTCGCAGCTATGGCAGCCTGTGCAGTATTGGTAGTCGATCAACAAGCCGTTACGTGACATTTGTTCACCCTCCTATCACTATTCTTCGTCGTCCGGCCAATTCCTGCTGAAACGGCCGGAACCACGGGTGCGGTTAGACTCCCTCTTCGATCCGGTACACCTTGCAGATCATCTGCTTGGCCGGGCAGCCGAAGCCGAGTTTGCCGATGTGCTTGTGCGGAATCAGGGTGTTGATGTTGGATTCCCATACACCGAACAGGCTGGGCTCTTCGCCCGGCTTCTCGGGGTACCACCAGCCGTGGGTGGAGTGGACGACCTGCGGGTGGATGATCGGCGTCAGTTTGGCTTTGGCCTTACATTTGCCGAACATGTTCTCCATCATGACCCAGTCGCCGTCGATGATGCCGAGCTTGGCGGCCGCATCGGGATGGATTTCCATTTCGTTGTACGGATCGATTTCGCGCAGAGTCGAAATCTGCCTGTGCTCGGAATGGAAGGAGGTGAACTTCCGCGCGCCGGTCGTGAGGACGAACGGATACTCCCTGAAGAGTTCCGGCGTGCTGACCGGGCTGTACGGAGGCTCCTGGAAGTACGGCAGCGGATCCTCGCCCCAGGCCTCGAACAGCGTGGAGGTCAGCTCGACCATGCCGGTAACGGTGTTGAAGCCGGGCTCGCCGTCGGAGCGCAGTTTGCCGGATTCGAACTTGCGGTATTCGTACTTGGGCTGATAAATGAACTGTTCGCGAAGATCGTTGAAGTCGATGCCCAGCTCGGGTTTGAGCTGCTTGCTGAAGAAGTCATCAACGCTCTCGAACGGCCACATATCCGGGTGGAGCTTCTTGCCGAGCTCGATGCAGACCTCGATGTCGGACTTGGTGTCGCCGACGCGGAGAGCCTGATTTATCGCGCCCAGGAACACGGCGTTACGGCCGAAGTGGGTTACGACGACGCCGTCGGCTTCAGCGAAGGTCGGCAGCGGCAGGAAGACATCCGCGAACGCCATCGCGGTCGGGGTCATGAACAGATCCTGAACAACGTTGAACTCGAGGCTCTTGAGGGCCCGGTACCAGCGATCAGGCTGAGCGGAGCAGGTCGGGGTGATGAAGTTGGAGCTGTTGAACCAGCCCATGCGCAGCTTGTAAGGTTTGCCGGTCTCGAGGGTATCGAGCGTCTCGTCCGGGTGGGTGGTCGCCATGGCGGTGCTGAGCGCCGGCCATTCTTTCGCGCCGATACGTTTGTCCCAGAGTTCCGGGGACAGGTTGCGGCGGGTTTCCATACGCCACTTGCCGAGCAGAGCGGCGGGCGGCCCGAGGGTGATGCCGCCGGGGACGTCGAGGTTCCCGGTGATGGCGCAGAGCGACAGGATAGCGTGGCCGAGCTGGACGCCGTTCGGGTTTTCGTCGACGGCCAGACCCCACTGGATGGCGCCCGGTTTTTCGGTGGCCATGAAGCGGGCGACTTCGCGGATCTTCTGAGCAGGCACCCAGGTGATGTCGGCGACTTTCTCAGGAGAGTATTCCTGAACGCGCTCTTTGAGCTCGTCGAAGCCGTAGCACCAGTTCTCGACGAAGTTCTTGTCGTACAGTTCCTCGTTGATGATGACGTTGATGAACGCCAGGGCAAGAGCGGTGTCGGTGCCGGGGCGCAGCTGGCAGACGTACTTGGAACGGGTGCCGAGCCAGGTCATCCGCGGGTCGATCTGGATGAGCTCGGTGCCGCGCTTCAGCAGGTCGATGAGCGAATGGCCGAAGAAGCCGTCCGGGTTGGACATGAGCGGGTTTTTGCCCCACTGCATGATCCACTTGGGAACAACGTAGTTCGGGTTGTCGTAACGGTCGGGGTAGGTACCGGCGAAGTCGATCTCGGGATAGCCGGCGCCGAGGATGTAGTCGGTGATCGAGCAGCGCGGGCCGTAGCAGGACCAGCCGCTCCAGGGATAGCAAACGTTCGGGGTGCCGATCGAGGCGAAGCCCAGCGGATAGTAGTACAGGCAAGCCTGACGGCCGGTGCCGCCGAATACAACGATCGACTCGGCGCCATATTTCGCCTTATATTCTTTGATCTTGGGAACGATGATGTCCCAGGCTTCTTCCCAGGAAATCTTCTGCCAGATGTCTTTGCCGCGGTTTTCCGGAGCGCGCTTCATCGGCGTAGTGATACGCTGGGGATGATGCACGTATTCCGGCAGGGTCAGACAGCGGATGCAAAGCCGGCCCTGGGTGATGGGATGATCGGCGTCGCCCTCAACTTTAACGAGCTTGCCGCCTTTTACATGCAGCTTCATACCGCATCCTACGGGATGATCACCAGGGGGCGACCAGCCGCAGGTTCTGACGGTATATGAACCGTCTTCGTTTACGTGCTTCCATTCTTTGGTTATTTTGCTCACGATCTCACCAACCCTTTCTAGAACTTTTTCTTTGACCATCAAAGAACTGACCTGTTTACTCTCTTACCCATGCACCTCCTCCGGGCGATTGCCGTACCCTCACCTGGCATAAAACCGGGGGTGTGTATCTCACGAGGCATAGCACTGCCCAGATATAACATCACTGTTGCCTCATTGGTATTTACATGCAATATGCGTGCCAGCTTGGCTAAATCGCGAAAAACGGCTTGGATCAGGGCTTCGCGGCCTGTCCCAAAGCGGCGCCGTTATGCGCCCCATCTCTTTTTGGGATGGCCAAACGCCTGTCGAGGCGCGCACCGGCACGCATTCCCACCGGGCAAACCACCAATCCGTTTTTGCGATAACAGTGTCATTTTGGAACTACTCCGCCCTCGTCACGCGGCAGGGCAGACCGTTATATGTCGCGGTTCCGATCAATGGATCGGAAGTTTCGTAATCGGCATTAGTCAGAATATTGGCATTCGCTCTCCACAGGCCGCTCAGGCCCGGCTCGGCCGCAGCCTCCTCCGGGTACCACCACCCGTACTCCACGCTCACGACATCGTCGCCCATCACGGCGACCTTGAGCGTGAAGAGCGCCCGTCCGCGTTCCGTCTCCACCCATACCCGGCAGCCCTCTTCGAGGCCCAGCCTGCGTGCCGTAGCGGCACTGACCTCGGCCCAAGGCTCGGGGTGAGCGGAACGCAACGCGTCGAACTGGCGGAAACTCGAGGCAAAATAAGGCTGAAACCGCGCCCCGGTGATCAGCGACAACGGAAAGTCCGCGCTCGTCTCCGGCTGCGGCTTGGGCACCGGCAGCGGATCGCCGCCGATTTCCGCGATCAGCTCGCAATAAAGCTCCACCTTGCCGCTGGCTGTCGCGAAACCTGCCGGCTTACCTGTCCCGGGATCGGGCTGTTCATGTTTGCGGTACTCGGGCGGCAGGGAATACAGGCCAGCGGAGCAAAAATCCTCCCACGTCCAGCCGGTAGGCTCCATGGTGGCGGCCAGCGCCGCCTCGAAACTCTGCCAGGGCCAGTTGTTCTCCTGCCCCAGCCTCAGGCCGAGCCCCCGCCAGAAATCATAATCAGGACGCCTCTCATAGTAAGGCTCCACCGCCTTCGCGCCCCCGTACGCCAAGTTGGCCGTACCGGCTTTTGTCTCGTGCAGCGGCCTCTCAAGAGCTCCGGCGCTCGGCAGCACATAATCGGCCAACATGGCTGTCGGTGTCGGGAACAACTCCAGCACCACCAGCAGGTCGAGACTCTTCAGCGCCTCGTACACCAAGCGGGAATCCGCCTGAGTCAAGAGCGGATTCGTCGCCATAACGATCAGCGAACGGACCGGATAAGGCTCGCCGGTCAGCATCGCCCGCCAAACGAGATTAGGCTGGGCGGAAGTCAGGTAACGCATCGGCAGTCGTCGCCCGTGCCGCATCGTCAGTCGGCGGACGCGCTCGTAGCCTGGATACGACTGCAGCGCCAGATCGCCTAACCGTCGTCTGCGCGCCTCAACCGGAAAATACTCGCTCAACTCCAGATCAATCTCTGGCACAAAATCGGGCATCTCCGTGATATGCGAAGCCCCGGGTGTATCCAGATTGCCGGTAATCGCCCGCAGAATCGCCAGCCCCCTCTGGGTCTGGAAGCTGTTGGCGCCGATCTGGTCGATGCCCCGTCCCGAAAACAGCGTCGCCGGCGCGTTCCGTGCGTACAGGCGGGCGGCCTCCACGACCGTTTCCGCCCTTATCCCGGTAACGCCCTCAACATACGCAGGCGTAAAGCGGGCCACATGTTTGGCAAGCTGAGCGAACCCATTGCACCAGCTTTCCACAAACGCCCCGTCATACAGCTTCTCGTCCACAATCACGTGGATAAGGCCCAGAGCCAGCACGGCATCAGTGCCGGGACGCACCGGCAGCCACAGCGTCGCCAGCTCCGCCGTCCGTGTCCGCCGCGGATCGACGACAATCAGCGGCTTGCCTGTTTTTGCGTAACTTAGCAGCGTGCGCCACAGCAGGGAATTATCCGACTCACCCGGATTAGTCCCCCAGAACATCGCGCACTCCGTCTGCTCAGGGTCGAGTTCGTTATCGATCGTCCAGCCGTACGTCAGCGCGTTGACCCACGTGGCCGGGTTCCAGCATATCTGTCCGATCCCCACATTATTGGGGCTGCCGAAAAGGCTTAAAAAGCGGTGGAGCGGCCAGAACACCGCGTGCGGGCCGCCGATACAGGTAGCCAGCATCTCCGGGCCGTAGCGCTCCTTGAGGTTCGCCAGCCTGGCCGCAATATCGTCCAGCGCCTCCTCCCAGGTTACGCGCTGCCACTGCCCGCTGCCGCGTTCGCCCACCCGCTTGAGCGGATAATTGACCCGCTGGGGGTGATCGAGAAACTCCGGTGCCACCCGCCACCGCCGGCAGCCGCGTTGGATGCTCGCGTCACCGGGATACTGTGTCGGGTCCGGCTCGACCGCTTTCACCCGCCCATCGGCCACCGTCGCCGTCAGGCCGCACTGATAGCCGCAGAAGCGGCAGTTTGTCTTGACAAGCTTTTCCTGCGTCATGCCTTGCACCCTTGCGTGACAATCTTATTACCGGCCATGTCGGTAAGCTGGTAGGCGCAAAATGGGATCAGCCGCCCCTCAGGCCCGGCTACCAGCATGCTGCACTCCCGCAGGCGCCGGAGGTCCATGCTCCTGGCATCCATATACCCCATCACGACGACCGACAGGCCGGAATCGAGCTCCGGAAAACGGCTCGCCGCGATATCGGGGAATATCGAACCTTGGGGACTCACAGGATCGTAAAGCTCCATATACTCCGCGGAAGTTATCCGGCGGGTCAGCGGACTGAATACACCGCGCTCCTCGACGATATATGTCGCGCTCGAGCAAAGCGGGTGCGAACACGCCAGCGGCCACAGATCGTAAGGCTCAAGCAGGCCCTCGCTCTGCGCCGCCAGCATAAACGCCACGTCGCCCATCGTCAGCCGGCGCTCGGGTGCCACCTCGAAGCGTCCCGAACCGAAAGCGGGCTGATAGGCTATCCCTGCGACAACATCGCGATTCTCGAGGGCAAACCGCAACACAGCGCCCATCTGATCCTCGTTGATGCCGCCGATGACCGTCATCGCCAGCACGACCTGAACGCCGGCCGCCCGGCAATTTTCGATCGCCCGCCGTTTCACGGCCAGCAAATCCTCGCCGCGGACCTTCTCATAAACATCAGGACTTAGCCCGTCAAACTGCAGATAAATACCGCTTATGCCAGCTTCGGCCAGCCGCGCGGCGTAGCCGGGGTCCTTGGCGACCACAACGCCGTTGGTGTTGACCTCGATGAAGTTGAAACCGATCTTGCGGCCCAGCCTGACGATATCCGTCAGGTCGTCGCGCACCGTCGGCTCGCCGCCGGTGAGCTGGATGCTCGTCTGCGGCCCGGTCTTAGCCATCGCGGCCCGGAACAACCCCTCGATAGCCTTCATGTCAGGCTCGGGCGGCGCCGCCTTCTGCGCCGACCCGGCCGCCATAAAGCAGACCGGGCAGCGCAGATTGCAGCGGTGCGTAAGCTCCAATTCCACCAGTGTCGCCTGACGGAGATGGCCCGTACAAGGCCCGCAATCGCGCGGGCAGCCCTGCTCGGCAGGCAGCGGCTTCTTCGGCCGCACCCCGGGAAACTGGAACGACTCCATCCATCGGTAGTGGTCGACATCCGGCCACAAATAAGTCTTAAACGCCCCGTGCTCCGGACACGTCTTTTCCATATAAACAACCCGGCCCTCGGTAACGATCTGCGCGCCCACCACCCTCAGACAAACGGGGCAGACGCTCTCCGTGCGATTCAAAACAGTGTCGGTTGCGGTGATTTCAGCCGGTTGCATAGCCAGTCTCCTGCCCTTAACTTATTTGCCCACCTGGGACTACTTGCTGTTCCAGGCCTTCATAAAGGCCTCGTCGCCATGCGGGAGACGCGAACGGTACTTTGGCTCTCCCGGCAGCCAGGTACGGTCGGCGCCGCCGGCGTAAATAACCAGCATCCGCAGAATGAACCCGCCTACCAGCACCAGAACCGCGCCAAGCGCCTGATAAAGCGGTGAAGACACCAGCACCAGCACAAGCGGCAGCACCGTCCCCACCAGCATCAGACCGTACTTGAAAGACGCGGCATACTCGCCGCAGAGCAACCTGCGGGCGGCGACAGCCTCGGCCTCGGTAGCGCCGCTGATCTTCACCCACATATAACTGACCCACAGCAGCAGCTGCACGGCCAGCAGCACCGCGGTTATCGCCGGGAACCTGCCCAGCACGTCGCCGATCGTGGCCGGAGCCACGATCATGCCGCTCAGGATATGCGCCGCGAAGGCGGTCACCAGCGACGAAGTCAGAAAAAGACTCGTCATCCCCGGGCCGACCCACAGCGGGCGGCCTTTAAGCCTGCCAAGCAGAACGCCGGGATAAGTAGCCACGATCAGGCCGGTTACGACCATGAAGATGGCGATCAGCTTGCGGACGATCAGCCAGTCGCTCCAGGGGAATATGGCGAACGAAAACGTCGTGTAAACCAGGCCGGCGCAGATCGCCAGCGACATAACCCAGGCACCGACCGTCAGGATGGCCTTGGGATTCATAAACACGCGCCACGACTGGAAGGGGCGGCCGAGCTCGAAGATCAGCAGTCCCGACCCCATGGCCATGAAAGCAGCCCCGAGGAAACTCGCGAGCCACGAGGTACGCCCTTCGCCTACGAACAGATCGGCGATCCCGGCGATCACCAGCATAGCGCCGCCCATGCCGGCGAAGAAGAAATCCACGGCCAGCATCCAGCCCCAGCCCTCATGCTTTTGACTCATCAGCTCCGCCTCCTATCCGTAAATGTAAAAGGCATAGGGTTCGGTGCCCAGCTCTGCGAGCAGACGCACCGTACGCTCACCGTTTACAAGTTTATAAACTTCGCTCGTCTCGTCGTCGAGATCGCCGAAAACACGCGCCTTCTGGTGGCAGGTCAGCACGCAGAACGGCAGCAGCCCCTCATCCACCCTGTCCTTGCAGAAGTCGCACTTCTGCACGGCGCCCGACTCATGGTTCTTAACGCGGGCCCCGTAGGGGCAGGCCATCACGCACGCCAGACAGCCGACACACTTCTTGTCTTCCACGAACACGATCCCGTCGTCCCGCCGCTGCGAGGCGCAGGTCGGGCAAGCGTCGACACACGGCGGATTGTCGCAGTGCATACAGATCAGCGGCATATGCACCATGCTCAGCTTGGGATACACGCCGGTCGGACCCACTGTGGTGACCGGGTTGTAAATCATATCTATCGGCAACTCATTCTTTGTCCGGCAGGCTACCGTGCACGAGTGGCAGCCGATGCAACGCCGGGTATCGAAAACCATTGCATAGCGTGCCATCTTATTTACCCTCCTTCGCGTCCGCGCCGTTCACTTTGTAAACCTTGCACAGCAGACCCCGGTTGGCCCAAGTGCCGCTCATCGGGTCGCAATGCTCGTCGGCGACGCTTGTAAGCACATTGGTATTCGACTCCAGACAGCCGCCCAGCTCCGGCTCGTTCATGCTCCGCTCCGGGAACCACCAGCCGCGCTCGGTTACGATAACGCGGGGAGCAACGCCGTGCGTCAGCGACGCCTTCTGCTTGATCCGGCCGCGACGGGTCTCGATCCACACCCAGTCGTCCTCCGCGATGCCCAGTTCGGCCGCCGTCGCCGGATTGATCTCCACCCGGGGCTCGTGGCGCAGGAACCGCAGCTCCTTGATCTGGAAATGCTCTGAATGGTGGAAAGGCATAAACCCGTTGCCGGTTGTCAGCACCAGCGGATACTCCTTCGCCAATTCCGGGTCGTCCAGCTCGTTCTCGGCCGGGCCGACATACTCAGGCAGCGGCGGATAACCGAGTTCCTTCAGGGTCGAAGAATAAAGCTCGACCTTACCCGACGGGGTGCCGAAACCGATCCGCTTATACTTATAGAACTCCCGCTCCGGGAAGTGGAAACGGTACAGATCGACGAACTCATCGTAGCTCTCGACGCCGTAACCGAGCGGCTCGATGCGGTAGTGATAAGCATCCTCCACCGTCTCCCACGGCCACATCTCCTCCTGGCCCATACGCATACCCAGATCGCGCCAGAAGTTGTAATCGTTGCGCCGCTCATACATCGGCTTGATGGCCCGCTGCGAACACAGCAGGAAATCCGCGCAACCGTAAGAGTTCGTGATCGTAGGCCGCTCGAGCGCGCCGGCGATCGGCAGCACGTAATCCGACAGCGCCGCCGTCGGCGTCATCCAGTACTCGCATGTCACCATGAAATCGACCTTCCGCAGCGCCTCCAGCGTCATCTTGCTCTGGCCGTAAGAGTTCACCGGATTGGTGGCGGATACCAGCAAAGCCTTGACAGGATAGGGTTCGCCCGTCAGGATGGCGTTGAATACAGACGGCGGATGGGCCTCGCACATCCACTCGGCGGTCGGTGCCTTGCCCCAGTGTTTCTTGGCCAGCTCGGCGATCTTGCTGTAGCCCGGCCACGTCACCAACTTGAAGCGGTCGGCGCCGATCTGCTTCGCCTTCTGCTCCTCCGGCAGCGTGTCGTTGGCTTCCATCTCCTCGTCGGTGATCGAATCCTGGCTGGGGCCGGTCAGAAGATCGGAACCCGGGCAATCGAGATTGCCTGTCAGCGCCCGGAGAAGCGCCCGGGCGTGCATCGCCGCGCCGGCGGACTTGCCGAGCTGGTCGATCGCCACACCCCACTGGATGTTGCCAGGCTTACTCGTCGCGTACATATAAGCGCTCTCGCGGATCTGCTCAGGCGTCAGCCAGGTCAGCGGCGCAGCCCATTCGGGCGTGAACTGCTCGACATGGTCGGCCAGCTCGCCGAAACCTTCGCAGTATTCGGTCACGAACTCCATGTCGTACAGACCCTCGTGGATTATGACATTCACCCACGCCAGCGCCAGCGCCAAGTCGGAACCGGGCCTGAGCGGCAGCCACAAATCGGCCTTCGCGGCCGTCTCCGTGAAGCGCGGGTCGATAACGATCACCTTCAGGCCCTTCTCCTGCAGCCCGCTGATGTGGTGCATCTCCGGCATGCTGGACGCGCCGGGGTTCTGCCCCCACAGCACCAGGCAGCGGCTCGATCCCATATCGAGATCGAACGGGCACCAGCCGTAGATAGCTGTCTCTACCATAAAAGTCGGAATCCAGCACAGATGGGAATTATGGAAACAGTTCGGGCTGCCGAACAAATTCATAAACCGCCGGCGGGCCCAGTCATCGGTTCGCGAGGTCCCTCCAGCCGTAGCCACAGCCTCCGCGCCGAACTCGTCGCGTATAGCGGCCAGCTTGGCGGCGATCTCGTCCAGCGCCTGATCCCAGGGAATCTGCTCCCATTTGCCCTCGCCGCGTTTACCCACCCGTTTGAGCGGGTAATTGACGCGCGCGGGATGATCGAGATGCTTCAAAGCGATATTGCCCCGGCAGCACAGTCCACCCTCATTGGTAGGAAAGCTGGGGTCGCCCTCGATGGCCAGCACCCTGTCGTCTTTCACATAGGCCAGCACACCGCAGTTCTGGTGGCAGAAGTAACAGCATGATTTCTTTACTTCGATGCCCTCTTGACTCAAATCTACACTCTTGCTCATATTGCCTCCCTTCTGATGTTGACCGGGCCGCCACCCTGCCCGTTACGCGTCTTGCCGCCCTTCGGCGGCTTACCGCAAAGAAGCATTGCTTTTACCCGGATATTGTTTCGGTTTGCGCAAAGCGCCCCTTATGTGGAATATTGCAATAAACGTGCCAGCTTTCCAAAATCCGCCCCAATCTGGCCGTGGAGCGTTTTGACCCCAGCAAAATCAAGACCTGCATCTACCCTGTATCCTCCCGCCACCGCGGCGGCAAAGCCGGCCGCCACTCCGCCGCGACGGCGTGAAATCCCTTTTTGCGATTGCAGTGTCATTTTAAAACATCCCGGCAAAAGCCCGTCGCAAATCGCGCCTGAACAAGCTGAATAAAAAAAATAGTCAAAAATGAAAAAGATAAAAGCCCGCAAAAGCTAATACCAAGCCTGTGCGGGCCTCTCGAAAAAAAAGAATATTAAGAATCATTAATTATTGTAAAGAATTATCCAGAGGTTTCCTTGTATTAATGGCGCTATAACTATATAATATATCTTAGGTGAGTGCATTTTTTAACATAATTCTACTTTTCGACATATATGCCGCGCTCTTTTTCCCATACATGGTGTTGACCAGCTAGTCCAGCGTTATATAAAAAGACCCTCTGAATATAATATCCATATAATATTAATATAATATCCATATAATTATGATACAAAGCCCCCCACACCCCCCCGGACAACCTAAGACGCGAATAAGAAGGAGGAAGCGCAGGTGGGCACGATGAGCCGCATTCAGAAGATCGGGAACGCACAAACAGAATATTCTCGCGAAAATGAAACATTTTCGGACCATGAATTGATATCCTATGAACGGTGGCAAGCGTTATTGCAATACAAGCAAGCCTTCCTGCAAAATGAAGGAGAAGACCCGCGCAGATACCCGTTTATGAACCAGGAAGTCGCCGCTTCCTGGATCAGGTCGCGCAATCTCGGGGTCAACCCTTACTCTGTCGTAACCAGCCCCAACGTTAACCCCGATCAACTCTCGAAACTCCTTGACCAGCACCGGCTTCTCATCGACATAACCAATTCGCTGGCCAGCTCTTTCAAAAACCTCCTGTTCTCCTGCGGCTACCTCCTGTACCTGTTCGACAAGACCGGCGTCGTACTGCTCAACGAGGGCGACTGGAGCAAATTTCCTCCCCTGTTCGCCGACCAGAACTCCCGGCGGGGCATTGTCGCCGCCGAGCAGACCGAAGGCACCACAGCCCACGAACTTTGCATCAGGCTGAAGCGGCCCGTACAACTTCTCGGCCCCGAGCACTACTGCGTGGCGTTCCAGAACAGCATCGCCTCCGCCGCGCCGATATCGGACGAAACAGGCACCGTACAGGCAGCCATTGTGTTGCTTAGCCAGCCCCTGCAAAACCCGCCCGGCGAGGAAACCCTTAAAAACCTCTGCATGCACAGCTTCGCCCTGACAACCTCAATGGCTGTCGCCATCGAAACAGGGCTCAAACTTACCAAAACGGTAGACGAACTCTGCAGCACCAAGGAAAAAGTAAACGCACTCGACAACCACCTCAAAGCGACCACCGACAAACTGATCGCCGTCCACCATACCCTTAACGCCACAATGGCGTTCGTCGAAGAAGGGATAGTCGCGATCGACCGGACCGGCACAATAATCTTCACCAACCGGGACGGCATGAGAATCCTCAAACTCCGCCACGAAGACTTCGGCAAACGCAACATAAAAGAATTCCTAACCCGGGACTCCTCGCTCCTCTCGCTGGCGAAAAAAGGGGAAATTATCAGAGTCGAAGAGAATATCTGCGTGAGCAACGACAGGCAACTGCCCTTCCAGGTAGTAATAAGACCGATCCTCAACCAGCAGACCGACGAACTGAACGTCGCCGTCCTCAAACTCATCTCCGCGGAAAAAGTCGCCGCCCAGGCCACCGGCAAAGCGAACGGCATGGCTGTTCACAACTTTGCCGATATAATCACCGCCAACCCCGATTTCCAAAAAACCCTCGCCCTCGCCGAACGCTTCGCCGCCTCGTCGGAAAACATCATGCTTACCGGCGAAAGCGGCACCGGCAAAGAACTCTTCGCCCAGTCCATACATAACGTTCACCGCCCCCAGGGCCCATTCATGGCGGTCAACTGCGCGGCCATGCCCCGCGAACTGATCGGCAGCGAACTTTTCGGCTATGAAGGCGGCAGCTTTACCGGCGCGGAACGTAGCGGCAGAGCCGGAAAAATCGAACTCGCCCATGGCGGGACGCTCTTCCTCGACGAAATCGGCGACATGCCGCTCGACCTACAGGCCGTGCTGCTTAGAACCCTCGAGGACAAACAAGTCATGCGGGTCGGCGGCAGCCGGTACAAAAAAGTCGACTTCAGAATCATCGTCGCCACCAATAAAGACCTCGCCAAAATGGTCAAAGAAAATCAGTTCCGCGAAGACCTGTACTTCCGTCTTTCCGTCCTGACGATCAACATCCCGCCCCTGCGCGAAAGGACCGGCGACACCGAACTGCTCACAAACCATTTCATCGAGAAATACTGCCTCCGCCACGGCTGGAGCAAGCCGAAAATCAGCCCGGCGGCTCAGAAAAAAATCAACGAATACCAATGGCCCGGAAACGTCCGTCAGCTGCAAAACGCCATAATCCACGCCGTCAACACCGCTCAGGGAGACATCATCAAACCCGAAAACCTGCCCAACTATATCCTTATGGACGCCTGCCCCGTAAAAATCAGCGAAAGCGACACCACCAAAAAGATCGGCGAAATCCTCTGCCTGGAAAAACTCGAAAAAGCCGCCATCGAAGCCGCGCTAGTCCACGCAAACAACTGCCCGCGCACGGCGGCGGAAGTTCTCGGCATAAGCCGCTCGACGCTATACAGAAAGCTGAAAGACTTCAAGATAGCCTATTAGGACACCAACTGCAACACCACCAAAAAGCCCCGCGCTGCGGGGCTTTTTTTTTGCGCCGCTTGTCCCGTCACCCGGCAAACAAGCCCATATAAATATCCTAAAATGACACTATATTCTTAAAACAGGATTGTCGAAATACGCCGTAAAACGCCTGCCGGGGGAATGATTTGACAAAACTGCCGCCAGGCCAAAAAGAG
This sequence comes from Selenomonadales bacterium, assembly GCA_018434945.1. Classification (GTDB taxonomy): domain Bacteria; phylum Bacillota; class Negativicutes; order Sporomusales; family UBA7701; genus Anaeroselena. The sequence continues at coordinate 15,332 of JAHDOI010000044.1, forward strand.
CGAACCCGCGATAATCAAATGGTTCGCAAAGCCTGCAAATCCATACCCGCCGACAATGCAGCCGCCAAAAAAAATCTGGCATGCTTATTGCATATTATTTCTGTGTATGTCTTAATAACTACTTCTTATCCGGGCTAAAAGACAGAGCAGAATTAGCCATAAAGGAGGTGGTCGGAAAAAGAGCGCATATCGCATCCCCCGGGCATTCCACGGAATCCCATTACCCCAAGCGGCTCTGCGTGAAAAGCAGCAACAGAAGCCGCACAGGCGAGGCAACAGGCGATAAAGCGCTCCATGCCCCCGAGAGGCAAAGGCCCCGCCCAAATATTGCAACATAACCATCTGGGGGAGCACCACACCCCCCGCAACAAAATTTACAGGAGGTAATCTGACATGTGTTTTCGTCCTGGTGGAGCAGCTAAACCTGTAGAATGCCCCAACTGCAAAAAGAAGCTTGCTGCTATAGGAGGGGTTCGGCAAAAAATCTGCCCCTTCTGCAAAACCGAACTGCCTGCCGAAGAAAAAGCCGAACAAAAGTAAGCCAGGCCGTCTCATTGCAGCGATAGCAGAACCGAATAGGCAAACAAAAGGGGAACTCACATTCCCCTTCCCTTAATTTATCGAATTTTCGTTTTTCTATCGGAGAATACGAAACACGAGCTATCCTACGATCGACTCTGCTATAATGCAATGAGACAACCCTTCGCAACAGGGCTGTCACCTTGTCCGCAACACGAAAATTACGTCCCAAAAAAATTATAAGAAAGAGGTCGGAGAATGGCCGAACAACAATACAACCGCTGGTTAATCCTCATCGCCGCGATAGTTACTAACCTCTGTATAGGTACCCTATACGCATGGAGTGTCTTCGCTCTGCCGCTGGGGAAACTGTTTGGCTGGTCTGCGGCCGCAATCGGACTGGCATTCACCATCAATCACGGTCTCAGCCCTGTCGCCATGATCGGTGGCGGCGCAATTCAGGACCGCCTCGGCGCCCGGGGCAACATCCTCGTCGGCGGTCTCATGTTCACTATCGGTTTCTTCCTTACCGGCTTTGTCGACAAAGTCGGCATGCTCTACATCACCTACAGCACCCTCGCCGGCATCGGCGGCGGCGTTGTCTACGCCGGCACGCTCGGCAACACCGTCAAGTTCTTCCCCGATAAAAGAGGCCTGGCTGCCGGCCTTGTCGCCGCCGGCTACGGCTGCGGCGCCATGCTGTTCGCCCCCATCGCCAGCGCCCTCATCATCAAATACGGCGTAATGGCCACCTTCAAGATCCTCGGCGCCAGCTTCTTCGTCGTCCTCCTCATCACCATCAACATCATCAAAAAAGCCCCCGCTGGCTACAAGCCGGCAGGCTGGGAGCCGAAACCCGAACTCGACGCTCCCAAGCTCAACATCCCCGACGTCATGTGGTACAAGATGCTCCAGGACAAGACCTGGTGGGTCATCCTCGTCATGCTGCTCTGCGGTGCCCTGTCGGGCCTTATGATCACCGCCTTCGCGTCGCCGATCGGCCAGCTGATGTTCAAGCTCTCCCCCATGGATGCAGCCTTCTTCGTCAGCCTGGTAGCGATCTCCAACGCCCTCGGCCGCGTAGGCTTCGGCGCCCTGTCCGACAAGATCGGCCGCTCGAACACAATCATGATCATGTACGTAGTATCCGCGCTTTCCATGTTCAACCTCAGCGTTACGACCTCGGTCGCCGGCTTCGCCGTTTCCGGCATCGGTATCGGCGCCGTCTTCGGCGGCTTTATGGGCTGCATGCCGCCGATCATCAGCGAGCGCTACGGTCTCAAGAACTTTGGCGTCAACTACGGCATAACCTTCATCGGCTTCAGCCTCGCGGCCATCTTCGGCCCGATGACGGCCGCCAACGTTAGAATGGCCACCGGCAGCTACGAGAAAGCCTTCTACATCGCTCTGGTCATTAACGTCATCGGTCTGATCTGCGCCTTCATCTTCAGAGCCCTTGACAAGAGCGAAAAAGCCAAAAAGGCACAGGCGCAAGCAGGTCTGACCCAGTAACAACCGACTAGAAAAAAGAGGCCATAATGCCGCCATAATATTCTGGGGGAGTGGCTACATCTACACGATTTTGCAATAACACTCCCCCCGATATTATGCGGTACTCGCGAAACCATTCCCGTACCAGGAGGAAGCTTGAACCATGCGGGAGAGGATCTTAGCTACCGCCCTGCAGCAGATGAACGAACACGGCATCAGATTCACCACAGCCGACCTTGCCCGCGAGCTGGGCGTAAGCAAACGTGCGGTATACGAACATTTCCCGTCAAAGGAAGCCCTACTGACGCAGATCTTCGACAACATCCGCAAAGACTTCCGCCAGCAAATCTCCACGATCCTCCAGGGCGACGACCTGGACATCACCGAAAAACTCAAAAACCTGATGGTATTCTCGCCCAAAGCACTAGGTCCGATCAACGACAAAATAATCAAAGACATCAAACGGTTCATGCCCAAAGAATGGGCCAAATTCGAAGACTTCTTTCAAGAACGCTGGGAAATGATCGAACAGGTCATCAACCAGGGAATTACTCAGGGGGTACTGGCGCCGGTCGATCTGCCCGTCCTCCACAAAATGTACCTTGGCACCATCGACAAGCTCCTCGACTTCCATTTCCTCACGGAAAACGACACCACCTTTAGGAAAGCGATGACAGCAGCCGCCGAAATAATGATTCGGGGGCTGACAGCGCCCGGATGTTCAGATAGAACTGCCGCCGGCGCGGCAAGTGCCTCGCAACCGTCCCCAAAAAACCCTTGCCGCACCAGGAACTGAAACGCTGGCGCTGAGGTGCACGTCAATACTGCACCACTTCCAAGCACCTACGCGAAACTTGCTTGAACGCAAGCTGGTTATCGGAAGGAGAATGAGAAAAGTGAAAAATTTCACCATTTCTGAAGTTATTGATTCATTAGGAGTAAACAAGTTCACCTGGAGAATCTTTTTCTTCCTCGGATTTGCGATGGTCTTCGACGGCTACGACTACATGGTCGTATCCTATACCATGCCGCAGATCGCCGCCGAATGGCATCTGGACAAAGTCGCCATGGGCAGCCTCTCGTCGTGGAGCCTCTTCGGCCTGATCATCGGCGGTGCGATCGCCGGCATAATCTCCGACAAAGTCGGCCGCAGAAATACCCTCGTATACTCCATCGCCGTATATTCCCTCCTGACCATCCCCATTTACTTCGTCACCAGCTTCGAACAGTTCGCGTTCTTCCGCGTCCTCGCCGGCGTCGGTCTGGGCGCCTGTATCCCCGTCGTCACCACCATCTTCAGCGAATCCACGCCTACGCCGCGCCGTGCCCTCTTCATCACCTTCGGCATGGCCTGGATGATCGTCGGCTGGGTTCTGGGCGGCCTCATCCCCACCCTGCTCGTCCCGCATTTCGGCTGGCGGATCTGCTACCTCATCGGCGGCGCGCCGTTCCTCTATGCCGTCTTCCTTTACTTCCAGATGCACGAATCGTCCTACTGGCTGGCCGGTAAAGGCCGCAAAGCCGAAGCGAACGAAATCCTCAACTACATCGAAAACCTCGCCACCGGCAAAGTCACGCCGCGCGACCCCGAGGCGCTCGTCGTCCCGCCGAAGCCTAAAATCGCCGGCCCCGCGGCTCTCTTCTCCAAGGATTACTGGATGATCACCGCCGGCGTTTGGATCACCTACTTCTGCGGCTGTTTCACCGTATACGGGCTCAACGCCTGGCTGCCCTCCCTCATGCTTGAGAAAGGCTTCAAACTCACCTCGGCGTACGCCCTGGCGATCGCCAACAACGCTGCCGCCATCATCGCCAACTGCTCCACCGGCTTCGTCGCCGAAATCATCGGCCGCCGGCCCAATCTCATCTTTGCCTACCTGCTCGGCGGCGTATCCATCGTCATCATGGCCTTCGTCAGCGGTGGTTTCGGCACCATCCTGGCGGCCAACATCTTCATGGGCTTCGCCATCAACTACGCCATCACCGCTGTACAGCCCCTCATGGCCGAAGGCTACCCGACCGAATTCCGCAACACCGGCGTTGCCTGGTGTCAGGCTTTCGGCCGTCTCGGCGGCGCCCTCGCCCCGATCGTCGCCGGCGCCATCATGAGCATGAAACTCGGCCCGCAGATGTCCTTCCTCTTCTACGTCATCCCCGCGATCATCGGCGCCCTGGCCGCCATTCTGTTCGTCAAGAAGGAAACAAAGGGCAAATCCCTCGACCAGCTTGCCCATGAACAAAGCACCACAGTCGGCCACTAGACCGTTAGCTCACGCCGCAGACTAATCACCCCTGGGGGAGGTCACAACAATGGAATCGCAAGTATACCTGGCTAAACTGCCGGACGGTGCCACCGCCGCCGAACAAGCAGCAGCGATCGGCAAACTTTACGACACAGCCGGTGCATCGGCCGTTGCCGCCAAAGACTTTGTCGCCATCAAATTTCACGTCGGCGAAGGCACAAACATCACCCGGATCAAGCCGGAACTCATCCGGGAACTAGTGACCAAGGTAAAGAACCAGGACGGCCTCCCGTTCCTCACCGAAACCTCCACCCTCTACAAAGGAGAGCGGCACAACGCCGTCAGTCATCTAATGCAGGCCCACCGCCAGGGCTTCGGCGTCGACGCCGTCGGCGCGCCCTTCATCATGGCTGACGGGCTGGCTGGCAACACCGAATATGAAGTTGCCATACCGGGCGAAATCAGTAAAACAGTCAAAGTCGCCCGGGAGATTATCAGCGCCGACGCGATGCTGGTAGTATCCCACGCCACCGGCTGCATCACCACCGGCCTGGCCGCCTGCATCAAAAACCTCGGCATGGGTCTCGCCAGCCGCATGGGGAAAATGCGGCAACACTCGGCCATACTGCCGCAGGTCGACAGCGAAAAATGCACCAACTGCCACAAATGCATGAAATGGTGCCCGGAAGACGCCATCAGCGAGCAGAACGGCAAAGCCTTCATCGCCGCCGATAAATGCGTCGGCTGCGGCGAATGCCTCGCCGTCTGCCGCTTCGACGCCGTCAAATACGACTTCGGCGCCGACAAAGGCTTCCTCCAGAAAGCCATGGCCGAATACGCCTACGGGGCGGTAATCGGCAAACCCGGCAAATGCTTCTACTTCAACGTCCTTACCAACATGACCAAAGACTGCGACTGCCTCGTAAAAAGCCCGACAACCAAAATGGTCGCCGACATCGGCATCCTGGCATCCAGCGATCCCGTGGCGATCGATCAGGCGACCCAGGATCTCACCGCCGCTGCGTACGGGCATCCGCTGGGCCACCTCGCCTTCCCGGAGCGGGACAGCACCATCCAGATCGAACATGCCGCCAAAATCGGCATGGGGTCGACGCGCTACAAACTCATCGAGCTGTAAACGTCAATACATCGCCCTGCCGTTTAACAACGGCAGGGCGGTGCCCTTGCTGCGAAAATTCGACATATATGTGCCTGCATGATAAAATTTTCCTGTGACCTATAGTTATTATCGCTATATGAGGAGGTTATGATGACAAAACTTGAAGCGGCCATCCAAACAGCTGAAATGTTCCGCGATCTCAACGCCTTCGACTGCTCCGCTATGGTTACCGACGCCCAGGGCATAATCCTCTTCCACACCCAGGCGAAAACCTTTAAGGAAAACGTCCCCATCGGCCAGCCCGCCCCCGGAGGCGCCGCCAAAAAAGTTATCGAAACCCGCCAGCCTGTCAGGATCGATATCCCCGAATCGGCCTACGGGATCAAACTCAGAGCGATAATGCGCCCGATATTCGAAGACGACGGCACCTTCTCCGGCATTATCGGCAACGCCATCAACATGCAGACCGTTTCAACCCTGCACGAAGCGGCCCAGAACATCGCCTCCATCTCTGAGGAAATGACGGCAACCTCCCAGGAACTTGCCGTCACGGCCACACAACTGGCGGAGAATCTCGTCAGCGTCAAAACCGTCAGTGAAAGTGTCCTCGAAGAAATCGAAAAGACCGGCAGCATCCTCCAATTCGTCAATGACGTCGCCCAGAACTCCAATCTGCTCGGCCTTAACGCCGCCATCGAGGCTGCCAGGGCGGGAGAACTGGGACGGGGCTTCGCGGTCGTCGCCGACGAAATGCGTAAGATGGCCAGCAACAGCGGCGAATCGGTCAGGAACATCAAAACGATCCTCGACAGCATCCAGCGGCAAACCGAAACCGTTGTGACAAACATCTCCGACGCCGCGCAGCTAGGCGAACGCCAGGCAGCGGCCACCGAAGAAATCTCCGCCACCATGGAGCAACTATCCTCGACAGCCTCTGAAGTGGAACGCTTCGCGGCCTCCATCTAAGCCCGGTCACCGGGCCGGCACACAACGCGTAAATCAAAAAAGGCCCGAATCCCTCCCGGGATTCGGGCCTTCCGCATTCTGCCGTCTCTTATGAACAGCACACCTCGCTCTGCGCTTCCAGCCGCTCGAGCTCACACCGCAGCCAGGCCATCCGCTCCTTGACGGTCTTCGACTGGTCGACCAGCGCGTAGACACTCGGCATACAGCCTTTTTTGGCCGGCGACACCGTCCGGATAGACGGACGGAACTGGCAGACCCGGCTTATCCGGTCTTTCAGATATTGCTGCGCTTCGCTCTCCGAAGCAAACAACGGCATGATCAGATCGCCGCTCGCCCAGGCCGTCCAGCGCCCCCGTTTGTACTTGGCCACGAAAAATTCCCGGTCAGCGTCGTCGGCATAAGCGTCCAGCTCGTATACATTGCGGTCGTCCCAGTACCCGAGAAACTGCATCATATCACTATAACTCACCTTGGGACGTTTGGAAGTCATAAACGCGTGATAATCGGCCAAAGCCCTCTGCGCGCGCGAGGCGTACATAAACAGCGGCATATCCTCCGCCGCCTCGTTCAGCAGCTCCACCACCATATTAACCAGGCTGCCCGCATCAGGCTTGTGCTGGAAAGTGAACGCCCACTGCTTCGACCGCTTAGTCTCAGCCTCGTCCTTCACAAACCCCTTCTTGCTCAGAATCGCATCAATGGTTTCAACTCTGTTATACACATCGCAATCGATCATGATCATATTACCGAGGCTGCCGCCGCTTTTCTCGACACGCAGCGAAACGGTGTCAGGCCTGTGCAGGCGCCCCTGATCGACAAAATTGCCGCGGGAGAAATATACACTCTCAATCGAGAGCATATCCACCATGGCCGTAGTAGTATAGTGGCGGTAGTTAATAAGCATTCCTATTCCTCCCCTATGTCAGTCAGCCCCGCCTCCGGAGCATTTGCCTGTCCCGTTCCCTGCCGGCCACGCGGTTGGCCGTCCCAGCCGGAATTAATTCAAAACCTCGATCGCGTCGCCTACATTCACCATATCTCCGGACACCACCGTTGCGAAAATACCCTCCTTGGGCATCACGCAGTCGCCGGCCTGATAATAAATCGCGCAGCGCTGATGGCATTCCTTGCCTATCTGGCTCACCTCAAGGATGGAGCCGCCGATTTTCAGGCGCGTACCCACCGGCAGCTGCGGCAACTGCAGCCCTTCTGTAGTGAGATTCTCGGCAAAATCCCCCGGATTGACATCCAGTCCCGCCTGCCGCATTTTCTCGATACTTTCCAGCGCCAGCAAACTGACCTGGCGATGGGCAAAGCCTGCATGGGCGTCCCCTTCGAGTCCCAGATCAGGCAGCAGGCGGGCGCTGCCGACGTTTCTCTTCCGCATCCCCTTATTGGGGCTGGTGCATACCGCGATAATCTTTCCCTTCATCTTGCCTGTCTCCTTTTGCTGCTCTTAGTCAGACTTCCGGCGGTACGTACCGCTCTTGCCGCCGGATTTGGCGGTCAGCCGCACATACTCGATAACCATACCTTTATCGACAGCCTTGCACATGTCGTAAATCGTCAGCGCCGCCACGCTGACAGCCGTCAGCGCCTCCATCTCCACGCCCGTCTTGCCGGTCGTCCTGACGGTAGCGGCGATTCCGACCGAACTGTCAGCCTCATCCACGCTAAACTCGATATCTATTCCTGTCAGCAGCAGCGGGTGGCACATCGGGATCAGCTGCCAGGTCGCCTTGGCGCCCATAATACCCGCTACCTGAGCCACGCCGAGGACATCACCCTTGCTCAGCAGACCCTGCCTAACCAACTGCAGCGTAGCGGGCAGCATCCTGATCCTGCCCTCCGCGACCGCCTCGCGCGCACTGTCGTCCTTGCCCGAGACGTCCACCATCCGGGCCAGACCAGCATCATTGAAATGAGTCAACCCCACGACACGACCACCTTTGAATACAGATTTGCGCCTTGGATACTCAGCCGCCGATCTGCGACATCGTCCGCCCGAAAGCCGGGAAGCCGCTTGTCCGGCAGAGCGAATGCCCCTGCGGCTTCGCCGCCACGGCGACATGGAAGAGCTCCGCGAGGTCGCGGTCGCTCGCCCCGTTCCTCAGCGGTGTCTTTAAATCGATCTCATCGTTCGACAGCAGGCACGGGCGAAGCTTGCCGTCGGCCGTCAGCCGCAGGCGATTGCAAGCGCTGCAGAAATGGTCGGAAATCGGCGTGATGAAGCCGAATGCGCCCTGAGCTTTGGGAAACTGGTAATACTTGGCCGGTCCGTTGCCCCGGACCGTACCGGTGGGCTTAAGAAGCGCCCTCCCGGCATCGCTCAGCATCTTCTTCACCGCCGCGATATCCGGTCCCCCCTTGCCTCCAGCGCCCCCGATCGGCATATACTCGATAAACCGTACAGCGATCGGGTGATTATACACAAGCTCGACAAAATAGGCCAGATCCTTCTCGTTCAAAGCCTCGGTCAGGACGACGTTAAGCTTGACAGGCGACAGACCCGCCGCCATCGCGCTCTCGATACCCTTCATCGTATCCTCCAGGCGTCCGCAGGTTGTCAACCTGGCGAAGTTCGCCGGATTAATCGTATCGAGGCTGATATTCACCCTGTTCAGGCCGGCTGCTTTCAGGTCTTTTGCCAGCGGCGGCAGCAGGCTGCCGTTTGTTGTCATCGATATATCCTTAATCCGCCCCAAAGCCGTGATCGCGGCGACAAACTCCACGATCCCCTTTCTGACCAGCGGCTCTCCGCCGGTCAGGCGGATCTTATTCACGCCTTCCTGGTTGAACACCCTGATCAGCCGGAGCAGTTCCTCATAAGTGAGGATATCCTCATGGTCGAGCCACTTCTTCCCCTGGGGCGGCATACAATAAACACAACGGAAGTTGCAGCGGTCAGTCACCGATATCCGCAGATAATTGATGTTGCGCTCATACCCGTCCAGCATGTCAAAGCCCCCATCGCCCGGCTCCCCGGGCCGTATTTCCCCTGCACGGCACTGCCGGCTAAAACTCGATTTCCATGCCGTCGTAAGCCACCGACACACCCTCGTGCAAGGCCGCGGCCGCCTCCAGCTCAGCACTTGTGACCGGCTTGCTGTAATGGACGGACAGATGGGTAAGCACCGTTTGCCTGGCCTTCACCTTCCGGCCGAGGTCGATCGCCTCCTCCACCGACATGTGGGTGTCAGGGTACCAGTTCTCCCCGTAGAAAGTCGCGTCGCAGACCAGCCAGTGCACGCCTTCCACCACCGTTGTCGTAACCTTCGGCAGGCCGGCCGTGTCCGGGAAATAAGCCACGCTTGTCTTCGGCGACTTCACGAAAAACCCGGCGGTCTCCACCCCATGGTTGGCGGGCAGCGGCGTGATGGCCAAATCTCCGAAGCGGTACTCCATCATGAAAGCCCACGGCATAACCCGGAAAACCTCCCGCAGATTCGGGAACGCGGCGTCGAACTGCGCCTTGGCGCTGGGCGGCAGAAACAGCGGTATCGGTTCCTTGCGGACCAATTTCACATAATACTCCAGTTCACCCAGACCGCCAAAGTGATCGTAATGCCAATGGGTGAGCAATACATTATCAATCTTTTCCACCCGTTCCCTCACGAGCTGGGTCCTGAGGTCGGGAGGAGCGTCGATCAGCATATTACCCAGTTTCGTAGTTATCAGCGCCCCGCTGCGCGTTCTCGCCCGCGCCGGATTCTCCCTTGCCTCCCGGCACCCCGGGCAATCACAGAAAAACGACGGCGCCCCCGTTCCGGCTCCACTACCCAGTATCTTAAAAGATGACTTCATCAGTATCTGCCTCCTTATTTGCTGCAATTAAGGCGCTTGCCCGTAAAAACCATCGCCACCGGGCCGCACGCCTCGCGGTCGGGGCAATCCTCGCACTGCCGGTCGAAAGGCGGTGGCAACTCCGAAGCCTCGCACACCTGGTAATCGCACCGTTTATAAAAGTCTGCGGCGTCCCCTTTGGCCACCGTAGTGACCCGGTACGACCCTCCCGCGGGCTCCGCCGCGTCGCGGCAATACTCCCACGGACGCAGGCACAGTTCCCGCAGCAGCTTCCGGCCCGTTCCCCGGCCGCGTTCCTTCTCCGCCACCGCGAACACCAGCAGATGAAACAAATCCTCGTCAGCCTGATAAAGCCGGCCGCCCGCCAGGATATCGGCGCCTTCCCTGAGCACCACGTGTTCTTCGATCTCACCGGCGAGCTCCATGTCGGTCGCTATCATAATGCTCCGCAGCATATCCTCGTCGTCAGGCCCGGCGAAAGAAATCGTTCTATCCAGCATCGGCACCTCCTCGCCGGCGTTTTCACGTATTATATATCGATAGCAAGATTCATACCAACCGGCGGATAAAACCCAACAGCCCGCCAATCCGCCATACAGGCGCATCCGCGAGCGCGTTGCCCGCTTCCGCCCGTTAAAAACCACCGTTATTTTTCTCAAGATGGTTCACTTTTTTCATTTTGCGTCCGCGCGTCATTACCGTCCGGCCGGCCTCAGTTGGATGGCCTGCTGCGGACACTGCCCGACGCAGGTATAACAGGCGCAGCACTTCTCCCCGGCGATCACCCGGGCCTTTTCACCGTCGCCCGTCTTTTCCAGCGCCAGCACCGTCTCCGGGCAGAACGCCTCGCATATCCCGCAGCCGTTGCAACGGTCCGCGTCGATGACCACCTCGACCCGCTGCACAGCCTCCCGGTCCGTATGGCTCACACTGTCGATCACCGGCGGCATATAAAGGCGCCGCCGCGCTTCGGGTATGCTCTTGGCCGCCAGCTTCTCCAGCGACGCGACAATCGTGGGCAGCTGCCCGTAAGGGATCGAAAGATAAACCTCGAAATCCTCGACATCGGAAGAAGCCCTCGCCCCGTAGCAGCCGAAAGAAATATTCATCTGCTGGCTCTTCATCACCTGAACGGTAAGATCGGCGCATGTCGAATTGTAGCCGGAAGTGTGGAACACCTGCCGCTCGCCGCTGCCGTAGGTGGACGAGCAGCACAGCCACATCGCCTGCTCCGGCCACAGGGTCAAGATCACCACATCAGGCTCGAACGTCGCCTTCTCCAGCGGCGCGACCACCGTCGCCGTATAGCTTCCCGGCTCGAACTCCGGCCGCCCGGCGATCATCTTGCGGGCGCACTCGATCGTCGGCAGCTTCTTGAACAACAGGTACAAATCGCCTGACCGCAGCTTGGGCGACATCGTGGTAAGCCCCATGATGCCGGACCCGTCGGGGCAGGCATGCTTCCGGGGCGGGAGATACAGACAATTCCCCCGCCGGGCGGCGGTTATCGACTGGCAATGCCTGATCCTCTCAGCCGGTTCGGCTACCCCCGCGGGGATCTCCTCGCCAGGCCGCATCAGCCTGACTGCCACTGGGGACCATCTAAGGGTGAGCGCCTTGCGCATAGCATCGGCAAGCATCTTATTCTGCACTGATTAATACTCCTCTCGAGGTCAATTCGCCATGATTCTCGCCCAAAGCTCGGCCCCTCGGGGGCCCTCCAGCATCGCCGCCATCCGTTTCTTGGCGGCCGTGAAATCGTCGCGCCGCCCGAGCAGCAGGCTCAGCGCATGATCCGCGCGCAGACCTTCGACGGCGGCGAACTTCGCCGTGCAACTTGCACAATAACTGACAAGAATATCGGCTCCGCTTGCCCGCACCTCGGACAGGCGCCGTTTAATCAACTCATCCGTGTAATCGGGACGGAAATTCGAAATCATGCCCCCGCTGCCGCAGCAGATGGTACTTTCCCTGCCATGAGCCATCTCCACGGTCGGAAAGCCGCTTTTCGCCAGCAGCTCCCGCACCTGGCGGCCAAAGATGCCCTCGAACCTGTCAGGGCACGAATCGTGGACGGTGCAAATCTTGCCGGCCTCCGCGGCCGGCGTCGGCAGGTCGAGCACCTCGTACGCCGTCCGTAGGACAATCCCCGTTCCCGCTATCAAAGGCCTAAGCGCGTAATAACAGCCCGAGCAGGCGACGATCAGCTCCCGCACCTTATGCTCCCTGAACTTCGCCACCAGCTTGCCGGCAGCGTCGTCAGCCCTTTGCGTCATACCCAGATCAGCCAGCGGCCTGCCGCAGCAGTCGGTGAACATCCCGCCGCAGCCGCAGCCGTCCTTCAGCCGGGAGAACACCTCCCTCGTAAGCTCGGGAGCGTAGGTCATCAGCGTGCATCCCGGGAAGAAACAACGCTCAGCCTCACCCTTCACCGCAATAGCGTCGTAGTCGACGCCGGCGAACTCGCGGTACACGTTCATGAGGTTGTCCTTGCGGTCAGGGAAAAGATAGCGGTACTCGTCCACCGCGAACTCGCCCGTCGTCACCGCCGAGCGCCGGCCCGCGGCGAACATCTCCTTGGGGCTGAGCCCCACCGGGCAGACAGCCTCACAGCAGCCGCACAGCGCGCAGCTGAAAGCCTCGTGCGCCGTCGCCCCCCGCGCGGCCGCCTTCCCCGGCGACTCCGCCATCTCGGTGAGCAGCGGGCAGCACCCTCTGCACATGCCGCACTCGATGCACTTATCAGCCAACTCCTTGACCCTGTCCACCATATCCTGCGCGCCTCTTCCGGCCGCCGAACGGCCCTTCTTATTTATCAGTGCTGGGGCGACGGCGGCGACGTTGCCTCAAGGCCGATCTCATCAAGCACCTTGATCGTGTTCACCGGCAGCATGATCGTGTCATCGTAGCGGGCCGCCAACTGGATGCCCCGCACCACCGGGATCATGCCCGCCAGGTCGACCGGGATATCGACATCAGGCACCATCTCCACATAGCCGAACGGGATGCCCCGGTCGCGCGCCTTGCCGAGCGCCACATCCAGCGCCGTTATCCCGTCCAGGTTGTAAAACACCTTATCGAACTCGAACGGGGTATTATAGGTATAACCGATGATCGAAAAACCGCCTTCTTGGCAAGCGCCCTCGACAAGCGAAGCGCCAAGCGGCTCGTCCTTGAACCTGGCTGCCGCCTTCCCGGCCTCGCTCAGCGCCAGCCGCGTCATCTTCGCCACCGCATCGCGCACGATGACAGGCTGCAGGGTCGGGAGATCGCCGCCGATGATCACCATGCCGTCGGCCAGCCGCTCCTTGTTGCCGTTCTTCAGCACATAATCGGCAGCATACTGCATGCACTCGTCGAAAGAGCCGCCTTTGTCGCTGAACACTTCCTTGATCTTCGTCCGGTCGGAAACGCGGGTCAGGAAACTCTCCAGATACTCCCGGTCGCCGCCCTGGTTGTAACAAATCCGCACATCGCCGCAGTCCGCGGCGATACAGGCGTTGATAGCGTCAAGCACACAGCCCTCATACAGGGCTTTCGCCTCCTCGGGAGTCAGAATCCCTCCCCGGTCGGTCGTGAGGCGCGTTTTGGTCACGCCTGCCTTCGGTACCTTTGTAAAAAGAATTATCGTGTTTCTCATTGCTGTTACCTCCTGGTCAAATTAAATCTGCGACACCTGCGCAGACGCCCCGGATACTTCCGGGCCGTCACCCGAAGCTTTCTTCCGCCGCAGCAGGTCGAGATCCTGCGGGGCGTTGAGATTGAAAAACATATTGGCCGGCAATCCGGCGGCGCCAAGCTCCTCCCCGGTCACCGCGAGCACCTTCACCTCGGGATAAAAGCGGTACACCTTCCTTATCCCGGCCAGCAGACACCGCTCGATCGGCCCGACGCAGGCCCGGGAATACACCGCGCACAGCGGTTCCCAATCCTCCCCCGTCCTAGGCACCACCGCGTCGTGCCCGCCCTTGCGGCCCAGCAGATAAGTGGCCAGCCTTGCCGAGAAATACGGCATATCGGCGGCAACCGCGAACACGTCGTCGTACCTGGCCGCCAGCAGCCCGGCATACAGTCCGCCGAGCGGACCCATTTCCGGGAAAATATCGGGCACCTCCCGGACGCCGGGCAAGCCATACTTATCAGTAGCGTTACTGGCGATGATAATATCGTCAGTCACCTCGCGGAGCTCTTTCACCGTCCGCTCGATAAGCGTCTCATTCTCGACCATCAGCAGCGTCTTATCGCGGCCCATCCGCGAACTTCGCCCGCCGGCGAGGATTATGCCGCTAAACGCCATCAAAATCACCTCCCCAGCCGGTGTCTATTGCCCAAACACATCGCCGACGATCAGCACCGACACATCCTGCCCGGCATGCATCCGGCCGCTGCCGGCCGGCACATCGATATACGCGTTGCAGTTGACCAGCGACTTCAGTACGCCGTTGGACTGCTCACCGGTCAGCGCCACACAATTCGTCCCCTCCGTCACGTGGAAGCGGCCGCGCAAAAATCGCCTCTGAGGGCTCGGCTTGGCGAAATCCCCGTCCAGCACCGCCTCGAGCCTGGCGGGCAGATAACTGGTAAGTCCCATCTTCTTCTTTATCAGCGGCACCGCGATCAGCTCGAACGTTATCAGCGCCGCGGCCGGGTTGCCCGACAGGCAGATGATGAACTTATTGTTGTACTCCGCCGCTACTACCGGCGAACCGGGCTTCATATCCACGCCCCGGTAAATCACGTTCACCCCGAGCCGGGCGAGCGCGTCGGGCACAACATCGTAGTCCCCTACCGAAACCCCGCCGGTCGTCAGAACGATATCGGCATCCGCCAGCCCCAGGGAAATGATATCCGCGATCGAATCCAGCTCGTCAGGCACGTTGCCGAGGGCGGTTATCTGCGCCCCCAGCTTCGTGCAGGCCGCCACCAGGCTGGGCAGGTTGCTGTTGTAAATCTTCCCCGGCCGCAGCGGCTGCGAAGAATCCACCAACTCGTCGCCCGTGCTGATGACCGCGACCTTGACCTTGTTATAAACCGTCACCTCGGCGAATCCCAGGGCGGCGATCAAGCCCACCAGGGCCGGCGAAACCTGTGTGCCGCGGGTCGCGACCACCTCGCCCGCCTTGACGTCCTCTCCGGCCCGCACGATATTGCCGCCTGACTTGAGCGGGTAGAAAATCTTGCAGATATTCGCAGCCCGCGTCACATCCTCATATTTTATCACCGCGTCGGCGCCCGCCGGGATCGGCGTCCCGGTCATCACCTTGATGGCCGTTTTCGTCGTCACCTTCCTGCGGGCCGTGTGGCCGGCAGCCACCTCCTCGATTACCTCGAGGACGACCGGCTCGGCCTCCGAAGCCTTCGCGGTATCCTGCGCCCTCACCGCGTAACCGTCGAGCGGCGACCTGTCGAACGGCGGTAAATTGATCGGCGCCTTGATCTCCTGGCTCAAAACCCGGCCCACGGCATCGAACAACGGGATATTGCTCTCCTTGACCGGACAAGCCATCGTCAGCACCATATTCTGAGCATCTTCCAGTGCCACGTTCCTTTTCATCTTATCTACGTCCCCTCTATGCGCCTGTGCCGAACGGACAATGCGGGTAGCGGCAGACCTCGCACTCCAGGCACAAACCGCCCATCCCCAGCTTGGCGATCATCGCCCGGGTAACCGGCTGGCCGGTCAGAACCTGCGTCAGCACTAGGTCGAAAACCGTCGTCTTGTGATACATCACGCAACCGGGCAGGCCCAAAATCGGCACCTTGCCCATATAAGCCACCATCAGCATCGCCCCCGGCAACACGGGAGCCCCGTATGTAACGATATTCGCGCCCGCCGCCCTGATAGCGGTCGGCGTCATATCGTCGGGATCGACCGACATGCCTCCGGTCGTCAGGATCATCTCGGCGCCGTCCTCGATCAGCTTCTTGATCGCCGCGGAAATCCGCGCCACATCGTCAGGCACGATGATATGCTCGATCACCTGGCAGCCGAACGCCTCGACCTTCTCCCGTACCACCGGCCCGAACTTATCCTCGATCCGCCCGTGGTAAACCTCGCTGCCGGTGGTGACAACCCCCACCTTATAAGCGTGGAACGGCCTTATCTCGATGACGCCGCCGGTCGGCGCAATCGCCTCCGCCCGCGCCAGCTTCTGCTCCTCGATCACCAGCGGGATAACCCTCACCCCCGCCACGGTCATGCCCTTCTTCACCGGCCTGGCGTTGCTGATCGTCGCCGCCGCGATCTCCTCCAGCATATTGATCTGCAGCAGGCGCTCCTCGTCGATAACACACAGCCCGTCCGTTTCGGCGACAAGCTTCACCTTGCCCTCGCTGGGTTCGGTCAGGGAAAGCCCCGGTCCCTGCAGCGTCCGGGCTATCCTCAGTCCGGCGTCGTTCTCGTGTACGAATCCTTTCCTGAGTTCCCAGACATACAAGTGCTCCTTACCAAGCTTCAGCAGCTCGGGGATATCCTGCTCAGAGACGATATGGCCTTTTTTGAACGCCGGCCCCTTAGCCTGGCCGGGCACTATCCTGGTTATATCGTGACAAAGAACACTACCCACCGCATCTTCTACTCTGATCATCTGCATTTGCACCATCTCCTCCAAGGCTCGTTGTCATGCGGTTTATTGCCGGTTGCCGGGCGGTGGCGAAGGAACCGCGCTCAGCCATCCGGGTTATACATCTATAAGCACTTGCAATAACCGTGCCATCGCATTCAACCCCGTCGAAGGTGCGTCGCCCCAATAGCGTCCGCTCCAAAAAAACGGCGAAGCCCGCGTGTTTTTTCATTTTGACACACGTTTTCCCAAAAAAGAACTCGACACAGTTCCCGCCAACAGCCGCTGCGCTGATGGCAGCAAAAGAGGCCGTCCCGATAAACGGCCCAGCCCCGGTAACCTGCTCCTATTTCTTTGGGGCAAAACCGCGTCCCAGAGAGTACGTCCCTCCCAGCAGGCTGCCGACGGCGTAATAATTCCTGTCAGCCGGGCTGCACGCCAGCGGTTTTACCTTCGCCATATCCGGCAGGCCGTTTTCACCCAATACCGCCTCATCGGCCTTCGCATCCGCTACCCTGCCGACAAACAACGTATGGCTGCCCAGATCGACAGCCTGCGCCACCACGCACTCCAGCGCCAGGGGAAAATCCTCCACATAAGGAGCGTCCACAAACTCGCCGGCGACCGCCGTCAGGCCCGCCGCCGCGAACTTATCCGCGTCCCGTCCGGAAACGAGACCGCAGTAATCCGCCTCCGCCGCGTAACGCTCCGACGGGATATTGACCGTGAAACACCCGCGCACGGCGATATTGGCGTGCGTCAGCCGCGACTTGCGCACCGCCACCGCCACACAGGGCGGCTCCGAGCAGCACACCCCGCACCAGGCGACGGTCATCAGACAGGGCGAACCGTCCTCGCCATAACTGCCGATCACCCACACCGGCAGCGGCATCGCCGGCGTCAGCGCCCCAAGTGACCTCTTCATCGCTTCACCGCCTTCCCGTCAGCCCAGCCACTGATACATCACATAAGCGTCCACGAGTCCCCTCTCTTTGTGCGCAAAAGCCTTGGGCAGCCTGCCGGCGACCGTGAAACCGCATTTTTGCCACAACGCCACCGCCACCGTGTTTGTGGCCACGACGAAATTGAACTGCAGCGCTTTGAACCCCAACGCCCGCGCTTCCTCGAGCGAGTGCATGCACATCGCTTTGCCGATCCCCCGGCCGCGAAACGCCGACCCTACGGCATAGCCCGCGTTGCCGACATGGGCGCCGAGCCCGGGTTGGTTGGGCTTCAAAAAATACGTTCCCGCGACCCGCCCGTCCGCCACCGCGACATAAGTGGCGAGCGGCAGCTCCATCCAGATGCGGAAGCCCTCCTCTTCCGAGGTATCGGGCGAAAAAGAATACGTATCCCCCCGGGCAAAAACCTCCTTGAGAATCGGCCAGATTTCGCCGAAATCGGCAGCATCGGCCCGTCTTATCGCAACCATGACATCTTACCCTCCCGTGTGCCCGTCTACCCCAGATCGGCGTGAAACTCCCGGCCGATCGCCTGCCTGAGCCGCTGGAAAGCCGCGTCGGAGCGGTTACGCGGCCGCGGCAGGTCGACGGCGAACTCCTGCTTCACCGTCCCCGGCCTCTCCGACATCACCACCACCCGGTCGCCGAGGTACACGGCCTCCTCGATATCGTGGGTCACCATGATCATCGTCGTCCTGTCGTCGCGCCAGATATCGAGCAGCTCGTGCTGCATCCTCAGGCGCGTCAGCGCATCCAGCGCGCCGAACGGCTCGTCGAGCAGCAGGATTTCCGGCCGGTTGACAAGCGCCCGGGCGATCGCCACCCGCTGCGCCATCCCGCCCGACAGCTCGCCGGGATAAGCCTGCGCGAACCCGGCCAACCCCACCTTCTCCAGGTGGGCGGCGACGACCCTCGCCTTCTCTTCCCGGCCGCCCTTCTGCAGCGCGAACGCCACATTATCCGCCACCGTCAGCCACGGCAGCAGCCGCGGTTCCTGGAACACGATCCCCCTGTCCAGGCCGGCGCCGGCGACCCGCCGCCCGCGCACCGTGACCGTGCCCCGGTAATCGCCGTCGAGCCCGGCGATTATCCGCAGCAGCGTGCTCTTCCCGCAGCCGCTCGCGCCGACGATGCTGACGAATTCGTGACCGCCCACCCTGAGGTCGATGCCCTCAAGCGCGGCCACATCGCCGCCGCGTCCCTTATATGTCTTCCCCAGGCCGGCGACGACCAGCAGATCGTCGTCTATTCCCCGGTAAAGGAGGTTCTCCATCTTATAACCCTCTCCTCCAGCGCGCGCAGCACGGCGTCCATCGCCTTACCCACCACGCCGATCGCCAGCATCCCCACAAGCACCCGGTCGGTCTGCGCCAGCGCCCGCGCGTCGGTGAGCATATAACCCACACCCGTCATCCCCGCCGACAGCTCCGCGGCCACCACGCACATCCAGGCGTAGCCCAGCCCGACGCGCAGACCGGAGGCGATAAACGGCAGCGCCCCCGGGATGACGACCTTGGCGATAAACTTGCCCTTCGGCACCTCTAAAGCCTTGGCCAGCTCCAACAACTTGTGATCGGTCTGGCGGACGCCGTCGAGCACATTGACGAAAATCGGGAAAAAAGCGCCCAGCGTAATGATAAAAACCTTCGACCCTTCCTCGATGCCGAACCAGAGGATGGCCAGCGGCAGCCAGGCTATCGGCGGGATGGGCCGGATAAGCTGAATGACGCCGTCGGCGAGCGTGAACAGCAGCGGAAAAATCCCCAGCGCCAGGCCCAGCCCCACCCCCAGCACGGCGGCCAGCGCGAAGCCCTCCAGCACCCGCACGATGCTCGCTCCCAGGTGGACGGCCAGCTCGCCGCTGCCGGCCATCGCCAGCAAAGCGTCCAGCACCTGCCGCGGCGGCGGCAGCAGGATCGGCTTCACCAGCCCGGCGGCGGTGACTCCCTGCCACAGCGCCAGCAGCGCCGCCGGCGCCAGCAGTTTTTTCCAGCTGCCCAGGCCGGCGGCCAGGTTGGCCCTGTATGTTGCCGCGATCTTGAGCGCAATCTCCATCGTCTTATCTCTCCCGCATCACTTCCGGCGGACGAAAGCCTCGACATCCACCGGGTTTTTCAGCAGACCGTTCTTGCGCATGAATCCCTCGGTATCCTTCATATCGGCCACGAACCGGTCGGTTATCTTATCGTCGTAATTGAACTTGCCGACAACCTTCGTCAGCAGCGTCGCCGGCATCCGTATATCCTCGAGCAGCAGCTTCTTGCACTCCTCGGGGTGCTGCCCCAGGTACTCGCTGCCCCGCCGGAACGCCTTCAGCACCGCGTCGACGGCCGCCGGGTGCTTATCGGCCATCTCCCCGCTCGCCATCAGCACAGCGTAAGCCTCGTAGATTCCCGTCCCGTCGGCGATAATCCTGATTTCGCCGGCCTCCTCCATGCGGGTCAGCAGCGGGTCCCACATCACGCCGGCGTCCACGTCGCCGCGCACAAGCGCGGTCGCCAGATCGTCCATCGACATATGGATGAACTGGATATCGCTCACCGTCATGCCGTTCTTTTCCAGCAGCAGCTGCAGCAGTTTCTGCCCGTACGCCGCCTTGGTCGTCGCCACCTTTTTGCCCCTCAGGTCGGTCACGCCGGCTACCGGCGAATCCTTTTTCACCACCATCGCCAGCGTCTTGGGCCCCGACGAGGCCACCGCCGCGATCCGGTAATCGGTGCCCGCGGCCCGGCCGATGAAGGCCGGGAAATCGCCCATGACCCCGAAATCCAGGTGACCTGCCGCGAACGCCTCGCTCACCATCGGCCCCAGGGCGAACGGCTGCCACTTCAGCTTATAGCCCGCCTTACTCAGCTCCTCGTCGAGAAAGCCCTTCTTCTTCGCCACCCACATATGGGCGTAATGCGGCAAAGGCACCATACCGATGCGGATCTCCTTGCCGGCCGGCGCCGCTCCCTGCGGCCCGGTCGCGTCCTTGCCCCCGCAGCCCCCCATCGCCAGCGCGGCCAGCAACAGGACGACAATCGCCGACCTCATCCGCATTTGTCCAGGCTCCCCTGACAGCTGCTGCCGCTTCCGGCCGTGCAAGCGAAGCAGTGATCGCCCGTCCGGATGGGCAGCCCCATCAGTTCCTTGGCGGAAACGCTGCCGATCGTCCTCTCCGTCGCCGGCAGGCCTAGCGCCTGGTTGAAATCGCAGTCGAACAGCCTGCCCTGCCAGTCCACGCTTATCTGGCTGCGGCACATCACCTGCGCCAGATTGCGCGCGTTCGAGCTGGCGGCAAGCAGCTCCAGATAGCCCGCCAGCTGCCCCTGACCCTCCAGATCGGCGCGGAAGCGGCCGATCGGCATATTCGCGATCGTGAACAGACTGTCGAACTTAATCCCGAAATTCTTGCCGAGATTCTCCTTATAATCGGCCTCCAGCCCGGCCTGCGGTCCCGGCAGATAGGCGCCGCCGGGGTTGTACACCAGATGCAGCTTCAGCGGTCCCGTGCCGTAGCCGAGCGCGTTGAGGCGCTTGAGGACCCTGATGTTCTTCCCGTATATGCCTTCGCCCCGCTGGGCGGCCACGTTGTCTTCCAGATAACAGGGCATCGACGAAACGATCTCCACCCCGTGGCTGGCTAAAAACTCCGGCAGGTGCGTCTTGCCCGGCTCCTCCAAAATCGCCAGATTCGAGCGCACGATGATGCGCTTCACATTCTCCAGGCGGCGCAGCCCGCCGATGAAATACTCCAGATTATCGTTCGCCTCCGGCGCCCCGCCGGTGATATCCACATCAATCGCTCCGGCGCCGGCCGCGAACCGCAGACAATCGTCCACCACCTCACGGCTCATAGCCTCCCGCCGGTCCGGCCCCGCCTCCAGGTGGCAATGGCGACACCGCAGATTGCACACATACCCCATATTGACCTGCAGGATATCGAAACGGTCCCTCACCAGCGGCTGCCCCGCCTTAGCGACAAAATCCTCAAAACTGCTCATCCTCGCTCCACTCCTTCAGCATCTTTATCCGCACCGGCCGCATGGCCGCTAATTCCCTCCGAACATCACCGACGGCCCCTGCAGCGTCTCCCAGCCGGCTTCCTTCTGCAGCGTCCGCGCCTGTTCCACCGACCAGCCCCTCACCGTCGCCTCACTGGTATCGCGCGGGTTTGCCCCCCGCTCGGCCCAAAACAGGTTGGCTCCGGCCATAGCTCCCATGCCGTTCGGTTCGTGGGTGCCGAACCCGATTGTGCCATAGCCGCTCGCCAGCCTGACGGCCGCCAGGATATGCGCCATCCGGCCGTAACTCACCGACCCGTGGACGGAGAGCGGCAGGCCGGGGATGTTGATCCGCCTGCAGGCCGCGCTGTTGACCGGTTTCAGCTTCCTGGTCGTCACCGTCGTCGCCACCAGCTCGTCGATCGTGTGCTCCGGCCCCACCGGCCCCACGCTAGTGCCCAACAGCAGCCCCGCCTTCCTGGCGGCCTCGATCGTGCGGACCCTCACCTGTGGCTTGATCTCCGTGACCTTGCCCTCGCCTAGGCGCACACAGTGATAGATGCCGGCGAATCCCGCCTTCTTCAGCGCCCTGGCCCCCTCCTCGTCGAAATCGTCCACATTGGCGATCAGCGGCGTCTCGGGCTTGAGAGCGGCGCGCACCTCTCCGGCGATCTTTATGTAATCCGGAAGAGCGACGGCGGCGGTCGCCATCAGGTAAACCGCGTTGGCTCCGGCCGCCTCCAGCCCCAGGCAGGTCTCGACGATCTCCGCCACCGGGTGGACCTTGGGAGCCGGGAAAACACTATGCTTCGCGGCAAACGAGCAATACTCGCAGTTCTTCGGGCACGGACCTATGTCGATGCCGACCTGGCCGTGCACCTCCGCCTTGCCCTTGGCCGACGCTTCGCTCATCTTCCGCGAAGCATACTGCATCAGAAAAGCCTCTTCCGACAGCCAGTCGACACTCAGCAGCCTCTTGATCTCAGCCGGCGTGATCTCGCCGCCGTCCAGTGCTTTGTAAACTATCCCCGTCACAGCCTTATCCATTGCCTCATCTCCTGTCTTGTCAGCCGCCCTGCACCGGCCGCTCCTCCGGCGGCGCGAACCTGAACTGGGGCTCCTTCTTCCGCAGCTCGCGGGCCTCGTGCCCGGTCAGCACTTCGAACCACACCCCTTCCACCCTGCGGCCGGAAAACGTCGGCCCGAAGCGGACGGCCATCGCCTCGTCCCAGTCGTATATCTCCTGCAGCGACGGCTCGAGAACGCGGAGCCGCAGCTGACCGTATGAATAGCGGGTGTGTTCCAGAGCCAGCAGCTTCATCAGCTCGGGGAGGCTGTACTCCACCACCCCGGCCGCCCTCCCGGCCCAGATGATCTCGAAAACCGCCCTGGTATGTTTGCCCTTGTACTGGATACCCTTCACCAGCTGGAATTCCGTATCGCCGGGCGCGGTCGCCGCGATCAGCGCCAGCACCGGCGCGGCAAACTGAAAAACGATCTCCCCGCCGGTGAAACTGATCGCCTGGAACCATTGGGTCCTTGTCAGCGCCTGCGTCTGTTCGTCGTACAGCCACACGCCCTTCTTCATGAGCTTGTCCGTCTCGCCGGTCACGAAGGCGTACGGATCGTCGCTCCCCATCCCGCACAGCGTCAAAAAATCGCCTGTCTTCATCGCATAGGCCGTCCGCGTCGCGTCAGGCCGGTCGCTTCCGTGGATAAGCGCGATCGCCGCGGTCACTATCTTCTGCTGCAGCTCGGTAAGAGGATCGCGGCGCCCGGTGAAGCCCGCCGCCCTGAGCAGCTGGTTGGGTCTCGCCTCCTGCCCGCCGGGGCGGAGAGCGGCGGTGGCGAGCTTTTCGGCCGCCAGTTCCGCCGGCTGCCGTCTGAGACTTATCTCCATCTTCCAACTTCACCTCAAACCCATTATATAGCAGCAAAGCCGACGATTGCAACTCAAAATTGATTTGCAATCGTCGGCCCGATTATCCGGGTCGCTATTTTACCGCCGCTTTGCGGTTTTTCCGCTACTCCTTCTTCCCGTCAGCGATTGTCAGCTTCTTCAGCCGGTAAGCCTTAAACCGCTGATAATAGGAATCGTGCGTATAGATAGCCGCCAGCGGGTTATGTCCCAGCACCCGGTCCTTCACCGCCAGCACGCTCACCATCGCCTTCGAATACTTGATGAACAGCGAATCGTGTCCCACGCACAGCCCCAGCAGGATGTTGAAATCGGTGCCGGCCGCGTTGAGCACCTCCGCCTGGGCGATCGGGTTGCACATCGTCTCGTACTCGCCGATCATCACCTGCTCCGACGGCTTGATGTCGATCTTCTCCTTATTCACGCCGCCGACCTTGCAGATCACCGACACGACCTCCAGGCCGTGGGTCTCGAATATCTTGCTGACGACCGCCGCTTCCTGCTGCAGCCCGGCGCAGAACGCCAGCCCCAGACGCTTGTAGCCCATCTTGTGGGAAAACTCGATTAGCTCCTGGATCCTCGGCTTCACCGGATAGAGATACGGGGGATTGGCATCCCTGTCGATATAACACTCCGCTTCCTGCACACTCGCCTGGCGGGCAAACTCGCGGATATCGGGCTTATCGTACTCCGCCGCCGCCTTGGCGATCGCCTCCCCGTACAAAACGGTGGAACAAAACACAGGGCTGTGACCGCCGATTTTACGGCACACCTTGTTCGGCACCTTGCAGGCCGCACACTTTCCTTTACTCAAATCGCTACCTCCTCACGGAATTTCCGCTTTATTATTACACGTATAATAATTTCCCCGGCGCCGCGCATAATCCTCCATTCCCTGTCGGAATTGTCTACACGGCCCTTTGCAGGCAGCGCCTTTCCCTGTATAATAATAGCGAAAACCGCGGCGCCGGCCGCCGTTAGAAACCACAGGAGGTATGCGGCGATGGAACTGAAAACGGCAACAAGCCGGGGCGCGGCAAGCGCGCCGCCAAATACCGGCGGCCGCTGGGGCATCTGGCTCAGGCTCACCCGCCCCCACACCCTCACCGCGTCCTTCGTCCCCGTGGCGATCGGCAGCGCCTTCGCGCTCCCCCACGGACAGCTCAGGGTTTCCCTGTTCCTCGCCATGCTGGCCGCCAGCATGCTCCTCCAGGCCGCCACCAACATGTACAACGAATACTACGACTTCCGGCGCGGCCTGGATAACGCCGGCTCGGTCGGCATCAGCGGCACGCTCGTCCGCGAAGGCGTCACGCCGGAAACCGTCCTCGCGCTGGCCCGGCTGACGGTCGCGGCCGCCTTCCTCCTCGGCCTGTATCTCTGCCAGCAGACAAGCTGGTGGCTCCTGCCGGTCGGCCTCGCCGGCGCGGCGGTGGGCTACTTCTACTCCGGCGGACCTTACCCGCTGTCCGCCACCCCTTTCGGCGAAATCTTCTCCGGCGGCACCATGGGGATCATCATCATCGCCGTCGCCTTCTTCATCCAGACAGGCTTCATCTCCGCCGCCGCCGTCCTCGTGTCCGTCCCCTCGGCGATCTTGATCGGCGCCATCCTGCTGTCCAACAACATCCGCGACCTCGACGGCGACAAACTCCACGGCCGGCGGACGCTCGCCATCCTCATCGGTCGCGGCCCCGCCACCGCCCTGCTGGCAGCCATGTTCGCCCTCGCCGACCTCTGGGTCGTCGCCCTCTGGCTCGCCGGCATCGTCGGTCCCTGGGCCCTGCTTGCCCTCGCCAGCCTCCCGAAACAGCTCCAGGCCGTCAGAGGCTTCCGCGGCGGCGGCTCCGCCCCGGCGGAACTCATGCCGGCAATGGTCGCCACCGCCCAGACCAACACCCTGTTCGGCCTCCTGTTCGCCGCCGGGCTACTCGTCCAGCACCTGTTCGCCCGGTAACGCCGCGCCCTTCCGGCCGCGGGCGGCGAAATAATACATTATCCCCGTCAGCGCCATCGCCGGGTAGGTCGCGCCGACCGTCGCCGCGCACAGCGGCACCTCCCTCAGCAGCAGGAAAGCCGCCACCCCCGCAGCCCACACCGCGGCCGCCCTCGTGTTGACGCCGCCGGAAAACCAGTACCGCCCGTCCCGGCGGTCGATGGCCGCGACATCGTACCGACCGCGGTTCACCAGGTAATAATCCGCGATCACGATCGCGAACACCGGCCCGAACACCATGCCGATATACTCGAGGAACAGGATGAACGCGTGCAGGAACCCGCCCGTGTAAAGCGGCACGGCGGTCACGGCTGCCGCGGCCAGCGTCACCGCCCACAGCGCCGGGATGGCCTTCACCCTCGCCGTCATATTCGTCAGGGAGATCCCGGCCGCCATCAGATTGATGGCGTTGGCCGTCGTACTTGTGATGATGATCACCAAAAACGCCACCAGCCCAAGCCCCAGCTTGCTCACCACCGTGCTGGGGTCGGCGTTTTCCGGGTCGTAGCTCCCCGTCGCGACCGCCGCCCCGATGGTGACGACAGTGCCGGTCAGCGCGAACCAGAACAGCCCGATATTCGCTCCCAGCATCGGCACCAACGTCGCCGATGTTTTTGTTTTGCAGTAGCGGGTAAACTCGGCGATCGCCGGCACCCAGCCCAGGCTGAACGCCGCCATGATGTCCACGGCCGCCCCGAAAGGCAGCTCCTTGCCGGCCGGCGGCCGCCAGGCGGCGATCTGGCTGAGCGACACCTGCTGGAAAACCACGACCGTCTCCCACGCCGCCAGCACGGCCACCAGCGCCACGCCGACCCGTTCCACGATCTTCACCGAATTGTGGCCGGCGGCGATCGAAACGAGGTGCAGCGCGCTCATGAGCGCGATCCCCGCCAGCATCGTCGTTTCGCCCCCCGGCTCGCCGAGCGCCGGCCAGCCCCACAGCTCCTTCAGCACAAAACTCACCGAAACCGCCGCGATATACGTGTTGACCGCCGTCCAGCCGATGAACTGCGTCGTATTGAGCAGCGACGGCAGCATACTGCCCCTGATGCCGAACGCGAACCGCGTGATCGCCATCGTCGACACCCCGGCCCGGAAACCGATCAGCCCCACCAGCGCCATCACGGCATAAGCGACGGGATTCGCCAGCGCCGTCACATACAGGGACGGCACAAAACACGCGGCCGCGACCACCCCGCCCACATACCACGTCCCGTTGTTCGCGTTCGCCCCGACCCAGGTGGCCAGCATATCCCCCGCGCCGATATTGCGGTCCGCCGCCGGCACAGGCTCGATCGCGGCGTACTCCCTCGCGGACGCGTCGCCCGGCAGATTGCCCGCCCCGCCTTCGCGGCCGGTCATCCGATTATCTCCATCTCCGTCTCGGCCGGCCGCCGTTTCACGATAACCCGGCCGCCGCGGATGGAATACAACACGCCCGCCAGGTTGCGGATCGCCGCGAACTCGTCCTCGGCGTCGAGGATAAGCAGATTCGCCGGCTTGCCTGGCGCGATGCCGTAGGCGCCGTCCACGCCGAGCACCCGCGCGCCGTTATCTGTCACAAGATCGAGCGAGCGGACGATCTCCCCATACCCCATCATCTGACAGACATGCAGGCACATATCCAGCTCCCGCAGCGGGTTGCCGGTCCCCAGTGGATACCACGGGTCCATGATCGAATCCTGGGCGACAGCCACATTGATGCCGCTCGCCGCCAGCTCCCTGACCCTCGTTATGCCGCGGCGCTTCGGGAAAGTGTCGAACCGTCCCTGCAGATGGATATTCTCCGTCGGGCAGGCGACAATACTGACGCCGGCAAGCTTGAGCAGCCGGAACAGCTTGTGCGCGTAAGCGTTGTCGTAAGAATGCATCGCCGTCGTGTGGCTGGCCGTCACCCGCGCCCCCATGCCCAGGCGGTGAGCCTCCGCCGCCACCGTCTCCAGAAAGCGCGAGGCGGGGTCGTCCGTCTCGTCGCAATGGATATCGACCAGCCGGCCGTGCTCGGCCGCGAGGGCCAGCGCGAACCTCACCGACTCCACCCCGTATTCGCGGGTAAACTCATAGTGGGGGATGGCGCCGACGGCGTCCGCCCCCAGCCGCACCGCCTCGGCCAGCAGCTCGCGCCCCTGCGGGAATGACAGTATCCCCTCCTGGGGAAAGGCGACCAACTGCAGCTCGACAAGCCCCCTGACCTCCTCCTTCACCTCCAGCAGGGCCCGGAGCGCCGTCAGCGCAGGGTCGGTCGTATCAACATGGCTGCGGACGAACTGCACCCCCTGGGAGACCTGCAGCCGGATAGCCTTCTTCGCCCTCGCCTTCACATCCTCGGCCGTCACCGACTTCTTGTGCTCCGCCCACAGCTCGATCCCCTCGAACAGCGTGCCGCTCTCGTTCCAGCGCGGCTCGCCGGCGGTGAACACGCAATCGAGGTGGATATGAGGCTCCACATACGGCGGGATTACCAGCCTGCCGGCGGCGTCGATCACCTCTTCCCCCCCGCCGTCCACCTGCGGCGCCACCGCCGCGAACAGCCCGTCGCGGATGAGGAGCTGCCACAATCCCTCTTTACCCCTGAGTCTGGCATTCTTTACAAGCATAATACCCTCCCGGACACAATTCTGCCTGCCGCCTATGCCGCAGCTTCAGCCTGATAGTGACTAATTACGACATACCGGAAATCATCTCCTCCCCGCCGTCCGCGCCCTTCCATCCATGCCGCCCACCCTGACCGGGCACCCATAATCCGGCAAAAAAATCTTGACGCGACCGCCGGAACGATAAATAATAAGGTCGAACTGACCCAAACATTCGGCAAGCGCTCCCAATCGCCGGCACGCCGGCGAAAGAGCGGCGGCAGCCGGAAAGCAGGACACCCATGCCGCAGAAAACTGACAACTTCCGGCCATGGCTGGTACTCGCGGCAGCCACCGGGATCAACCTCATGCTGGGGATCCAGTATTCCTGGAGCGTCATAAAAAAGGCGCTTGTCACCGACTGGCACTGGACACACGTCGAGGCCTCCCTGCCGTACACCTTCTACACGGCGATGTTCGCCCTCTCCTCCGTAGCCGGCGGCAACCTGCAGGATAAATACGGTCCGCGCCTCGTGGCCTCCGTCGCCGGCCTGCTGCTCGGCGGCGGCCTCATGGCCTGCAGCCTCTTTACCGACCCGCTGGCTGTCATGATATCCTACGGCGCGGCCGGTGCCGGCTCGGGGCTGTCGCTGGCGACAACCGTGCCGACCTGTATGAAATGCTGCCCCCCCGGCAAACGCGGGCTAATCACCGGCATCGTCATGGGCGGCGCCGGCATCGCTCCCGCCTACTTCTCGCCGCTGGCCACCTGGCTGCTCGGCCGCTGCGGCATCTCCACCACCTTCTTCCTCCTCGGCGCCGGCATCTTCACCGTCATCATAATCATGGCCCAGTTCCTCAATATCCCCGCCGCCGGCTACAGGACCGCCGGGGCGCCGGCGGCTTCCGGCGATGCGGCGTCGACCGGACGGCCGGACATCTGCTGGCGGGAAATGCTGAAACTCCCGGTATTCTATAAACTGTGGCTCGCCTACTTCTTCATGAGTTCCGGGGGCCTGATGATCATCGGCCACATCGCCACCATCGCCACCGCCCAGGCCAACTGGGAAAACGGTTTCTACCTCGTCATGCTGCTGGCGGTCTTCAACACCGGCGGCCGGATTACGGGCGGGCACCTGTCCGACAAGTTCGGCCGGCTGCCGACCCTGCGGGCGGTATTCCTGGTCGTCGCCGCCAACCTGCTGCTGTTCGCGACCTACACCACCCCGCTGCTGCTGTCCGCAGGCGCCGCGCTCACAGGACTATGCTACGGCGCCGGCGCCTCCCTCATTGCGCTCATCACCGCCGAATACTTCGGACTGAAGCACCTCGGCGCCAACTACGGCATAATCCTCACCTCCTGGGGAGCCGCCGGGGTGCTGGGCCCCATCCTGGGCGGCCGGGCCGCCGATCTGACAGGCCAGTACGTCGCCGCCTACCTCGTCTCGGCGGCGCTGCTCTTCCTCGCCTTTCTGCTCGCTTTCACCATCAAACCGCCGGCAGTCAAAACGAAGGCCCCGTTAAAAGCCGAACATAAATCCATCTAAGTGCAGAGGAAAAAACTGCCGTCCGTGAAGTATAATCAAAAAGACCGCTTTTCCTTACCCGCTATAACCGGACAAGCATACCGAAAAGGATGGGTACGCCTTGGACCTGAATAAAAACAAAGAAATACTCGATCAGATGTTCGAAGGAGCCTACATCGTCGACAAAGACAGGACCATCCTCTACTGGAACCCTGCGGCCGAAAAGCTTACAGGCTACCGCGCCGCCCAGGTAATCGGCAGGCGGTGCAACGACGATCTTCTTATCCACGTCGACGAAAAAGGCAATATTCTCTGCAACAACAGCTGTCCTTTGACCTTCGCGCTGCAGGAAGGCAAGGTGAAAGAAGCGGCCGTCTTCCTGCGCCAC
This sequence comes from Selenomonadales bacterium, assembly GCA_018434945.1. Taxonomy (GTDB): domain Bacteria; phylum Bacillota; class Negativicutes; order Sporomusales; family UBA7701; genus Anaeroselena. The sequence continues at coordinate 45,387 of JAHDOI010000044.1, forward strand.
GCCCAGGGTCACCGCGTGCCTGTCACCGTCCGCGCCATTCCTCTTCGCGACGACACCGGCGTCATCCATTCCAGCCTGGAAGTGTTCACCCGCACCGGCAGCGTCACCAGCACCGAACAGCTCAAAGATCTGGCCCAGAAAGCCTTCGTCGACGCCTTAACCGGCCTCCCCAACAAGCAGTACATCGAAAGCAAACTGGAAAACCTGCTCTCCGGCCAAGTTGCCGGCGAAAGCCCTGCCCTCGGCATCATGTTTCTGGAGCTTGCCAACCTCCGCGAAATTAACGACGATTTCGGCCTGATAATCGCCAACAACGCCATCAAAGTAACCGCCCGGACGATCGCCGAGAACCTCCCGCCGGGGGATTTCGCGGCCCGCTGGTACGGCGGCCGCTTCCTCATCGTCTCCACCATGAACACCAAAGCAGTACTGCTGAACTGGGCCAACAAAATCAAGGCCCTCATCCAGCAGTCGGTCATCGAAACCAGCGAAGACGTCCCTCTCAAGGTGTGCGTCGGCGGCCTGTTCGTCAAAAACGGCGACAACCTCAACCTTGTCTACCAGGCCCTGGAGAACGCCCTGAAAACCAGCTGCACGGGCACCGCCAATATCAACATAAAAGCCGAAGCCTTCTGAAACCGCCGTAACAAACGGCAAAAACCCGCGCTTACTGCGCGGGTTTTATTCTTACAACCCTTTCATCCTGGGCTTTTGCCGCCCGGCGGCTGTTTGATAGGCAGCTTAATCGTAAAAGTCGCCCCCGAGCTGCCGTCGCTTGCGACCGAAATCTGGCCGTGATGCTTGTTCACGACGATATCGTAGGAAATGCTCAGCCCGAGGCCGGTGCCCTGGCCGACCGGCTTGGTCGTGAAGAACGGGTTGAAAATAACCGAACCGATCTCCGCCGGGATGCCCGGCCCGTTGTCCTCGATATCGCAGCATATATACCTGTCGTCGCGGTAACTGCGGATCTTTATCAGGCCGGTCGCGCCCGGATGTTTGCTTTTCACAGCCTGGGCGGCATTGAGGATGATGTTGAGCAGCACCTGGTTCACCCGGCCTCCCACCGCCTCGACCGCCGGAATATCGCCGTAAACCGCCTCCACATTCGCCACGTATTTTATCTCGTTGCGGGCCACGATCAGCGTATTTTTTATTCCCGCATTCAGATCGTACTCCTCGAAAACCTCCTGGTGGTCGACGCGGGAAAACAGCAGCAGCGCCTTGACGATGTTCGCCACGCGGCCGATCCCGTCGCCCGTCTCGGCGAACAGCGGCGTCAGATCCTGAAGGATATAGTCGAGCCTTGCCCTCTTCTCCAGCGCCGCGATTTCGTCCGCCAGACCCCGCACACGCTCGGTGTCCCCGGCCAGCGCGCTCCGGCCGAGTTTCCGGTAAGCGTCGATAACCCCGGCAATCCGTCCGAGATATTGCTGCAGCGTATCGAAATTGCTCACAACGAAGCTGAGCGGATTGTTGATCTCATGGGCCACGCCGGCGGCCAGCTGCCCGATACCGGCCATCTTTTCCTGCTGTACGAGGTGGGCCTGCGTCTGCTGCAGCTTCTCCAGCGCCTCCCGCAGCTCGGCGTTTCTGTCCTCGAGCGCCCGTTCCGTTTCCTTCTGCTCGGTGATGTCCTGGTTGGCCCCGTACCACATAACAGGCCTGCCGTCGGCGTCCTTGACGATATTCACCCTCACGACGATCGTCCGCACCGCGCCGTCGCGGCGGATGATGCGGTGTTCCACCTGGGTGGAATAACACCCGGGGCTCGCCAGGGCTCTTTGCACTTCATTTTCCACCACCCAGGCGTCCTCCGGGTGGACGAACTCCCTGGCGTAAGCCTCCGGGGTCATGAACCGGCCTTCCCGGGCCGTATCCGTGCCGTAAATGGCATAAAACTCGTCGTTGAACTCGAAACTCTGCTTATCGGTGCGGAAACGCCACGGACCGAGGTGGGCCAGTTCGGCCGCCAGCGATAGAGACTCCCTGCTCACGCGGAGAGCTTCTTCCATCGCCTTCAGCTCGGTAATGTCCTGCTGGATGCACAGATAATAGGCGACCTTGCCCTCGGCGTTCAGCACCGCCGATATCGACGCCAGCACCCAGAAAAGCTCGCCGTTCTTTTTCCTGTTGCAGAATTCCCCCCGCCACTCCCGCCCCGCCTCGACGGTCGCCCAAACCTCGCTATAGTAGTCGTCGGGGTGGACGCCCGATTTAAGGCAGTCGCGCGGTGACATGCCGAACACTTCCTCGGCGGCATAGCCCGTCACCTGAGTGAACTTGGCGTTTACGTAGGTAATCCTCCCGTCCGTATCGGCGATCAGCACGATGCCGGGACTTTGATCGACCGCCAGGGAAAGCTTGCGGATCTTCTCCTCCGTCTGCACCCGCCCGGAAATATCCTCCGAAACCTCCACAACCGCCACGACGGTCCCGTCATCGTCCTTGACGGGTGATGCCACCAGCCTGATATACTTCTCGCCTTGTTCCAGCGAAAGCTTCAAGACGACCTCGTGAACCCTGCCGTCGAGAAAAGCCTCCTTCACCGGGCAGTCCGGGCAGATGCTCGTCTTAGCTTGGTTGAATGGCACGTAACAATACGGGTTCTGAGAAAAATCGACATCAGGGAACAGCTGCTGAAGATACTTGTTCGCCGCCAGAACCCGCATCGCGGGATCAATGACGGTCATGCCGAAATGCGCGCTGTCCATGAGGCTCCTCGCCACAGCCTCCGACTTCTTCAAAGCCTCTTCGGCCCGCACGCGCTCGGCGATCTCCTGCTGGGCAGCCGCGTACAGACGGGCGTTCTCTAACGCCAGCGACGCCAGGTCGGCGAAACTGGCCAGCAGCTCCGGGCCGTAATTGCTAAACGCCGCCGTTTTGTCCGCGGCAAGGAAACTTATGACACCGACCGTCTTCCCCGCGTACTTGAGCGGCAGCCCCATGATCGACCCGATCCAGTCGAAGCGGGGGTCGTCGCTGCGCAGCGGCCACCGGCGGTAATCGTTCACCACCACCGGCCTGCCTGTCGCCAAAATCTCGGCGTTCATACCGACATCCGCCGGGAACGTCTGGCCGACATATCCCGCGCACGCACCGGTTCCGGCCCTCACCGCAAGCTCCCGGCCGTTGTCGCTCAGCAGCAAAACAAACGCATTCTCCGTGCCCGCAAGCGCCGCCGCCCTGTTGGCAATCTGCTCCAATACTTCGTCGATATCCCGCTGTGGAGCGACCGTCTCTCGTCCCGACATAGCGCCTCCCGTTTCTCCGCTGCCTCCAAGCCGCCGGGCCCGGGTGAGCCGACGCGGAAACTGGCCTTTGCGTGATTATTTCTCCCTCCTTATCGCCGCTTCCTCTTTCCCGGCGGCTAATATACGGGCCGTGTCGCCCCGGCCGGGCGTACCGGCGACCCTGCGGCGCAGCCGCAAACAAAAAACCGCCATAGTAATCCTATGGCGGTCCCGTACTTTCTCTCTAAGGCTCGGTGGCCATCCGGCGCCGCATGGCCCGGAGCCGGTAAACAACGATGGGGATTATCAGCATCGGCACACCCAGGTAAAGCGAAGTTCTCAGATCCTCGGTGAAGGCCACGAAAATAAGACACGCCACCTGCGCCCAGATACCGAAATAAGTCACATACGGGAAGAACGGCGTTCTGTACCTGAGCGCCTGTACCTCCTCCGGGCTCAGCCGCCGCCGGAAGTTAAGCTGGCTCCAGCAGATCGATATCCAGGCGATCGCGCCCGTGAAGCCGGACAGCGCCAGCAAGTACGTGTAAATGCCCTGATCCTGGTCGAACGTATACAATACAACTCCCAGCCAGCACACCACGATCGACAGCACCGTGGCGTTATGCGGCACGCCATGCCTGTTCAGGCGCCCCAGCCAAGCGGGAGCCATCCCCTCACGCGCCAGCGAGTACATCGCCCGCGTGCAGCCGTACAGGCCGGAGTTCGAGCACGATATCGCCGCCGTCAGCACGACGAAAGAAAACACCGCCCCCGCCCATTCCAGCCCGTAGGCCCCGAGAGCGGCCGCGAACACGCTCTCCTCGAGGCTGGCCTTGTCCCACGGATAAATAGTCACCAACAGCAGCATCGGGATAATGTAAAGCGCGATGATGCGGACCGTCACCTGCATGACGGTCTTCGGGATTGTCTTCGCCGGCTCCTCGCTTTCCCCCGCCGCCAGGCCGATGATCTCCGACCCCTGGAAGTTCACCAGGATGATGACCATCGTCAGCAGCACCGCCCAGTAGCCGTCGGGGGCGAACCCGCCGCTCGACAGCAGGACGCTCGTGCCGAGGAAATCGCCGCCGCCGACGGCGCCGAAAAAGATCAATACCGCCAGGACGCTGAACATCACCAGCGCGACGATCTTGAACAGCGCCAGCCAAAACTCCGTTTCGCCGAAGAGGTGGACGTGGAACAGGTTGATCGTCGTGATCGCCAGGCCGAAAAGCACCGCCCACCACATCGAGCTCACCGCCGGGAAAAATTCGTTCATGATGATCCCGGCCGCGATCATCTCCGAAGGCACATAGGCCACCCACGACGTCCAGTAGCTCCAGCCCACGCCGCACGCCCACGCCGGTGAAATCATATCCCGGCTGTAACTGATGAACGACCCGGTGACCGGCCGGGCTACAGCCAGCTCGCCCAGACACACCATCACGGCGAACACGATCAGGCCGCCCAGCAGGTACGCCAGTACCGACGCCGGGCCGGCCTTGCCGATGATATAGCCGCTCCCCAGAAAATAGCCGCTGCCGATAATCCCCCCCAGCGCGATCATCTGCAGATGGCGGCTCTTGAGCCCGCGGTTCAGCCCGTTCCTCTCTTCCAAGCCCGTTCCCCCATTACCGTTTAAAATCCTACGTAAATGATTATAAGGCACGCCCAAACAAAAAGCCACCATATATGTAATATGGTGGCACTGAATTGCGGCGGCATCCGGGAAAATAACAGCAGTCGCCCACGGCGGCCGCCTACCCCCGCGTTTCGCGGATCTTCCTATCGTAGTGGCCGACCTTCCCGTACTGCTCGTCCCAGAACGCCTGGTCGCGCATCCCGTCCAGGAAAGCCTTGCTGTAGCCGAACCTCAGCCAGTCGTTCTCCTTCTGGGCGAAAAGCCGTTCCTTCGCGCCACCCTTGCGGAAGTCGAACACCTGCCCGTCCGACGTCCCCAGGAAGATATCGGCCGCCCAGCGGTCGAGAACGAACGGCGCGGTCTCCAGATAGCGGCCGTCCAGTTCGTCCAGCACCGACCGGTAGCGGTCGAACCCGTCGGTCGCCACCGTCACCACATTATCCCCCGGGCCGAGGCGCAAAAACTTCGCCAGCTTGATTGCCCCCAGCACGTTGCAGATCCCCGAAGGCCCGAAGCAATCCCTCAGCCCCAGCGCGAACTCCCGGTCAACGCCCAGCTTCACCAGCGTCTCGGTGCCGTCGCGGAAAATCTTCAGCCCCTGCACCGTCTCCTCGTCTTTTATCAGGATGACGAAATCGGTTGTCAGCACATTATGGATCAGCGTGCACATCTTGTCGCCGATGCCCTCGATACGGTGCTGCCCGCGGCCGCCGTCGGCCAGCGTCGAGCATTCGTACGGCTCAAGGGCGGCGACCTTCGCCTCCGGAAAAACGGCCTTGATCTGATCCCCGGCGGCGATCGTCCCGGCCGACCCCGGGGCGGAGGTAAAGCCGGCGATCCGCCCGTTGCCGATCCCCCGCACCGCCTCCACGGCGCTGTTGCCTGTGACGTGGCGGTGGAAACGGTAGTTGGGGAACAGCTCGAACTGGGCCAACGCCTTGTATCTGGGATTCTTCATCAGCTCGTGGGTCCTCTCCAGCGTCAGGATGACATCCGATTCCGACCCTGGCGTAAGGTCCAGCTCCCCGCCGTACTTTTCGATGCGCTCGTACCGCTCCCTGCTCATGTTGTCCGGCATGATGACGATCGCGCGGAACCCGAGCAGTTTGGCGATATACGCCGTGCCGATGCCGAAATTGCCGGTCGATGGTCCGAGGATGGTATGCTCCCCGGGGATTATCTCCCCGTCCACCAGCCCCTCCATCAGCGTGCTGTAGGCGGGCCCGACCTTGTGGGAGCCTGAGGGGAAGCCGCAGCCCAGCAGCACGACGATATTGGCGTCCACGCCCGTCAGCTCAGGCGGCAGAACCAGCCTGCGCACACCGTTCGCCGCATCCTTCCAGGTGATATTGAAAAGATTGACCGGGTCGAGCTCGTCCGCCTTCGCCGCGGCGAGCGCCTTGGCCCGCAGGGCGCCGTCCAGCATACCGGGGTCGAGCATCTCTTCGTATGTCGGCCCGTAAGGAATTTTGCCCATATTCATACCTCCCGTCGATTCTTCCGCAGGCGCAAAGCCGTCCTACAATTTCAGCGGCAGCAGGGAAAAGAACCGGCACGCCATGATTATATCCTCGAGGGGACAATATTCGTTGGCCATATGCGCCGTCTTCTCGACCCCGGCGCCGAACCCGATCGTCGGGATCCCCAGCTTGGCGGACGCGACCCCGTTTGTCGAGAAATCCCACTTATAAGGCTGCGGCTCCGCACCGAACACTTCCCGATACGCCGCGAAGCAGCCCTGCGCCAGGGGATGCTCCGCTCCGAGCTCCCAGTCCGGCAGATAAGAGTGCAGCACGATCTCCTCCCCGGTGTAGCTCTGGCCGACCGCGTCATAGATCTCCCAGTCGGCGTCGGCATCGCCGATCAGCCCGGTCATCTCCGCCCCGACCGCCTCCTCGGTCTCGTGCGGGCAGATGCGGCGGTCGACATACAGCGTGCAGCTCCCCGGCACGGCGTTAAGCGAGGCGGACACGCTTTCGATCCTCGTCAGAGCGATCGAAGGACGCTCCGGCGGCATGGCCATGTACTTCTTGCCCAGCTCCTCGATGCGCCGGATGATCGGGGCCGCCTTATAGACCGCGTTGTCGCCCTTTTCCGGGGCCGCCCCGTGAGCGGAAACGCCTCTCACATTGATCTTATAAATCGCCCGTCCCAGATGCCCCATGGCGATATTCAGATGGCTCGGCTCGCAGATAACCACATAATCGGGCTTCAGCCCGTTGTCCACGATCGCGCGCTCAAGGCCCGCGCCGTCGAAATCCTCCTCCATGACCGAGCAGCAGATATAGATCGTCTTGCCCGCCGCCAGGCCGAGCTTCTTCATGATATGGCCGGCGTAAACGGTGGCCGCGAGCGACCCTTTCATGTCCGACGAGCCCCGGCCGTACAGTCTGCCGTCCTCGATGACGCCGCTGTACGGCCCATGCACCCACTCGCCGGCGTCGTTGACCGCCACATGATCCATATGGGAATCGTACAGCAGCTTCACCGGCCCGTTGCCGATAACACCGACGATATTGCCGACCTTATCGACGATAATATCGTCATAATCCAGCTTCGTCATCTCCTGTTTTATCCGTTCGACGAGCTCGGCCTCCCGCCCTGTCCTGCTCTTGATGCGGACAAGCTCGCTCGCGAACGAAATCAGCTCGCCCTCCAAAGCGCTCACGGTTTCCTGCACCTGCCGGTTCACGCACACCATCCCTTTCTTCCCGTTATCTCCCGTCCTCGCTGCCGGACGGGCATAGCTTGCGGCATTGAATATATCCCTGTTTAATATATAATTATATTGATATTTATTTATAATTCTATAACGATATTGACCGATAATATCGTTATATTGCTCGGGGAGGAGAAAATGCAGATAACCGACATCCGCATCGACAAGAACAACCGCGAGACGACCCTGCACGGCAGCTACGCCTTCCCGGTGGCCGTGTACCTGGACCAGCTCGACAAAAACGTCCTCGGGTTCGTCAACTGGCACTGGCACGACGAAATCCAGCTCTCGCTCGTCACAAAAGGACAGGTCGAATTCCTCGTCAACCAGAATTCACACCTTCTTAAAGCAGGCCAGGGCATCTTCATCAACAGCGGCTGCCTGCACATGGCGCGCGCGGCTGCCGAGCCTGACAGCACCTACATCTGCATCAACGCCGACCCCAGACTGCTGTCCTTCTTCCCGGGCAGCGCCATCGAGCAGAAGTACATCAAGCCCTTTCTGAAGCTCCCCGGGTTCTCGTCCGCGGTTCTCGACCCGGGGACAGACTGGCAGCGGCTCATCCTGGCGAAGATCGGGGAAATACACGACCTCCATACCGGCAGGGCTTTCGGCTACGAACTCGACGCCGCCCTGGCGCTGGCTACCGTCTGGCGACAGCTGATCGCCCGGCAGGACGCAACGGTGCCGGCGGACGGGGCGGGCGAATACGCCGACCAGCAGCGGATAAAAGCGATAATCGCCTACATCAACGAACATTACATGGACAAACTCACCCTCGGGGAAATCGCATCCGCCGTCAATATCAGCAAAGGCGAGTGCTGCCGTTTCTTCCGGCGGGCCGTCAAATGCACCGTCTTCGAATATGTCATCAACTACCGCATCAACAGAAGCATCGCGCTGCTCAGGGAAACCGACCTCACCGTGAGCCAGGTAGCCGACGCCACGGGCTTCGGCAGCGCGAGCTACTATATCGAATGCTTTAAAAAACAGGTCTCCTGCACCCCCAGGGAATACCGCAGCACCCTCGCCGCCAGCCGGCGGGGCGCCGGCAAATAAAAGAGTAGCCGGACTAACGTAGTCCGGCTACTCTTTTTTCTTGTCCGTCAGGCCGGGGTCAGGTCCTCGCCGCGCGCCGTTTTCCGCCGCCGTTTCCCGGCGCCGCTAAACCCTCCGCGCCCGGCGGGAGCGGGTGATAGGACCATAAACAATAGCGTCCTTTCAGGTTGCCGCCGCAGCGGCACAGACTATCGCCCGCCAGGCGCGAGCAGTACCCGGCCAAACCCGCCGGCTCCCGCTTTCCCGCGCCGCACGTTTTCCCATCCTCGCCCATGTCGCCATCCTCCCCCGCTATACGGCGGCTCCGCCGCCGCCCGCAGCGATGTTGCTGATTTCATTCTACAGCACCCGCCGCGAACGCGCAGTGACGCGAATCACAGCCGGACCGCCGCCGCCGCCCGCGGGAATCCAGGCGCGGCGGCCGGGAGGGATAATCTTCCGGACGTCGAAGCAGTTAATTATTATAATATCCGCCGCAATACCGCATTAGGAGACCCCGCATGAGGAACTTCCCCTTGAGCCGCGCCGTCAAAGCCTTCGCCACCATGAAAACGGGCCTTGCCCTGCTGGCGGTCATCATCGTCCTCGCCGTCGCCGGCACCCTCATCCCCCAGGAGCGCGACATCCACGCCGCCGGTCCCGTCCTCAGCTTCCTCTACCACACCGTCGGGCTCGGCGACCTATATCACAGCTGGTGGTTCAGCTCGCTGCTGCTGCTGCTCTGCCTCAATGTCGCCGTCTGTTCGGCCGTCCGCCTGCCTGCCCTGTGGCGCGATACCTTCGCCCCTCCGGTCTGGCCGGACGCCATCGCCTGGCAGCGCGAATGCCCGCTCGCCGCTCCGCCCGCCGAAGCCGCCGCGCTACTGAAAAAAAGCCTCTCCCAGGGAGGGTTCCGGGTTTGGGACATGGGCCAGGGCCGCATATACGCCCGCAAAGGCCGGGCGGCCCCCTGGGGAACCTTTCTCGTCCACGCCTCGATACTGCTCATCGCCCTCGGCGGTCTCTACGGCAGCCTGGCAGGCTTCCGGTACGCCGTCACCCTCGCGCCCGGCGAAACGGTCGCCATCGGCACCGGCAGCCATCCCGGCGTAGGCCGGCCCTTCGAAATACGGCTGCGCGGCTTCACCACCGAACTCTACCCCGACGGGCGGGTATCGGACTGGATAAGCAGCCTGTCGGTCGTCAGGGACGGGGCCGAGCTCGCCAGTCAGGACATAAAAGTCAACCACCCGCTGTCCTTCCAGGGCATCTCCTTCTACCAGGCCTCCTACACCACCCTTTACGATGCGGAGCGACGCAGGGAAGGGAAGCCGCAGGGGACCGTCCGTGCCGGCGAAAAACAGCCGATCATCCTCGACGAACATCAGGGCATCGCCGTCATCCCGCTCAAATACCTGCCCGACTTCGACCCCCGGCAGCCGCACGTCAGCCGGTCGGCCGAACCGCTCAACCCTCACGTCATATGCGCCCTCTACAGCGACGGCCGCCCTCTGGGCATGAACGCCTTCCCGCTCGGCAAACCGATCACCTTCCCCGGCTATGATACCGAGCTCATCTTCCGCGCCGTCATCCAGGCCTCGGGGCTGGACGTGAAATACGACCCCGGCCTGCCGCTCGTGTTCGCCGGCTTCGCCGTCATGAGCGCGGCCTTCTTCCTCAGCCTCTACCCGCGCCGCCGCGTAGTGTTTGCCGTAATAACCCCCGCCGGCGCTCAGTCGGCCGTCGCCATAGCCATCTTCGGAAAATCGCCGCTTTTGGCCGAAGAACTGGCGCGGCTGTGCGCAGCCCTCACATCCGCCGAAGATAAACAAACCCCCGAGGAGGCCAGGTAGTGCCCAACTACGAAATACCGGTCATCGTCACGGCATTTTTCCTCTATTTTCTCGCCGCCATCTGTTACATCAGCCACCTCGTATACCTACGCCCGGTCCTGGCGCGCCTCGGCCGTCTGGCCGCGGCCGCCGGCCTCGCCGCCAACATAGCCGCGGCGGTGCTCAGAACACTCGCCTCCGGCCAGGCCCCCTTCGCCAATATGTACGAATTCGGCATCGTCATGGTGGCCGTCACCGTCGGCGCCTACCTATGGGTCGACCTTAAGCTCGGCCAGGCGGCCCTGGGCGCCTTTGCCCTTCCCGTGGCCTTCCTGTTCACCGGCGTGTTCGTCCTCTTCTACCAGGACGCCAAGCCGCTCATGCCAGCCCTCAAGAGCAACTGGCTGCTCGCCCATGTCGCCACGGCCGTCATTGCCTACGGGGCGCTGACCTTCTCCTTCGCGGTCGCCCTCCTCTACCGCTGGCGGTCCCGCCTCGGAGCCGGCGGCGGCGATCCCGCCCTCCTCGCCCTTCTTCCCGGACTCCCCGTCCTCGAAGAAATGCTTACCCGGGCAATCCTCCTGGCCATGCCCTTCCTCACCCTGCTCATCATCACCGGCGCGGTGTGGGCCGAGTACGCCTGGGGCTCCTACTGGCGGTGGGACCCGAAAGAAACCTGGTCGCTCATCACCTGGCTCGTCTACGCCGTCTACCTCCATGGCCGCGCCGTCTACGCCTGGCAGGGCAAAACCGCGGCCAACTGGGCCATCGCCGGCTTCCTCGTCGTGGTCTTCACCTTCATCGGCGTAAACATACTGTTACCGGGACTGCACAGCTACGCTCTATAAATCACGATCGCACTATTCTTAACGAGAGGGGGAAGGAAGTTTTGCAGCCTTCACCGGCGCCGGACAGGAAAGCGCTCAAGTACGGCATCGCAGGCGCCGTGGCCATGCTGGCCGTAGCCCTGATGATGAGCGCCAGCCTCGCTTACGTCGACCAACCCCAATTCTGCGGCAGCTGCCACTCCATGCGCGAGGTATACGGCACATTCGCCGCGTCCACCCACAAGCAATTCGTCTGCGGCGACTGTCACCTGCCCCAGCAGAATTTCGCCGTCAAACTGTCGGCCAAAACCAGGAGCGGCATCAGCCATGTCTACCACGAAACCCTCCAGGATTATCCCCAGCCGCTGACCGTCTCCGCGGAGGGCAAGACCATCCTCGCCGACAACTGCCGCCGTTGCCACGCCAGCACGATCGAGAACACCCCCATGGCCGCGGCCGGCACAAGCTGCACAGCCTGCCACCGCGCCCTCGTGCACGACGAACTCAACCTCGGCAAGAAACTAGGGAAGGGGGGTCTCGTTCTTGAATAACAGCCAAAAAATCCTCGCGGCGACAGCCATCCTGCTGCTATGCTTCTTCGGCGTCGTCATCTTCCGCGTCTGGGGCGTCCAGCCGGTGGCCGCCATAAAAACCGTAGCTGTCGCCAAAGGGGAATACGACCCGGCCGTCTGGGGAAAATCCTACCCGCTGGAATACGCCAGCTTCCAGAAGAACAAGGAAATGAAGCCGTCCCCCACCGGCTACGGCGGCAGCGTCCTCGTCCAGAAATGGGATATGCAGCCTGAGCTCAAGACCAACTTCGCCGGCTACGGCTTCAGCCTTGACTACAAGGAAGACCGGGGCCACGTATACGCCCTCATCGACCAGCTCGAATCCAAACGGGTCAACGCCCAGACTGTGGGCACCTGCATAACCTGCAAGACCCCCTACATCGAGAAACTGTTCGCCGAACAGGGCTGGAACTATACCCGCACGCCCCTGCTGCCCATCATCGAACAGGCCAAGCACCCGGTCAGCTGCGCCAGCTGCCACGACCCGGCGACCATGAACCTCAGGGTCGTCAACCCCGCCTTCAAAGAAGCCATGGCCCGCCTGGGCACAGACCTCACGAAAGCCACGCGCGAGGAAATGCGTTCCTACGTCTGCGGCCAGTGCCATGCCGAATACTACTTCGAGCCCGGCACCAACCGCCTCGTCTTCCCGTGGGACAAAGGCTTCACCCCGCAGGCCATGTACGAATACTACGCCACCAAACCCAACGGGTTCGAGAAAGACTGGGTCCACGCCGTCTCCGGCGCCCCCATCCTCAAAGGCCAGCATCCCGACTTCGAAGAATGGAAAAACGGCACCCATGGCAAATCCGGCGTCTCCTGCGCCGACTGCCACATGCCGTACGTCCTCCAGGGGGGCCAGAAATACACCTCCCACCACATGACCAGCCCGCTGCACAATATCAAAGAATCCTGCCTCACCTGCCACCGCGGCCAGAACGAAGCCTGGGCGCTCGACCAGGTAAGGACGAAACAGGACGCCGTCTTCCAGATGCAGCACGCCGCCGGGCAGAAAATCGCTCAGGCCCATGAAATCATCAGGAAAGCCGCCGACGCACCGGGAGCCGACCCCGCCATGCTCGCCCAGGCCCGCGAACACGTGCGCAAAGCCCAGTGGTACTGGGACTACGTGGCTGCCGCCAACTCCATGGGCTTCCACAACTCCGTCCAGGAGCTCCAGACCCTCGGCCAGGCCTCAGACCTGGCCTGGCAGGCCATCCAGGCCGCCAACCAAGCCGCGGGCCGCAACCTGCTTTAGTTGCGGAAAATAACCACAGACAAAAGGCTGGCCTTCACAACGACGGCCAGCCTTTTATTGCCCTCACCGCTGATTAAGCGCCCCGCATCAGTCGCCCTTAAACCTGACCACGAACTCCGTACCGTCCGCGCCTGTCGAAAAATCGATGATCGCGCCGTGCCGGGCGGCGATACTGTAGCAGACCGACAAACCCAGCCCGGTGCCTTTTTCTTTCGTGGTCATAAACGGAGTGCCGATCTTCGCGATCAAATTTTCGGGGATCCCCTCGCCCTCGTCGCGGACTGACAAAACGACGTCGTTGCCGTCCCTTGCCGTCGCGATCGTAAGGCACCCCTTCCCGGTCATAGCCTCCAGTCCGTTGCGCACCAGATTAATGAGCAGCTGCCTGAACTCGCTTTCGTCCAGGCGGCTGTCCGGCAGACCGGGCGCCAGATCGAGAACAATCGTCTTCTCCCCCGCCGCCGCGTCCACCTCGAGCAGCGGATAAATAGCGGCTATTATCGTATTTATATTCTTCCGTTCCATCTTGACGGCTTTATTCTTCGCGAGGGAAAGAAATCCGGAGATGATTTCGTTTGTCCTGTCAAGCTCGGCGATCAGCACCTGAAACATCCCGCACTGGCTCTTGAACTGCTCCTTGCCGGAGAGGAACTGCAGATAGCCGCGGACAGTCGTCAGCGGATTTCTCACCTCATGGCCGATACTCGCCGCCATCTCGCCGATCAGGTTCAGGCTGTCCAGGCGCTGAACCTCCCGCTGCGCCCGGTAAAGTTCGGTCTGATCGCGGATAATTACCAGGGCCTGGTCCTTGTTGATCGTCGCCGTACGGATCTCCAGCGAACATACCGAATCGTCGGTCTGGCCGGCATAATTCGCCATCTTGGTCTTCCCCAGCAGCAGCGACGAAAGGACCAGCTCCCTGACCAGCTCCGCCAGTGGGGCAGGCAGCATATCGCCGACCGTTTCATAGGCCCCCGCCGTCGACAGGTACCCGGCGAAGTGCTCGGGGACCCGGTAATCGAACAATCTCCCCGCCGCGTCCACCCGCAGCAGCATATCCGGCAGGGCGTTCAGCGTCGCCTTCTGGCGCTCCTCGCTTTCCCGCAGGGCATTTTCCGCCACAACCCGTTCGGTGATATCCTGATTGCCCCCGAAAATCTTCTCCATGTTGCCGTCGGCACCACGGTTCATCGCTCCCCGCCACACCCTTATCGTACGGACCGCACCGTCCCGGCGGACGATGCGGTGCTCGAAGATGCTGGGGCCCTGGCTGGCCGAGTCCGCTATCACTTCCCGCACCATCGGCATATCCGCCGGATGGACAAACTCCCTGACATAGGTTTCCGGGCTCATAAAGCGGCCTTCCCTGGCCACCGTCGTCCCGTAGACGGCGTAAAACTCGTCGCTGAACTGAAAAAGCCCTCTTTGATAATCGTATTCCCACGGCCCCAGCTGGGCCAGCTGCGCAGCCACCGAGAGCTGCTCGCGGCTGGAGCGGAGTTCCTCCTCCATCAGCTTGTACCCGGTAATATCCTGGTTGACCCCGAAGGTCCTCTCGATAGCGTTGACGCGGTCCAGGTTCACGATCGCCCATACCCTTACGGTGCGCACCGCCCCGTCCCGGCGGACGATGCGGTGCTCGCAGACATTAGGCCGCTGACCTCTGCTCGCCATAGCGAATATTTCCCGTACCAGCGGCACATCATCAGGGTAGACGAATTCCCTGATATAGGCCTCCGGTTTCATGAAGCGCCCCTCCTGCGCCACGGACGTGCCGTAGATGGCGTAAAAATCGTCGTTGAACTCGAAAAGATCGACGTCGGTCCGGTACTCCCACGGCCCGAGCTGGGTCCTTTCCGGTACCATATGGGCGACGCCCCGCTCACCGGGAGCGGCGGGCGTCCCGCCGCGATCAGTCCCGCCAGGGCCTTCCCCCGCCAGCGTCAGCAGCAGTCCCTTATAACAGCGCAGCGCCTCGTCGGCTCATATCGCCCTTATCTCCTCGTCATTCATCCCGGCGGCGATATCGCGAAGCTTGCCGATGGTTTCCCGCAGGGCCTTAAGCCTGAGATGCAAAGCGGCTTCCCTCCTCCAGAACAGCTAACCGGTAGTATTTGTTCTAATTCGCGCAATCCCCCGGATGACCTTCCATATTTTTCAAAATCTTTCACGATACGGGTCAATCCTGCCTACTTTTGTCTTTTCAAGCAGGAAAACAGCCCGAATTGCAGAATATGGTGATGAACATCGGAAATACTTCAGTGGACGGTGGAAAATGGACATCAAAGACAGCGGCAACAGAACAAAGTTCGACACCGGGGCTGTTAGGGATTACCACGAAGGGAAAGGGCGATACGACTTGATTCCCTGGGATGCCATCCACGAACTGGCGATTCACTGCGAGCAAGGCGCAAAAAAATACGGCGAACGGAACTGCGAAAAAGGCATTCCCATGCACTCTCTGATCGACAGCGCCATCAGGCACCTGTCCTGCTACATGCGGGGCATGAAAGACGAGCCCCATCTGAGAGCGGCGCTCTGGAACGTCGCCTTCGCCATCTGGATGGAGAAAAACCGGCCCGATATGCAGGACATCCCTGTCCGCATGTCGCCGCCCGACAACGACGCCTGATCCGGCCTCCCCACTCCGCCGATTGCCCCGAAACAAAAAGCAAAACCCGCGTAAATATTACGCGGGTTTTTTCATCTGCCCGATTCGGTGCCTGCCGGCTCCTGCGGAACCGCCTTCACTCAAAGCGTCCCGTCGAGCCCACCGCTCGCCGCTACCTTTCCTCGAAAGGATAAATAACCTTCCAATCCCCCTTCATATCGACGACAGTCCACCCGTTCGCCTGCGCCGCGTCGAGCGCTTTGTCCAGCCTGCCGACCGTCGACTTGCGGTCATAGGCCCACTCGCGCCAGGCGTCGGTATGGTGGACCAGGAGCGCAAACCTTAGACCGCTGCCCGCAGTCGCCCACTCAAGCATCTCCAGATCGCCGTCGGAGTTGCCGAACGCCGCGATTGGCCGGCGCCCGATATATTTACCGATGGCGACCGCCTTGCCGGGGCCCTCGGCGATAAGGTCGACCTCCGGCAGATACGTGATGACGGGTTTACCGTCACGCAGCGCGAACTTCGTTTTCAAGCTGCTGCCATAGACCTGCTCGGGAGGAATCCCGTAAACCTTTTCCGTCCAGGGCCGCATAATATCCGTCCAGCTGCCGGACACGATATAAACCTTGAACCCGTTATGCCGCAAATAGCCTATCAACTCGAGCATGGGCTGGTAGACCATCTCCGTGTAGAGCCGCCCTGTCTCCGGGTGCCGGGCGGTCGCCGCCCAATCCCTGACGCTTTGCGCGAACTCCTCCGTGGTGCTGCCGGCGTGGACGAGGATGTTCACCACCGGGGGAAAGGTCGCGAAGTCTCCTTCAAAAGCGGCCTCCAGTCCGGGTATCGCCTTCCACTGCGGACGCTGCGGCGCGAGCGCCTTAAAGCGGTCGATCATGAAAACCTCGGGAAAGTACCGCGGCTGCTCCGACCACAGCGTGCCATCGTTGTCGAACACCGCGATCCGCTCGGCCACAGGCACGAAATCCGGCGACCCCTCCCTGGTAACAGCCTCGACAAACGCGATAATCGCCCGCTTCGCCGGGGTATCATTCCACGACGGCAGCGGCTCGGCCGCGAAGGCCGTACTGACAGACAGCAGGAAAACCAGCAAAATCGCCGCAAAAAACTTTTTCAACCTCTTCCCCCCTCTAATCCGTATTTTCTCGCGGGCCGGCCACGCTGCCGCGGGTTCTTCCCGGTTGATTAGCTAATCTTTCTATTTCGGCAAAATCTGTCAAATCCCTTGCCTTGCCTGCCATTTTGCCTCTAAGCCCTTACTCCCGCCCTATAACATCCGCTTCATGGCGGCACACGCCGAACAGCATGTGCTGACGGCGGGATTGTCGAGGAACGCCTGCGGGACATCCCCCCGCCCGACGGGCTCGAAACCGCGCCGCGCGAAATAACCGGCCGCCGTGTTCGTGAACAGGTAGGCCGCCGCGCTGCCGGCCGCCTCCGCCCGCGCGAGGGCCGCGTCCACCAGCGCCCCGGCTATGCCCGCCTTGCGCGCAGCGGGCGCGACCGCCAACGACCGGAGCAGGGCAGCGCCGGGCGCGTATTCGCAGCCGACCACGCCCGCGACCCCGCCCCGGTCGGCTACCAGGAACCGCTCCCGCCCGGCGGCGATCGCCACCGCCGTCAGCCCGGAAGCCACCAGCAATTCCTCGATAGCCGGCACATCCTCAGGCCGCGCGGGACGGATCGTGTAATCCTCGCCTGCCGCGAGGAGGCTGGCCGGCTTCTTCGCCCGGATAAAAGCGCTGACGATACTGCCGTTATATTCCGCCAGCTCCCCGGGCGACGCCCCGGGCACGAGCTTGCCGGCCGCCGGGCTCGTCAGGTCGTAGACCCTGGTAACAACCACCTCGACATCGCCGAAGCCCGCCTTTTTCAGCTTGTCGGCATACTCGTCATCGGTCAGCGCCCCGGCGATGCAGCCCGACCAGGCCAGCAGATTTTTGCGGACCCCCTCCGGCAGCGGCCTTGTCGTGACGATATCGGAGACGGCTACCCGGCCGCCCGGCCGCAGAACGCGGAAGATCTCGCGGAAAACCCTGTCCTTGTCGGCCGACAGATTAATGACGCAGTTGGAAATGACCACATCGACCGCGTCCGCCGGCAGAGGGATATCCTCGATATGCCCCTTCAGAAACTCGGCGTTGGTCAGTCCCGCCTTGGCCTTGTTGGCGTTGGCCTCCGCCAGCATCTCGTCCGTCATATCCAGTCCGTACGCCTTGCCGGCCGGCCCCACCCGCCTGGCGGACAACAGCACGTCAAGCCCGGCGCCGCTGCCGAGGTCCAGGACGGTCTCGCCGGCGTAAAGGCTCCCCAGCGCCGTGGGATTGCCGCAGCCCAGGGACGTCGCGAGCAGGTCGGTCGGCAACCCCTCGACCTCGGCGGCCTGATAAAGGTTGCCGGTTATCACCTGCGTTGCGTCCCGGCCGTCGCCGCAGCAGCCCGAAGAGCCGCAGCACCCGGATTTTGAAGTAATAGCCGCCGCGTACTTCCTGCGGACCTGTTCACGGATATCCTCGCTCATGATTTACCTCCCGACAGCCAGCCTGCGATCTTCATACTTCCTTCCTCCCTATCATACGATCATATTGAAAAGGTACCCGGTGAAAATGACGGCGACGGCGATAATACCGGCAAAGACGCCGATAAGCTTCGGCTTCAGCACCCGGCGGAGAATTATCATCTCCGGGAAGCTTATCGCGCTGACCGCCATCATGAAAGCCAGCGACGTGCCCAGCGGCAGCCCCTTCCCGATCAGCGCGTAGACGATCGGCACCATACCCGAGGCGCTGTTATAGAGCGGCACGCCCAGCAGCACGACGAGCGGCACCGCCAGCGGATTATCGCGGCCGGCGTATTCGACCAGGAATTCGTCCGGCACATAGCCGTGGATAAAGCCGCCGATAGCCACGGCCACGACAATATACGGACCGATCTTTTTCAGCAGGTCGAGCGTGAAATCCCTGCCCGCCTGGCAGCGCTCCGCGAACGTCGGCTCATAGACCTCCCCCTCGCCGCTCTTGATCTGGTAGACATACTCCTCGACCAGATGCTCCAGCCTCATCCTGCCGATAACGTAGCCGGCGACAACCGCGATTACCACGCCCGTCGCCGCGTACAGCAGCGCCACCTGCCAGCCGAACAGCGCCAGCAGCATCACCAGGGCGACCTCGTTGACCATCGGCGACGAAATCAGAAAAGAAAATGTCACCCCCAGCGGCACGCCGGCCTCGATGAAACCGATGAACAGCGGCACCGCCGAACACGAGCAGAAAGGTGTCATAACGCCGAGCAGCGCCGCCAGGATATTGCCGACGAACGTATGCCGGCGGCTGAGGAACTTCTTCGTTTTCGCCGGCGGGAAATATGAACGGATGATAGAGATGATGAAAATCGCCACAGCCAGCAGGAAGAAAATCTTCGGCGTATCGTACACGAAAAAATGCAGCGCGGCCGCAAACGGGTTTTCCGGCGCCAGCCCCAGCCACCGGAAGACGACCAGGTCGGCGAAATACTCGAACATGCCCGCCTACCCCTTCCCGCCGTAGCCGCCGTTGCCCAGGCCCAAGCCGCAGCAATCCGGGCTCTTGATCGCTTCCGCCAGCAGGACGAGACTATCGAGGACCTGCTCGCGTTTTTCGGCAGGCAGCAGGTCGACGATATCGGCGAAATAATTTTCCATCCGCTTCTCCAGGTCGGCGAAGACCTTGACACCATCGTCGCTCAGCGCCAGAGTGACATAGCGCCTGTCCGCGGGATCGTCCTCCCGTACGGCAAGCCCCATGGTGACAAGATTATCGACCGACCTGCTCACCGTGCTCTTATCGAGCCGCAACCGCTCGGCCAGCTCGTTCAGCGACAGCCGCTCCGCCCTTCCCAGCTCCACGATCACATGGCACTGCGCCAGCGTTATCCCGCAGCAGGACGCCTCGCCGCGCTCGAGGATGCCGAGCCGCCTGACGATTATCCGCATCGTTTCCCGCAGCCTTTTAGCCTGCTTATCGTCTGCCAAATCATAGCACCTCCTGCTCACAGTATATGGCAAATAGATGTAAATTGCAACTGTTTCTTTGTGAAATATTTGCTATTTACACCGACGGCTGACAATGAGGCACCGCCCGAAAGCGAAGCCCGGATCGCCGAAAACGGCGATCCGGGCTTCGCGCTGCAAGCACTATTACTATACCCCGGGCTTTAGCAGATTCAGTCTGTGTTTACATATCGTCGCCTTGATGGCGGCATAATCTACCTCCTCAGGCAACGCCTCTTTGAGCGGCTTAAGCCTGGTTACCCCCAATTCGTCGATCTTGGCGATAATCAGCGCCTCATACCGGGCCGGGATCAGCGCGGACCAGTCCACCTCAAGGCCTTCGGCGGCACAGCGCATCAGATGATCCTGGACAGTCAGCGGCTTCAGCTTGCGCTGAGCGGCGATCGCCGCCAGCGAATGCCCGGCCCGGTACAAGCCAAGTGTGACAACATGGCTCGGACTGTCCCCGTCCTTGTCGCCGGCCGCCGCCGGACCCGCCGCCGCGGGGCGGGGCTCCGGCTTATGCTCGGCGCAATACTGCCGGATGACCGCTAGAAATTCGTCCCCGAAGCGCTCCAGTTTCGCCTCGCCGACCCCCTTGACCGCCCGCAGCGCTGGGCGGTCAGTCGGACAATACGCGCACATCTCCCTGAGCGCACTGTCGGCGAACACCACATAAGGCGGCACCCCCAGCCTGTCGGCGATGGCCTTGCGCAGCACCCGCAGCAGCCCGAACAAAGAATCGTCCTTGGCCGGCGCCGGCACCCTTTTGGCCGTCTTCTGCCACACCCTCGCCTCGTCTTTCAATACCGCGGCTCCCTCGCCGGTCAGCTTCACCACCGGGTACTCGCCCTCGGTCAGGCGGAGATAGCCGGTGGCAACCAGGCGGTTGATCATATCTTTCAGTTCCTGCAGGCTGTATTCGCCCAGGCTGCCGTAGACGTCCAGCGCATCGGCGCCCAGCCGGAGGAGCTTCTTGTTCTTGGCTCCTCGTATAATAAGTTTTGCAGGAAAAAATAAGCGTTCCTGCTTAGTCGCTAACAAGCCAATCGGCTTGCAAATACCCATGATATGATTGACGTAAGTCAATCAGGTAAAAGTTCTTTTGGCTCCTGTTGAACCGTA
>JAHDOI010000076.1 GCA_018434945.1 Selenomonadales bacterium
CAAGTTATTGCTCAGAATCAACGTTTCTCGCCGCGAAATACCCAGCGAGTGTATATGTTACAGTATATTGCAAGGTGCGGTATATGCGGTCGTCAAATGATGATTACCCAACGAGGTAGAAAAGTGTATTACTACCTGTGTACTAGTCACCGATTGGCTGCAGATACCGGTGAAACACACTGTGGAAGTCGCGGAGTTAGGGCCGATTTGTTAGACGACTTTGTATGGGATAAGCTTAAGGCCCTTACCACAAAGCCAACTAAAGTACGGCAGTTGATTGCTCAGAAAAAGCTACTGGCCAAATCAGCAAAAACACTGGAGATCTTGCGTCAGCGAGAAACTGAGTTACTCACCCGGCAAAAGGCCCTTGTTAGTCAGTTCTCGCGTGGGCGCATCGAACATAAGATTATGGATGAAACCCTGGACATAATAAAGAGAGATCTCGACGATGTCCGGAAGCGAATTGCCGACCTGGGCAAATTGTCAAACCTCCGAAATGTAGACGACCGAGTGGCCGGGTTTATGACCGCAATCCAAAACATTGAAAATCGGCGCGAGGCTTGCCTACAAGCACTGGAAGCAGTCTATATTACTAGGACTGACAACAACGTCGGCAGATACGCCGATACTAAGGTTGATGTAAAGATCGTCCCGAAGTAGCATGTCCAGTGTTATCCGTTTTAGATCCATCAACTGGTTGACAGCTCTTCATCTTCCTCCGGCTCCGCAGATTTGAGTACAGCCATAATAAGATTTTCGCTCAACTGGTTTATAGCAGCTTCGTCGAGCGGGCGACCAGAGGCGTCAACGAAAGAGATGTTTCCGGTAATCTTGGGTTTTGTATTGGCCTCTACCACCCCTAATCCCTCCCCGCTGCAACATTATGCTACAAAGACTAAAATCAGCACTCAATTTACACAGTCTCCATTGTAGCCAGCGAATCGAGCCAATGCAAAAAATGAGCCTTGGGCTTTATAACCCAGGACTTAACCATTAGGGATCCCCTTTTAACCTAGTAGCACCTGGAGACCCCTGGGGAATTGTGGGCGAGTAGGCCAGCATGGCCGTTAGTCGTCCAGCAAATCCCCAGAGTCCCCAGGTGGTTCCGTTGTTCGTTCGTTCTCCAGCGCCGTCCAGGTTCTCGCCAGATACCGTGGATCTATGTGTGATGCTTTGCCTGGGCGTTGAAACGCCCGCGAATGGTGCGTAGTCAGATAGCGTGCGATCTCGGGCCAGGATAACCCCGCATCTCTCATGTGGCGGATATCGTTGCGATATCGTTGAATCGCCGTGGCCAGCGGCGATTTTTTGCCGGCCCTCGACTGGATTACGCGGGCGATCCGTCGCCGGCGTAGCTCCGCAATCTGCTCCGTCGTGGTATCATGGCGCTCGGTCAGACGCGTTTCAGTCTCGGCCCGAAAATTCTTTGTTGCGATCACCAGCAGGGCGAGCTGGTACTCGCCGGCATCACGATCCCGTGCCTGTTTGCGCAGCCGGTGAAACAAGCGCTCCGCGTGGCGGTGCACTGCGATTTTCTCGCCCTCGGCCAACTGGGCGTAGTAATTGGCCAGCTGGCGGCGCTGACGCTCGTTGCAGTTGGTGAGATCGTCGATAAATGACATATATACCCTCCTCACAATGGAATTCGGGCGGTCAGGCGTAGCATGGCCGCCCGAATTCCATTGTAGCCCGCTCGCATGCTGCTTTGCGAATTTTCGGCGCGAGTTTATGCGCCGCGCTACAGGCGCGGCGTCCGCGCGCATCGACGCGCGGCATGGATAGGCCATTGGATGAGGCAGGGCCTGGGGTGATGGGCACTCAGCCCCGCCGTCAAGGTGCGTACACCTTGACGGCGGGGGGGCGGGGCGCGACAGCGACCCGGAAGGGGGGACACATGTCAATGTGTCCCCCCGGCGAAATTCGCAATTTGGCTATACGAAAGCTACAATGGAGACTGTACCCCATTTATATAAAAAGACTATCGTGCCCCAGGGCACAAGGTCGCGCGCGAAACAAAAAAATGTTGGAGAGTACACCACACCATTCGCGCGGCCCCCACGGATCGGGACACATCACTAGGCCGGACAGCCGGTCAGTTCCCGGACGTGGGCCGGATCTCACCCGTCTCCGGTCAACAGACGGTACTCGCCCAAGGGGGGGGCGAGAGCGGTTACGGTTCCGCGAGAACAGCCTGGTTAGCTGCTCGACCCGCGAAAACGGGTAAAAACTGTATCGACCGAACTTTTGGCTGCGGCGGAGGTGTGCAGAGTGGCGAAACTGGGTTCTATAACATATCAATGTCAACAAGCGTTCGAAGCGGTTAATGAGATTGGGCACAGCAAGCACGTCGCCGCCAACGAGGCCCGCGCCGCCGGCGCGGGCAATAGCCACGAGGTTGCCCAGCAAACCGGCGTACACAGTTACAAATATGGCGCTGACTGTCTGAACACCTGGAACCAAGCGGCTAAATGGATTAAATCAGAATTTGGGATTAAAGATATTCGTAGCATCGAGGGCAGCCACGTTAAATCGTGGATCGAAACCAAAGTCGACGGCGGTCTCACGGCCAGGTCGGCGAAAACCTATGTGGGGCAGCTGGCAAAGTTAGAAGTTGCGCTCGAGCGGCTAGACGGCCAGGCGCGAGACTGGGGGAAAGAGTTAACCGATGCGCGGGGCTACGTACAGGATAACGCCGGCAGAACCGTCCACGAGAACCGAGCGTTCGTCAATCCACGGGCGGTCGCTGCGTCGCTAGAGACAGGGGAACATCGATTAGCTGCCACACTGCAACAGGAAGCCGGCCCGCGCGTCCGTGAGGTCGCATTGATTAAGGGCGATCAGCTGCTCGGTGGGAACAAGGTCGAAGTGGAGGCGAAGGGCGGACAAAAGGTCACGCTGGAGCTGCGTACGGAGACATACCGTGCGCTATCCGAATACATAGCTCAAAACGGTCGATTCAAACTGGATGTCAACGAGTACCGCGCCGACCTCAAACGAGCGTGCGTGGCCGTGGGCGAAAAGTACTCAGGCCCTCACAGTTTTAGGTATAATTTCGCCCAGGCGTACTATCTGGACCGGATTGACGCTGGGCTGAGTCATGACGAGGCCCGGCGAGAAACTGCCGAACGTATGGGGCATCACCGCTGCGCGATCACGTCACACTATATCGGTCTAAGACGTTGCTGATTTTTGCAATCAGCCGTTACGAAGGCTAAAATGGTAACTGAAACCTCTATACAAAACTAAAACAAGCGGCACTTGCCTGGTGCCCCAAAATTAAAAATTGCTGGAGTGAGTATTCTAAGGCGCTTTTTTCCGAACCTGGTCTAGCGACCAGGACCAGGTGAGGAAAATCCTCCCCTGGTTTTTGTAAAAAATCAGAGGAGGAATGAAAAATGTTGAAATGCATGGTCGCAGATCCTATGGACGACACGGTAAAATGGGTTTCATGCGATGAGTGCGGCGAACCGGTCGCCGTCCCGGCCGGATCATTGGTGGGACCCGGATATGGTTACCTGTGCTATGATTGTGGCGCTGCCCGTCTATCCCCGGAAGAGCTCGCGGAGTTAGAGAACACCCCTTGCCTACAAAACTAAGGCCAAGGGGCCTTTTTTTGCAGGAAAAATGTGTGTATAGTGTGTAAATCTTTACTGTATCTCAATATAACCGGCTGCTGCCAGCGGCTGCAGGTGTCCAGGCGGAGAGAAAAAGCCGCATTTCGCGTGCGGTAGCGGCTTTGCTGGGCAAAGATTAGCCTCATGCCCGTCAACTGACCGCCTAGGAGGCCGCGAGAGCCGTTTTTAGGGACACCCCGGATAGATTGGTTGTCCGAGTATTTATTCGCTCGCCCTGGCCGATTTGCTAGGTTTATGCATGAATATGTTGCATAAACTGGCCTTTCAAAGAGAAAAACCCTGGCAGCCGCAAGCTGCCAGGGTTTTGAATTTACCATAATTGCTTATTATCGGACGTTGTGAGTTAACGAAGAATATTGTTCATTGATATTGCCTATCGATGAGCGATATCAATAAGCAATGCGAACCTGTTGTTTTCGGCTATAATATATGCCATGATTTTCTTGAGGTGATGATGATGAAAAAGACGCTGATTCTGCTCCTGACGATGGTGTTCCTGGTCGCCGGTTTCTCCCTGGGGTTTGCGGCCCCGGCCGACACTCCCGCAAAGGTTGAGGTCACGGCCCCGGAAAAGGTGGCCGCAGAGCCAATTTCCCTTGAAGATGACAAGCCTGTCGACAAGGCGGCCGATAAGTCGGAACTGAAAAAGCCGCCCCGCAAGCCGTTTACGGTGGCGACTATTATGCTGTCGGAAGAAAAGAAAGACAAGTGGGGCTTTTCCACCGGTGATTTTAATAAGAAGTTTATCGCTGCAATCGAACGGGAAAACGTGAAGGTGGTCCCTTATAACACTGCTTCTAAAATACTTAAGAAAAATGATGCCCAAGATTATTTTAAGGATGCGGCTGTCCTTTTGGCGGCGAAAGAGTTAGGTGCAGACTATGTTGTTGTGGTCCAGGATTACGTCACATCCATTAAGTGGGGCAAGGAGAACACATGGACTTCCACTGTCCGCATACTGCAAGTCGCCGATGGGACGGTGCTATTGGACAATCCTAAGGTAACAACGACGATTGTGGCGGAAAAGAAAAAGTACAATGTATTGGTGGACGCGGGGATTAAGAGCCTGGCCGGGGCAGTAAACCCTATTTTGGGCCAGTTGGCGACAATGTAAAAAGAACGGGCTTTTGCCCGTTCTTTTTAGTGAGTCATGGTCCCTGACGACGACGATGAGGTTGCTGGTTGTGTTGTATCAGAAGTTGCTGGGCTTTGCGGCAACGCCGATCCCGTGGCGCCAGCCGGGGGCTTCTGGTTGTAAAAGCCGTCCGGTGTCGTTTGAGTGTTGAGTTCCGGCAGCTGTGGATCCGACAGGATAGCTCGCTGGTACACCTTCATTACCGGCAACATGCTCTTAGGGATAATCGTGCCCTTAGTCAACGTCTCGCCGGTGGCCGGGTTAGTGTAGTCCTGCAAAACCTCACCGGTGTAGGGATCGTAGGGCACGGTCGGGGTTTTACCGTCAGAGGCCGTGCCAACCGACGGGCCGCCACCGTCTCCACCACCGCCGTCGCCGCCCCAGTAAGGGATGGGCAGGAAGTTGATGGTGCCGAAGTTGAGGACGTTGAAGGTGCTAAAGGAGGACGCGGCGGCTGCGGAGGTGGCTCCGGCGCTGGCGGCTGCGGTTGCCGCCCCTTCTGCAGCCGCTACCTCAGTCGTAGCGGTCCCCGAAAAACTTCCCAGATTAAACCCGGTGCCGGTGAGGGTGCCGATGACTATACTGGCAATCACGAACGTCAACGCCGCTTTCACGACAGACTTGCCGCTGCGGTTTTTCCAGATGTATTCCGCAAAAGCGCTCATTTGATTACCCCCGTCCCGGCCACATGGTCACCCAGGGCCGCATACAATCTTTGCGCGAACGCCGGATACTGCTTATCAGTAAAATCCTTCTTCTTGACAATTAGCGTAAAGGTTTTGTCCGACAGCAGTCCGTCTCTCGAATAGGTCAGCACTTGAGGTGAAAACGAAACGTCTAAATCCTTGGTCCAGAACCCAGGTGCGTCGCGGTACACAACGGCGTAGTCGGCCCCCAGCGTTTTTATGAGCTGCTGCATCTGAGTATTATCCAGACCGACCGAGTTGAGTTCGGCCTGGGTTAACTTTATGAGCACATCCACGTTTTGCGTAAACGGGAGCACGTCGGCGTTCGGTAATTTGCGGGCTAGGGCCACCTGAAACTGCTCATACGATTCGAGGTTCAGGATGCCCCAAACGTCTGGCCGTTTGTTGTAGCTGGCCCTGCCGATGCACAGCACCGCGACCTTCGGCTTGGCAACCGTCGCCGTCGAAGCGGTTACGGTCGCCTGGTCGGCCGGCGCAACGTCCGGAGCCGCCAGGCAGACGCCACTCATGATGAACATCATCAACAATACCGCAGAGATAATCCTCATGAACCTCACCTCCCCAGTAGTAACAACGCGAGTTGTTGAAGAAACGGCATTTGGGCGATCAACCAATGACCAAACGCCAGGTAGTGCCACCCAACCAGAAACCCAGTACCGCCAAGGAGCACCAGTAACCCGGCGCAGACAGAGTGCCGCCAGCCGGTTGCGGCGGCCACGTCGTCCACCAGGCCGCAAAAATAACTGTTGCGTAACACGCAATCACCTCCATAGCTACCATTGTAGCCCGCGCTACAGCCAATTGCCCGGATTGTCCGAAAAAAGTCGATGCTACTGATACTCAGGATTGTTTAATAGTCCGGCGGACCGCTCGTGCCTCCGCTGGCCGGTCGTGATCTCCTGCATCCTGACGAGTGCGACAAGCTCGATCCGACGCACGATCTCCGGCGACTTGCCCAGCTCGGCGGCTACCTGTTCGGTAGACGCCGGCTCACGACCGTCCAGGCCGTAGCGCCTCACCAAAACGTCTCGTTGTAATGGGGTTAACCGCGCTAAGACGTCCATGCCCATTAGGCGCGTCACCTCTTCTCCCTAAAATCAATCTACGTTGATATCAAACTCATCTATTTCCATAAACTCATCGAATTCGTTCCAAATTTTCGCGTATTTTTTCGATCTGTGATAATCAAGGGATATCCCTTTAAGCCTTTTTCTGTCTTGATGATAACGTGCCACATTTTCAAGGTTTTTTAAAGAACATATGACTGTATTTTTGCTAGAAATAATTTTATTAAGTTGTGATTCTAAAGAGTGCAATTTAATTTTTTTATCCTTTTCAAGTCGCTGATTTGCTTTAATTGCCCATATAGGTAATTCTTCTTCATCTATAGGTCCAAAAAATTCTTCAATAAAATCTCCTAAGTCATTAATCTCATAAAGCTGCTTGACTAACGTGCGTATAGTATCTATTTGCAGCAGTTTTTCTACTTGCAATAATTTAATAAGGTCACCTTCAGCTTCATGAAAATAACCATACTTAAGGCATTGTTCATCAAACATCATGTTAATTACAATGCTTTCGTCTACATTCGCACCCAACTTATCAATATCAACAACAAACTCATATTCGCCCTTTTGACTAAACCTGCCTAACAATGTCTCCGGTAAAACCAAGGCGCTATAAAGAACAGGCTCCTTGCCAGTGTCTTTGTTATGCTTGGCAGCAAACCACTCTGCGCAAAGCTTATTATCCGTCCAACTCAGCCCTAACGGTGCACCACGGACAGAGCCGCGATACAACAACAAGGGTTTTTCTGGAGGCTCCGTGTCACCGCACCAACCGACAAGCCTAAATCTCTTTAGCCATTTCTCCTTTTCTAGGGTTGGTTGATCCGCCTCAACCCACAACTTTTTTATTGCATACTGGCACGTAGTAAGGTTAAATCCGTGAAAAAACATCTCTTCGATCATAGAGTCTAGTTTGCACGATGGATATAGACTCGCTTTATCCCATACTCCTATAGTATCTTTCAGATATTGCTGCAAAAAATCATATAATGATTTAAACTCGGCTGTTGTGGGGTTGATGATTGTTATGTATTGCTTAACTCCCTCTTTAATAGCAGTAGCCATCATTCTTTTTACCTCCTTATCCGGATACACCTATTTTCTAGTCAATATTATATCATGGTGATATCACTTTTACAACATCAGTATATCAGTGATATACTTTACGTGGAGGGGATTATAATGCTCCCATGGGCTGAGACACAAAACGAGAAAAAATAAGTTATAATGGGAGCATGAACAAGAGAAATCAATACTCAGCCGAATTTAAAACCAAGGTGGTCCTGGAAGTCCTCCGGGAAGAGGCAACCGTGAATGAG
>JAHDOI010000074.1 GCA_018434945.1 Selenomonadales bacterium
CCCGTTTAACGGGTGGCTCCGTGACTGTTGGCATATTGGACAAAGAAGTCTTCCGCCGCGGCGGAAGACTTCCGTTTTTTAGGGGAGGGGGGAAATGCGGGGCTTGCGTGTCCACCGACGGTGTACTGAGAATAATTGGGGAGGGTCTGTATGAAAAAGCTGTTATTCGTTATTTGCCTGCTGGTGCTTGCGGCCGCGTCGCCCGCCGCGGCGACGCCTTCGACCGCGGTTTGGATTCCTTCGACCGATATCCAACCGGCGGATAAAGTTCATTTCGGGATCGACAATTATTTCACCGCCAAGTCGCTGCAAGCCGGCGAAAGCACTGGTGCGTTCACCACGCCCACCTACGGCCTGACGTTCGGCTTCAAGAACGGCGAGGCCGGGATCGATTATGTCGCCGGGCAGAGAGACCCGCTGTACTTCAATTTCAAATTCAAACTGGCCGGCAAGACGCCGTCGGATCTGAATGTGGTGGCCGGGGTGTATAATATCGGCACAACCAAAGCCACAAATCAGGAGGTGAAGTATGTACTGATGAGTACGACCGACGCCAATAACTGGCGTTATTCCCTGGGCTATGGCGTCGGCCGCAGGGAGGCGCTGGGGAGCGACAACAAGATGCTGCTGACCAGCATCGATAAGCAGCTTAACGACAAGTGGTGGGTGTGCGTCGATTACCAGAGCGGCAAGAGCGCGCTGGGGGCGCTGAATGTCGGCGTGTCCTACGCCTTTGCGCCGAACGCGTCGGTGCTTGTCGGCTATGATATTTATAACGACAGGAATCTGAAGAAGACGATAACGACCCAGTTGGATATCAATTTTTGATCGGCAAACTGAAAACAGGAGGGCATAATGCCCTCCTGTTTTGTGTGCGTTATTTACTGTAGGTGAGTAAATAATCGGCGCCAAGCTGCTCGTAGCGCTTGAGCTGCGAGATGACCCGGGATGCCTTGAGCGGGCAGATGTCGTCGTCGATGCTGTCGTCGCCGACGGCGTCCCTGACGATGGCGCTGATCTCATAGGCGGTGTATCCGAGCCAAGCGAGCCGCTTGACGAGCTTGTTGATGATGCTGAGCTCCATTTTTTCTTCCTCCGTAATTACTAAGATGGTAATCATAACGCCGCAGGGCGCTATCAGCCGCGAATTACCTTCGACTATTACCAACCGCTCACTAGAATGAAGAAAACCTGGGGAGGCAGATTTTACACTACTTCTAATATTGATGGCAATTAATCTAATTAAGATTAACACTATGGGCGCGGAGTGTCAAGCGGTTTTTGCATTATCAATGGAGCCAATTTCCGGACCGCGGCTCGGAGGGAGGGCCGAAATCCTCTGCCAGGCGCAGCAGGGCCATCCGCTCGCGGTTGATTTCGGCGGCGGTTCTGATCCCCAGCCGGCGGATGAGCGGCAGCGGCGGGCACCAGCCCTGAAGGGCGTGGAGGAGGAGAAAGGCGGCGATGACGGCGGAAAACCAGTGCCAGGCCGGGTTGACGAGGTAACCGAGGGAGAAGCCCAGCAACGTGAAGCCGGCGGCGCTTGTTTCCAGGGCTCTTTCGGTGTCCCATTCCGCGTCCAGTTCCCTGAGCCGGCGGTCTATCGCGCCGGCGTCTTGCCGGAAGCGGCGGACGCGCTGGTGAGTTTCGCGGGCGATTTTGTTATTGACGGCCGCGGCCGTGTTTTGTTCCACTCTGGTGGCGTTGTCCGGAAGTAATCCCACGCTAAACACCCCCCAAGCTTTCGCTATTAGTATGACGGCGGGAGAATGTTCGCATTCATGACGGTCGCGCGGGACGGCGGGCGAAGGTGCCGGCGGGAACGTGGCGAAAACGCCCGGAGGATGTTTTCCGGGCGCTTTCGGTGCGGAGTTACTCGTACCCGCCGGCTGAAAGCAGCGGGAGCTGTCCCTCCGTAGCAAGGAGGAGGCGGTTTTCGACCTCGTGCCAGTTGATGAGATCCAGCCACCGGCGGACATATTCCTCGCGCTTGTTGCGGTAGTCGAGGTAGTAGGCGTGTTCCCATACGTCGGCGACAAGGATGGGGATGGCGCCCCATTGGGTGAGGTTTTGGTGTTTTTCGGCGGTGAGGATCTCAAGGCGGCCCCAGGCCGGGTTCCAGACGAGTATACCCCAGCCGGAGGCTTCCACTTTTACGGTGGCGGCTACGAAGTGGGCGCAGAAGGCGCCGGGGCTGCCGAAGTAGCGGCCGATTTCCCGGGCGGTGCGGGGGCCGGGCTCGCCGCCTTCGCCTTCGGGGGCCATGACTGTCCAGTAGATGCTGTGGAGGATGTGCCCCGAGCCGTTGAAGGCCAGTTCGTTCTCCCAGTACTTGACGCAGTCGTAGTCTTTCTGGCGCCTCGCCTCCGCGAGCGCCAGCTCTGCTTTGTTGAGGCCGTCTACATAGGCTTTGTGATGGTGGTCGTGGTGGATGCGGAGCGTTTCGGCGCCGATGACGGGTTCGAGGGCGTCATAGGGGTAGGGCAGGGGCGGCAGGCGGTGTTTGCCGACAGGGATGGAGCGCGCAAGGGTGTCGGTTTCCAATGTGTTCAACCCTCCCGTAGCGATGATGAGTGTTTATGGTATATGGTATTCGGCGGGCGGAGGGTTGTTGACGGCGGGAGGGGCATGGGGCGCCGCGGGTTATTTGCCGTTCCTGTGGCTGCGGACTTCGTCGAGGTAGTTGTATACGGAGTAGCGCGATACGCCCAGGGTGGCGGCGACCTGTTCGACAGCCCCCTTGACGAGGAAGGCGCCTTTTTCGTCAAGGTGGCTGACGATGTTCAGCTTTTCTTCTTTTGGCAGGTTGGCGACGGGGATCTGGTAGTGCGACAGGGTATCTTTGATAATGTTGTTCAGCGCTTCGAAGACGTCGTTGGAGAAGTTTTCTTCCATGGGTATGCTGTCGACCGACAGGCTGGCGTCGACGAAATGCTTCAAGGCCATCATGGGGGTGATGTCAATGTTGATGCAGAGGCAGCCGACGATTTTCCCCGCGGCGTCGCGGATGAACAGGGTGGAGCAGCGGAGTGTCTTGCCGGTTTGAGTGTTTGTGGTGTAGTTCATGAAGTTTTCGCATTGATCGCCGTGTTTGCGGAGCCTTGCCAGGACAAAGTCGGTGATGGGCGCGCCGATCCGGCGGTCGGTGACGTTGCCGGCGATGTGTACCAGCGACTGCTCGGGGCGCGCGAAGTCGTGCAGGACAAGCTCGCAATGCGGGCCGACGGTGGCTTGTATGGCATCGATAAATGGTATGAATTTCCCGATTTCTTCATGAATCCCGCTCACGGCGATACCTCCCAAAGTGACCCGGCATCCGGCAGTGAAAGCGATCTGCCGGCTTTTTCATTTATATTTTAGCGGAAAAGCCAAGATCTTACAATAGTGGCGATTAAAAATAATTTAAAAGATTCTTAAAAAATTTTAAGCAAATATTGACATACAGTTGAAATCATCTTACACTCAAGACAGGATTAACTGACCGGCCTTTGACCGGCTTGGCAGCAAAAAGGGAGAGAGGATATGCGGCAGATTATAAGTACGCCGGCCGCGCCTGCGGCAATCGGGCCTTATTCACAGGCGGTCCGGATCGGCAATCTGATTTTCACGTCAGGGCAGATTCCCCTGGATCCGGTTAGCGGAAAGCTGGTCGAGGGCACTGTCGAGGAACAGACCAGGCAGGTCCTGGAGAATGTGAAGGCTGTCCTGGAGGCTGCCGGCAGCGGCCTTGAGCGTGTGGTGAAGTCGACGGTGTTTATCAAAAGCATGGATGACTTCGCCAGGATCAACGCGGTGTATGCCGAGTTTTTTCCGTCCGATCCGCCGGCCAGGTCTTGCGTAGAGGTTGCGCGGCTTCCCAAGGATGTGGGGGTGGAAATCGAGGTGATTGCGCACATAGGGTGAGATAGTCAGCCGCCAAGCGTTTGCCAATTTTTTTAAAGGAGGCACGTTCATGAATCTATCCAACAAGATCCTGCTAGGTCTGGTTCTGGGTGTGGTGGCCGGTCTGGCCGTAGGCCCCGAGGGGCTGGGTTTCGTGAAGAAATGGATCGCCCCGTTTGGCACGTTGTTCATTAATATGATTAAAGCATCTTGCGCTGTAAGCTAAAATCCGAAAAAGAAACGCAAACAACTGATTCCCAATCCAAGAATTGCGTTTACAGACAATCTGCCAAACATCAATACGTCATTCTCCGCAATAAATCATCTAAAAATGGGC
>JAHDOI010000062.1 GCA_018434945.1 Selenomonadales bacterium
CGCGGTTGATCCTGAGGCCGGACGACAGTTTCTCGAGCGATTTGCCGGTGGCCGCGTTGTTGGCGGACAGACGGCCGTAAGTGTTGAGAGCCGCGATGTTGTGGTTGATAATCATTTTGTTATTCCTCCCTGAATTCTTTTCACGGGCGTCCTTGCCCGCTTGCTTGAGTGCCCTCTCCCCCGCCGCCGTTGGTCGTCGGAAGCGGGAGCGGTAGGCATCTTCACTTAATATATCGGGATGATTCGCGAAGATATAAATCGCGTTTTGGGGGCGTTTACAGAGTTTATCTGTTTATTAGACATTATTGCGCCTTTATTCTCCCGATTACGCCATTTGTTGAAAATAGACCAATTTTGGCGAATTATTCTCCGTGCCCGGAAATGATGAGGGATTGCCGGTCGATGGCCGGCAATCCCTGGCTTGGCGCATGTTTATTTGCGGATGTCTTTGAGGAGGTCGAGGCCGGCGGCGGGCGGCGGAGCGGCGGCCTGTTTGTTTTCGGCGATGATGGCTTCATAGAGTTCGCCGCGGAAGATTTTGATTTCGCGGGGGGCGTGGATGGCGAGCCGCACGTTGTCGCCTTTGATGTCGACGACGGTGATGACGATGTTGTCGCCGATGATGATTTTTTCGCCGCATCTACGGGTGAGGGCCAGCATTGTTACTTGCCCTCCTTGGTTTTTTGGGGGAAGCCGCCCGGGAAGAGGCGGTGGCGGGTGGTGTAGCCCTTGTTGTCGAGGACGGTCTGGATGGCGCGGCGCTCTTTCCAGTTGACGACGAGGGGCGCGAGGAGGTTGGCGGTCATTTCTTCCAGGTTGTCGGGAACGGTGACGATACAGAATACCTGGAAGGGGCTGTCGGCGGTAATGCCGATTTCTTTGGCCCGGTCGTCGCTCAGTTCGAATTCGTAGTCGGTGAAGAACGGGAAGGGCTCGGCGATGAAGAAGGTGAGGGCGGGCTCGCCCACAGACTGGAGGAAGGCGAAGGGGCTGTCGGGGCCGTAGGGCAGGTAGACGAAGGCTTTTTCGTCTTCGAAGCCGGGCAGGCCCTGGGGAAAGGATATGATGTCCTGATCGCCGACTTCGAGGGGGCCGAAGCGGGTGGATTGTACTACCATGTTTTCACCTCTCATCTTTTGGGTGCGCGTCATATGGAGATGTCGAGCCTGTTGGCGACTTCGCGGACGCTTATGACCGGCCGCTCGACGGGGACGATGACGACATCGGGCACGGGTTCGCTTATGTATTGTTCGCTCATGATGGCGGCGATGCCGTTTTCCTCGCCGGCTATTTTGGCCATGCGGTCGCCGCGGTTTACGTAGGTGGCGATCCCTTCCAGGACGGCGCTTTTCTGATAGGCGGCATTTTCCTGGCGCAGGGCCTGCTGGCCCAGGATGCCGTAAGACGCCCGGCAGGGCGTCTGGTCGATGGTGATGGCGAGGGTTTTCATGGCGCGTTGCTCCTAACGGAGGAAGTCGACGAGCGACTGGGGCATGATTTTGGCGCCGACGGCGAGGGCGGCGTTGTAGATGTTTTCGCTGTTTTTGAAGTCGATGGTGAGTTTGGCGAGGTCGGCGTCGTCGTTGGCGGCGACGTTTTCGGCGATGGTGACGTAGTTTTTCTCCATGAGGTTCTGGGCCATCTCGTAGGTCGCCATGCGGGCGCCGATATCGGTCTGGGCGAGCAG
>JAHDOI010000057.1 GCA_018434945.1 Selenomonadales bacterium
CTTATAATATAAAAAAACCGGAGGTGCTGACCATGTGCAAAGATTGCGGCTGCCCAGCCCACGGCAGCTCCCAGGTCAAGTTTTTTGTCAAGGGCGCCGGCGAAAACGCCAGGGAAGCGGAAAAATCTCTCCGCGGCCTGGCGGGCGTTTATTTCATCAGCATCAACAACATCGACGGCCTTACGACCGTCTACTACGACCCCAGCCGGACAACCTTCAACGACATAACCGCCAAACTCGCCGAACACCGTATCGAAGCCATCGCCTGACAGGCATCCGCCCCATGTCACCTGATAAAAAACCACGGACTTCAGTCCGTGGTTTTTACTTTTACCGTCCCGGCTTTGCTCCAGAACTACCAGCTGACTGCGGCTATCCGTGCCGCTATTCGGTGAAATTGCCTTCCGCGTCGAAGAGCATCTCCGCCGGCCCGCTCACCACCGTAAGCCGCGGGTTGGCCTTAGCCTCCTCCAGCAGCGACTCGGAAATGCGAATCTCCTCGAGGTGCAGCGTGTCCTTTATCCTGACAACCCGGGCCTTCGTGAGATCGCGTGCGTTACATGTCTTGATAGCAGCTCTGACGACATCTATGTCGCTCTCAAACACCGCCGGCATCTTGGTGGGAATCATTACCGTAGATGTCAGTCCGTTGCAGTAGGTCATCGGAAAATTTATCTTGTTGACGAGCCGGCGGGTAGCGAAGTCGGCCGTCCCCATACCGTTGGCGTTGCCATGGGTGGCATCCGTCAGGTCGAGCACCGCCAGCTTGGCGATGTCCGGCCCGCCGGAAGCGTATGGCGTGGGATAACGGCCGGTTATATTCGGGTCCATGCCGTCGCCCGAGATATCTTTGCCGATCCTGTCCACCAGCAGCACGTCGATTTGTGCGAACGGCAGGCTGGCCATATTGGCCTTGGCTTCCACGAGCAATTTTTTATCGGTTTCGATCAGTTCTTCCGGTGTCACGACGACGACCTTCGCCACCTGATCATAGGCGTTTTCGACACTGCCCACGCCGAACATCACCGGCATCTTGGCAAGCACAACCCTGGCCATGGCGGGGATATGCTCGGCCATATATTTGAAGCTGAACGCGTGGCACGATTCGGCTCCCTTCTGCTTGCCGAGACCGATGGTAATCATCTTCACCAGCCCGCTCTCGTTGGCGCCGCGGAACGCGGTATGCGGCTTGATGCGGTTGATGACCACGATACCGTCGGCGCCGTGGGCATATTCGTCGATATAAACAGGCAAACCGTTGTCCAGGCGGCCGATCTCCACTACCGCCATCGACGACTTGATCGGACAGCCAGCGCTCTCCTCGGTCACCCCCAGGTTGGCCAGCACCTCCCGCTGCCCTTCGGCGGTTGCACCGCCATGGCTGCCCATGGCCGGAACGACAAAGGGTTCGGCCCCCAGCCGTTTCAACTCCTCGACCGTAACCCGGGTCAAGGTGGGGATATCGGCCACACCCCGGCTGCCAACGGCCACCGCGACCTTCATCCCCGGACGAACCCGACGGCTGATTTCCTCCCTGGCGAGTTCCAGGCGGAGCGTTCCGGCCACATCCTCAAGCCGGGGTGCGGGAAAACTCTGCCGGACCTTGATCATCCTCGGCAGCGGAATACCTCTGAGCAATTCCTGGATAACATCCATGATTAATTCCTCCCGTATAAGTGCGAATAATGCTTCGTGCTAATTAAGGTCGCTGTCCTTATAGTACCTCGTGCCCTTGGCGGTAAGTTCCAGCGCCAGGCCCTTGTCGGTCATCTGATACATCCATATGCCAGGCCCCACCACCACGGCGCCCTGGAACGAATCGCCGCTTACGCCGTCCGTAACCGCGGCCGTCGTCTGGCCGCCAAACTTCCAGCCATCGGTAACGAAACTGTTGAAAGCCTTATCAGTCTCGAAAACGAAAATCACGCTGAATTTCTTTATGCCGAGACCGAAGCCGATATCTACCTCAGCCATCTTCATGAACACTTCTTCGCCGCTGCCATTGTTGACCGCCATGCCTTTGCCGCCGCCGCCACCGAAAAGGAACAACTTGAAACCGTGGTTGCTGAACACGGCGTACCCGGCGGCGCTCTCGATAGCCCCCTGGGCGCTCGGCTTCTCTTTGTAAAGCCGTCCGAGCGTATTGTCCGCCATCTTGCGCACCTCGTCACGCCGATCCTCGACGCTGGCCGCCGCCGCCATCGGGACGACAAGCGCCATCACCAGCATTAGAATCGCCAATACCCTGGCCACCAGCGCCATCCTCATGAACAACCCCCCTCGAAATCTTTTGCAGAGAACGGGCAACCCCGGCTTATACACAAATTATATTTTCGGTGCATGACATTATATTCCTGCCGCGCACTTCCCAAGAAGGCTTTTCCCCGCCAATCTGCCGCCTCGTCCCACATCCCGGATTTTTTTTCCGGCACCGAGAGGATTTTCCCTCCACAGCTATAATTAATCAAAATATATTGAATAATGCCGCCATGAAAAAACCGTTTCACATCGTGGAAAAGGAGGGTTGTCCTGATATTTTATCTAGCCTTTCAGTACTTATTTAAGAGGAGGACTTGCCAATGAAAAAAGCTTTCGCGTTGCTTCTTGTCTGTTTGTTCGTCGTCGTCGTCGCCGGGTGTGGCGGCCAAGCCGAGAAATTCCCGACAAAACCGGTCACCCTTATCGTTCCCTGGGCGGCCGGCGGCGGCACCGACGCCATAGCCCGCGGCCTCGCAAAAAATACCGAGAAAGCGCTCGGCCAGACGATTACTGTCAATAACGTCACCGGCGGCGGCGGCGCTGTCGGCCACGGCGCCGGCCTCAACGCCAAAAACGAC
The DNA here is from genome assembly GCA_018434945.1 of Selenomonadales bacterium. Lineage (GTDB taxonomy): Bacteria > Bacillota > Negativicutes > Sporomusales > UBA7701 > Anaeroselena. Next base: position 2,838 of record JAHDOI010000057.1, read on the forward strand.
GGCTACACCGTAACCATGATCACCTTCGAGCTCCTGTCCCTGCCGCCTCAGAAACTCGTTCCCTTCACCTATAAAGATTATGACCTCCTGATGCGGCTCAACACCGACCCCGCCGCGCTGACCGTAAAAGCCGACTCCCCCTTTAAAACAGTCAAAGATTTCGTTGATTACGCCAAGGCCAACCCCGGCAAAGTCAACGTCGGCAATTCCGGCCCCGCTTCCGTGTGGCACATCGCCGCCGGCCTGCTTGAGGAAAAAGCCGGCATCAAACTCAACCACGTGCCTTTCAACGGCGCGGCTCCGGCCGTGACCGACCTTGTCGGCGGCCACATTCAGGCCGTGACCGTCAGCCCCGCCGAAGTGCAGAGCCAGGTTAAGGCCGGCAAACTCAAGATGCTCGCCGTCATGAGCGACAAGCGCGACCCCAACTTCCCCGACGTGCCCACCTTCAAAGAAGCCGGCTTCGATATCACCTTCGCCACCTGGCGCGGCTTGGCCGTTCCCAAAAACACCCCCGACAACGTGAAGAAAGTACTGGCCGACGCCTTCAAGAAGGGCTTCGACACGCCCCAATTCCAGGATTTCGCCAAGAAAGCCGGCCTGGGCCTGGCGTACGCTCCCGCAGCCGAGTTCAAGACCTTCCTTGACCAAACGTCCGCCAACACCGAAGCTGTCATGAAAAAACTCAACCTGACGAAATAACAGCTGGCACGGGGCAAATGCCGGGAAACCGGCATTTGCCCTCCTGTCTTGCCCGCAGCTAGTGTCGCCCACCGGCAGAAAGGATGTAGTCCCGTGAAAATACCCGACATAATTGCCGGCATACTCGGTCTGTTGATCTCCGTCCACGTAATTTACACCGCTCATTTCTTCCCCGAAGACAAAGTGCTTCTCCTCGGGCCAAGCTTCTTCCCCACCGTCCTGGCCGCCGGCCTGGGCATCTTCAGCCTGCTGCTCCTCACCACGGCCCTCAGGGGCAAATCGCGGCCGGGCGGCGACCCCTTCAACATCAATGATCCCGGCGTTCACCGGGCCGGCATATCGCTGCTGGCCACAATAGTCTACTGCCTGGTGCTGAGCACGCTCGGTTTCATCCTCACCAGCACCGTGTTTCTTTTCGGCCTCATGCTCCTTCTTAAGCGGCGGGATTATCTCAAAATGGCCGCCGTCTCCCTCGGCGTCACGCTGCTAATTTACGGCATCTTCAACAGACTGCTGGACATCTCCTTGCCCGCAGGGTTTCTGGGCTAAGACACGATAAAGGTGGTTTACCATGGAACTAGAGTTACTGCTCAAGGGCTTTTCCGTCGTCCTTCAGCCCAGCTGCTTCGGCCTTATCCTCCTCGGAACGGTGTCCGGCGTACTGATCGGGTCACTGCCAGGGCTTACGGCCACCATGGGCGTGGCGCTGCTCATCCCCTTCACCTTCGGCCTGCCTGTCCACCAGGGCGTGGGCATGCTTCTCGGCATCTTCTGCGGCGCCATCTACGGCGGCTCGATTTCCGCCATCCTGATAAGGACCCCCGGCACTCCCGCCGCCGCGGCCACCGTCCTCGACGGCTACCCCTTAAATCAAAAGGGCGAAGCAGGCCGGGCCCTCTCCATGTCCATCTTCGCCTCCTTCGTCGGTGGCTTCTCCGGCGCCCTCATCATGACGTTCGCCTCGCCGCAGATCTCCAAGGTCGCTCTCGAATTCAGCGCTCCCGAATACTTCGGCCTGGCCATCTTCGGCCTGAGCATCATTATCTCCATCTCCGGCAACTCAATCGTCAAAGGCATCATCTCCGGCTTTTTCGGCATGCTCATCTCCACGATCGGTCTCGACCCCATGGCCGGCTATCCCCGCTTCACCTTCGGATCCATGGACCTTTTCGAAGGCCCGGCCTTCATCCCCACCCTCATCGGCCTGTTCGCCCTTTCCGAGGTCTTCAAGGGCGTCGAGGTGCTCTATAAGCAGGAAGCGGTCAAGATGGTCAAACAGCAGCTCCTCCCGTCCCTGGCCGACATCAAGCGGACCTGGGTTACCATCCTCAAATCGACCGCCATCGGCACCTTCATCGGCTCCGTGCCGGGAGCGGGCAGCGACATCTCCGCCTTCGTCGCCTATGGGGAAGCCAAGCGGTCCTCCAAGAATCCCGAAAACTTCGGCAAAGGCGAAATCTCAGGCGTGGCCGCGGCCGAGGCGGCCAACAACGCCTGCACCGGCGGCGCCATGATCCCCATGCTCTCTCTCGGCGTTCCCGGCGACGCCGTCACCGCCGTACTCCTCGGCGCTCTCGTCATCCAGGGTCTTCAGCCGGGACCGCTGCTCTTCAAGGACCACATCGACATCGTCTACAGTATCTTCGCCGGCATGATGATGGCCAACTTTTTCATGTTCCTCGTCGGCATCTTCGGCATCCGCTTCTTTGTCAAGATAATCTCGATCGAGCGCAGTTTCCTCATCCCGATCATATTCCTGTTGTCGATCGTCGGCGCCTACTCAATGCGCAACAGCCTGTTCGATGTCGGCCTGGCCATAGTCTTCGGCATCATCGGCTATTTCATGCAGCGCTACGACTTCCCGGCCTCGCCCATCCTCCTCTCCCTTATCCTCGGTCCTCTGGCCGAAAGCAGCCTGCGGCGGGCCATGATCGTTTCCCAGGGCGACTTTTCCATCCTCTTTACCCGCCCCATCAGCCTAACGCTCATTATCCTCGCCGTCGCCTCCCTGATCGCCTCGGCGATAATGCAAGTGCGGCTGGAGAAAAAAATGCTGGCCGAACAAACCAGGCAGGACAACTCCGACTAGCAACCCTTATTATCCAGAAAATGAAAAAAAGCCTGTGCCCTCAAATTAACAGAGGGAACGGGCTTTTTCATTTACCGCAGCGGGCGTTCAGGCGCCCCGGGCCAGCCTCACCGCCGCAACCATAGCAGCTGCCTTTATCCTCACCGCTTCCCAGTCGCCGACCGCCACAGCCGCCTGATCCACCAGCTGGCTGCCGGCGCCGACCGCAGCCGCCCCCGCTTTGATGAAATCGCCGGCGTTGCCGGCGTTCACGCCGCCCACGGCCATCGTCCTGATGTGCGGCAACGGCCCCTTAAGTTCGCGAAAATAATTGGGCCCCAGCGTTCCGGCCGGGAAAACTTTTACCATCTCGGCTCCCAGGTTGTAAGCCCGCACCGCCTCCGTTGGCGTCATCGTGCCCACGACCGCCGGCACGCCCAAAATAATCGCCGCAGCCAGCGTATCCTCCGCCAGATGCGGCGTCAGGAGGAACATCGCTCCGGCAGCCACCGCCGAGCGGGCAGCCTCGCCGTCCATGACCGTGCCGGCACCGACCGGAATAGACCCGCCCAGCTCATCGCGCAGCGCCTTAATACCGTCCAGCGCGCCATCGCTGTTCATAGTCACCTCGATCGCTCCCACCCCTGCGGCGAACAGGGCGCGCCCCAGCGACACCATCCGCGCCGGCTCGACTCCCCGTAAGATCGCAACAACTCCATTGGCGGCTAGCTTCTCAAGAACGATGTGCATCTCATCCGACCCCTTTATACGGCTTAATGAGCGGCTATCTTACTATGCCGCGTTCCCTGGCGACCGTCATCGCCCCGTACCCGGCGATATCCTCAAGCACCTCGTCAGCGACCGGCTGCAGTTGTCCCCGGAAATAGCCGTCCTTCCGCAGCACGGAATGGAACGCCGCGCGCATTTCCCGTTTTCCGGTTATTAAAACCGGCATCTCCGGCCGGACGGAAAACGCACTGCTGTGGCGCAGCGCCGTCAGGTCGGTCTGAATCATTGCCCCCAGAAGAAAACTCGCTTTTTCTTCAACGCCGCACGAGGTGAACTGGTCGAGAATCCTTACTGTGAAGCAGGCCCTGCTTAGACCCACCTGGCGCGCGCACTCGGCCCCCTTCAGCACCATCTGTTCGTCGACGCTGCTGGCGAACGAATTGTGCAAAGCGTTAGCAAGAATAGTGTTGTTCGTGATGACGCTGAGCAGTTCTCCCGCCAGAGTCGTCAGGCAGCCGGCGATACGCCGCCGGTCGTCCAGGACGATGAACTTGGTGTGAGACCCGGGCAGGATGAAAATCGCCGGTCCGTTCAGGCCGAGCCTGCGGACGAGTCCGAAGGTCTCGACTTCCTCGCCCCGCATGATATCCATCTTCTCGCAATTGTCGATGTCGACCGCCCCGATACTGTTTTTGACGCCGGGGATAAACCAGATCGGCTTGTCAGCCACCTCGGGAATGACGGCGTCCACCATCCCAGCCGCAAGCTCGCCGATGCCGACCGGCGCGGGCAGATGAGGCACCTCGTGAAGTCCGACATTGGAAGTGATCATCCCCGAAGCCACGATCGCCCCGGCCTCGGCTACGGTGATGCCCGCCTCGGCGCACGCAGCGGCGAGCGCCTCTCGTACCCCCTGCTGCAGTTTTGCCCTGCTGCCGGTCACGGCCGTATCCCTGACGCCGACCGCCGCGAACGTCCCAGCCACAACCCGGTCGTGGCGCCAGACCTTCACCCGCGTATTCGTCGTCCCTGTATCGACAGTAACATAAAACACCTTTTCATCACCCTCGGTAGCATGTCGCCTGGAAAATTCCGGCACAAACGGCGATCACGTATTTTTTTCATTATAGTTCGGAGCGGGAAAAACTGTCAATCGACCTGGCCGTCAGGAGCGGCGGCGCGATGGCTGCGGCCTGACGACGATAGCCGCCTCTTCAACCGGGCAACCGTTCTCGCAGGCCCCGCACCCGACACACAGCTCAGATGACACGCTTGGCCGATGCAGCGCGTCGGAAGTGATCGCGTGCCGCGGGCACTGTTCCTTGCACAACAGGCAAAGCTTCCTCTCTGTCCATCCGAGGCAACGGGTCCGATCCACTTCCGCCAACCCGATGACCGTTTTCTCTACAGGCAAGTGGGCTATCGCCCCCGTCGGGCAGACTTTCTGGCAATCCTGGGTCAACTCGCAGCGCGCCTCCCTGGGAACGATCATCGGTGTGAGGAATGCCGCCGCGCCCATACTAAGGGGCGCCGCTTTCAGGCATTTGCCCGGACAAGCCTTGATACAACGGCCGCAGCGACTGCAGCGAGCCAGGAATTCGGCTTCCGCCAGCGCCCCCGGCGGCCTGAGAAGCTCGGCGCCTCCCGCTGTCGTCAGGGCGGGAGCGGCAGCAGCGGCCACCGTCAGCGCTACCCCGGCGCGGATGATTTCCCGCCTCGTAAACAGGCCTCCCGCACCGCTTTGGGACGACCCGCTCGTCCTCGTCCCCAGTGAGATGCCCTCGCTGACAGGACACCGCTCGGCGCATCTGCCGCACAGCAGGCAATCGTCTCCCGCCGAGCCCGAGCCGGGGACGAAAGCCCCAGTCGGACACGCCTGCGAGCACGACCCGCACTTGACACAGCCAGGCGGCTCTTTGACCGCCCATACCCGCCAGCGGGCCACCAGCGACATGAGCAGGCCCGACGGACACAGGTAAACGCACCAGAAGCGGGGAAAGGCGATCACGCCTAAGACGAGCAGGGCGGCGGCCATCAAGGGAACCTGCCCGAGCCACAGCCGCGACAACTCGGATGTCAGCAGGTGAAAGGGACTCAGGTATATCGTCCAACCGCTGCCTAAGAGCAGCAGCGCCAACAGCAGCAACAGCCAGAAAAAACGCCAGATGCGCAGACGGCGCGTCCAGGCCGGCGGGCCTTTCCGGCGGCCTCGGACAGCCCCCTGCAGGCTTTGCAGAACGGCAAGCATGCCCCCCAGAGGGCAAAGCCAGCCGCAAAAGAACCTGCCGGTCGCAAAAGTTAACAGTACCGTGGCCAACGGCAGCCATCCCCATGACGGAAACGCCCCCTCCCATCGCAAATGAGCGACGAGAAGCAGCGGATCGAGGCGCGACAACCACAGCAACAGCCCGGTATCCGGCGGCAGCGGGTACTGGTGCCTGGCGACCAGCACCAAAACAACCGCCAGCATCGCCGCCGGCAGAAGCGTCCGCCAATAGCGCAAACCGGTAAGCTTCATAAGACGCACCTTTCGCAACCGAATATACCGCCGCGCATTATTGCGCAGTATGCAATAATACTCATTCTTCATCAGCCGGACGTATCCCTATGACCGCCGGCACGAGTGGCGGCAAAAAATTTAAAAGCCGCAAATCGCGGCTTTTAATCGTCCCTAACCCGACACAATCGGGATAATGATCGTGAACGTCGTACCCTGGCCAGGTTCGCTGGTTACGCAAATCTCCCCGCCGTGCTTCTTGACAATATCGTAGGTGACGCTCAAACCAAGGCCCGTCCCCTTTCCGACCTCTTTTGTGGTAAAGAACGGCTCGAATATCCTGTTCAGCAACTGGGGGGGAATGCCACAGCCCGTATCGGAAATACTGACATAGATATTGCCGCCCTCGGCCCAGGTCCTGACGCTGATCTCACCCCATTTGTCAATCGCCTGGGTCGCGTTCACGAAGACATTCATGAACACCTGATTGAGCTGGCCGATATTGCACTTGGTCAGCGGCAGTTCACCGTAGTCCTTGTTCAGGGACGCTTTATACTTCATCTCGTTCCACACGATATTGATCGCGCTCTCGACACCTTCATTGATATTCGCCGGCCTGCTTTCGCTCTCAACCCGTGCAAAACCCTTCAGATCCTGTACGATATCCTTTACCCGACCCGCGCCTTCCAGTGTCTCGTTAATAAGGCTCTCCACGTCGTGGATGACGTAATCCACCTTCAGCGCCTGTCTGGCATCCTCCAGCTTACCGAACATTGCCGCCGTTTCTTCCCTGTCGCCCTCACCGGCGCGGATGCTGGCCAATTCCGCCACAGTCTCTTCCTGAACGGCAATGAAACTGGTCAGCCGCCCCAAATAGTCATGCAGCGACTCCAGATTACTGATGATGAACGACATCGGGTTGTTGATTTCATGGGCCACGCCGGCGGCCAGCTGCCCGATCGAAGCCATCTTGTCCTGCTGATAGGCCTGGAGCTGGATAGTATTCAACTCGGCATACGCCTCGGCAAGTTCGTCGTTCCTGTGCTTAAGCTCGCCTTCGGTCCGGCGGCGCATCGCCACTTCGTCCCACAGTTCGCGGTTGGTGCTCTGAAGCTCCTCGTTCATCGCCAGATGCTCTTCGTTCATGACCTTAAGTTCCTCGTTCAGGGCAGACAACTCGCGCGTCCGTTCCTCAACCTTCGCCTCCAGAAAGGTGCGGGCGGCGCGCAGGTCTTCCTCGTATGCCTTCTGTCGGGCCACGAACCGCAGCAGCAGCAGGATACAAATAAGTATTCCCAGGCATATCAGCCCTACGACCGGGTAATAGTTGCCCATGCTCTCTTCGGCCCGCTGCATGATTTCCTGTTGGTCGATGCCCACCACCACGGCCAGCGGATAAGCCAGCAGCGCCCGATAACTGTGGATCCGGGTTATCCCTTCGTCCTGCCGACTAGCGACATACTGGCCGGCATCGCTGACCGCAAGTTGCCGCATCAGCTCCGTGCCGTTCAAGTCTTGGCCGGCCACTGTTGACGTGCCCGCCTGCCTTGCCCGCACGATACCGTCACGGCCCACCAGAACGACCGCAGAGTTTTTGCCAAGATCGACTTGTTTGTAGAAATCGCTGAAATAATAAGGGTCGACCGCAACCACCGCCACGCCGCCGAAAGAGCCGTCCGGCTTGTTTATGCGGCGTGTCATCTGTATCGCCCACTTGCCTGCCAGTCGTCCCATAATCGGCTTGCCGACATACAACCGTTCGCTGTCGTAGTCGATATGTACCCTAAAGTACTCACGGTCGCTGAAGTTGGCGGACACGAACGGCTCATTGCTGCCGGCAACAAGATCGCCGTTCTCGTCGATCACGCCCATAATTAGGAAAGGATCACTGGGCAGCATGCCGTAGCGCACATAGCCGGCGACATCTATCGCCCGGCCCTCACGTTCGTATATGTTTTTCAGGAAAAGGGTCGCCTGATCGGCGCTCCTCAATGTCCGCAGGGTATGTTCCTCGAAAGCGCGGGCCAAATTGGCCGTCTCCTTCGCGGCAATCTTCAGTTCTTTATGTTTCTCGTTCTCAACGGCGTTATAAAAAGCCATGATAACAGAAAAAATCAGGAAGATACCGAAAATCACTACTCCAAAGCTTAGATTGCGCAGAGCGGGCGAATCGCCGCTGAACGCATCGCCGATGCTGACTTTCTGCAAAGTATCACCTCCCCAATGGCCACACAAAGCCCGTTCGGCAGCATGTTAAACCCTGCTCTTTCGCCTCAGGTCTCCGTTCTCATTCTCCTAACAAGCGGCTCCAGATCTTCTTCGCGGATGTCAAGTAATTTAAGAACGCCCGGCTCCAGCGCCTGGGCAAATTCCGGGCTTACGATCTTCCACGCGTAGTAGTCGGCGATATGGACCGCCGCGACCAGTTCCTTATTCATAATCCCGTCCCGCAAAGGTTCATGGTGATAGAGCGCCGTCTCCACGATCGGGTACGGCAGACCCCACCAATTGAGCAGGTAGGCTCCGAATTCCTGGTGACCGACCTTGAGAACCTCCTTTTCGAGCCGAACGAAATTCCTGTCCCCGCCGGCCATATATTCCCGCACAATCCCCTCGTACTGGTCCGGGTAGTAGTGCAGGCACATCAGCAAACCGATATCGCTAAGCAGCGCCGCAGTCTCAAACGTATCAGGCACCTGTTTCCCCAGCAGTTCCGAGTAAATCTGCACCATCAGCCTGTTTGCCGCGATCGCCTTGTTGGTGAGCGTCTTTAGGCTTAGCTGCGGCATCTTGATGTTGACAAACCCGAACAGGCTGCACAACAACACAATAGTTTTTACGACCCTAAGACCCAGAATGGTTATAGCCTTGGCTATCGACACCGTTTTAACATTGTGAAAAGCGCCGTTCGCCACCCTGAGTACCGCCGCGGCCACAACAGGATCGCTCTCGATCACTTCGGCGATCTGGTTTACGTCCGCTCCCTGCTCCGTCAGCAGGCCGACTGACTCGAAAATCCCCGGAGCGGCCGATAAATTTTCCAGGCCCTTGGCGAAATCCAGCATCGTATTGTTGTTAAACAACTCCCTGGCCGCCAATATCTGGGAGAGCTTCTCCTTCAGGTCCTGGCCTTCCCACGGTTTGAGAAGATACATATTGCTCGAGCCGTCGACGATGCTGTTGAGGATCGCGTTTTCCTCGGCGTAGCCGCTGAGGATCAGCCGGGTCGTCTGCGGATATAATGCCTTGACCTTGCGGAGAAACTGATGTCCGTCCATTCCCGGCATCCGGATATCCGAAACAACCACGTCAACCGGTGTGGCCGCCAGCATGGCCAAGCCGGTTTCACCGCTTTCGGCGGTAAGCACCTCGTAGCCGCTGTCGAACAACAGTCTGTCTATCGCCCGCAGGATCGCCTTCTCGTCATCGACAAATAGAATCCGGTTGCCCACATCAGGCGCCCCCCATAAGAAATTGCCGCGGGATTATCACAGCATCATACAACAGGCCGCAAAATGCCTACAGACGCACTGTGCCGCAAGGCGGCTCAAAGAAATCACAGGGTGAAGATATAGAGGAAAATTTCGACATCGACTTCCACTGTCCTGTCTGGCCGGCATTTTTTCTCACCCAGTCTCCCTGCCATATTTCCGTCCTGGACATAATATCAGCGTGAGGGGGAAACAGCATGACCAGATACGTTCTTTTCTTCGCCGAAATAAACCGTTCCAGCCTGGCCAGCGTAGGTGGCAAAGGGGCGAATCTCGCCGAACTCTGGCACATACCGGGCATCTCGGTCCCGGAGGGGTTCTGTGTAACCACGGACGCGTATGCCGCCTTCACCGCCACCAGCCCGGAATTCGCCGACCTTGTCAGGGCACTGGACGCGATCGACGGCGAATCGATGGCCGAGCTCAAGTCGGCCGGCAAAAGAATCAGGGCCCACCTTGAATCCCTCGCCATCCCCGTTCAGATCGAGCAGGCAATATTGCAGGCCTGGCGAAAAACCGGTCCCGGCCATCACTACGCCATCCGCTCCAGCGCCACCGCCGAAGACCTGCCCGGAGCTTCCTTCGCCGGTCAGCAGGACACTTTCCTAAATATATCCGGCGAGGCGAATATCCTCGAATACATCCGCAGATGCTGGGCATCCCTGTTCACCGATCGGGCCATCGCTTACCGGCGGCAAAACGGTTTCGACCACCACAATGTGCGGTTGTCCGTCGTCGTGCAGCGGATGGTTTTCCCCGAAGTTTCCGGTATAATGTTCACCGCCGACCCAGTCACAGGCAACCGCGCCATCGTCTCCATCGACGCCAGCTTCGGCCTGGGAGAAGCACTGGTGTCCGGCATAGTATCCGCCGATATGTACAAAGTGAGAGGCGATGAAATTATCGCCAAAAAATTATCCCGGAAAGAAGTTGCCATCCGGGCCATAGCCGGGGGCGGCACGGAGAAAACACCCGTCGCCGGCGATAGACAGACGGCGGCCGCCCTCTCGGACGAATCCGCAATAAGATTGGCCTCCGTAGGACGCAGCATCGAAGAACACTTCGGCTGTCCGCAGGATATCGAATGGTGCATTGCCGACGGCCAAATAAGCATCGTCCAGAGTAGACCGATAACGACCCTCTACCCTGTCCCTGCTGCAGCTGACAACCACCTGCACCTCTATCTGTCGCTCGGGCACCCCCAGATGATGACCGCGGCAATGAAGCCACTGGGAATATCGGCTCTGCGAACCCTGGCGCCATTCGGCAAACCGACACCCCACGCCGAGAGCGATCTGCTGCTGGAAGCAGGCAGCAGGCTATACATAGACATAACCCCTGCGCTTGCCTATCGGGAAGTGCGGAAAATGCTGCCCGAACTGCTGCGCAACGTCGACGAAGCGATCGGCCGGGCTGTGGAGGAATTCATCGGCCGGAAAGATTTCCGCCTGGCCGCCCCGTCGGCAAAAAGCCTGCCCATCAGCCTCGCCGGCCCCTTATTCCCGACCGCTTTCGCCATCCTGGGGAATATCCTTTACCGCGACAACGATCAAGTTATCACCGAACTCAACCGCTTCATCACCGACAGGGTAACCGAAAACAGAAACAAGCTGCAGACCGTTTCCGGCCCCGAGAGAATCGCCCTGATCCAGGAAATGCTCTCCTCCCTCCTGCCGACGATCTTCCCCCGCCTGGCACCCTACATGGTCCCGGCGCTCGCCACCTATAAACTCATCGAGCATCTGTCCCGCCGATGGCTGGGAGACGCCGCCGAGCTGGGCAGTATCGGCAAATCCCCTCCCGGCAACGTGACCAGCGAGATGGGGCTGGCGCTCGGCGACGTGGCCGACGCGGCCCGCGATCACCCGGCTGTCGTCGAATACCTGCGGCAGGCTAACGACGAGACCTTTCTCGACGGATTGCGGGCAGTCCCCGGCGGCGAGCAGCTTTTGCCCGCTCTCGTCAATTTTTTCGCCCGCTACGGGATGCGCTGCCCCGGCGAAATCGACCTCACCCGGCCGCGGTGGCGCGAATCCCCCACCCAGCTTGTGCCCGCCATTCTCAGCCACATAGCCGGCATGTCGCCTGGCCAGCATCGCAGGGATTATGCCGCCGGCAAAGAAGAAGCGGATGCCGCCGTCGAACGCCTTCTTGGCCGCATCAGACGGACCCCGGGGGGGCTGTTGAGGGCGAAGCGCATGCGACGCCTCATCCAGGTGCACCGCGCGCTCATCGGGATAAGGGAGCATCCCAAGTATTTTCTCGTCCAGCACCTCGATATCGCTAAACAGGCGCTCATGCTGGAGGCCGCAATCCTGGAAGCCGAAGGGGTATTGGCAGCGCCGGAGGATATCTTCTGGCTGTCGCTGCCAGAAATCGCCCGCACCGTTGAGACCAAAAGACTCGACAGGGTGCTCCTCGCCGAGCGCCGGGAAAAATATGACCGCGACGCCAAGCTGACACCGCCCCGCACCATGACGAGCGAGGGCGAAATCGTCACTGGCAAGCCCCGCGCCGACGCCCCGCCCGGGGCGCTTGCAGGCAGCGCCGTATCCGCCGGCGTCGTGGAGGGCCGGGCCAGAGTTATCCTCAGCCTCGAAGAAGCGCAGCTCAAGAAAGGCGATATCCTTGTTACTCCCTATACCGACCCCGGCTGGACGCCGCTGTTCCCGCTCGCAGCAGGCCTCGTCACCGAAGTGGGCGGCCTCATGACCCACGGAGCCGTCGTCGCACGCGAATACGGCATCCCGGCGGTCGTAGGCGTCGACGGGGCCACCGGCATAATCAAGGATGGCCAACATATCAGGGTCGACGGCACCCGCGGCATCGTGGAAATACTGTTCTAGGCAAAGATACCTTCTGCAGAGAACAAAAGGAAAAGCCGCGCAAACGCGGCTTTTCCTTATTCGTCAGTCATCGGGATGGGGCCGGGGACGGCCTGCGCCGATGCCGACAATTTATAGGGACCGGCCAGCATAATTTCAGAAGTGATGGAGGCGGCCACCCTGCGTGATAGCCATCCCCAGGAGCAAAGCCAGGAATGTTATAGTCGCTGTAACCATTGCGCCAAGTAACATGCTTAGTGTTATCTGCCTCATCTGCATCTCTTCTCCCGGCTATTATACCACTGCCGCGAATAATGCTTCAGCCCGCCAGCGCCGGTCCCGACATCACCTGCCCTATATCGAGCAGGATGATGACCCGATCATGGAATTTATAAGCCTTCCTGAGATTTTGGCTGCCAGTTTCGGCTGGTTCCATGCTGACAAAGTTCTCCGGCATTGTCTGGACGACTTCCGTAACCGTATCCACCGTCAGGCCGACTTCCGTGTTCCGGGTTTCCACGATAACGATCTGCCTGTTCACGTCTGTGATCGCCGGCAGCCCCATCTTGGCGGCGAAATCGACCACCGGGACGACCTTGCCCCTGACGTTGATAACCCCTTCGAAATAGGCCGGTGTCCCCGGCAGCTTGCTCACCGGCAGATAATTGATAATCTCCCTGACCTTATCTACCAGGATCGCGTATTCTTCACGGCATAAGCGGAAAACCACCATCTGCATACTCATAGCATCTGCTCCCTTCGCTACTGCATCAGCCGCGAAACCCTTCTGCCGCCGCGGGCGCGTCGCAGCCCCTCGTTGAGGAAACAATAATCGTTGATCATCTTCTCCAGCTTTTCCAGCCTGGTGATGTTTTCGGGAGCAGAAAGATTCGCCAGATCGAGAGAGTCTTTCACCCTTTCGCGCTCACGCTCGATAGCTTTCAGCATCTTCGTCAGCTTCGATCTTCTCGCCGACAGAACCGTAATCAAGCTGCCGAACGGCGTGTTCAAACCCTGCATCAGCTCGGAAAGCTCCTCGCTGCCGATGGTATTGGTGAATAAGCCCTCCCTTATTGCCTCACGCACCCTGACGATATCGCCCATCTCCTGGGTGGTAAGACCCTCACGAATCATTTTCATCCCGGACACCTCCTGCGAAATCACGCGCCAAAATACTATATCTCTGTTTACAGTTTAGAATAGGCGCATATCAAGTAACTTCAGCAATTAGATGTATATCCGGCATTTATTTCGCGAGCTGGACAAGCCGCTATTTCCGACAACAGACAGCCATTTTAAAAAAATGTCCGCAAATCTGTCGAAAGTTGGAGGAAACTTACATAATCCCGTCTAATTACTATTTAATGTCATTTTGGTTGTCGAAGGTGAATTGATGAACGGCGAAGATAATACCCCCCGCGTACTGATCGTCGATGACGACGAAAACTACCTGGCCTCGGTCAGACGCGTGCTCCACGGACAATGTGAAATACTGACGACCAAGGATCCCCTTCAGGCGCTGAAAATCGTCGAACACCAGGGGCCTTTCGCTGTGATAATTTCCGATTACCGCATGCCGGTCATGAATGGCATCGAACTATTCTCGCGCATCCTAATGATCGACAAGAAAGTACAGCGCATCCTGCTCACCGGCTATCCCGAACTCCAGATGGCGATCGACGCCGTCAACCACGGCAAAATAACCGCCTTCCTGACCAAACCCACCCCTTCGGTTTCCTTGCGGTCGGTCGTCATGGAAGCGGCTCAGACCTATCGGGAAAGCCATGCCAACGGACAGGGGCAGGAAATCCCGGAAGCGCCGGACAAAGAACCGGCGGCCGGGCAAATCGACGCCAAACTGTTCGCCCCCCTGACCGTGAAGGAAAAAGAGATCCTCGCCCTGGTGGCCAAGGGTTTCTCGAACGCCGAGATCTCCACGAACATGACCATTACCGTCGGCACGGTTAAGACTCACATCAACAACCTGTTCTGGAAATTGGACGTCAACAGCCGCACGAAAATGATCGCCAAAGCGATCGAGCTAGGCCTGATAAAGACCTGACAAAAGATGAAGGCACCTGCTTAGCAGGTGCCTTCAGACTGTCGATAAAGGCCCATCTGCGGCGTTGCTCCTCAGAGCGCTTGCTTGCGTACGTCCCAAGTACGCGGCGCGGCGCGCTCTTCCGGTGCGCCTTGCATCTGGACCTTTCTCACCAGTCTTACTTTGTCAACAACCTGAAGGCACCTGCTTAGCAGGTGCCTTCAGGTTTATACTCCGGGCCACTAGCTTATAATCCCGCGGTACCCGGGTTTCGCCGCCGGAGCCAGCAGGCTGACGTTGGCGAAAATATCGTCAAGATGACGTTCGACCAGCATCAGGTCCACCCCCGGCGGAGCGTAGACGACGAACAGCGCCCGGGTGGTGGCGGCCGTTATCCGTGTCCGGCTGTCAGGCCCGCACAACACGCAGGAAAAAATGCCGGCTCTATCCCGCATCAGCATATCGTCCGCCTTGGTAACCTGCTCCCTGCCGCCGATGCCGATATAACCCTCCCCATCCGCGGCCACATCCAGTATCAGCGGCGCCTCGACTATATCCCGGTCGTGGCCCGCCGTCAGCAGACCGTTCTTTACCTCGGCCATGAACATCGCTTCGACGAGCGCCGCCGTGCGGGGGAAGGGTTTGCCCTTCAACGCGACAGACTCCATCTGCAGCAGAACAGGGTAAGTCTTGCCGAACCGCTTGTAATACTCCCGGTAAGCGGCAACAGCCCCGCAGGACAGCAGCTCCTCACGCGTCCGGTATTGCGCCCGCAGCATCTCCGCAAGCTCGACTTTCCTCGCCTCCAGCCGCTCGTCGAATGCGGGGTTTACGACGCCATCGACCGTCATCAGGCCGACACATGCGCCAGGATAGGCATTTCGCCACTCTCTTGTAACTTGCAGCATATCCTCACTCCGTTCCCTTCGTTAAATCGCTTTCACCGTGCCACGGCCGGACGCAAGCTCCTGGCCGAGCTTCGCCGCAACTAGCAGCGCGTCCTCCCGCTCCAGCACCTGCCCTTTGCGCGCCATCCCGCCGACGACCACCGTCCCGGCAAGTTCCATCTCCAGATACCTGAGCGACCGGACGAAAAAATCCACTACCGGCGAGGCTGTGGCCTGGTCGTCCTCCTCATACGGAACGACGACTGCAGCCTTTTTGCCGCGCACACCGCCGCGGTTACGGTCGCAGTTATAATAAACGAGCCGGTCCACGAACCCCTTCATAAGCGCCGTAGGAGCGTACCAGTACACAGGCGTACCCAGCACCAGCGCATCGGCGTCGTTAATCGCCCGGTACAACGCATTCATATCGTCATTTTTCGTGCACTCGCGGCCCTGCCAGCAGGCGTGGCAGCCGTCGCACTCCTTCACCGTGAGACCGCCGAGGTAAACGGTTTCCGCGTTGGCGCCGGCCTCCCGTGCTCCGGCCAGAACGCGCTCGACGAGAATATCGGTGTTCCCGCCGCGCCGCGGGCTGCCCACGATACCTAATATCCTTATCATAATGAGATTCTCCTTTACGATTATCCCCTCACATAATAAAATAACACCAGGAATTGGATATGTGTAGTGCCAATTTTCCGCAAAATCAATAGTACCAATTTTTGCGAGGTGACGGCGATGTATACACTGGCGCTCGACCGCACGGCCAAACTCCCCCTCATCAGGCAGCTCTACGGCGAAATACGGCAAAGGATCCTCGACGGCCGCCTGAAGGAGTACGAAAACTTGCCCGCGACCAGGAAGCTTGCCGCCCACTACCGCATCTCGCGCAACGTCGTCATGGAAGCTTACGAACTGCTCCGCACCGAAGGCTTCATCGAAAGCCGCCAGGGCGCCTTCACTTTCGTGGCCCAGGGCGCCCGCCTCAGCCGCCCGCCGCTGCCGCAGCCGACCGCTCTTCCCGACCTCGGGCCATCCGCCGACATTATTGATTTCCGTCACGGCCTGCCGGCCCTCGACCTCTTCCCCCGCGCCGCCTGGCAGCGAACCGTCGCCAGGACGATGGCGTCGGTCCCCGATCGCACGCTGGGTTACGGCGATGTGGCCGGCTGCCTGGAACTCCGCGCGGCGCTGGTCGCCTACCTTGCCAAAACCAGAGGCGTCACCTGCTCGCCGGAGCAAATCGTCGTCACCGCTGGCGCCACGCCGGCCCTCGCTTTGATAGCCAAACTGCTGCTGACCGGCAACAAGAAGGTCATCATCGGCGACCCTGTCAACCAGGATATTTACAGATACCTGGCAACCCTCGGCTGCGAACTCGACCCCGTCCCCCTCGACGATCACGGCCTGCAAACAACGCTGCTCCCCGGTTGCACTTCCAAGCCGCCCGCCTTCACCCTCGTCACACCGTCGCACCAGTTCCCCACCGGCGGCCTCTTACCCATCCAGCGACGCATCCAGCTCATAAACTTCGCCCGGTCGACCGGCTCCTATATCGTCGAGGACGACTATGAGAACGAATACGCCTATGAAGGGAACCCTGTCAGCTCCCTTCAGGGGCTTGCCCCCGAAAAGGTCGCCTACATCGGCACATTCAGCAAAACGCTCGCCCCCTTCCTGCGCCTGGGCTACGTCGTACTCCCTCCCGTGCTGCTTGCCGCTTTCCACGCTCAAGGCTGGTTCGCCACCCATCAGCCATCGTCCGTCTGTCAGCTCGCCCTGGCTTCCTTCATCGCCACCGGCCAGCTAAAACGCCACATCGCCAGGATGGTCAAAGCCTATCAGTCCAGGCGCGCCGTCGTCGTCCGCGAGCTTGGCCGCCGCTTCGGCGACAACTGCCGGATAATGAGCGGGCCGGCCGGCCTGCACCTCACCGCCGCTTTCGCCGGTGCCGAATTCACGCCAGCCGTGCTTGGCCACATCGAGCGCCATGGGGTCCGCGTCTATCCGGTCAGGGAGCACGTCGTCGCCAGAGACGCCGGCGGCTTCGCCGATCAGCTCATCCTCGGCCACGCCAGCCTGTGCGAAGAGAAAATAGTCACCGGTATAGCCAGGCTAAGCCAGGCTCTCGCCACCCTTCCCTGACGCGCAAAAAAACGGCAGACCGCTTCGGCGGCTCTGCCGTTTTTTTATTTCCTCACTTCCCAAGGCGACCTACCCGGCCGCGCTCTTTTTCCCGAGGCGTCGCCGCATCAGCGAGACGATCGGCGGCAGCATTATCATCAGCGCGACGACCCCGAGAAGCGTGGCCGAAATGGGCCTGGTAAGGAATACGGAAAAATCGCCGTTGGAAATCAGCAGCGCCTGACTGAGCGACTTTTCCAGAATACCGCCGAGGACGAACGCCAGCAGCAGCGGTCCTAGCTCGAAATCCAGCTTGCGGAGAATATAGCCCATAACGCCGAAGATCAGCATCATCGCCACGTCGGTGACGTTGTTCTTGATACTGTAGACCCCGACCGAACAGATCAGCACAACCGTCGGCGCCAGTATAGCGTATGGTATCCTCAGCATCTGAACCCACAGGCCGACCATCGGCAGATTTAGCACAAGCAGGATGACGTTGCCGATATACATCGAGGCGATGACGCCCCAGAAAACGTCGGGATGGTCTTGGATCAGGAAGGGTCCCGGCTGGACGCCCTGGATTAGCAGAGCGGCATAGATCATCGCGATCGCCGGGTTGCCGGGTATGCCCAGGGTCAGCATAGGGATGAAGGACGCGCTTGCGGCCGCATTGTTAGCCGACTCCGGTCCCGCGACCCCCTCGATGACCCCCTGCCCGAAATTCTCCGGCTCGCTCGAAGCCTTTTTCTCAACCGCGTACGCCACCAGCGAAGCGATGACCGCCCCGCCGCCAGGCAGCAGGCCGACGAAAAACCCCACCAGCGAGCCGCGCAGCACGGCCCATTTCGACCGCGCCCAGTCGGCCAGCGTCGGCCAGAGGTTTGTGATCTTCGTCGTCACGAGTTCGTTCTTGATCTTCTCCTCGAGGTTAAGGAAAATCTCGCCGATGCCGAACACGCCCATCGCCAGTGTAAGAAAATCCAGCCCGTCCATCAAGATCATCGTGCCGAAGGTATAGCGCTCCTTGCCGCTGATCGGGTCTAGGCCCACGGTCGCGAGCAGCAGGCCGAAAACGACCATCAGCACCCCCTTGATGATCGAGCGGCCGGACAAATAAGCCGCCAGCATCAACCCGAGGACGGTGAGGGAAAAATACTCGGCGGGGCCGAAGTTCAGGGCGAACCTTGCCAATGGCGGCGCGATGAACGACAGGCCGATGATGCCGACCGTCCCGGCGAAGAACGAGCCGACGGCCGCCATGCCAAGCGCGGCTCCGGCCCGGCCCTTCTTGGCCATCTGATAACCGTCGATGCACGTCACCACCGACGCCGCTTCGCCCGGCATGTTCAAGAGGATCGAGGTCGTCGAGCCGCCGTACATTGCACCGTAATAGATACCCGCCATCATGATTATCGAAGTGAGCGGCGATCCCAGCGCGTAACTAAGCGGCAGCAGCAGCGAAATCGTGGCCGCCGGCCCCAGTCCGGGCAGCACGCCAACGGCCGTGCCCAGTACCGCCCCCAGGAAACCGAACATCAGGTTCTCCGGCGTCACCGCGAGAGCGAAGCCTTGCATAAGAGACTGTATCTCGGTCATCGTCCGCCCTCCTCAGATCAGCAGTCCGCGCGGCAGCGACAGATGCAGCAGGACGGCAAAAACAACGTAGACCGCGACCGTGCCGATAACCGCCACCAGGCCCACTTTCGGCCACCGCTCCTGTTCGACGCCTCTCAGCCAGGCGCCGAACAGGAAGAATGTAGCCGTCGCGAAGCCCAGGAAGTCAAGTGCCTGCGTATAAAGCAGAATGATAACCGCCGCGATAGCGGGACGCCGGAAACGGCCGGCCGCCATCGGCGGCTGGGCTGCAGCGTCCGCTTCGCGGTTGCTTGCATAGTAAACGACGGCTACGACGGCCAGCAGCACCGCCAGCCAAAAGGGGAAGAACCCCGGCCCCGGAGCGTCGAAACTGCCGAAGCCGATATCGACCGCTTTAGCGGCTGCGCCCGCAGCGATAACAAAGAAGGCCAGGGCCGCTCTTCGCTGCCACTTTTTCATATTGCCTCCCGATAATCCTTATGTCAGCGTTATTTTCCGCCCCTCGCGGGATGATTCGTATATGCCCAGCACGATCTGCAGCGACTTGATGCCCTCTTCGCCCGTCACCAGCGGATCGCGGCCCTGCCCGATAGCTGTGATGATATCCTCCATCTGGGCGCGGTGATTGACGTCGGAGATGGCCGGCGAATTTGTCGCCCCGTAGGACACCTTCACGGCATCCAGGTAGTCTTCCGCCCGGCAGCCCTCGACCTGCCACTCGGTCACCAGGCCGCCCGTTATGGTTAAAGAGCCCTTAGTGCCGTGGATCTCTATCCTTTCCTTGTAGCCGGGGGTAACGGCTGTCGTCCCTTCGATCACCCCCAGGGCGCCGCAGGAGAATTCCACCGCCGCGACCCCCAGATCCTCGGTCTCGATCCTGTGGATGGACGTGCGGGTCATCCCGGCCACACTCTTCACTCCGCCCATGAACCACTGCAGCAGATCGATGGTATGGATGGCCTGATTTATCAGCGCCCCGCCGCCCTCCACGCTCCACGTGCCGCGCCAGGCGTTGCTGGCGTAATACTGGGGCGTGCGGTACCACTTCACATACGCGTCGCCGAGAATGAGGTCGCCCAACAGTCCGGCGTCGAGCGCCGCTTTCACCCGTTGGGCCGCGGGCGTGAAGCGGTTCTGGAAAATCACCGCCAGGGTGAGCTTCGCCGCCCGGTATGCCTCGATAAGTTTGCGGGCCTTGGCCACACTGATATCCATCGGTTTTTCAAGGATCAGGTGCTTGCCGGCAGCGGCGGCCTGGAGGCCGAAATCCACATGCATGCCAGGCGGCAGGCAGATGCTGACGACATCCGTCTCCTTGTCCGCCAGCGCCTCCTCGTACGATTTGAACGCCTTAAGTCCGTACTTGGCGGCGAACTCGGCCGTTGACGCCGGGTTGCGCCCGTAGACTCCGGAAATGCGCGCCGCCGGTATCGCCTGCAGGGCGGTGACATGCGTGTTGGCCACCATACCGGGGCCGACTATTGCCACACCTAAAGGTGCCATCGTCTCTCCTCCTAATCAATGACAAGCATGCCGGGTCTGACAAAATCCACCCCGCCCACCGTCGACTTTATGCGGGGATAGATCACCGGCCTGGTGATCATCAGCGGGCCGCCCGCTGTCGCGATGAACCCGTCCTCGGTCTTCGTGCCGGTGATAGACGGGTTCCAGCAGAAAGCCTGGTTCTCGGCTACGATCTCCGTCGTCTGGGCGGTCACTTTGTAGTCGCGTCCGTAATAGCCCATCGAGCCGCCCTGGTGATGGAGCCGCCACTCGTCCGCGACGCCGAACTCCCGGTAGGCGGCCAGCGCGGCGTTGAACGCGTCGACCGCCGGGGCGCCCGGTTTCGTCGCCGCGATCATGCGGCACTCCACCTCGTTGTTGTCGAGGAACTGCTGCGCCAGCTTCGCGTCCGGCCTGCCGAAGTGGAGCATGCGGGTGACAGTGGTTATCAGCCCTTTATAGCGGGCGTTGATGCACACCATAACATAACGTTTGACCATTTTGTCGGTCGCGAGGGGGTGGCGGTACTGATAAATACGCTCATCAGAGGCGACCATGATCGCCGTCGGATCAATGAGTTCCTTCCAGAGATCGGGGCCGACGCGGCCGGCGATTTCGCACTCCTTGTCTCCCGGCCGGATGCCGAGCATCACTTTCTCGATCACCGCCGACAGCTTCTCGCCCAGAAACATGTAGCGTTCGATCTCGCTTTCGGTCAGCGAATAGCGGAGTTTTTTGAGCTCGCCGTCGGCGTTCGTGCAGGACGCGAAACCAGTATCGGCGGCCACGGAGCCCAAATCGCCCACGACCTTGCCAACAAGCTCGGCCTCCTTGTCCTCGTGCCACCCATGTTCGAGCAGTTTGAAGCCCAGATCGGCAAGACCCTCCTCGTCCATCATCCGCGCCGCCTCTATCTTGTTGGCGATACAGTAGCGGGCGTCTTTGGTGACGAGCAGCGAGGTCACCCCCATCTCGGTGGCTATCCCGACCATGTTGCGTCCGCCGGCAGTAAACCAGGAGAAATTGGGCTGTTTTTTCAGCAGGACGGCGCTGTAACCTTTCGCCGCCATCAGGGCGGCCAACCGCTGATGTTTGATATTGATTTCGTCGATCCTGTTCATAATCTCCTGTCCCTTCAAAAAATTAGGGACCCGAAGGCCCCTTTATCGCAATACACAGCCGGGACGACTTATTTGTAGCGGTCGCCCAATTTCGCCTTCTTGATGAGGTTCATATATTGCTCATCTTCGGCCTTGAGGAATTTGCCGAAATCCTCGACACCCAGATACTTCAGGTCGACGCTCAGCTCTTCGGCCCTAGCCTTGAATGCCGCATCTTCCATAGTCTTTTTGAAGATATCGTGCATCTGCTTCACGATTGCCGGGGGGGTATCCTTGGGCGCCAGCACACCGCGCCACATGGTGAACTTGAAGTCTACGCCCTGCTCCTTGGCGGTGGCCACGTTCGGGAATTTGGCCAGGCGTTTTTCGCCGAAGACGCCGAGGATGCGCAGCTGACCGGCATGGGCCTGAGGAACGCCTTCAGGCGCCGACACCATAACCGCATCGACATGTTTGCCCAGCACGGCGGTGATCTGCGGCCCGCCGCCCTGGAAAGGCACATGTTTGAACTTGACATCGCCGACGAAGTGTTCGAAAGCCAGGGCCGCCAGGTGGGTGCCGCCGCCCGAGCCGCCGTTGCCGACAGTCACCGCTCCGGGGCGTTTCTTGGCGTCGGCGAGCAGTTCCTTGAGATCCTTATAGGGGGAATCCTTGTGAACCATGATCATGCAAGGATTGTCGGCGATCAGGATCACGGGGGCGAATGTATTGATATCAAACTTCACCGCACTCATATGGATTTTGGAGACCATCGGCGATGCGGCCGCCACGATCCCGTAGCCGTCACCCTTGTACTTCATGGCCTCGGTGTAGCCGATGGCCGCACCGCCGCCGGGGACGTTCTTTACGATCAGTTGCTGGTTGTCGGCATACTTGGGGAAGACGTTGCCAAGGGCGCGGAACAGCACATCGGTCGCGCCGCCGGCATCCCAGGGAATGATGATTTCCACCGCCTTGGTCGGATACTTGGGCGCCTCGGCCTTCTGCGCCGCCGGGCCGCCGCAGCCGGCAAGAACCAGGGACATCGCCAGCAGGAAAGCCAGGATCACAACGAGTTTACGCATTACAGTTCCCCTCCTCAAATTAATGGGTCAAGGCGAAACTATTATTATTTGATAATTCTGTCAGTATGTTGGATTTCCTTCCAGCGGAGAAAATATTTGCCTGTCTGCCGCCCTCTTACAGCGGCGTCTTGCCTAGGAACCGCCAGAAGTTGCCCCCCATCAGGCCCTCGGCGTCGCGCTTCAGCTCCGCCTCGTCGAGCTTCCAGCCGGTCGCGAGCAGATCGCCGTACTTATCGACCATAACCTTGCCGATGATCTTCCGCGAATGGTCCCACTTGTAAATCAGCTGGTCGAGAATACGGGCGTCCGAATGCTGGGGCACGAAACTAAGGCCTAGCAGTTCCATGCGCATGCGCGTTATCTCCTCGATGAGCGACGGGTTGTTCAGGAACCACCAGCAGCCGAACACCAGCAGGTTGCGGAATTTGCGCGCCGTCACCGCCAGCTCGTGCTGGTTTTCGCGCGCCAGCATCGTGACAAGGAACTTGTTGTCGGGATACTTCTCGCACAGGTATTCCACCGGCCGTACGGAACTCTTGCCCACCGAATCGCCGGCATCGCCCAGTTTATGGTTGACGAGCTTGTTGACGCCGATCATCATCGCGAACGGGACATCGAGCTCTTGTGAAACCGGTATCACGCACTCCTCGACAAGCCGCGACCGGAGCGAATCCTCGGGCACCATGAACGACGGCGGCAGGGACACGGCCATGTACATCGCCTTCATCCGCTTGATCCAGTCACGCAGGAAGCGTTTGACCTCCTCGACACTCTTGCGGTCGAGTCTCTTATCTGCGTCGTAGCCCCACTCGCGCAGCAGCAGGTGAGACTGGTCGTACCCGTTGAGCAGCGGGTCGATCCTCAGTGCCGCCAGGAAGCGGGGGTCGTCATAGCCGCCTCCCAGCCACACGGCACGCTCTTTGGCGTTGAAGGGGTCGTTCGTCATCACGACCGCTTTGACGCCGGAAATAGCGAAGACCTTGTCGATAAACTGACCCGGGGTGAAGGAAGCGCAAAACTCCCGGAAAGAGGCCAGATTGCGCGAACCTACGTCAAGGCCGAGCTTCGCCAGCACGGTGAGAACGCCCCGCTGGCCCTCGCTGACCGGCGAATTCTCGCTGAACAGGTTCCGCCAGATCATTTCCGCCTGCTCTTTCTTGCTCAGCGCAAAATACCGCTCGTACGGCATGCCGGTATAGCGGAAGTTCTCCGCGATCAGGTAATGATAAGTGACCAGCTCGTCCACGCCCCACAGCAGCAGGTCGCCGAACCCCTCCGCAAAGATATGGGTGTGCAGATCGGTGACCGGTGCAGCCGCTAAAGCCCGTTCGACCGCCTGCGGCAAATTTTCCTTCGTAATCATGGCCATAAACAATCATCCCTTCTGATTGATCGGCAAACGCACGCTTGCCCCGGAGAGCTCCGGCATATTATTCCATCTAAATAAATACTACATGTGCTGGCGATTGCCTGCCGAAACCATGGACAAGAAATAAATTTTCACAATATGAAAACTGTTTTCGCACACTCCGCGAAATCAGACTATTGTAAATTTAATGAATTTTAGGTAAAATTTTCTTAGGCTACTATCGCTTGCCTCGCAGTGATTAGCGACCTGAAAAATTATGAAAGGGAGAATTAAAAATGAGAAACGCAGCCCGTATCTTTGCCCTGTGCTTCGTGTTGCTGTTTGCTTTTGGCTCTCTTTCCGCCGCGGCCGCCGACCAGACAGTCCTCAAGGTGGCCACCCCGTTCAAGCCCGGCCACATCCTCGCCGACGCCGGCGAAAAATTCAAAGCGATCGTCGAAACCGACAGCAAAGGGAGAATCGCCGTCCAGCTCATCGTCGCCCAGGCATCGGAGGAAGACGTGAACATCCAGTGTTCCAAGGGAACGGTCGACATTCAGCTGACCGGCGGACGGCCGCTTGAGGTCTTCTCGCCCCAGTACTTTTTCTTCAACGCTCCTTACGTGATAAAAGACTATGAGCATTTTGTCCGCGTCTGGAACGGCCCCCTCGGCCAAAAAGCCAAAGACCAGATCGTCAAGAACGGCAGCATGGTATCGATGGGCACCGTCTTCCGCGGCTTGCGCCAGACCACTTCCAACAGCCCCCTCCTCAGGCCCGACGACCTGGTCGGCCTTAAACTCCGTCTGCCGGTCGTCCCCACCTGGATCGCCGTCTGGAAAGAACTCGGCACCGAACCGGTACCCATAACCCTCCCCGACCTCTACCAGGCCCTTAAAGACGGGCGGGCCGAAGCCTCGGAGGGCGACCTGCCCCAGATCGTATCCTTCAAGCTCCACGAAGTCCAGTCCGACCTCAGCATCACCAACCACCTGGTTGCCGTCGGCTGGGTCATGATGAACAAAACCGCCAGCGACAAACTGTCTCCCGCTGACCGCAAGCTGGTCATGGACTCCATGGCCAAAGCCTGCGAATGGGCCACCGCCAAAACCAAGACAAACGAAAATAACCTCCTGGCCCAGCTGAAAGCCGCCGGCATGACTATCTCCACCCCTGACGCCGCCGCCATCCGCGCCAAGGCCAAACCGGCCGTCGAGCAGCTGTTCAAAACCGCCTGGCCGGTGACCACCTGGCAGGAGGTCCTCGCCCAATAGCGGCTCACAGCTTTACCCTTAAGCCAAGAAAGACCCCCGCCATTACGCGGGGGTCTTTCCTTTCGCTCCAGGCGAGCGCTACTGGAAGAAATTCTGCGCCACGCGGCTGGCGAGGGCGGCGAGCGGCGTGGGATATACGCCGCACAGCACCGTGAGGGCCAGGCTGGCCAGCGCCGCCCAGCGGAGCGCGGCACAGCCGTCCGCCGTGGGCGCTCCCGCCGGTTCGCCGAGATACATGGCTTTGACGACCAATAGATAGTAATAAACCGATACCATCGACATTACGAAGCCGAGGAGGGCCAGCCAGAACCAGCCCTTCTCCAGGACGGCGAGGAAAAGGTAGAGCTTGCCGACGAAACCGGCCAGCGGCGGAATGCCGGCCATTGAAAGCAGCGCCACCGTCATCGCCGCCGCGAGCAGGGGCGAGCTGCGCGCCAGCCCGCGGTAGGCGGCGATATCGTCCGAGCCGGTCTCGTCCCTCACCGCCGCCACGACGGCGAACGCGCCGGCGGAAGCGAAAACATACAGGGCGGTGTAGAAAATGATCCCCTTTACGCCATCCGGGCCGGCGGCCACCAGCCCGGTCAGCAGGTAGCCGGCCTGGGCGATCGACGAGTAGGCCAGCAGCCTTTTGACGTTGGTCTGGAGAATGGCGGCCAGGTTGCCGGCAATCATGCTGGCCGCCGCGAGCCAGGCGATTATCAGCGGCCAGTTGTAGGGCGCATCCGCGAAGGCTGTCAGAAAAACGCGGGTCAGGACCGCGAACGACGCCGCCTTCGACGCCATCGCCAGCAGGGCGGTTATCGGCACGGGGGCGCCCTCGTAGACATCAGGCACCCACATTCCGAAAGGCACGGCGGCGATTTTGAAAGCGAACCCAGCCAGGAAGAAGACGATGCCGACGAGAGCGGCCGGGGAGGCCGACAGGCGGGCGGCGATTTCCGGCAGGACAACCGTCCCGGTATAGCCGTAAATCAGGCTCATGCCATAGAGCAGAACGGCGGTCGACGCCGCGCCGAGGATAAGGTACTTCACCCCGGCCTCGCTCGACTTGCCGTCGCCGAGGTTGAAGCCGACGAGGACGAAGAAGGTGATCGTCATCAGCTCCATGCCGACGAACAGGGTCACGAGGTCATTGGCCGACGCCATCACCATCATGCCGGCGAGCGAGAAGAGCATCAGCCCGTAAAACTCGCCGGTGTAAGGCGCGAATCCGTCGGCGGTGCGCACGGAGAACAGTATTGTCAGCATATAGGCGGCCAGGAAAACCTGCTTGAAGAACACGGCGTAATCGTCGACACGGAACATGCCTCCGTAGAGGCTCGCGTTCAAGCCATACTGGGTGAAGGCGTGGACGAATATGCCCGCCAGCCCGAGCAGAGTAAGATAACCGAGGGCGCGGCGCGGCTCCCCGGCCGGCATGAGCAGGTCGAGCGCGACCACGAAACAGGCAAGCGCCACGGTCACGATCTCGGTTGTCAGCAAACTCAGGTCCATCACAGTCCACCTCCCATCCTCGCCGCCAGAGCGATGCCGTCGAGGATGGCGGCCAGGGGGGCCACCCCGCTGCCGGCCATCTTCATCAGCAACGCGGGGAAAACACCGAAGACTACGAGTACGGCGCCCAGGACGACGAGGGGCACGAGCGCCGGTCCGCCGGTGTCGGGCAGGTGATCGAACCTGACCTGGCGGGGTCCGAAGAGCACGTTGGCCAACAACCGCAGCGTATAAAGCGCCGTCAGGACGATGCCGGCGACGGCCAGCACGCTGAGAACGGGAAAACGGGCGAAAGCGCCGACGAAGATGGTGAACTCGGGGACGAAGCTGATAAGGCCGGGGAGCCCGAGGGACGCCATGCCCGCCAGCATCAGCCCGGTGGCGGCGTACGGCATCTGGTGGGCGAGGCCGCCGAGTTCATCCATGTTGCGGGTGTGGGTCTGCCCGTACAGGTAGCCTATCAGGGCGAAGAACAGGGCGCTCATCACGCCGTGGGCGAACATATTGGCAACGGCGCCGCTTATGCCGACGACGTTCAGCGCGGCGATGCCGATAAGCACGAAGCCCATGTGGGAAACGGACGAGTAACCGACGACATACTTCAGGTCGCGCTGCGAGATGGCGATAAAGGCGGCGTAGAGGACATTGACCACCCCGAGGGCGGCGATGGCCGGCGCCCAGTACTTGGCGCCCAGGGGCAGGACGGCGATGCCGAGGCGGATGAGGCCGTAGCCGCCGATCTTCTTCAGCACCCCGGCGTGGATCATCGACACGGCTGTCGGCGCGCCGGCGTAGCCGTCCGGCGACCAACTGTGGAACGGCCACATCGAGATGAGCGAGCCGAACCCCAGCAGGAGCAGAAAGAACACCGGCACCTGGAAGCTCTCGGGCAGGTGCCCGAGGGCGGCGGCCGCGGCCAGCCCCTCCATGAGGAATGTGCGCTCGCCCGGCGGGTAAGCCTGGATATACAGGGCCAGCACGCCGACGAGCAGAAAAGCCGAGCCGACGAGCAGATATATCGTCAGCTTCATCCCTGCGTACTCCTTGGTCACCCGCTTGCTCGACCCCCACAGGATGACGAGGATGTAGATGGGAATGACGACAAGCTCGTAGAAGAGCAGGAAAATGAACAGGTCGCGGGTCAGGAAAGTGCCGACGACGCCGGCTATCAAGAGGAGGAGGAGGAGGACGAAGAACTCCTTGACCCTCTCCTCAGTCCCCCAGGAAGAGAACACGGCCGAGAAGCCGATGAGGGCGGTGAGCAGGACCATCGGCAGCGATAGGCCGTCGACCCCCATGGCGTAAGTTACGCCCAGCTCCGGCACCCACGGCACACTTTCGGTGAACTGCATGCCGCCGCGGACGAAATCATAGGCGAAATAGCAGTACAGAGCTAGCATCAGAGCTGTGCCCATGGCGAAGGCGGCGACGTATTTGACCGTCTGGCGGGCTTCGCGGGGCAGGAGGACGATGGCCAGCGCCCCGAGAACGGGGGCGACGAGGATTGTCGTTAGGATGGGGAAACCTGCGCTCACAATCCTGCACCTCCCCACAGGGCGGCAGCCTTGGCGGCCGCGGGTCCGGCAGCCGCCATCCACACAACCAGCAGAAAGATGGCGGCGAAGAAAATTAACGCATAATGCTGAACCTGGCCGGTCTGCAGCCGGCGGAGCCTGTCTCCACCCGCCTCGGCCAGCCGGCCGCAGCCGTTGACCACGCCGTCGACCACCTTGATGTCGAACCAGGCCAAAATGCGGCCCAGGCTGTCGACGACGGTGCGGTCGAACCACAGGTACAGTTCGTCGACATAGAATTTATGGAAACTGAGGGTATAGAGCGGCCCCGCTTTTGCCGCCACCGTGTCCGGCGACCAGCGGCCCGAGCCGTAGAGCAGCCACGCCGCGCCTATGGCCAGTACGGACAGCGCCGTCGAAGTGCCGGCGATCGCCCAGTCGATGCCGGCGTGATGGGGCGGGCCGAACCGGACCCATTCCCCGAAATGCAGGAAGTAGCCGGCGGCCCCGCTCGTGACGGCTAGCGCGGCCAGAACAACGAGCACCGCGCGCATCGGCCACGGGCCCTCGTGGGGGTGCTCATGCGCCTCGTCCCAGCGCGGCTGACCGTAAAATACGGCGAAAAACATCCGCGCCATGTAAAAGGCGGTCATCGCGGCGGTGAGCGTCGCCAGCGCGAACAACGGCAGGCTTACGCCCGCTGCGGCGGCGAGGATCTCGTCCTTGGAGAAAAAGCCGGCGAACGGCGGGATGCCTGCGATGGCCAGCACGCCGATGCCCATCGCCGCCCACGTCAGCGGCATGTATTTCTTCAGGCCGCCGAGGGCGAAGATGTCGGCCCGGTCGTGGAGGGCATGCAGCACCGAGCCGGCCGCCAGGAACATCAGCGCCTTGAAGAAAGCGTGGGTCATGAGGTGGAACATCGAGGCGGTGAGGCTGCCGACGCCGAGGGCGAGCATCATATACCCGAGCTGGCTGACGGTCGAATAAGCGAGAATGCGCTTGATCTCCCGCTGCGTCAGGGCGATGGCGGCGGCGAAGAAGGCGGTGAAGCCGCCCACCCAGGCGACAACTGCCAGCGCTGAGGGCAGGGTGTGGAACAGCAGATAGGCGCGGGCCACCAGATACACCCCGGCCACGACCATCGTCGCCGCATGGATAAGCGCCGAAACGGGCGTGGGGCCTTCCATGGCGTCGGGCAGCCATACGTGGAGGGGGAACTGGCCCGATTTACCCACCGGCCCGAGGAATATCAGCAGGGCGACGACCGTCAGGACCGCATCGCCATACTCTTTCACATACTTGGGGATGAGCGTGTCGAGACTGGCGAAATCGAGGGTACCGAACATTATCTGCAGCGCCAGGATGCCGAGCAGCAGGCCGAAATCGCCCGCCCTTGTCGTGATGAACGCCTTCTTGGCCGCCTCGCGGGCCGAAATCTTATAAAAATAGTAGCCGATCAGCAGGTAGGAACTCAGCCCCACCAACTCCCAGAAAACGAACATCTGCAGGAAGTTGACGGCCACGACCAGCCCGAGCATCGACGCCCCGAACAGCGACAGAAAGGCGAAAAACCTCGGGAAGCCGCCGTCGCCGTGCATATAGCCGAGGGAGTATATCTCGACAAGCAGCGCCACCAGTGTCACGACGACGATCATCAGCGCCGACAGGGGATCGATGAGCACGCCCATGTCGATGTGGAGGCCGGGCACCTCGAACCAGGTAACTTTGAGCACGAAGGGATTATCGCGGGTGAAGCCGGCCAGGAGCGTCTTGGCCGCCACGCCCAGCGACAGCAGGAACGACGCGGCCATCGCCGCGATAGCGGCGGCGGCGCTGAAGAAGTTGCTTGCCCGGAAAACGGCCATGATGACGATGAAAGCGGCCGCCGGCAGGACGGGGATAAGCCACGACAGCTGGAGCGCGGTATCAAATATATTCATCATTGCCTCCCCTCCCTTACCACTTCATCCAGTCCAGCTCTTCGGTGCTGGTGGTGGCGCGGTCGCGGTATATGCTGAATATCAGGGCCAGGCCGACGGCGACCTCGGCGGCGGCGACCGTTATCGTGAATACCGCGAACAGCTGGCCGACGAACGCGTCGGGGGTGATGAACCGCGAGAACGCCACCATGTTCAGGTTTACCGCGTTGAGCATCAGTTCGATCGACATGAGGATGGCCACAAGATTACGCTTGGTAAGCAGGCCGTAGACACCGAGGCAGAACAGCAGTGCGGCGACGGTCAGGTAGTGCTCAAGTCCGATGGCTGCCACGGTTCTCCCCTCCTCTAGCCAGGATGATGGCGCCGATCATCGCCGCCAGCAGCAGGACGGCCGCCGCCTCGAAGGCGATGGCGAACTCGCCGAGCAGCAGCCCGGCAATCGCGCCCGCCGTTTCTCCGGGCGGCGGTTGGGCCACGACCGGCCATTTTGTCGTCAGCACGGCCGCCAGCATACCGGCGGCAAGGAGCACGACGACGACCAGCAGGCCGCGGCCCATCCTGTTGGGCGGGTTGCTGTTCTTCATATCCCCCTTCTGGGTGAGCATGACGCCGATGACGACGATGACGGCGACGGCGCCGTTGTAGACGAGCAACTGGACGGCGGCCAGAAAGTCGGCGGCCAGCAGGATGTATAGCCCGGCCACGCCGATGAATGTGACCGCGAGCAGCAGGGCGCTGTGGACGAGGTTGCGTTTGAACACCACCCCGGCGGCGGCAGCCAGCACCACTGCCGCCAACAGATAGAACGCAGCAACGCTAGCCAACCTTATCCCCCCTTTGGTCCGCGGCCAGGCAGTCGGTGCTCAGGCCTTCGCGCCGGTAGCAGGCAGCTTCGTAATCCTGCGACCAGGACAGAGCCTGCACCGGGCAGGCCTCGAGACACACGTTGCAGAACAGGCACAGGCCGGCATGGTACGTGTAGGCGGTGAGGCGTTTCTTCTTATCCTCACCCGTTTCCGCCGCCATGTCGATCACCGCGTTCGGGCAGGCCATGGCGCACAGGCCGCAGGCGATGCACCGGCCGCGGTCGAGAACGAGGCTGCCGCCGCGGAAGCGGGGCGTCATAGGAATCTTCTTCTCGGGATATTCCACCGTGTTGGGGCGATCGAAAAACCGCCTCAGCGTTATCGACATCCCCTTGACGAGTCCTCTGCCGATCATTCGTTACCCCCTCCACTGCTGCGCGATATAGATTCCTATCCCGGTTACGACGACGTTGACCAGGGCGAGGGGCAGCAGACCCTTCCAGCCGAAGGACATCAGCTGGTCGACCCTGATGCGGGGGAAGGTCCAGCGAAACCACATGAAGACATAAATCATCATCACAACCTTGGCGGTGAACCACAGCCAGCCGGGCAGCCAGGGCCCCTGCCAGCCGCCGAGGAACACAGTCGCGGCGATGGCCGACACGGCTACCAGGTTGGCGTACTCGGCGAGAAAGAACAGCGACCAGCGCATCCCGCTGTACTCGGTGAACGGACCGGCGATGATCTCCGACTCGGCCTCGACAAGATCGAACGGGGTGCGGTTGGTCTCGGCGGTCGCGGCGATGACGTACACCAGGAACGCCGCCGGTTGGATGAGGATAAACCAAAAGTCCCGCTGCGCGCCGACGATATCGCTCATCTTCATCGAGCCTGTCAGCATCACCACGCCGAGCAGGGAAAAGACCAGGGGAATCTCATAGCTTATCATCTGGGCGACGGTACGCATCCCGCCCAGCAGCGCGTATTTGTTGTTCGAGGCCCAGCCAGCCATCAGAAAGGGCAGTGTGGCCTGCGAAGAGATGGCCACGAAATAGAAGATGCCGATGTTGAGGTCGGCGAAAACCAGCCCGGCGTCCAGCGGCAGCACCGCATAGGCGGCTACGGCCGGCACGAACAGCAGCACCGGAGCCAGCGCCCATACGCGGCGCTCGGCGGCCCGGGGCACTATATCCTCCTTGGAAAGGAGCTTGAGCATGTCGGCGGTCGTCTGCAGGATGCCCCACGGCCCGACACGGTTGGGCCCGATCCTCATCTGCATGAAGGCGCTGACCTTGCGCTCCGCGTACACAAGCACGATTGCCGATGCCATAATCACCGCGAAGATCGCGCCGATCTGCACGGCGATCATGGCGAGGTCGGCCAGCCAGGCCGGTCCGCCGATCATCTCCTCCACTAACGGCCGCATCCCCTGCACCTCCCTTGCCATGGCGGCGTCCCGCGCTCAATCCTAATGAAGTCGGCGGCACCATGCTCACCGTCCACTAGCAATCCACCTCCCCCATCACCGGGTCGAGCGTCGCCAGTGCGGCCACGACGTCGGCGATCTTGCCGCCGCGGCACAGCTCGTCGACAGCCATAAGATTCTGGAACGAGGGCCGCCGCACGTGAAACCGGTACGGCTTTGCCGACCCATCGCTGACAATATAGAAACCCAGCTCGCCGCGGGGATTCTCAACCCGGTGATACACCTCGCCGGGCGGCGGCTTGAGGATCTTCGGCACCTTGGCCATCACCGGACCGTCTGGCAGCTTTTCCAGTGCCTGGGCGACGATCGAGGCGCTCTCCACCATCTCCTCCATACGTACGATGTAGCGATCCCAGTTATCGCCCTTTTCGCCCACCGGCACCTTGAAGCTGAACCGGTCATAGATGCCGTACGGCTCGTCGCGGCGCAGGTCGACATCAACGCCGGCGGCCCGCAGGCAGGGCCCGGTCAGCCCGAGGGCCAGCGCCCGTTCGCGCCCGACGACCGAACTGTCCTTAAGGCGGTAGTAAAATATCTCGTTGCCGGAAATCAGCCCATGGTACTCGTCCATGATTGCCGGGAAATCGGCCAGGAAGGTGCGCGCGCCGCTCAGAAACGCCTCGTCCACATCGGCCATCAGCCCCCCGATGCGGATATAATTGAAGGTCATGCGGGCGCCGCAGGCAGCGTCGAAAAGATCGAGGATTCGTTCGCGGTCGCGGAAAGCATACATCATCCCGGTCGTGCCGCCGAGATCGATGGCGATCGAGGCGAGAAAGATCAGATGGCTGGCGATGCGGCCGAGTTCGGCCATGATGACGCGCAGGTATTCGGCCCTCTCCGGCACCTCGATCGCGGCCAGCTTCTCCACCGCCTGGCAGTAGCCGAGGTTGGTGTTCATCGCTGCGAGATAATCCAGCCGGTCGGTATAGGGTATGATCTGCGCATAAGTGCGGCTCTCGGCCAGCTTCTCGATGCCGCGGTGGAGATAGCCCAGCTCGGGTGTGGCGCTCACCACCGTCTCGCCGTCGAGCTCGAGGATGACGCGGAGCACGCCGTGGGTGCCGGGATGCTGCGGCCCCATATTGAGGGTATAGACTTCGGTGCGGGTAGTCATGGCGTCACCTCGTCGCCGGCCGCGGCGGCAGGCTGTAGTCTTTGCGGAGCGGGTGCCCCTCGAAACCTTCGGGCAGAAGGATGCGGGTCAGATTTGGATGACCGGTGAACGTCACCCCAAGAAGGTCATAAGTTTCGCGTTCAGCGAACTCGGCCGCCGGCCAGAGGCCGGTCACCGACGGCAGGGCGGCGGCACCTTTCGTCACGCCCGTCCTAACCGCCAGCTTGTGTCCGCAGGCGGATGAATACAGGTGATAGACAACCTCCAGCCGGTCGGGATAGTCCACGGCGGTGAGGTCGCCGAGCGTGTCCATCAGGAAGGGCTCGTCGCCGCGGAGAGTCTTGAGGACGGCATAAACCTCGTCCGCCGGCGCGGTCACGACCGTCAGACCGTCCCCGGGACGGTCGCCAAACCCGATGCGCGGAAACAGCCCGGCGAGGTAACGGAGAAGAACCGGCTCGATGTTAGCGGCCATAGCGGATCACTCCCCTCGTGAGCTGCGGTTTGGCGATCTTCGCCTTGAGCTGGAGGATGCCGTCGATAAGCGCCTCGGGGCGCGGTGGGCAGCCGGGCACGTACACATCCACGGGGATGACGTAGTCCACCCCGGGAACCACGGAATAAGAATCGGCGAAAGGACCGCCCGTGCTTGCGCAGCTGCCCATCGCGATCACCCATTTCGGTTCCGGCATCTGCTCGTAGAGGCGCTTGAGCACCGGCGCCATCTTCCAGGTCAGCGTGCCGGCGGTGATGAGCAGGTCGGCCTGGCGGGGCGACGGCCGGAAAACCTCGTAGCCGAACCGGGCCAGGTCGAAGCGGCCGGCGGCGGCGCTCATCATCTCGATGGCGCAGCAGGCGAGACCGCTGGTCAGCGGCCAGAGGGAATTGGAGCGGGCCCAGCCCAGAACGGCGTCGAGCGATGTAAGGATGAAATTCTCGCGGAGGAGTTCCCGCGCGGCGCTTTCCTCGGCGGGGCGCAGCGTCATTGCCATTCGAGCGCTCCTTTCCGCCAGGCGTAGCAAAGGCCGAGCACAAGAATGGCCACGAAAATCAGCATCTCCACGAAGGCGAACGTCCCCATCACCTGAAACTTGACTGCCCACGGGTAAAGGAAGACCGTCTCGATGTCGAACACGACGAAAACTAGGGCGTATAGGAAATAGCTGGTTTTGAACTGCACCCACGTCTTGCCGATGGTATCGACGCCGCATTCGTAAGTCGAAAGCTTCTCGGTCGTCGGCTTCTTTGTCTGGATGTAAGCGGAAACGAACAACGGGATGAAGGGGAAAATAAGCGCGACCGCCATCAGCAAGGCGATGGCCCCGTAATCCTGCAGCATAAATACCCTCCTTCTTCACCTGCGGTTTTTTATATTGTACAGCGCCGGGCTGCCGGGAGTGTAATTCTAATTCCCGGGGGTGGGATAAGGAAATGTTATAGGTTTTGTGAATATTCGCACATATTACACAAATTGAAACGGCCCCGGTTTCCCGGAAGCCGTTTGTAAAACTCTGTTCAGTAATTCTTTTCGATTGTTTTCACAAGCTCGATCAGCGTCTCGTTGGTCGGCGTCGGGATGCCGAACCGCTGGCCGAGCTTAATGACCTCGCCGTTGAGGGCGGCGATCTCGGTCGGCCTTTTGCGGAGGATGTCCTGCAGCATCGACGTGCGGTTGTCGCGGGTGGAGCGCATCAGTCCGAGCAGATGCTCCAACGGGTTGTCATACGGCAGACGGATGTCCTGGACCTTAGCCACCGCCTCCACCTCGGCCAGCACCTTCTTCATAACAGCCACCGAATCGTCGCATTCCGCCAACTGTCCGTTCGTAAGGCCGGTTATCGCCGATACCGGGTTGAGGGCGGCGTTGAGGGCCAGCTTGCCCCACAGCAGCTGGGGAAGATTGCTTGCCACCGTCGTATACAGCCCCGAGCGGGAAAAAGTGGCGGCGATTTCGTACACCTCGCGGCTGGCATGGCCGTCCAGCTTGCCGATATGGGTCGCTCCCTTGCCGCCGTCGCGCACCCTGCCGGGGCCGAGCATCATCGCCCCCATTGCGTTCGTGCCCACGATCACCCGTTGCGCCCCCAGCACCTCGGCAAGTTTTTCCGCGTTGCCGAGCCCGTTCTGCAGCGTCAGCACCATCGTATCCGGCCCCATCAGGCCGGCGGCGGCGTTGGCCGCCTGGCGGGTGGCGTTGGCCTTCACCATTATTACGACAAGATCGGCGACCCCCACATCCTCGGCCCGGGTCGTCGCCGGCAGGCGCAGCACGACGGTGCCCTCCGGCGAAACGATCATGAGCCCCTCCTCGTTTACCGCCCTGACATGTTCTTCCCACGAATCAAGCAGCCAGACCTGTTCGCCGCCCTGGGCCAGACGGCCCCCGTACAGGCTGCCCATGGCTCCGGCGCCGACGATGGCGATCTTCACAGCCTTCCCCTCCCTTTCTTCATTTGGCCACCAAGTTCGGTCATTTTTCAGAAAACTCCTCCCGCCCTTCCATACAGCTTTCTTATGAGGCTGAAGCCAGCGGCGATAAAAACAGGCGGCGGCACCGTTCAGGTGCCGCCGCCTTGGCTATAGCTTAAGAGAAGTCGTTTAACCTTGCAGGATCTTGTAAGCGCGATCATCCAGGGCATCGGTGATGAACGGGAGCTTCGTCTCCCGCTGCGTTTCCCTGTTGCCGGCGACAATATCGCCGCGGTCGATCTCGGCCGTCGAGAACTTGCGCGCCCCGGCCATGAGCTGCTGAAGGCCGGCGTTCAGTTTATCCGCACAGGTCCAAATCGCGATCGCCCCGTAGGGGATATCCTTCATCCCGTCTTTGCCGACCTTCCTCTGCACATCCTGGTAGCCGGCGAAAATCTCCTGCGGCGAAGACCCGCAATCGCTCAAGCTCGCCGGCAGGGACTCCCAGTTGCCATTCAAGGCCTTGCGGCGCTCCGGATTCAACGCGCCCTCGATATTGGCCCCCAGGAACCCGGGGATCATTATCGCCCTGCCCATGCAGATCAGCTTGACAAACGGCGCGCCCAGCGCCAGTGCCTTGAACATCTGGTCTTCGCGGGCCAGGCCGCCGCCGAACGCCATATCAACAACCCGATTCCCGGCCTTGGCCAGCACGGACGCGTACTCGTAAGCCTTGGCGTGAAGCATGATCGACGGCACGCCCCAGGTCTCCATCATATTCCACGGGCTCATCCCCGTGCCGCCGCCCGAGCCGTCGATCGTCAGCAGATCGAGCTTGGCGTCGGTCGCGAACTTGATCGCCATCGCCAGCGCTTCCATGCCGTACGAGCCGGTTTTGAGCGAAATGCGCTTATAGCCGATATCGCGCAGATACTGGACGTTCGCCATGAAATCTTCCCTGACCTGGTCGGCGGACGACAGATTGGTGTAGCCCAGCCGGCTGTGGCGGGCGAACGACTTGATAGCCCCGAACTTATACGCATCCCGGACCTCCGGCAGCGTCGGATCGGGATCGACGATATAACCCCTGTTCTTTAGGAAGGTCGCGTATTCGAGATCCTTCACCTGGATTTCGCCGCCGATATCTTTCGCGCCCTGGCCCCACTTGAGCTCGATCACCACTTTGTCGCCGTACTTGTCGATGACGTACTTCGCGACACCGTTACGGGCGTCCTCGACGTTCATCTGGACGATGATCGCCCCGTAGCCGTCGTAGTAACGCAGATAGCAGTCGATGCGGCGGTCGAGTTCCGGCGCCTTCGTGATCCTGCCGTTTTCCATCACCGACGCCTTGTCGACCCCGACCACGTTCTCGCCGATGACGATCGGGATGCCGACGAGCGCCGCGCCGATCGCGAACGATTCCCAGTACTTAGCGGCGATAAAGGTCGACCCCAGCGCCCCCGTCATCAGCGGCATCCGGCACTTGGTCTTGACCTCCTGGCCGAACTCGCACTCGGTGCTGACATTGGGGAAAATGCAATCATCCTGGGAGTTCGACAGCCCCGGGGGCAGCCCCTGGGCACCGTAGTTGTAGCCCTGAATCCGGAGCGCGCCGTACGACACACCTAAGTGGGTTGTGTTGCCGCTGCCGGCGGTCACCGCGCCGAAATCCCGCGGATAAAGCATCTTTCTCCCGCGGATACTCGACAGCCAGGTTTCGCACTTTCCCTGGCAATCGGCCCGGCACAGCGAACACAGCCCCGACTCAAGCCGGTTACCCCTGTTGACTGTCCCGAGAACATCGTTAATCTTATCCATAAGTCCACCTCTCAAACCAAAAAAAATGTAACTATTGTATAATATACAGATATTTTGTTCCTCTGTCTATGCACTCAATGAATGTTTTTTGTATACATTTATCTGTGTATATCGGTATCTCGCATAATGAAACAAAAGAACGGCCGCCACCACTCGTGACGGCCATCGGGAGCCAATTTTCGTCATCACCCGGGATTGCGCAAATAGTCGTAGGCGGTCAGGGTATGGATTGTCGCCAGCTTCATCAGGTCCTCGACCTCGATATACTCGTCGGGGCCGCCAAGATTATAGCCGTGAAGCCCGCAGTTAACGGCAGGCACATTCTTCAGCAGCC
This sequence comes from Selenomonadales bacterium, assembly GCA_018434945.1. Classification (GTDB taxonomy): domain Bacteria; phylum Bacillota; class Negativicutes; order Sporomusales; family UBA7701; genus Anaeroselena. Next base: position 41,038 of record JAHDOI010000057.1, read on the forward strand.
TGTATAACCGGGAATCCGAAGCCCCCACCCGCATGTTCGTGACGACCTCCTGTCCCCACACCGCGCGGCAATTCTGTGCCGTCAGCGTGAAAATCTCATGGCCGGGGTCGGACCAGTTCGGCGCCCAGGAACGGACTGTTTTAAAAGCCAGTCCGTCCAGCGGGCCGACGACAGCTTGCGCCTTCGCCTCCACCTCGGCCAGCGTGACCCCGGCCGGAATCCTTATATCGCCGCGCGTAACCGCGGCCGCCGGGATCAGGTTGGGCGACGTCCCGCCCTCGATCATCCCGAAGTTCACCGTCACCCGCTGGAGAACCTCCGTCTCCCCGCTCCCCGACAACGACTCCGACAGCGGCCCCGCGGCGGCGATCGCGGCGGCGACCTCGGGAGGCTCGGCTGCCGGCATGCCCTCGAGCGCCGCTTTCAGCTTCGCCATACCGTCCACCAGGCGGTCGATGGCGTTGATCCCTCTATGGACATGAGCGCCGTGCCCGGCCTTGCCAACAGCCGCCAGCTCGAACCACAGCAGCCCCTTTTCACCGAAGCGCAGCACCCTCGATGTGCCGATATCCCCGGATATCATCGCGTCACCGGTGGCATGAGGCACAGTGTCAAGCAGGTACTTAGTACCCAGCACCCCCATGCTCTCCTCATCGCCGGCCAGCGTGATCACCAGTTCCCCCGGCCACGCTTCGCGGCAGCCGGCAAGCAGCATGAATGCCAGGAGATAGCTCGCTATCCCGCCCTTCATATCCGCTGCTCCCCGCCCGTACAGGCGGTCGCCGACAAGCTCCCCGCCGAAGGGATCCACCGTCCAGGCCTCCCTGTCCCCGGCCGGGAACGTATCGAGGTGGCCGTTGAAAACCAGCCGCCTGCCCGGCCGCCCGCCCCTGATCCTGGCCACGAGGTTGACCACCGGCTCCTCCTGCGTCGGGTAGGAAAGCTCGACCCCCGGCACCTTGCCCAGTATCTCGCCGACGGCCTTGGCCACCGCGCGGGTATCGGACGGGGGATTCTCGCTCGGGATTCGCACCAAGTGCGAACAGATCGCCGCAAGTTCGCCGCCCCGCTCCCTCACCGCCGCGACCAGGGCCTGCCTGACATCTTCCGCCATCATGCAGCCTCCTTCGGCTTTAAAAGGCTCATTATACCTTATCTGTCAATAATGATACCAGACAGGCAGACAAGGCGCAATCCGCAGACAACCTACCGCAGGCGGGGCACATAGACGCCCCGGCCCGCTATGTCCGGGCGCCGTTCCTCTCCCGGCGAGGACCGCACCGGCAGCGGCGCGGCAACCCTGTACACCTGTCTGACGACCTGCTCGGGCGTCACACCGCTCATACACACGGCTCCTCCCCTGGGACACGCTTTCCTGTAACAGGACGAACACGCCTGCGGGCTGACCACGATGGCGTTCTTCCCCCCCCGGCGGGGCGAGCCGAGCCGGGTCGGTCGGTCCGAAAATACCCACCGTCGGCGTCCCCACAGCAGCCGCCATATACAGCGGTCCGGTATCTCCCGCCACCACCACCGCCGCCTTCGCCAGCAACGCGGCCAGTTCCAGCAGTCCGGTCCGGCCTGCCGCGTTCGCCACCGGCACGCCGGCCGCCGCGGCTATCTCCCTCGTCACCGGCACCTCCGCCCGGCCGCCGCACAGCACCACGGAAAAATCGCCGGCCAACAGCCGGGCGGTTCGCGCGAACAAAGCCGCCGGCCAATTCTTTGCCGGCCACGTCGTCCCCGGCACCAGCACCGCCAGCCGCCCCCCGCGGGGCAAAGCCAGCTCGCCCAGCAGACCCTCGGCCACCCGCGCGGCCTCCTCCGGCACGGCCAGCGTCATCCGCCGCTCAGCAGGCACGATACCCAGCGGCCGCAGCACCCCCAGGTACCTCTCCGTTACGTGACGGCCAAGCGGCGGCGCCGTTTCGTCCATAAACAGCGCGTTGAGCTCCTTCGTACCGCTCATGCCGATGCGCCGCTCGGTGTCCGCCAGCCTGGCGATCATCCCGCTCAGAAACAAGCCGTGCACATCGAGAACGGCGTAATAGCGCCTCCCCGCCAGGGTCCGGCGCAGCTCCCGCCACATCGCCGCTGCCTTTCGCAGCTCGAAGTCCCGCAGGTGCCGCTCGAACCGCTCCCGCGACCAGACGATCGTCTCGTCGACATGCGGATTGTATCTCACAAGATCGGCGGCAACCTCGCCCACAAGCCAGGTTATCCTGCAGTCCGGCCACGCCGCCTTCAGCGATGCGGCCACCGGCGTGCAGTGAACAACGTCGCCGATCGCGCTCAGCCTGATGATCAGTATCTCCCTCATCGGGCGGACCACCTCCGCCTTTAATCGACTGCTTATATTATTGTAAGAACTTTTCCGCCGATTATCGTCCGCCCGTGTCAGCCAAATTCTGTCTTACCGCCGTCGCGAGAACAAACAGGCGGTTAAACGTGCGCTTTAGCTCGCCGCGCATGGTCGAAGTTGGCATTGATGGTAAAACCGGCCAAAAAATAGTATAATAGCAGCAGGCTATTTCCCAAGCTGCCGTCAGCTGGTGCAACAAAAAAGCCGGAAAGGGGATTAAAAAGGCCATCTGTTACTCGAAAGGAGCGATCATTGTGAAGAGATTACTGCTATTGCTGCTTATCCTGATCTGCACGACTGTCGCCGCCTCTCCCGTGTCTGCCTGCACCACGACCATCGTAGGCAAAGACGCCTCCGCCGACGGGTCAGTGCTGGTTTCCCACTCTGACGACGGTTTGAGCGACGGCAGGCTTGTTTATGTCCCGGCAAAAGACCATAAACCGGGTTCGCTCCGGCCAGTATTCTATTCCCACTGCGCCCTGGACTTCAAACCCCAGTGGGGAGCGAGCGAAGTACATCGCATAGTAACCAAGGATCGCGGCCCCGGATACGATACCGGCGACGCCCCCCCGAGCGTACCGCTGGGCTATATCCCCCAGGTCGCCCATACATACGCTTATTTTGACGCCAACTACGGCATCATGAACGAACATCAGGTCTCCATCGGAGAATGCACCGATAAAGCCAAGGTGCACCCCGAGCCCGAACCGGGCAAGCGGATCTTTTACTCTTCAGAGCTCTCCCGTGTCGCGCTCGAGCGGACCAAAACGGCCCGCGAGGCCGTGAAACTCATGGGCGAACTCATCGAAAAATACGGCTACTACGGCACCGGCGAGACCTTGCTCGTGGCCGACCCCAACGAAGGCTGGGTCATGGAAATGTGCGGCTACGACATGGACGGCACCGGCGGCGTGTGGGTGGCCCAGCGCGTGCCTGACGACCAGTTCTTCGTGGCCGCTAACCAGTTCCGCATCCGCGAAGTTCGTGAAGGCGACCCGGATATGATGTATTCCGCCAATATATTCGCAGTCGCCCGGCAAAAGGGCTGGTGGGCCCCCGCGAACGGCCCCCTCGACTTCACCAGTGTTTACGGCGACGGCGAATTCCACCACCCCTACTATTCCCTCCGCCGCGTATGGCGCGCCCAGTCCCTGGCGGCGCCATCGCTCAACCTGCCGGCCTGGGTCGAAGGACCGTTCACGCGCGCCTATCCGTTTGCCATCAAACCGGACCGCAAGCTGACCGTCAAAGACCTCTTCTCCATCCACCGCGACAACTATGAAGGGACGGAATTCGACCTCACCAAAGGTCTGGCGGCGGGCCCCTTCGGGAACCCCAACCGTTTTGAAGGCCAGGCCGAATCCGTGGCCGATAAGGAAGGCCGCCTCACCCCGCTGGTCGGAGAATTCGAACGCCCGCTGAACATCTACCGTTGCGTCTATGCTTATGTCAACCAATCTCGCAGCTGGCTTCCCGACGCCATCGGCGGACTTACCTGGTTCGGCCCCGACCGCCCGGCCACGGCCGTACTGATGCCCTTCTACGCCGGCGCGCTCGACCTGCCTGCTCCCATACAACACGCCGACATTCTCAAATTCGACCGCGGCAGCATGTGGACGGCCTTCAACTATGTGGCCAACTACGCCATGCTGAAATACTCGTACATGATCAAAGACATCCATGTAGTCCGCGACCGGTTCGAAACAACCGCCTTTGCCAAACAGCGCGAGGTGGAAGATAGCGCCCTGGCTCTCTGGAACAACGGCGACGAAAAAGGCGCCCGTCGCCTGCTCACCGGCTACAGCGACACCCTCGCCAGCGACGTCCTCAGGGAATGGTGGACGCTGTCGGAAACCCTTTACCTGAAATACAACGACGGTTACCTGAACACCAGCAAAGGCATCGCCCAGGCCGTGTTCTACCCAACGTGGTGGCTCAAGCAAGTCGGCTTTGAAGACGGGCCCACCAGTTACCAGAAAAAACAACCGGCGCGATAGCCACAGCCCTGACAGGCACATCTCCGGCAATTGATGTGCCTGTCGCCCCACACACCGGCCGTATCCAAAAAGTGACATAAACGGTTGCGGCTCAGGACACCCTACATTAAGGGCGGAGCGCATAATCGCCTCCCCCTGGCTGTATCAGGACGCCTTCATGCTGCCCGCCGCGCTAATCGCACAAAAACCAGAGTATATCGGGATTAACTGGGATTTAAGCATATTGATATATTGAGATACGGCGCGGGTGAAGACAGACTGGTACGAAAAAAACCTCGCCACTTCCGGCCCGGCATAAGACATTGTTGGTAGCCTTGGTGGTTCCCGGCTCTGACATCCCGGCAAAAGCGGCATTATATGGGAGGGATCGACTTGGACAATCAGGACAAGCTTATGATCATCCCCCTTGGCGGACTCGGCGAGATCGGCAAGAACCTCACGGTATTCAGATATGGCGACGACATCGTCGTCCTGGACTGCGGGCTTGCGTTCCCCGACGAAGACATGCTGGGCATCGATCTCGTAATACCCGACATGACCTACCTCCTCGACAACAAGGACAAAATCCGCGCCGTCGTCCTCACCCACGGTCATGAGGACCACATCGGCTCGCTTTTCTATCTTCTGCGCAACGCCGACGTCCCCGTCTACGGCTCCAGGCTCACTCTCGGCCTGGTGGAAGGCCGCCTCAAAGAAAACAACGTCACCGACCGCAAGCTGATTCCGGTCGCCGCCGGGGACACGATCAAGGCCGGACGGTTCGAAATCGGCTTCATCCGCGTCAACCACTCGATCGCCGACGCTCTGGGCGTCTACTTCCGCACCCCGGTGGGGGTAGTCGTCCACACCGGCGACTTCAAGATCGACCAGACCCCGGTCGACGGTAAAATCATCGACATCCACAAGTTCGCCGAACTTGGCGACCATGGCGTGCTTGTCCTCCTGTCCGACAGCACGAATGCCGAACGGCCGGGATATACAAAATCGGAGCTCACCGTCAGCGAGGCGCTGGACGCGATGTTCGCCGATGTCAGCGGGCGGATAATCCTCACCACCTTCGCCTCCAACGTCTCCCGCCTGCAGCAGGCCATCAACGCCGGCTGCAAATACGGCCGCAAGGTCGCCGTACTGGGCAGGAGCATGGTTAACGTCGTCACCAAAGCCATCGAGCTTGGCTATATCGTCGTTCCCGAGGGCGTCCTCATCGACATCGACGAGATCAACCGCTACCCCGCCAACCGCATCCTCATCCTCACCACCGGCAGCCAGGGCGAGCCGATGGCCGCCCTCAGCCGCCTGGCGAACGGCAGCCACCGCAACGTCGAGCTCAACCCCGGCGACACGGTGGTCATCTCGGCCACGCCCATCCCCGGCAACGAGCGTTCGGTCGGCAGGATCATCGACGGCCTTCTGCGGCTCGGCGTGGAAGTTATCTACGAAAAGTCCTCAGGCATCCACGTTTCCGGCCACGCCAGCCAGGAAGAGCTCAAACTCATCCTCAACCTCGTCCGCCCCAAATACCTCATCCCCGTCCACGGCGAATTCCGCATGCTGAAAAGCCACGGCAAAATTGCCGAAGGCGTCGGCATCCCCAAAGAAAACATCTTCTTCGGCGAAAATGGCCATGTATTCGAATTCACCGCCGACAGCGGCCGCTTCGCGGGTAAAGTGCCCGCCGGCCAGGTCTTCGTCGACGGCTCCGGTATCGGCGACGTCGGCAACATCGTCATCAGAGACCGTCGCCAACTGTCGCAGGAGGGCGTCATGATCGTCGTCCTCGCCCTTGACAAGCAGCGGGGCTGCCTGGTATCGGGGCCGGACATCATTTCGCGCGGCTTCATCTACATGCGCGACTCCGAAGAACTGATAAGGGAAGCCCGCAAAGTCGTCAAAGACGTGCTCGAACGCGGCGAGAACAAACCGATAACAGAATGGGCCCCTGTGAAAAGCAGCGTCCGCGACGCCCTCGGCAAATACCTGTTCAACAAAACCGGCCGCAAACCGGTTATCCTCACAATCATCATCGAATTATAAGCCTGCCTCGCCCCAAGGCGCGGAACGATGACGTTCCGCGCCTTTTAACTCGCAGGTATACCAATTTCCGATTCAGCCACGACGCAGGAATTACGAAAAACGCAGCAGCAAAATTTTTTTGCCCGACTTTGAGAAATTTTTCACAAAATTATTGCCAACCAAGTCCCGGGGGTGTACACTAAAAGTAAGTTAAAATTTTCACAATATCAATGGAGGTCACGCCATGAAAGCTGCGATCGACTTCGGGGAAATGGATGCCATTCTGACAAAATACGGACACAAAGCGAACAATATAATCCCCATCCTCCAGGACACCCAGGCGAAATACCGCTACCTCCCCCGCGAAGCCTTCTCCTACCTTTCCGAGAAACTGGGCATCAGCACCGCCAAGATTTACAGCGTCGCGACCTTTTACGAGAACTTCTCCCTCGAACCCAAGGGCAAATACGTCATAAAGGTCTGTGACGGCACCGCCTGCCATGTCAGGAAATCCATCCCCATCCTCGAACGCCTGCGGAAAGAACTCGCGCTGTCGGAAACCAAGGTGACGACCGACGACCTCCTCTTCACCGTCGAAACCGTCTCCTGTCTCGGCGCGTGCGGCCTGGCCCCCGTGCTGACCGTCAACGACAAAGTCTACCCCGCCATGACGCCGGACAAGACCAGCGAGCTGCTTGCGAAACTCAAGGAGGCGAACTGATATGCTGCTAACGAGGGAAGATCTGCAGAACGCCCGGACACAGTACAAGACCGCCCTCGACGCCCAGCGGACGAAAATCCTCGTCTGCGCCGGCACAGGCTGTGTCGCCGGCGGATCGCTCGACATCCACGCCGAACTCGTCAGACTGGTGAAAGAACGGGACATCTGCTGCGATGTGGACCTCGAGCACGAGCCCCACGACGACTCGGTCGGCGTCAAAAAAAGCGGCTGCCACGGTTTCTGCGAGATGGGGCCGCTGGTCAGGATCGAGCCGCAGGGCTGGCTGTATATAAAGGTCAAGCCCGAGGACTGTGCCGAGATCGTCGCCGAAACGGTCATCGGCGGCAAATTCATCGACAGGCTGGCCTACAGGAAGAACGGCGAGACCTACCAGACCCAGGAGAACATCCCCTTTTACAAAAAGCAGACCCGGCTGGTACTTGAGCACTGCGGCCACATCGACGCCACCTCAATCAAAGAATACCTCGCCCTCAGCGGCTACGCCGCCCTCGAAAAAGCTCTTTTCGCCATGACGCCCGACGAGATCGTCACGGAGATCGACGAATCGAACCTCAGGGGCCGCGGCGGCGGCGGTTATCCGGCCGGCCGCAAATGGTCCCAGGTCAAGAGGCAGAAAGAAAATCAAAAGTACGTCGTCTGCAACGGCGACGAAGGCGACCCGGGCGCTTTCATGGACAGGAGCGTCATGGAAGGCGACCCCCACCGCATGCTCGAAGGCATGATCATCGCCGGCTACGCCTGCGGCGCCTCCCAAGGCTATATATATGTACGGGCCGAGTATCCCCTGGCGATCGACCGCCTGGAGACGGCGATCGCCGAAGCCAGGGAATGCGGGCTGCTGGGCAAGAACATCCTCGGCTCAGGGTTCGACTTCGACATCGCGATCAGCAAAGGCGCCGGCGCCTTCGTCTGCGGCGAAGGCAGCGCCCTCACCGCCTCCATCGAGGGCAACCGCGGCATGCCGCGGGTCAAGCCGCCCCGCACAGTCGAACAGGGCTTGTTCGGCAAGCCCACCGTTCTCAACAACGTCGAAACCTTCGCCAACGTGCCGCTCATCATCCTTAAAGGAGCAGCCTGGTACAAGACTATCGGCCCGGAGAAAAGCCCCGGCACCAAAGCCTTCGCCCTCACCGGCAACATTGAGAACACCGGCCTGATCGAAGTCCCCATGGGCACCACCCTCAAAGAAGTCATCTTCGACATCGGCGGCGGGATCCGCGGCGGCGCCGGCTTCAAGGCGGTGCAGATCGGCGGCCCCTCCGGCGGCTGCCTCACCAGCCGGCACCTCGACCTGCCGCTCGACTTCGACTCGCTCAAAAAAGCCGGTGCCATGATCGGCTCCGGCGGGCTGGTCGTCATGGACGAACACACCTGCATGGTCGAAGTGGCCCGCTTCTTCATGAACTTCACCCAGAACGAATCGTGCGGCAAATGCCTGCCCTGCCGCGAAGGCACCAAGCGCATGCTCGAGATCCTCGAGCGCATCGTCGCCGGTCAGGGCGAAGAAGGCGACATCGACATGCTGCTTGAGCTGGCAGACACCATCTCCTCCACCGCCCTGTGCGGCCTCGGCAAAACCGCCGCCTTCCCGGTCGTCAGCACGGTCAAATATTTCCGCGACGAATACGAAGCCCACGTCAACGAAAAACGCTGTCCGTCCAAGACCTGCCAGAAGCTCAGGAAGATATTCATCGACGCCACCCTCTGCAAGGGCTGCTCGAAATGCGCGCGCCTCTGTCCGGTCGGAGCCATCTCGGGCGTCATCAAGGAACCGTTCGTCATCGATGCAGGCAAATGCGTAAAATGCGGCGCGTGTATCGAAGCATGCGCCTTCAAGGCGATAAAGGAGGACTGACGCCGTGAGCACCGAGTTCATGCTGATCGACAACGTCCCGGTGGAAATAGCCGGGGAGAAAAACATCCTCGCCGTCATCCGCAAGGCAGGCATAGAACTGCCCACCTTCTGCTACTACTCCGAGTTGTCGGTCTACGGCGCCTGCCGCATGTGCGTCGTCGAAGACAAGTGGGGCGATATCCACGCCTCCTGCTCCACCCCGCCCAAGGCCGGCATGGAGATTCGCACAAATACCCCCCGGCTGCGCAAATACCGCAAGATGATTCTCGAACTCTTCCTTTCCAATCACTGCCGCGACTGCACCACCTGCGAGAAGAACGGCAAATGCAAACTGCAGGAACTCGCCCAGCGGTTCGGCATCAAACAGGTCCGCTTCAACAACACTTCCGGCGAACCCGACCTCGATACCTCCTCGCTCTGCATCGTCCGCGACCGCAGCAAATGCATCCTCTGCGGCGACTGCGTCAGGATGTGCGACGAAGTCCAGAAAGTAGGCGCCATCGACTTCGCCCACCGCGGCTCGAAGATGCGCGTCAGCCCCGCCTTCGACGAACCGATCGCCAAAACGAACTGTGTCGGCTGCGGCCAATGCGCGGCCGTCTGCCCGACCGGCGCCATCGTCGTCCGCGACGACACCGCCCGGCTGTGGCACGACATCAGCGACAGGGACGCCAAAGTCGTCGTCCAGATCGCCCCGGCCGTCAGGGTCGGCATCGGCAAGGAATTCGGCCTCGCCGAAGGCGAGAACGTCATGGGCCGCATCGTCGCCGCCCTGAGGCGCATGGGCTTCGACGAAGTGTTCGACACCTCGACAGGCGCCGACCTCACCGTCCTCGAAGAAGCGGGCGAATTCCTGGCGAGGCTGCACAAGGGCGAGAAACTGCCGCTCTTCACCTCCTGCTGTCCGGCATGGATCCAGTACGCCGAAAACAACTACCCCGAGCTTATGCCCAACATCTCCACCTGCCGCTCGCCGATGCAGATGTTCGCCTCGGTGCTCAAAGAACATTACCGCCATTCCAACCGGCGGGTCGTCGTCGTCGCCGTCATGCCCTGCACCGCCAAGAAATTCGAGGCTGCCCGCGACGAATTCCGGGAAGACGGCATCCCCAACGTCGATTACGTCATAACCACCCAGGAACTTGTCAAGATGATCCGCGAGTCCGGCATCGTCTTCTCCGAGGTAGAGCCGGAATCGGTCGACATGCCGTTCGGAGCCGTCAGCGGCGCCGGCGTCATCTTCGGGGTGACGGGCGGCGTCACCGAGGCGGTGATAAGGCGCCTCGCGGACGACAAATCCGTATCCGCGCTCCGGGCGCTGGCCTTCACCGGCGTCCGCGGCCTTAAGGGCGTCAAGGAAGCCAGCATCGAATACGCCGGCCGTGAAGTCAGGATCGCTATCGTCAGCGGCCTCAGGAACGCCGACAACCTCATCAGACAGATAAAAAGCGGTGAAAAGCATTACGACTTCCTCGAAATCATGGCCTGTCCGGGCGGCTGCATCGCCGGCGCCGGCCAGCCGGTCACGAACGAGGAGGGCAGAAAGCGCCGCAGCGCCGGCCTGTACGATTCCGACCGCATGAGCAGCATCAAACGCTCGGAGGAAAACCCGGTGATAATGGCCCTCTACAGCGGCCTGCTCAAAGGCAAAGTGCACAACCTGCTCCACGTGGAGTATCGCAGAAAGGCGTGAGTGCATCATGAAAATCAGGGTCTGCATCGGCAGCGCCTGCCACCTCAAAGGGTCCTACAACGTCATCAACTCCCTCCAGCAGCTCGTCGAGGAATACCACATCGCCGACGAGGTCGAAATCCACGCTTCATTCTGCCTCGGCCTCTGCTCCCAGGCCGTGTCGGTAAAGATCGACGACGGCGACGTGCAGAGCGTTTCCGGGGCGACAGTCCGGGACTTCTTCGCCAATAACGTCCTGACAGTCGTGCGGCCGCCGTCCTGCGCCCACACGGCTAAATAAGCGCCTGAACGTGAAAAAGCTACCGAGGACCGACCTCGGTAGCTTTTTCCGTTCCGCCGATACGGCGCGGCTCTATAATCCCTTCTGATAATCGGAGGCTTCCGCCCGGCCCAACACCGGTTCGATATCCTTCTCCACCCACAGCGGGTTATGGTCCGCCGCCTCGGCCAGCGGCTGCGTGCCGTCGCCGAACATCGCCTTGAACTCGCCCCAGTTGTAAACGCCGAGAAACATGTGGACAAGGAGGAAGAGCCCCATGTAGAGGCCGAGAAGGAGATGGACCGTATTGGTTATGCCGATCAGCTCCTTTGGGGCCACCGGGATGAAGGCGTACAGTATCCAGCCGCTGACGATCAGGATGGGTCCGAAAAACAACAGGCACAGGCCGAAAATCTTCTGGCCGGAATTGACCTTGCCCATAGGGGGCACGGGGATCTTTTTGCCAAGCAGCATCTTCTGCGGATAGCCGCCGCCCACGAGCAGCCAGCCCACATCACGGTCGTCCCACGCGAAATTGCGGCGCATGAAGCCGGCGACGCGGTCGAGGCAGAACACCGCATAAAGGACGCAGGCGACGGTGAGGATGGCGGCGCCGACGATGTGGATCTTCATCGCCAGGTTGACAAATCCTTCGCTCCCCGGTTTGTACCAGATGATAAAGCCGGTGAACGCGGCCGGCAGGAAACCGAAGATCAGCCCCCAGTGGAAGAGGCGGGAGCACACCGGATGCTTGAGGACGCGCGGTCCGTCGTCGCGGTGGGTCATCAGCTTTTCCCTCCCAGCTTGGCGCGGTTGACGTAGGTAGTGTGGAACAGTTCTTCCGCCAGCGGGCTGAGGGGCTTGCCGGCGAACTTCCCGTACATCTCGGCAACCGCCGGGTTGTTGTGGCTCTGGCGGATTTTCGCCTTGGCGTCGTCCTTGTACATGCCGGCGGCGCGCAGCTTTATGTATTTTGTACGGTCGACAAAGATGTCGGTCGTGACGTAGGCGCCCGCCCACAGCAGGGCGGCTCCCGCGCCGGCGAGGCCGAGGAACTCGCGGCGCGACACCTTGATCGCCTTTTCCACGTAATCGTAATTGGCCATGTCAGTCCCTCCCTATGACCAAGGCAGAATGGCCTTGTACTTGTCTATCCACGACGTCCCCATCGGGTTGACCGGCTGCCCGCCGCCGTTGACGCAGCCGCCCGGGCAGTTCATCACCTCGATGAAGTGGTAAGGCGACTTGCCGGCGGCCACGTCGGCCACGACTGGGGCGAGGTTCTCCTTGATGCCATGGACCACAGCCACTTTGAGGGTGATCTCCTTGCCGGTCTTGGCATCCTTCATGGCGACGCTCGCTTCCTTCACCCCTTTGAGGCCGCGCACCGATGCGAATTCCAGGGTTGCAAGCTCCTGGCCGGTGATGACGAAATAGGCGGTCCTGAGCGCCGCTTCCATGACACCGCCGGTATTGCCGAAAATGGTGCCTGCGCCGCTGTAGCGGGCGAGCGGATTGTCGGCATCGGTGAAGCCTGCGGCGGCCGTCAGCGAGATATTCATCTTTTTTAGCAGCCTGGCCAGATCCCGGGTCGTGAGGACCGTGTCGACATCGGGATACAACCCCGTCTTGCCCTGCTTGCGCCAGTATGCGGCCGCACTGGCGAATTCCGGCCTTGACGCCTCGAACTTCTTGGCGGTGCAGGGCATGATGCCGACGACATACATGTTTTCAGGTTCGACCTTGAAAACGTCCCTGGCGCCGTATGTTTTCGCGAGCGCGCCCGCCATCTGCTGCGGAGATTTCGCCGAGGAGAGGTGGGGCAGAATTTCGGGGTAGTTGAGTTCGGCGTGGCGCACCCAGGCCGGACAGCAGGAGGTGAACTGGGGCAGCGGCCCGAGGTGGTGGCTGTGGGCCGGTTCGCCCAGCGCATAGTGGCGGATCTTGGCGATAAGCTCGCTGCCCTCCTCCATGATGCACTGGTCGGCGGCGAAGTTATTATCGAATATTTTAAATCCGGCCTGTTTCATTGCTCCATAAAGCTTTTCGGTGGTGAGAGTGCCGGGCTCCAGGCCGAATTCCTCGCCGATGGCGACACGGACGGCGGGGGCGATGACGCCGACAACGGCGGCGCGGCTGTCTTTGAGTTTGGCGATGACGGCATTGACGCTGTCGGCTGTGTCCCGCGGCGCTCCAAAGGGGCAGTTCACCAGACACTGGCCGCAAAAAAGGCATTTTTCGTTGTCCACGCCGTGTACGGCGCCGTACTTGCCGGTGATGGCGCCGGTGGGGCAGAAAGCCTTGCAGGAATCGCACCCCTTGCACTTTTTGCGGTCGATCTCAATAACTGAAGACAGCTCTTTTTGCCGAAAACCGATCATAGAACCCCCTCCCAGGCATTTTTATGGTATGATGGTCTGACCACTCATATAAATATTAGGTTATATGGTTATAAATTGTCAACCGATTTTTTTCAATATTTTGAAAGTGAAAAAAGGCACAAAGTGCCAGCTCGCGGGATGTATTTCCCTGGCCGTCAGCGGTATATGAATCGGCCGCCGCGATTATATTCCTCCCCGATTTTATCATTGTTCTCTCCGGATGAAGGAATAATCTTCATACTATAGAAAAAGGTGTAATTAGTATTACTCGAAACGCTATTATGCGACAAATTCCCCTGGCCGATGCGGAGTTCCCCGGGATTATCATTCAGCCGGCGATGGCCGGCAGAGCAGACAGGAGATGTTGTGATGAAAATTGCGTCCTACCACGAGAAGGGTTTTCTGGTGATAAAGGTTGAAGGGCGGATGGATATCGCCACTTCCCCGGAATTCGAGAAAAACTGCGCAGCCTTAACGGAGCAAGGCAACCAGAACGTCGTCCTCGACTTTTCCGACCTCGAATACATCAGCAGCGCCGGCCTGCGCAGCATCCTTGCCATCGCCAAAAAACTCAAAAGCACCGGCGGCAGCCTGTCCTTATGCGCCCTGACCGGCCTTGTCAAGGAAGTTTTCGACCTCTCGGGCTTCGATAATTTCCTGCCGATCTACACCGACGCGGAACATGCCCTGGCAGGTGACGGCAAGTGACGCGGACAGCGGAAAGCACCTTCATCGCCAGCATCGACAATATCCCCCAGATGGTGGCGTTCGTTTCCGATGCGGCCACTGCGGCCGGCGTCCATCCTCGGCGTGTGATGCACCTCGAACTGGCCACCGAAGAAGCGGTCACCAATATCTGCAGCTATGCCTACGAAGTCCCTCCCGGCCGGTTGTCAATCCGCGTATCCCGTTCCGCAGATACGTTAAGGGTGGAATTCATCGATAACGGCGTGCCCTTCGACCCTCTGGCCGCGGACGCGCCCGACCTTCAGGCCGACCTGGAAAACCGCGAAGTCGGCGGTTTGGGGATTTTCCTCATCAGGCGCCTGCTCGACGAAGTCCACTACCACCGCCGCGATGACCAGAACATCCTGTCGCTGGTAATCAAGCATGACCCTGCATAAAACCCTTCTCGCCCTCGCCGCCGTCCTGGCGGCTCTGCTTACCCCGGCGCCGCCGGCCGTCGCCGCGGGGAAGCCGGTGGAGCTGATGCTTCAGTGGACACACCAGGCCCAGTTTGCCGGCTATTACGTCGCTGCAGCCAAGGGCATATATCAGGCTCACGGCCTCGATGTGAGGATAATCCAGGGCGGGCCCGGCCTTGACCCTATGAACGAGCTTGCCAACGGCGATGTCGACTTCGTCACCGCCTGGCTGCCGACCGCCCTCACCCGGCGCCAGGACGGACTGCCGCTCGTCAATGTCGCCCAGGTCGTCAACAGGTCCAACCTGCTGCTGATAGGCTGGAAAGACGGGCCGGGAGGGTCTTCCCGAGACTTGAGCGGCCGCAGGATAAGCATCTGGGAGGGAGACTTCCGGGCGCCCTACCTGGCATGGCTGCAATCCGAAGGCGTGGAGCCGGCCGCGATCCACCCCCAGTACTACTCGGTAAACCTCTTCCTCCGCAAAGGTGTCGACGCCTGTTCCGCCATGTACTACAACGAGTATCACATGCTCTACCAGGCCGGCGTGAATGAGGACGAACTGAGTGTCTTCTTTCTCAAAGACTACGGCTTCGGCTTCCCCGAGGACGGCCTCTATTGCACCGAAGGCACCCTCCGGCTGGACCGCGAAATGGTCGCGGCGTTCCGCGCGGCCTCGCTGGAAGGCTGGCTTTACGCTGCCCGGCATCCGGAGGAAGCCCTGGACATAGTGATGGAATACGTGACCACCGCCAACGTAGCCACCAACCGCTCCCACATGAAATGGATGCTGGAGAAAATCCTGGCAAGCATCGTACCGGTTGCCGATTCCTGGACCCTCGGCGAACTGGCCCGCAGTGATTACGAAAAAACGGTGCTGATGATGAAGGGGCAAAACATGCTCCACAATCCCCCCTCGTACGAAGCGTTTACAGGGAGGTGACGGCCCGTGTTCCATAACATCAGTATCCGTTGGCGCCTGTTCGCTTTCGTACTTGCCGCCGCCGGCATAATACTGGCTGTGGTCATCGGCTACGGTTATCTCGAGGCGCGCGAACTGCTTGAGGAAGAACTGGAAGCCAAAGCCTGGCAGCTTTCCAACGCCACCGCCAATAAAATAGTCACGGTCGAAAAGGCCGTCGCGAAGGTCGCCGGTGGGCTGGCAGCGACAGTGGCCGTGCATTCAGGCCCGCAAACCGACTATTACCCGCTGCTGGAGCGGCTGCTTGCCGAAACCGAGGAATTATCCGGGATCGCCATAGCCTGGGACCCGGGCTACCGGCAGCGGGGCGGCATCGCCGTCTCCCCCGCGGTGCACCGTGAAGGCAACCGGATAGAACGCAGCGATCTGTCGGCCTCCGGCGCCAACTATACGGTCACCGACTGGTACGCCCTGCCGCGCAACCTTCTCCGCCCCAGCTGGAGCGAACCATATGCGACCGGCAGCGGCGGCGACTCGCTGATGGTGACCTACTCCGTCCCCCTCAGTGCCAAAACCGGCAACAACTCTTTCCTCGGCGTCGTAAAATGCGACGTTTCGCTTGAGTGGCTGCGCGAACTCCTCATGGCGCTGCCGCTCGAGAAAAACGGCTACGCCTTCCTGCTGTCCCGCAACGGCACATATGTCGCCCATCCGCAAAACAACTTCATCCTGAAAGAAAATATCTTCAGCAGGGCCGAGGAACAAGATAACGCCCTCCTCCGCAAACTGGGCCGCGAAATGGTGAAAGGGCGCAGCGGCTTCATCCGCTACGACAGCATCGTCAGCGACGAAAAAGGGTGGCTGCTCTACCAGCCGATACCTTCCACCGGTTGGGTCCTGGGGGTGTTCTTCCCCCAGGAAGCGATGTCCGCAAAAGTCGCCGAGCTTAGCCGCAAAGAAGCGGCGATCGGGCTGCTCGGTTTCCTGCTACTCCTTCCCGTCATGCTGCTGATAGCCCGCTCCATCACCCGCCCGCTGCTTCAGCTTGACAAAGCCGCCAGGATACTGGCCACCGGCGACCTCGACGCCCCGCTTCCCGAGCTGCGCGGCAAAAACGAAGTCGCGCGGCTGGCCGACTCGTTCACAACCATGCGGGACGAACTCAAAGTCCATTTGGCCATGCTGGAACAGACCGCGGCCAACCGCGAGCGGATCGAGAGCGAACTGAGGATCGCCCGCGATATCCAGATGGGCCTCGTCCCCAAAACATTCCCGCCCTTTCCCTCCCGACGGGACTTCGAGCTTTTCGCCGTCATGACCCCGGCCCGTCAGGTCGGCGGGGATCTATACGACTTTTTCATGCCCGACGACGACCACCTCTGCATAGCCATCGGCGACGTTTCCGGCAAAGGCGTGCCCGCGGCGCTGTTCATGGCGGTCACCCGTACTATGCTGCGGGCCTTCCTCCACAACGGCGACTCTCCCGGCGAAGCCCTGCGCCACCTGAACGACGACCTTGCCCAAAACAACGACTACTGCATGTTCGTAACCGTCTTCTGCCTGGTTGTCCATCTGCCCAGCGGCACCTGCCGCTTCGCGAACGGCGGTCACAACCTGCCGTGCATCATTCGCGCCGGCGGCGATATATGCTTCCTTCCCAAAACGCAGGGAGCGGCCCTGGGGGTCATGGAGGGGCTGCAGGTCGCTGAAAACGAAATCGTGCTCGCTCCGGGCGACACCGTCTTCCTTTACACCGACGGCGTCACCGAAGCCATGAACCTGCAGGGGGAACTGTTCGGCGACAACAGGATGACGGCTGAATTGTCCCGGCAGCGGGCCCTGAGCTGCACCGGCCTGCTCGGCGCGGTCACCGAAGCTGTCGCAGCCCACGCCGATGGAGCCGAACAGTCTGACGACATCACCATGGTGGCCTTCCGCTATTTCGGGCAGCGCTGATTACCGTAGAGGCAAAACGAAAACGCGGCGCATCTCGCGCCGCGTTTTCATGCGATGCCGTCGGCCACACGTCCTCCCCATTGCCGTTCTCCGGCGCGGTCACCCTCGGCAGCCGGCAAATTTTTCCCGGCGAACCGTTTTCCTATATATGCAAAATACATATTTACGATTATAATTATCTTAGGATATTAATTTTCCACAGCAAACAACTCGAAAATAATTGCAAGGCGCTAGCGCCATTGGGAGGCTTGCGATGAAAAGAATGCTTTTGTTCGCCGGTGCCGTTCTGCTACTGGCAGCCGTCGCTGTGTCCGTCTTCGGTCCGCACCGCCAGGAGCTGCAGCTTATCCACCGGGACGGCCCCCGCGCTCTCTACCTGGACACTGCTTCGATGCAAGTAATGAGCGAACCTGAGACCGGACTCCGCTACCTCGACGTCACCGTGCGGCAGACCTACGACTTCACCGATAACTACGATCTCACCAGGTACTACGTGCTGGTTGACGCCAGAAAGCTCCAGCCGGTTACCGCCACCGGCTGCGACAAGGACGGAAAAGTGCTCGAGCTCTGAAACCTCATGGATACTACGGTCTCGTGGAGACCGCCCGACCCGGCCACCAACGAGGAAAAGATTTATGACGCCGCTTTGAACCACGCCCGCAAACGGCGGCTGCTCTGACCGCTGTTCACCATCCCTGTCCGACACAACAGGCACCGGTACCCAGGAGGTACCGGTGCCTGTTCCCGTCTCCGGCGGCTTTTTAGCTTTTACCGCCGGCGAGATATGTCTCGATATTCTTAAGCACCTTCTCGCTCAGGCGCTCCATAGCCTGGCGGGTGCGCCCGCACGACCTGTTCAAACAGTTGACGTGGCGGTTGGCGAGCAGCTTGCCGGTCTCGTCGCCGAGCGCGGCGGCCGTATCGCAGAAAAACTCGTTGCCGCCGTGTTCCAGCCATCTGGCGAGGGCGGGAACATCGTGCGCCGGGCCTATGGAGGTATTGAACATTATCTTGTGATTGCCTAACCAGGCGAACTGCTCGTCGCCGAACAAGATGACGTTCTTGTTCAGGCAGGCGCAAACGGCATCGACCGTGCCCAGCAGTTCCCTGAGCGGCAGGTATTTAATGCCTTTCGCCTCCGCGTCCGGCTTGCGGGTTCGGCTGAAATAATACAGATCGGCTCCCAGCGCCTGAAGGCCGTCGGCAATCATCCGCCCGGAGGTGCCCAGGCCGACGATGCCGACCTTCAGCCCGGCAAGCTCCACCGGCTGTTCCTGCCACTGCTTGGCGCCGAAACCGTGCAGGTAGCGGATCAGTTCGCTCACTACATATTCTACGACCCCCTGGTCGCCGTAGTCGCGGATACCGGCCACCGCGATATTCCTGGCCCGCGCGGCGCGGATATCGACATTGGCGCTCTCCTCGGAATAGAGGCTGCAGCACATGCCGATATAGCGGATGCCGGGGCAGGCGTCGAGAACACTTTCCCCAATCCGGCTGGTATAATTCAGCAGCACGGCGTCGGCATCGCCGATGCGGCCGATTATTTCCGCATCGTCCCGGGGAACGTCCCCAAACAGCACCACGTCTTGCGCGAAGTCGTGAAGCTTCCGCGCCGCCGGCGGAACCAGGCCAACCGGCTCAATGGCAACAATTTTTTTAAACAAATCCATGTCCTCCAGAGTAGGTCGCTTGGCACATTACCCGGGCGCAAACCTGCCGCGGCGGTTATCGGTGCACGGCCCCGGGCGCTTTTACGGCAATACCGTTTTCTTTTATGTACTCCATCAGCAGTTCGGCTGTCCGCCCGGTGATCTTCAGGCAGCCGCGAAGATGCTCTTTCGTCTCGAAAGGATGGGGATTGAGCGCCCGGCAGCACGTCCCGCCGAAGTTGCCGCTGAACCGCTCGTGGAAACCCGCGCTGACGAGGTACGCCTCGTCGCGGCTCTCCTCATTGCTCCTCCGCCCCGCAAGCGCCCCCAGCACCATTATCGAAGCAGCCAGCGCCCCGCACACACAGCCCGAGTGGCCGATACCCCCTCCGAACCCGGCCGCGAGCCGCAGGGCATCGTCGCCCAGCCCGAGACCGAGCGCCGTGTTGAACGACCGCAAAACCGCCTCGGCGCAGTTGTAGCCGTCCCGGAAATGTTGCCCGGCAAGCTGTCTGACATCAGTTTCACTATCCATGCATTCTCCTCCTCCGTTCGAAAAAACCTGAAAAGCTGTCTTATATCTATATTAAAACACTGCAAAGCCTTTTTCAACGGTTATGCCAGGCCCTTCCGGAATCACGGGTGCCTGTCATGATGTCAGAAGCCCGCAAAGCCGGTGCGCATATTAATCTTTTTCCGGCAGCTTTGCCGTGATTGTCCCTTACCCCCCGCAAGAAGAAGGTATTCCCCTTCCCCCCTTTGAAGAACTAAGAAAGACACATTTATTCACTCGCCGGGCTCATACTAAAATCACCGCACAATAAGCTGGCTGGAGGAAATATGGCGAAAGAAACACCGGAAAACGACGCCGGATGGAGACTGGATAACAGCTACGCCCGTCTCCCGAAAACATTTTTCAGCATCCTGAACCCGACGCCCGTAAAGTCACCGCAGCTGATTATCCTCAACATCCCCCTCGCGGCATCCCTGGGGCTGAATAGCCGGGAACTGCAAAGCGCGGGCGGCGTGGCGGCGCTCGCCGGCAACATTGTTCCCGCGGGCGCTTTGCCGCTTGCCCAAGCTTACGCAGGCCATCAGTTCGGGCATTTCACCATGTTGGGCGACGGCCGGGCCATTCTGCTCGGCGAGCAGCTCACTCCCCGGGGCGAGCGGTTCGACATCCAGCTCAAAGGCGCGGGGCGAACGCCATACTCCCGCGGCGGCGACGGCCGGGCGGCGCTCGGGCCGATGCTGCGCGAGTATATCATCAGCGAAGCGATGCATGCCCTGGGCATTGCCACCACCCGCAGCCTCGCTGTGGTCACGACCGGCGAACCGGTGATCCGCGAAACCGTTCTGCCAGGCGCGGTCCTGACCCGCGTCGCGGCCAGCCACCTGCGTGTGGGCACATTCCAGTACGCCTCCGCCCGGGGAAATCCCGGTGATCTCCGGTCCCTGGCCGACTATACGCTGTGGCGCCATTTCCCGGACGCCGAACATAGCGACAACCGCTACCTCGCGCTGCTGCGGTCGGTAATCGCACGTCAGGCCAAACTGGTCGCCGGCTGGCAGCTGGTCGGCTTCATCCACGGAGTCATGAACACCGACAACATGGCCCTCAGCGGCGAAACCATCGACTATGGACCCTGCGCCTTCATGGACGCCTACGACCCGGAAACGGTTTTCAGCTCCATCGACGTCACCGGCCGTTACGCGTATGGCAACCAGCCGCACATTGCCGGCTGGAATCTCGCGCGCTTCGCCGAAACCCTCCTGCCGCTGCTCCATCCCGACGAAACGCAGGCCGTCAGCCTCGCCCAGGACGCTCTGTCGGCGTATCCGGACTCATATAACGCCAACTGGCTCGCCGGCATGAGGGCCAAACTGGGCATCTTCAACGCCGAACCCGGCGACAAAGACCTTATTGAAGACCTTCTCGACATCATGAAGGAAAAGCGGGCCGACTACACAAATACCTTCCGCGGGCTAACGACCGGCGATCAACGGGAAACGGCCCTGTTCGGCGCAGGCGAATTTACGCGCTGGCGGGAAAAGTGGCAGGCCAGACTGGGCAGACAGCCGCAGACCGCGGACGCCGCCAACAAGCTGATGCGCAGCAGCAACCCCGCGGTAATTCCCCGCAACCACCGGGTCGAAGCCGCTCTCGAAAGCGCCGTGAAACACGGCGACCATACCGTCATGGCCAAGCTGCTCGACACCCTTTCCCAGCCCTACGCCTACTCGGCCGAACAGGATGAGTATTCACAGCCGCCCGCCCCCGCCGCATGCCCCTACAAAACCTTCTGCGGCACGTGAAACGCAGAGCCTGCTCCGACAACCCGCCGCCACCTTAGGCTAAAACCGCCGCTGTCAGCATAAATATTAGCATCCACACTGACTCGCGGAGGGAGAACCATGGTCTTTCTCTACGCCTTCATCGCCGTGCTGTGCCTCGGCCTTGCCCCCTTCTTCGGCAAATCGGTCATCAACTGTATCAATCCGCTTACCGCTTTCGCCATCAGGACCGTCATCGCCGCCGCTCTCGTTCTGGCCTGGGTGCTGCTAAGCCACACCTGTTTCGATATCAAAAGCCTGCCCTGGACCTTCTGGGTAATCGTCACCCTCGAAGCGGCAATCGCGGCCGTATTCGCCGACCTCGCCTATTTCTACGCCCTTGAGAAAGGCTCCATCAACCAGGTCGCCCTCGTCATCTCCTGCGCGCCGCTCATTACAATGTTGACAGGTTATGTAGCCTTTGACGAAATGGTATCAAGCAAGCAAATCGTCGGCGCACTGCTCATCACCAGCGGCCTGGTCATCATCAACCTCGACTTCTGAAGCCGCCTACCCCGTTCCCAGCTTCTCCCCGCACAGCTTGCAGAAGGCCGCATCCCGGTCGTGATCCCGGCAGCCGCAGGAGGCGCAGGCCGCCTCCTCCCTTTTCCGCGACTGCTGCGCCAGTTCGACCGTCACTATCCCGGTCGGCACGGCGATGATCCCATAACCCAGGATCATCACGAGCGCGGCCAGCGCCCGTCCTGCGGTCGTTGTCGGCGTTATATCGCCGAAGCCCACCGTCGTAAGCGTCACGACCGCCCAGTACATCCCCACCGGGATGCTGGAGAAGCCGTTCTCCGGACCCTCGATCATATACATCAGCGTTCCGATGACAACCACCAGCGTCAACACGGTGCTGAGAAACACGGTGATCTTGAACCGGCTCGCCTTGAGCGCCCTTATCAGGACCTGCGCTTCGCCCACATACCGCCCGAGCTTCATAATCCGGAAAACCCGCAGCAGCCGCAGCACCCTGATGACCAGGAAATACTGCATCCCGAAGCTGAACAGGCTGAAATAGGAAGGCAAAAAGGCCATCAGGTCAATCAGCCCCAGGGGGCTGCTCATATAACGCCACTTGTTCCGCACGCAGACCACCCTGAGCACATACTCGACGGTAAAGATGCCGGTGAAAACCCACTCCGCGGCAAACAGCATCCGGTCGTATTTCGCCTCCAGACCGGGCACGCTCTCGAGGATAACCACCAGCAAGCTGAGCACGATCAGCCACAGCAAGGCCACGTCGAATGCCTTGCCCATTTTGGTATCCGCTTCGAATATGATAACGAACAGCCGCTCCCGCCAGTCCTGGGACAGCGGCTTCTGGTCGCGTTCCATAACAAACCTCTCTTCGCCCATTCGCCCGTTTCACGGACCGTTAACTGTTTTATTCTGCCCCGGATATATGATTATCCTGCAAAGTCCCTCCCTTGACAACTGGCGCCGCCGCGTCTAGCATTAGAATTGACGGCAGCGCCGCCTGCGTCCTTTTCCGACAGACGGGGCAAGCCAGAAACGAGCGGGAGGACCGATACACATGGCGAAAACTCGTCCTGTTACCAGTCACCGGGTAACCGGCGGCGGCGGGGTCAGTCTCTATGCGGAAGAAACAGGCTGCGCCGACGGCCGGCCGATACTTTTCATCCACGGATTCAACCAATGCCGCCTCGTCTGGGCAAAACAAACCGCCTCCGCCCTTGCGGACGAATTCCGCCTCATAACGCTCGACAACCGCGGCCACGGCCTGTCGGACAAACCGCAGGGCGCCTATGGCGAATCCCGGCTGTGGGCCGACGATATCGCCGCCGCGATCGAAACCCTGAGGCTCGACAAGCCCGTCCTCGTCGGCTGGTCTTACGCCGGCCTGATAATCCTCGATTACCTCCGCCACTACGGCGAGAGCAACATCGCCGGCGTCAACCTCGTCGGCGCCAGGACCTGCGTCGGCACACCGGCGGCCGTCGCCGCCACCGGCAAAGACTACCTGCCCCTCAGGCCGCTGATGTTCTCCAGCGACATCGGCGAAGCCGTCGAAGGCCTCGCAAGCTTCCTAAAGCTCTGCACCTACCGTCCTCTCCCGCCGGAGGAATACTACCTCTTCCTCGGCTTCAACGCCATCGTCCCGCCCCATGTCCGCCAAGGGCTGATGAGCCGCTCCCTCGACAACGACGACCTGCTTCCGACCCTGCAAAAGCCTTTCCTCATCACCCACGGCCTGGAGGACGCCATAATCCTCCCCAGCCACGGCGAACACAACGCCGCCCTGCTGGCCAACGCCAGGACCTCCTTCTACCCCGACGCCGGCCACAACACATTCTGGGAGGATGCGCCCCGCTTCAACCGTGAACTGCGCGCCTTCGCCGCCGCACTATAAGCTATAAAGCAACAGGCCGGGAATACCCGGCCTGTTGCTTTATAGCTTATCCGCCTTGCCGGGCGCGATTATCTCTGGCAAAATCTGGCTGATATTCTGGCAGGAATTCCAATTCGGCGGTGTAATATAGACAATAATAATACCACTGTCCGGCGACGGCCACATCATTTCCTCAGCGGGAGGCGAGCATGAACGTGCGGGAAGTTATCCGGAAAATGTTGGCCGAAAACCTCGCCAATAACCAGCCGATAATCGGCGTGGCCGTGGGTTCCGGCCTGTCCGCCAAACAAGCCATCGCCGGCGGCGCCGATTTTTTGCTGGCCCTGAACGCCGGCAGGTTCCGCATGGCGGGGATAAGCTCGCTCGCCGCCCTGCTGCCGTATGCCAACAGCAACGAGATGGTGCTTGACTTCGGCTCCCGCGAAATCATTCCCCGGGCCGGCAACAGTCCGGTCATCTTCGGCGCTTGCGCCACCGACGTCACCGTCGACCAGGACGCGTTGCTGGCGAGAATCCGCGCCAGGGGCTTCCACGGGGTGAACAACTTCCCCACCGTCGGCCTGATCGACGGCGTTGTCCGCCAGGCCCTGGAAGAAGGAGGCCTCGGTTTTCAGCGGGAAGTCGAATTCATCGCCAAAGCCGCCAGGGCCGGCCTGTTCACTGTCGCGTTTGTCTTCGACGAATACCAGGGGCAAGCGATGGCGGCCGCCGGCGCCGATATAATCTGCGCCCATCTCGGCCTGACCGCCGGCGGAAAAACGGGTGCCAAACACGCCATGTCGCTGGAAAACGGCGTACAGCTCGCCGGCCGCATTTTCGCAGCCGTCGACCGCCAATACCCCGGCAAAATAAAAATGATCTACGGCGGGCCGGTATCCACCCCGGAGCAGACCGCGCGTTTCTACGGCAGCACCGGGGCGATGGGCTACATCGGCGGCTCGAGCTTCGAACGGATTCCGGCCGAAACGACGATCGAAGAAGTGACCGGGCAGTTCAAAAACTTCATGCGGCTCAAACGGGAAAACGAATCCCTCCGCCGCGAGCTGCTCAAAAAAAAGGTCTTCGACGAAATCGTCGGCCAGAGCAGGCTGATGCAGGAACTGTTCGAGATTGTCAGCAAGGTTGCCGGCAAAAACGTCAACGTCCTGGTCTGCGGCGAAAGCGGCACAGGCAAAGAACTCGTCGTCAGGGCAATCCATTACAACAGCCCGCGCGGCAGCCAGCCGTTCATCAAAGTCAACTGCGCCTCGATCCCCGACACCCTGCTGGAGAGCGAGCTGTTCGGCCACGAGAAAGGCTCTTTCACCGGCGCCACCAGCAAGCGGGTCGGTTTATTCGAGCTGGCCAACCACGGGACGCTTTTCCTCGACGAAGTAAGCGAAATGAGCCCCGGCACCCAGGCGAAACTGCTCAGGGCCATCCAGCAGCAGGAATTCCGCCGCATCGGCGGCAACAAGCCCATCAAGGTCGATACCCGGATAATCTGCGCCACCAACGCCGATCTCCACGCCGCCGTCGCCCAGGGGAAATTCCGCGAAGACCTGTTCTACCGGATTAACGTCGTCACAATCCGTACTCCGCCCCTGCGGCAGCACAAAGAGGATATCCCCCTGCTGGTCAATTACTTCCTCGAAAAGATCCGCGTCAAGTTCAACCGCGACATCAGGCGCCTGTCTCCGGACACCCTCGACGCCCTCATGCAGCATAACTGGCCGGGCAACGTCCGTGAGCTGGAACACGTGCTGGAAAGCGCCGCCATCCTCAGCGACGGCGATGTGATATACTGCTCCGACCTGCCGATCAACTCTCCCGGCCAGTTCGCCCGCCGCGGCGAAAGCACCGTCAATATGCCCAGGGCCGCCACCGCTTCGGTGGAGAGGCAGATCATCCTCGGCTCGCTTGACCAGCATTCCTGGCACCGGCAGAAAACCGCGCAGTTTCTCGGTATAACCCGGCGCACCCTGCTCAACAAAATGAAAAAATACGGCATAAGAGAGCGGGAAACGCGCGACGGATGACCCGAGGGAAATACTCTGCATACAACCGCGGCTATGGGAAATTACTTTCCCATAGCCGCAAACGTTTAACAGTCCGGCACTGCTGGCCGCATGGCCTGCTCGCTCCGGCCGCGATGGGAACAAACCTTCCCGTCTGTGCGCCGCCAAAGCCCGGAATTCGGCTTGGCACATTATTTGCATAATTAAGCGGCAGTCGATACTTCAGCAAGGGAGTGGTAATGTGGCCGGCAAAGTGATTCTTTTAGGCACCCTGGACACCAAGGGACAAGAGTTCAAGTACATCAAAGATCTGATCGAAAGCACCGGTGTCGGGACGACGGTGATCGACGCCGGCGTCAAGGGCAGGCCGTACTTCCCGCCCGATATCGCCAACGACCGAGTCGCCGCCGCCGGCGGGACGCCTCTGTCAGAGCTGCTCCGCCAGGACGACCGGGGGCTGGCGATGGAGGTCATGACCAAAGGCGCGGCCCGCATACTGGGCGAGCTTTACGACCGGGGCGAAGTCGCCGGCGTCATCAGTCTCGGCGGCTCGGCCGGCACGACCATCGGCACGGTGGCGATGCAGGCCCTGCCGGTGGGGGTGCCGAAAGTTATGGTATCCACCATGGCCTCCGGCGACACCCGTCCGTATGTCGGCGTCAAGGACATCACGATGATGTACTCGGTCGTCGACATTTCGGGGATCAACAGCCTGTCGCGCCGGATACTGGCCAACGCCGCCTTCGCCGTCGCCGGCATGGCCCGGGGCGAAGCGCCGGCCGGCGCAGAGGACAAACCGCTTATCGCCGCCACGATGTTCGGGGTAACCACCCCCTGCGTCACAAAAGCGAAAGAATACCTGGAGGCGCAAGGCTATGAACTGCTCGTCTTCCACGCCACCGGGACGGGCGGCCGGGCAATGGAGGGCCTGATCGAGGGGGGCTTCATCAAAGGCGTCCTCGACATCACCACCACCGAATGGGCGGACGAACTGGCGGGAGGAGTGCTGGCCGCCGGCCCGCACCGCCTGGAGGCAGCCGGGAAAGCCGGCATACCCCAGGTCGTGTCCGTGGGCGCCCTCGACATGGTCAACTTCGGCCCGCCGGACACCATCCCCGCCAAATACAAAGACCGTCTGTTCTACCAGCATAACCCCACCGTCACCCTCATGCGGACCACTGCCGAAGAATGCCGCAAGCTCGGCGAAATCATCGCCGCCAAACTCAACGCCGCCACCGGGCCGGTCGCCCTGTTCCTGCCGCTTAAGGGCGTCTCGCTCATCGACACGGCCGGCAAGCCGTTTTTCGGCCCCGACGAGGATGCTGCCCTGTTCGCCGCCCTGCGGGCGAATATCGACCGCGCGAAGGTCGAGCTCATCGAGATGGACACCGACATCAACGACGATAAATTCGCGCTGGCGATGGCCGCCAAAATGCAGTCCTTACTGGAAAAATGCTGAAGGGGATGATCACATGACACTGACGAGAAGTTCCGTACTGGCGAAGATAAGGGAGCAAGTCAAAAAAGGAGTTCCCGTCATCGGCGCCGGCGCCGGCACCGGCATATCGGCTAAAAGCGCCGAAGCCGGCGGCGTGGACCTCATCGTTATCTACAATTCCGGCCGTTACAGGATGGCGGGCAGAGGTTCGCTCGCCGGCCTGATGCCTTACGGCGACGCCAACGCCATCGTCGTCGAAATGGCCAGCGAAGTGCTGCCGGTCGTGCGCCAGACACCCGTACTCGCAGGCGTCTGCGGCACCGATCCCTTCCGTCTCATGGATGTCTTCCTCAAAGAGCTGAAAGCGATCGGCTTCGTCGGCGTGCAGAACTTCCCCACCGTCGGGCTGTGCGACGGCGTTTTCCGGCAAAATCTCGAAGAAACCGGGATGGGGTACGATCTCGAAGTCGAGATGATCGCCAAGGCCCGCGCGCTCGACCTGCTAACAACCCCATACGTTTTTTCCGACGACGAAGCCGTCAAGATGACGAAGGCCGGAGCGGACATCCTCGTCGCCCACATGGGCCTCACCACCAAAGGGACGATCGGCGCCAAGACCGCCCTCACCCTCGACGACTGTGTCCGCAGGATCCAATCGATGCACGATGCGGCCAAGAAGGTCAACCCCGACATCCTTGTCATCTGCCACGGCGGGCCGATCGCTGAACCGGAGGACGCCGCCTACGTGCTGGCGCGGACGAAAGGAGTCATCGGCTTCTACGGCGCCTCGAGCATGGAAAGACTGCCGACCGAGAAAGCCATCGCCGCCCAGGTCAAGGCATTCAAGGACATCAAATTTTAGGCGGCCGAAAAAGCGGATAAAGGTAAGGAGGAATAACTCGTGGCCGACGGCAAACGCTTCGTCAGCCCAGCCGAAGTGGAAACTCAGGTTTTCGACTGGGGCTGCCTCAAGTGGCTCAGTGAGCCCAAAACCACCGGCGCGGTCAGGTTCAGCACCGGCGTCGTCCTCCTCGAACCCGGCAAGGGGCATGCCAACCACAACCATCCCGGCGTCGAAGAAATACTCTACTGCGTTTCCGG
Organism: Selenomonadales bacterium; assembly: GCA_018434945.1. GTDB lineage: Bacteria > Bacillota > Negativicutes > Sporomusales > UBA7701 > Anaeroselena. The sequence continues at coordinate 69,259 of JAHDOI010000057.1, forward strand.
CGAAGGAGAGCAGGTCGTCGCCGGCGTGAAACGCCCCCTCGTACCCGGTATGCTCATCCACATCCCCCCGGACGTATTCCACGAAACCTACAATACAGGCTGGGAGCAGCTCAAGCTTCTGGCCGTCTACAGCCCGCCCGGACCGGAAACCGAGTTTACGACCCTGCCGGACTGCAAAGTGCTCCCGGCGGGTCAGTTGCCCGTCAGATAACCGTCTTACCCCAAAAACCGCACCCAAAGGTGCGGTTTTTCTTTGCGGATGCGGTATATCCGGCCTCACTTCAATCGCTACGCTATAAGCTTCCCGATCGACCACTTTTTACCAGGCATCAGGACCGCCGCGGCACGAAACACTAGAAACAAAAACCGAGGAGGAGAAGCCGTTGGAAAGGACACCAGCCCAACGCAAGCACCGTCGCCAGCAGCTACGCCGCAAGTATAAACGTTACGCCGCCGCCGTTGCCGGCGCCGCCATCCTCACCGGCGCCGCCCTGCCGGGCATCCCTGCCGCGAAGGCCCTGGCCGCGGAAAGGCCGACAAATCTGCCCCCCCTGAAAAGCGTCCAGACGGCCGAACTCCAGAAAGACGCCCGTACAAGCGTCAGTCAGGTCGTAGCCGAAAAACTCCAGCTAGAGAAACGGCACCGGCACAAACGCGGCTGGCACGAACACAATCACAGCTGGCCAGGCCCGGACGAAAACCAGATAAGGTACGAGAACGGGCGCGTCTACTACCGCAGCGATAACCACCGCGACCGCGACTACGTCAATTATCTGAGCAGCCCGGTCGACTTCGTAAAAGACCGCGCCGCCATGTACGGCTTCGACCGTTACCGCGATGCCTTCACCCTCCTCTCCCTCTCAGGCAATCAAGCCGTCGTTCAGGTTAAGAAACACGACAACGGCAGCCTGTTCAACATCCTGCTGGAAAGGGACAACGACAGCAACTGGAAGATCGTCGATATCCGGGCCCGCTAGCATTCCTTTCTTCCCCTCCCGACAGCAAAAAAACCACGCGCGCGTGGTTTTTTTGCTGTCGAAATTATATTCACCCGACCATGACGCTGTATTACCGCCTCGCCTGCAGCCACAGATAGCCGACGAGCAGCAGCATCGCCACACCGGTGGCGCCCAGGGAAACTCCCGTGGCGACGCCGCCTTTGGCAGCCAGCGTATATGCGCTCACACCCCCGAACATGAAAATGTTCTCGAGGAAATTCTGCACCGCGATCGTCTTCCCTGCCCCGATGCTGCGGTGCCCCACCTGCTGCAGACAGGCGTTCATCGGCACGATAAAGATGCCGCCCAGCGCCCCTACCGCCAGTAGCAGGACGACGGCAGCAGGCAGGGTGGTCACCTTCAGGAACGCCAGGATGCCGAGCCCCATGCCGAGGCCGAACCATACCGTGCGCCGGTATGTCCCGATGCTGATCAGCCAGGGGGTCACGGCCGCCCCGCCGGCGATACCGATACCGGTCACGGCAATGATCATGCTGATCTCCGTGCCGCCGGTTATCCCCAGCGTCAGGGGCACCCAGGCGAAGATGATCATCCGCAGCACAGCGGAGGCCATCCAGAACGCCCCGGTGCCGATCAGCGAGTAGTGGCTCTGGGGATGCCTGAGCAGCGTCGCCGTATCGGCGAAAAACTCGCCCACCGCGTTCCTGTAATTGATCGTGCGGTTGCCCGCGTCTTTCGGGATGAGCGTATTGATGGCGACCGACACCCCGTACAGGGCAATACTGGCCACCAGCGCCAGCGTGATCGAAATGTCGGCCAGAAATCCGCCGGCCACCGAACCGGCGAGGATGGCCAGGATCGTGTAGCTTTCCAGGCCGGAGTTGGCGCGCAGCAACTCGTCCTCGCCGCGGGTCAGGAACGGCAGTATCCCGTACTTGGCCGGGCTGTAGACAACCGCGCCGACGCCGACCACCGCGTACCCCAGCGCCGGGTCGACACCCGCCAGCAGCAGCGCCACCCCCGCCGTCTTCACCACATTGCCCGTGATCAGTACCGTCGCTTTCGCGTGCTTGTCGGCAAAGCGCCCCACCCACGGCGACAGCAGGATATAAGACGCCAGGAATGTGCTCTGCACGAACGGCAGGTAATAGCTCGGGTAGGCGTCGCGGACGATGATCGCCTGGGCGATAAACAATAACATATTATCAACGAACGCCGAAAGGAACTGCGCAGAAAACAGCGCCCCCAGCGGCGACGGCCTAAGACCCATTCGCCGCCTCCTCCTGCGCCCTCGCCTTCAGCGCCACGTAATCGGTCTTGCCGCTGCCCAGCAGAGGCAGCTTATCGACGATCACGACCTCCGCCGGCATGGCCAGCATGTTCTGCCGCGTCCCGCTCATAAACTCCCGCAGAGCCTGCTTGCTCGCTTTACTGCTCATCGTATACAGAATGATCTTCTCGCCCCTCTTGGTGTCAGGAACATTCACGGCGGCGTTGCGGTCGGTGCCGAAGCACTTTTCGGCGGCCTTCTCGACGGCGTCGAGGCTGACCATCTCGCCCGAGACCTTGGCGAACCGCTTGAGCCGCGCCCTGATGCTCACGTAGCCTTCACTGTCCACGCTGACCACGTCGCCGCAGTCGTACCACTCGGACGCCGCCACGAACCCCCTGCCGTGCAGCAGGTACCCCGCCATCACATTTGGGCCCCTCACCAGCAGGTTGCCGCCGTCTTCGATCCCCGGCACCGCCTCCAGCCGCCACTCGATGCCGGGCAGGAACCTGCCCACCGTCCCGGCCCGGTTCATCAGCGGCGTATTGAGACTGAGCACCGGAGCAGTCTCCGTCGTGCCGTAGCCTTCGAGAATGCGGATACCGAACTTATCCAGCCACAGCTGCCGCACCTCCTCCTTGAGCTTCTCCCCGCCCGCCAGCACCAGGCGCATACTGTAAAAATCGTAAGGATGGGCGTACTTGGCGTAGCCGGCCAGAAAAGTCGGCGTCCCCAGCATCAGGGTCAGACTGCGGTCGTAGGCGATCTCGGGGATGATCTTGTAATGCAGCGGTGTCGGATAAAGGAAAACCTCCACCCCGTTCAAAACCGGCAGCAGCGTACCTGCCGTAAGGCCGAAGGAATGGAACATCGGCAGCGCGTTGAGCATCCTGTCCCGCGGGGTGTAGTCGATGACCGACGACGCCTGATTGATATTGGCGATGATGTTGGCCTGGCTGAGCACCACCCCTTTGGGCTTGCTTTCGCTGCCGCTGGTGAACAGAATGACCTCCCCGGCCCCTTTGGCCCGCTCCCCGGTCAAGTACTTCACAACCCCGCCGATTCTATCGGCCAGCGTCGCCTCAGCCTTCACATCCTCCAGGTAAACGAGGCGGAACCTGTCCGCGAGCCGGGCCGCCAGCTCCTCGAACCGCCCCTTCTCGATGAACGTCCGCGACGTCAATATCGTCCTGATGCCGGCCGCCTCGCCGCAGTCGAGATTGTTTTCGGCGCCCGCGCTGAAGTTGAGAATGGCCGGTGTCTTCCCGAGGTAAAACAGCGCGAACAGCGTCACCAGGTGGCCGAGGGAATTGGGCAGCATCACCCCCGCCCGCTCCTCTCCGGCCAGCGCCTTTTCCAGCCGCCCGCCGAGCACATAGCTGGCGATGATCGCCTGCCTGTACGTCACCGTCCCGCCAATATCCGCGGCTGCCGTTTTGCCGTAACCGTTCACCCGGCCGGCTTCGAGCAGCTTGTCGAACAGGTTCGCGCCGGCGTCCGCCTGTTGGCGGGCCGCGAACAGATTGGCCTGCAGCAGCGCCAGAATCTGGTCGCTGATCTCCTTCTTCTGCAGCCGGAAACTCCCGGACCGTGACGCCGCCAGGCGCGTCTTCGCCCCCACATGCACGGTCACCCGCGGCAGCCAGCGCGACCTCACCTTATCCTGGATCCGCGACAGCTTCGAATACTCCGGCCCGCGGAATATGACCGGATATAGCGCCGCCCCCGTCTTCAGCGCCACAAAGCCGATGCCGCTGTAAATCTTCATCAGGCCGCCGGTCACCGTTATCCGTCCCTCGGGAAAAAGCACCACCGATTTCCCGGCCTTTATCTCGCCGACGATCTGCTTCAGCGAATAGGGGTTGAGCGGATCGACGGTGATATGGTTGACCCACCGCAGAACAAAGCCGATCTTTTGCGCGATCGCCGTGTTGACCACGAAACACACGTCACCGGGCAGATAAGCATAAAGAATAACAGCGTCCAGAAACGAGACATGGTTGGGCAGCACTATCGACGGACCGTCGAGACGGAACTCCCTCTCCCCCGTCAACCTCGTCCTGAACAATATCCGGAGCAGGACGCGCAGCAAACCTCTCACACCCGACCCTCCCTCATCGAAGCCGTTACCCTGATACGGCGGCAGAACCGCCGTATTCTATCCTTATTCCGCGGCAAACAATTTCCGAACCATCGCCTTGACCTCCGTCTTCATTTCCTCCAGCCCCGGCAGTACATCGGCAAAATAGCCGTACTGGGCGAGCGGCTGCAGCATCAGCCCCGCAAAGGCCGCCAGCCATAAATGAACCTCGCGCCGCGCTATCTCGCCCTTGTCCATCCCGTCGTCCAGAATCCCGCGGATAACGACATGCGGCTTGATCTCCTCGGCCACCTTATCCCAGAACAGATACTGCGACAACAGGGCAAAGCGGATCTCGGCGGGGTATTCGCGGTAAAGCTCATAAGTCACGTCCACGATGCGTCCCAGCTGCGCCACCGCCCCTCCCGGCCCGGCGGCGACGGCTTTCAGCCGCGCGGTGTACTCGCCGATGATGCCCCCGAAGATGAACAGCGCCATATCCTCTTTCCCGGCGAAATGCTTGTACAGCGCAGCCTCCGAAACCCCGGCGGCCTTCGCGATATCGCGGACAGAAACGGCATCGTAACCCCGCGCCGCGAACAGCTCCAGACTGGCTTTCAGCATAGCGCCCTTTTTCCCGCCCTGGTCAGGCAAACCGAACATCGTCGTCACCCTTTTGTTAACATTCGTTAACCCAATTGTAAATAACAAACCCGCCCCTGTCAACAACAAGCGCCATGAAAACAAAACCGCCATCATTGTCATGATGGCGGTTTCCGGCACCGCAAATCGTCGTCACGGACTCTACCGGGCCAGGTACTGGGCGGCGTCGGCATAGGCGATCGCCTCTTCGAGCCTGCCGGTGAACAAGCTGACCCTCTTCCTGCGCTCCCCGCGCTTCACGATCACCGAGAATGCGCTCCCACCACGCAGCAGCTGGGCCACCTCCAGAATCACATTACCCTTCTCGGCAACAAGGCTGTCAGCCGCCTCGAACCTATGGGGAGAATGTCTGCGGCTTACTTTGAAACCGGATTCTTCGAGGACGGTGCGGTATCTTCCCTGTTCCCTTGTGCGCACGCTGCCGATTGCGGCCAGTTTTTTCTCATACAGGGAACCCAGCATATTTTTCATCATATCGCTTCTCTCCTATCTATAACGGCCGGGCATCGCCCGACGCCGTACTTACATTCTAAGTATAGGTTAATTTTTACTATATGTAAA
>JAHDOI010000088.1 GCA_018434945.1 Selenomonadales bacterium
CCATTTGGTCTGTGTTTCCGTCCGTTCGCTGATCATATCGGTTCCTCCTCAAAAAAGAATTCCCATGTACTTATTCGCCATGGGAATTCAAAAATCATTTTCCGCTATTTAACTTCTTGGGACTTTTAAAACAACCTGAGACGCCCCGTCCGGGGCGTCTCTTTTTAATAAATATTTAGTCCGGCCGACTCAGCGTTTTGACCATAAGCACCCGGTCCTCCCCTTCGCCGTATTCGGCGGGCAGAACTCCGGCGCTGCGAAATCCCAGTTTGTCACGGTAAACTTTAACCGCGGCCGCGTTTTGGGGCGCGACGGTCAGTTCCACCGCGGAAATGCCGTCCTTGGACAGTTCCCGCAGGCTTGCGGCCAGGAGTTCGGTGCCCAGGCTCTGTCCGCGCCACTTCCTGTCGATGGAAATCCCGACGATGTACGCTTTATTTCTGTTTTCCCAGTCCGCCATGTACTGAACCGAGCCGATTATCTCGCCGTCCCTGCGCAGGGCGAATACCCGGCCGTGCCTTATGAGCGGCACAAGGTGCCATTCGTTCAGTCCCCCGGGGCCGAACGCTTCCGCCTCAAGTTCCGCCAGGCGCCGGACATCGGCCGGCTTGTTATCTTTTATCAGTTCGATCACCGCTCATCCTCCCGGAAAACTTTGGTTATATATTTTGAACCTGAAGCCGAGAGCAGCCCGGAGTAGGAAAGGGAAAAAGCGATATTATCTCCTATTCCGAGGTCTTCGTCCGTGTCCGTGATGTCAACTATCAAATGGTCGCTGCTGGCGCCCAGTACCGTCATCCGCCGATCGACGGGCTTAATACCCTCGATGTTGACATCCTGCCTGCCCAAAGCGAGGATCGCCCTTTTTCTGGGACCGAGGTCTTCGAACTGCGGCAGGTTTCCGAATGCGTCGCGGCCGATCGTGCCGGCGGGAACGGAAGGTTTCTCCTTGAGTTCAATGATTTCGGCCCGCAAACGGAAGGCGTCCTGGTACAACCAAGGGATTGTCCGGTTGTGAGTGGTGTCTGTCCCGAGGAGGATTCCCTCACCGACCCTTAGTTGATTGATGCCTGGCGGGATTTGTCCTTTTTCGACAAGCAGCAGGGACGACGTTCCCCCGCCGGAGATTATTTCTAAGCTGACGCCGAGTCGGTTCTCAATGGACCTCCCTACGCTGACCAATCTGCTCAGGTTTTCGACTTCGGGAAGTACGCCGCCGAAACAGCCCACGTTCGTACCGATACCTGCCAAGTTTACGCCGCGGAGTTTGCTGATCCGTCCGGCGGTGCCAAGGGCGTGTTCTATCAGCACGCCTTCGCGTAAATCGCCGACATCGACCATCAGGATGACCTGATGGGTTTTGCCGGCCGACAAAGCTTCCTCCGCCAAGGCGGCGATAACCTCCAGCTCCGAGTTGACGCTGGCGTCGGCGTACCTGACCACGTTGCCGACGTTGCTCAGGCGCGGGATTCGCAGCAAGGTGATTGGCAGCTTGCAGCCCCGGTTCCGCAGTTCGATGATGTTTTCCACTCTGGCGTCGGCCAGGCCGTCGATGCCCCCGCCGGCCATGGCGGACACTATTTCCGGCATGGCGCCGAAGCCTTTGGTCACGCCTAGCACCTTAAGACCCATGCGACGGCATCTTTCCACGACCCGGGCGGTGTTGAGCCTTATTTTCGCCAGATATACGTCCAGGTAGGGACTCATCTCGCCAACGCCCCCTTTGCCGCATGGATTGCCGCCGCGGCAACCGGTCGCAGAAAAACCGCCGGGGTCGGTGCCGGCTGCCGATATTGTATTTTCTGCATCGGCTGGGGGTGATATGCAGAGGGACAGGGCCGGGCAAGTCGACCGGTCATGTCCCTCGGTGTTTCGCTTGCGGCCCGGTTCGCAGTGAATACCTTGTTACGATTGCGGCCGCAGGTGGTGGATGTCGTTGAGGAGCGTGAGGATAGAGCGCTGTTTGTGGTATTCGATGATGCTGACGCAGGTGTTGTCGAGCCGGATGTCCCAGACGCGGTTGAGGTGGATGTTGAGGGCGGCGCAGATGATGGTGCGGATGGTGCCGCCGTGGGAGACGGCGACGACGGTTTCGCCGCGGTGGCGTTCGACGAGGCGCGCGATGACGCCGGCGGCCCGGTCCTTGAGCTCGCTGAATGTTTCACCGCCGGGGATGCGGACTTCCTCGGTGCGGGTGAACAGCTGGGTATATTCTTCCGGCCACCTGACGCTGATGCCTTCGTAGGTGAGTCCTTCCCATTCGCCAAAGAGGATCTCGCGCAGCTCGGGCAGGCAGGTGACAGGCAGGCCGTGGCGGGCGGCGATGGCCTCGGCGGTTATGCAGGCGCGGCGCAGGTCGCTGGCGTAGATGGCGTCGATCTTCTCGGCGGCGAGACGGTCGGCGACCAGTTCGGCCTGACGGAGGCCTTCGTCTGACAGGTCGGTGTCGGTGTGACCCTGGTATTTGAGTTCTTTGTTCCACACGGTTTCGCCGTGGCGGACGAGGATTACTTTCGTCATAGGTTACCATCCTTGAGGTTTTTGGCCAGCGCGGCCAGAAGCGCGGCGTTCTGCTCGGGCAGCTTGACGGCGAGGCGGATATAGGCGGGGGACAGCCCCGGGTAGTTGCTGCAGTCGCGGATGAGGATGCCGTACCGGAGCATGGCCTGACGCAGCGCCGGCGCCGTGGTGCCTGCGAGGCGGGCGAGGATGAAGTTGGCGCAGGCCGGGAAGGGATGGACACCGGGAAGGGCGGCGAGGCCGGGGGCGAATTCCTCGCGGGCGGCGGCGACGGCGGCGACGCTGGCAGCGCGGTAGGCGTCGTCTTCCAGGGCGGCCACGCCGGCGGCCTGGGCGAGGGTGTTGACGTTCCAGGGGTCTTTGGCGCGGTCGATGATATCGCCGACGGCCGGGTCGGCTAGCAGGAAGCCGAGCCTGAGGCCGGGGATGGCGTAGAATTTTGTGAGCGACTGGAGGATGATGAGGTTGGAGTAGGCGGCAAGCAGCGGCCGGCAGGTGTGGTCGGCGGCGTCGGGCAGGAAGTCGAGGAAGGATTCATCGATGACCACCCAGGCGCCGCTGCGGGCGGCGGCGGCGATTACGGTTTCGGCCTCGCCGCGGCTGATGAGCCGGCCGGTGGGGTTGTTGGGGTTGCAAAGGAAGGCGATGTCGATGCCGGCAAGGCGGGCCGCGAAGGCGTCGGGGTCGAGGCGGAAGCCGTCTTCGGCGGCCAGCGGGAAGTAGCTGACGGCGGCGCCGGCGGCCCTGGCAGCCCGCTCGTATTCGCTGAAGGTGGGGGCGGCGAGGAGCACACGGCGGGGCCGGCGCACCTGGCAGAGGACGTAGAGCAGTTCGGCAGCGCCGTTGCCGCAGGTGATGAGGGCGGGTTGGACGCCGTAACGCCGGCTGATGGCGCTTTTGAGGGCGTCCGCCGATGCGTCGGGGTAGTGGATGATGGTGTCGAGGGCGTCCCGGACGGCGTTCCGGACGGCGACGGAGAGGCCTAGGGGGTTGATGTTGGCGCTGTAGTCAAGCAGTTGGCCGGGGACGACGCCGGTCAGCCGGGCGACGGCATAGATGTTGCCGCCGTGTTCGAACGGTCCCGGGGTGTTCATCGGCTTCCCTCCTCTGTGACGGTCAGTCCGCCGGGGACAAGGCTGGTCAGGCGCAAAAACCGGAGCGCGGGACAGGCCCGGACGACTTCGGCCCGGCAGGCTTCCGCACCGGCAGGCGCGGGCCGGCCGGGGAAGAGGATGCCGAGGACGGTGCCGCTGTGGGCGGTGTTGACGCCGACCGCCCCGTGGCGGCGGGCGATGGCTATGACATCTGGGAGCGCGGGTTTGGCGAGGATAGCCTGGTTAGCCAAGGCACTGATGGTGGCGCCCTGGCCGATGAGGGCGCAGTCGCCGGCGGCGAGGCCGCGGCTGACGAGGTCGACGGCGCGGCGGACCTCGTGTTCTTTGGCGGCGTTGAGGGCGGCGAGGTCGGTGCGGCGGTTGAATTCGAGGGTGTCGATGATGCCGCCGGCGTCGAAGACGAGAACGCTCATGGGCGGCGGGCAGCCGAGGGGCCGGCGGATGAGGCCGCGGACATGGTCGAACATTGCGATGCCGGGGAAGAAGATGCCGTCGGTCGGTTCGATGGCGAGGGCGATGTCGGCTATTTCGTCGGCGGTGAGGCTCCGGCCGGCGGCGCGGGCGGCCGCGAGGCAGGCGGCGGCGATGTCGGCGCTCGACGAGGCCATGCCCTTGCCCTGGGGCAGGTCGGAGGTGACGGCGACGGTGAAGCGTTCGGAAACGACACCGAGATATGCCCACGTCCTGAGGACGGCGGCGACGGTTTTGTCCCCGGCGGCCGTCGGACCGGCGGCGCCGGGGGTGACGGCGACCTCGGCGTAGAGGTCGACCGGGCAGGTTATGAGGAAGTTGATTCCGTCCAGGGTGCCCTGGACGAGTTCGCCGCACGAGCCGGGAGCGCGGACGGTTGCTGTCATCATAGATTATTCCCCTGTTACATACGCCGCGACTCGGCCGCGCGCGAATTTTATTGCCAGAAAATCTTGTTCCAGTCCCAGGCGATTACAAAAACAAATAATACGACTACCTCGGTGAGTTCGGTGACGGCGCCGTAGGTGTCGCCGGTTAGGCCGCCAAGCGCCCGGGTGGCGTAGCGGCTGAAGGCGGCGGCGAAGAGGCCGGCGGCGGCCAGGGCGGCGAGCGCGGCCGGGCCGAGAGGGACGACAAGCAGGGCGGCGGTGACGGCGGCTATATAGAGGGCCGGGCGGCCGGCATGGGCGGCGAAGGCTTTGCCGATCCCTTCCGGTCGGGCGTAAGGGTACGAGGTGATGGCGATGACCATAGCCAGCCGCCCGAGCACCGGCATGGCGAACAGGGCGACCAGCGGGGTGGCCGATACGGGACCGGCGGGCAGGAGGTCGAGGAGCAGCGACCATTTGACGAGGATGAGGGCGACGAAAACGATAACGCCGTGGGCCCCCACCCTGCTGTCTTTCATGATTTCCAGCATCCGTTCGCGGGATCTCCCTGACAGCAGGCCGTCGGCGCTGTCCATGAGGCCGTCGCAGTGGAGGCCGCCGGTGAGAAAGAGCTCCAGGACGATGAGGGCGGCGGCGAGGGCGTGGATGGGCAGGACGAGGTCGGCTAACCGGCAGAAGGCGGCAAGGCTGGCGCCGATAACGGCGCCGACGAGCGGGAAGTAGCGGACGGAGGCGCCGAAGGTTTCCGGCGCCACGGTGTCCTGACGGATGAGCCGGATGCGGGTGAGGAACTGCAGGGCGGTGAGAAATTTGTCCATAGTGTGCCCGGCGGGCGCCGGTCTCCTCTTGCGGTGATTTCTATACGGTCAGGACGGTGACGGCCGCTGCGAACAGGGCGGTGGCGGTGTACATCATCCTGACGGTGCGGGCGATATCCACGGGCGCGAGTTGGCGGCGCGGCTCGCCCATAGTGGCCCGCAGCGACGGCACGCCGCCGTAGTAATTGAGGCCGCCGAGCCGGACGCCGAGGGCCCCGGCGACGCCGGCCTCGGGGATGCCGCTGTTGGGGCTGGGATGCTTGGCGGCGTCCCGCCGGATGGCGCGGGCGGCGCCGCGGGCGTCGCGGCCGGTCAGGAAGGCGGCGGCGATTATCAGCACGCCGGTTATGCGGGCGGGGATGTAGTTGAACACGTCGTCGGTCCTGGCTGCCACCAGGCCAAAGTCGCGGTATTTGTCGTTTTTGTAGCCGACCATCGAGTCGAGGGTGTTGACGGCGCGGTAGAGGACGGCGAGCGGCGCGCCGCCGAGGGCGGCGTAGAAGAGCGGGGCGATGATGCCGTCGGTGATGTTTTCGGCGACCGTTTCGACGGTGGCGCGGGTTATTTCGGCGGCGTCAAGGGCGGCGGTGTCGCGGCCGACGATCCAGCCGACCTTGCGGCGGGCTTCGTCGAGGTCGCCGGCTTCCAGAAGGGCCTGGATTTCCCGGCCGGCTTCGGCGAGGCTGCGGGGCGTGATGGCGAAGGACAGCAGGAGGGCGCCGCCGCCGAGAGCGGCCAGGGGGTGAAGGGCGGCGAGAGCGGCCAGCGCCAGCCAAGAAAGAGTAAAGCTGACGGCGAGGACGGCTAGGACGAGGACAAGGCCGGCGCGGCGTTTGGCGTCCGGCGCGGCGGCCGGATCGAGGAGCCGCTTTTCGAGGGCGGCGATGAGGTTGCCGATGAGGACGACGGGGTGCCAGCCGGTCCGCGGGTCGCCGATGAGGGTGTCGAGGATGAGGGCGAGGCCGGGCAGGTATTTGGCGGTGCTCAGCATGGGGCACCGAGGATGCTGTAGATCAGGTCCATGTCGAGGTGGGCGCGGACGTGGGCGGCGAGGCGGTCGTAGCTGCGTTCCTTCTGGCTGCGGGTGTCAGTGCCGGCGGCCAGGGGGGCGAGGCCTTTGCGGGCGCGGAGGGCGCCGATGACCGCCCGCCGGAAGGCGTCGTTGTCGAAGATGCCGTGGATGTAGGTGCCCATGACGAGGCCGTCGTCGCGGACCGCGCCGTCGCGCTCGCGGACGGGGCTGCCGGAGCAGGCGGTGATGGTGAAGGCGGGGGTGACGGGGACGAGAAACTCGGTGCGCCCCATGTGGATCTCGTAGCCGGTGAGGTCGCCGGCGGTGAAGCCGAGGCCCAGGAAGGGACTGGCGTCGCAGGCGGCGGTGACCTGATGGGTGATCTTGTCGGCGGCGAAGGTGGTGACGGCTTCGAGGAGTCCGAGGCCGTCGACCCGGTCATTGGTCGATTCGGTGTGGTCTGGGTCGCGGACTTCGCGGCCGAGCATCTGGTAGCCGCCGCAGATGCCGACGACGGGGGTGCCGTTGGCGGCGAGGGCGGCGATATCGCGGTCGAAACCCTGGGCTCTCAGCCACAGTAAGTCTTCGGTGGTGTTCTTGCTGCCGGGCAGGATGACGAGGTCGGGGGTGCCGAGCCGATGGCCGGCGGCGACGTAGCGTACGGCGACACCCGGTTCGCCGGCAAGGGGGGTGAAGTCGGTGAAGTTGGAGATTTTCGGCAGGCGGAGGACGGCGATGTCGATGTCGGCCTGCCCTCTCCCCTCCCCTGCCCGCTTGTCGTCGAGGGAGACGGAGTCCTCGTCGTCGATGCCGAGGTCGTCGAGATGAGGGATGACGCCGACGACGGGTTTGCCGGTCCTGGCGGCGAGAAAATCGACCGCCGGCTTGAGGAGAGCGATGTCGCCGCGGAATTTGTTGATGATGATGCCTTTGACGAGGTCGCGCTCGTCGGGCTCCAATAGTTCAAGGGTGCCGACGATGGAGGCCAGCGCCCCGCCGCGGTCGATGTCGGCGATGAGCAGCACGGGGGCGGGGGCCAACTTGGCGATCCGCATGTTGACGATGTCGTTGGCTTTGAGGTTGACTTCGGCCGGGCTGCCGGCGCCTTCGATGACGACGACGTCGTAGGACTCCTGGAGGGAGCGCAGCGAGGTTTCGACGACGGTGAGGAGTTCGCGGCTGTAGCCGGCGTGGTACTGTTTGGCCGACATGTTGCCGACCGGGCGGCCGAGGACGACGACCTGGGAGGAGGAGTTGCCGGTCGGTTTGAGGAGGACGGGGTTCATTTCGACGGACGGCTCGAGCCCTGCTGCCTCTGCCTGGGCCACCTGGGCGCGGCCCATCTCGCCGCCGCTTTTGGTGACATAGGAGTTGAGGGCCATGTTCTGGGCCTTGAAGGGCGCGACGCGGTGCCCGTCCTGGCGGAAGATCCGGCAGAGGGCGGTGGCGAGGATGGATTTGCCGACATGGGAGGAGGTGCCTTGGAGCATGATGGATTTTGCCATGTTGTACCTCGTTTTGTTTAGACAGTCGTAGCCAGTTGTTTTATATTTACGGGAATGCCGCTGACGACCAGATACACCTCGTCGGCGACGGCGGCGAGCTGCTGGTTCGCCAGGCCGGCAAGGTCGCGGTATTCGCGGGCCAGGGCGTTGTCGGGGACGATGCCGGCGCCCACTTCGTTGGTGACGAAAACGACGGTGGCGTCCGCGGCGCTTGCGGCGGCGGCCAGTTTGGCGATCTCGCCGGCGATATGGCTGTGCCGCTCCTCCGGGCTGGCGGGGGCGGACTGGTCGAGCAGGAGGTTGGCGACATAGACGGTGAGGCAGTCGAACAGGATGGCGCCTGCCGCGGCCGCCGCGGCGAGCACCTCGTGGGCGGCCCGGGGCGCCTCGTAGGTCTGCCAGGAGGATGGCCGGCGGTCGCGGTGAAGGGCGACGCGGGCTTCCATCTCGGCGTCGAGCGTTTCGGCGGTGGCGATGTAGGCGACGGGGACGCCGAGGGCGGCGACGTATTTTTCGGCGAAGGACGATTTGCCGCTTCTGGCCCCGCCGGTGACGAGGACAATTTTGCCGCTCATCGGTTTCCCCCTCCCGCGGCCCGGAAGGCTCGGCACTGGGCGGTGAACAGGGCCGCAGCGCCGCGGTTGCCGGCGAAGTGCATGTGCAGGTACGAAGCCAGCAGACTGCCGGCGGCGAAGCCGCCGAGGTAGACGTTGCCTGTGCGCATTTTGCGGAATTGGAAAGCCCAGTCGAAGTCGTCGGCCGGGCAGGTGAGCTCCATGCGGGAGAAGTGGAATTCGTGGCCGCGGAGGATGTCGCCGGCGCGGCAGAGGACGTTGTCGCCGAGGGCGGTGGCTTCGACGTAGCCGACGGTCTGCAGGCGGCTTTCCATGCGGCAGACGGCGGGCACGAGGCCGACCATCGGGAAGGAGCGGCCGTCGAAGGCGACGATCTCTTTCGCCAGGTACATGAGGCCGCCGCATTCGGCGTAGGTTGGCATGCCCCGGCGGACGGCGCGGCGGATGGCTTCGAGCATGGGCTGGTTGGCGGCCAGGTCGCTGAGGAACATTTCGGGGAAGCCGCCGCCGATGACAAGGCCGTCGACGGCCGGCAGACCCTGGTCGTGGAGGGGGCTGAAGGGAACGAGCTCCGCCCCGTGTTCCTCGAGGACGGCGAGGCTTTCCGGGTAGTAGAAGGTGAAGGCTTCGTCGCGGTCGACGCCGATGCGCACCGTTTTGGCGGCGGCGGCGGCCGGTGCGGGTACTTGAAGGGGCGGTGCGCCGGCGGCGGCGCGGAGCAGTCCGTCCACGTCGAGGTCTCTGGCGACGGTCGCCCGCATCTGGTCGACGCGCAGGACGGCCTCCGATTGTTCGGTCACCGGGATGAGCCCGAGATGGCGTTCGCCGACGCCGAGACTGTCGTTGCGCTGCAGGCAGCCGAATACGGGCAGTGCTAGCCGGCCTAAGGCTTCGGCGACAATGACCCGGTGGGTTTCGGAGCCGAGGCGGTTGACGATGAAGCCGGCGACGGTGAGCCGCGGGTCGTAGGTGGCGAAGCCCAGGGCGGTGGCGGCTACGCTTTCGCCAGCCGAGCGGGCGTCGAGCACGACGACGACCGGGGCGCCGAGCGCCCTGGCGATGGCGGCGGTGCTGCTGATGCCGCCCCGTCCGCCGTCGAAGAGCCCCATGACGCCTTCGATGACGGCGATGTCGGCCCCGGCGGCGGTTTTGGCGAACAGGGAGACCAGCTCGTCTTCCGGCACCAGCCAGGTGTCGAGGTTGTGGGCGGGCACGCCGCTGGCCAGCTTGTGGTAGCCGGGGTCGATGTAGTCGGGGCCGACCTTATAGGACTGAACACGCAGGCCCCGCTGCCTGAGGACGGCGAGCAGGCCGGCGACGATGGTGGTCTTGCCGACACCGCTGCTGGTGCCGGCTATGACAATGCGGGGAATGTTGACTTGCTTCATCGGCATATCGCCTTTCTCAAGCGGATTGTGCGGGTCGTTCAGAAATCCTCAGATGCTAGGCAGCCCGAGGACGCGCCGCGACGCGTACTCGAACGTACGCTAGCAAGCGCCCGGAGGGCTAACAACGCAGATGGGGGTTTATCAACGACCCCCAAGTGTTTAGTACTCGATGCCGCGGCGGGCGTCGATCTTTAGGTCTTTCATCGGGTGCTTGACGGCGCGGCATTCGACGACACTGTCGGCGAGGGCGATAAGTTCGTCGGGCATGTGGCGCCCGGTGAGGACAATGGTGGTTTCCGGCGGGCGCGCGTCCAGGAGGGCGGCGACCTGGCCGGGGCTCAGGAGGCCGCGGCGCACGGCGTGGCTGATCTCGTCGAGGACGAGGACGGCGGGCCGTTCGTCACGCAGCACCCGGGCGGCGTATTCGAGGGCTTGGGCGGCGTAAGGGTTGGCCGGGTCCCTGTTGGCGCGGAAGCATTCGCCGCATTTGCGGCAGGTGTCCTCGCCGCTTCTGATGCGGGCGGCGATGGAGCAGCCGTGCCCGAACTGGCGGATGGTGAGGGCCGGCAGGCAGGTCTGGGCGAACAGCTCGCCGCTGTAGCCGCCGCCCTTCTGGAACTGGACGACGACCGCCCGCCGGCCGCAGGCCGCGGCGGCGACCGCGTGCCCGAGCGCCGCGGTGGTTTTGCCTTTACCGTCGCCGGTGTAGATGAGAAGTGGGGAAGCTGCGGTGCTCACGGCGCTCAGTCCTGCAGGTAGAGGATGGCGTTGACGGCGGCGGCGGCGATTGGGCTGCCGCCCTTGGTGCCGGCAACCGTTATGTAGGGTACGGGGGCGGTGGCGGCGAGCAGCTCTTTCGATTCGGCGGCGCCGACGAAGCCGACGGGCACGCCGATGATCGCCGCCGGCCGGATGTCCGTTTCCTCGATGATTTTGAGCAGTTCGAACAATGCTGTGGGCGCGTTGCCGATGGCGACGACAGCGCCGTGAAGCCGGGGGCCGAAGGCCCGCATCGCAGCCATGGCGCGGGTGGTGCCGGCGCTCTTGGCCGCGGCCGCTATCGCCGGGTCGGCGATCAGGCAGTGGGCGCTGCCGCCGAGCTCGCCCAGACGGCGGCGGTTGATGCCGGTGCGCACCATCTCGACGTCGCAGAAGATGTCGCAGCCGGCTTTGAGGGCCCGGCCGGAGGCTTCGGCGGCCTGAGGATGGATGCGGATGTGGTTGGCGTAGTCGACGTCGCCGGCGGCGTGGATGATGCGGGAATAGATTTTCGCGGCGGCGGGCGCGAGGTTAAGACCTGCTATATACGGAGCGATGATCGCCATGCTCCGCTCTTCGATGAGGGCGGGGTCGGTGATGAATTCCACTTATTCGGCCTCCCGGATGCGGTCGATGAGGATGTCGGCGATGCGGGGGTCGGGCCCGATATGGGGAGCCATGGTGACGGCGACGCCGGGGAAACGTTCCTTGAGGGCGATGATCTCCTCGGGGATGTCGTGCTGGATGTGCATACCGTTGGCGAAGAACATCGGCACGACGACGATGCTGGCGGCGCCGCGGGCGACGAGGCTGGCGACGGCGTCCTCGATGGTGGCCAGTTCGGATTTGCGGTTCATGATGGCTGTTTCCACCAGGTCGCTGCCGAGGCGCTCTTTGATGATGTCGCTGATCCGGAAGACGACTTGGTTGGCTTCGCCGACGCTGGCGCGGCTGCCGTGGCCGAGGACTACGATTCCCTGTTTCATTGTGTGGCCTCCTTGACAAAGTTGCTTACGGCTTCGAAATCGATGGCGACGCGGCCATACTCGACGGTCGGCCGGTCGATGACGATGATGGGCAGGTTAAGCTCGATGGCGGCGCTGATTTTGCTGTCGGTGCCGCCTACGGAGCCGCTGTTCTTGGTGATGACGACCTCGGCGCCGTATTCGCGGAAGAGGACAAGGTTGAGTTGGTGGGAAAACGGGCCCTGCAGGGCGATAATGTCGGCGGGGACGAAGCCCAGGCGCCGGCAGACGGACAGTATCTCCGGCTCGGGGAGGACGCGGGCGATCAGGCGGCTGCCGGCGAGCAGTTGCTCGTTTTTGAAGGCCGCCAGGGTGCGGCTGCCGGTGGCCAGGAAGATCACCTTGCCAAGGCTGGCGGCCAGGCGGGCCGCTTCGCCGGCGTCCGCGACCCGGTGAAGTTTGTCGTAATCCGGGAGGGGTGCGGGCGGACGCTCGTAGCGCAGGTAGGGCAGGCCGAGGGCTTCGCAGGCGGCCTGGGCGTTGTGGGACGCGTTGACGGCGTAGGGATGGCTGGCGTCAATGACCGCCTTGGCGCCTTCTGTTTTGAACAGGGCAACCATACCCGCGGTATCGCGGCAGCCGGTATGAACCGTAAGCCCGTCTTTGGCGGCCAGTTTACGGCCGTAGTCGGAGACGACGGCGACGCTGACCGGCCAGCCCTGGCGGGCGAGGGTGGCCGCGAGCTCCCTCCCGTCCCTGGTGCCGGCGAGGACGACGATCATAGCGAGTACCCCCGTGGGGTTACCATCCGCCCTGAGGCGGTATAGGTGCGGCTGTTGCCGATGATGACGAGGGAGAACATGTCGATGTGTTCGCGGGTGAAGTTTTCCAGGTCGGATAGTTTGACGCTTTCGTTCTGCCGGCTGGCGTGGTGGACGATGCCCACCGGCGTGGCGGCCGGCCGGTGCCGGAGGA
The DNA here is from genome assembly GCA_018434945.1 of Selenomonadales bacterium. Classification (GTDB taxonomy): domain Bacteria; phylum Bacillota; class Negativicutes; order Sporomusales; family UBA7701; genus Anaeroselena. The sequence goes on from JAHDOI010000088.1 coordinate 12,493, forward strand.
CGATTTCCCGCACCTGTTCGATCTGGCTTACGCGGCGGGTGCTTTTGGGGTTGTAGAGGGCGATGACGAAGTCGCCGGCGGCGGCCATCTCAACCCGCTTGACGATGGTGTCCCAGGGGGTGAGGAGGTCGCTGAGGCTGATGACGGCGAAGTCGTGCATGAGGGGGGCGCCGAGGAGGGCCGCAGCGGCGCCGATGGCGCTGATGCCGGGGATGATGTCGACGTCGGGCCGCAGCGCCGGCGGGTACTTGAAAACGAGTTCGAGGACCAGGCCGGCCATGCCGTAGATGCCTGGGTCGCCGCTGGATACGACAGCCACGCGCCGTCCGGCCATTGCCTCCTCGACAGCTGCCTGACAGCGGTCGATCTCCTGGGTCATGCCGGTGCCGATGACTTTTTTGCCTGGCAGAAAATCGGCGATCAGGCCAAGGTACGTATCGTAACCGACGATGACCTCGGCGGTCGCAAGGGCGTCGGCCGCCCGTTTGCTCATGTCGGCCAGGCTGCCGGGGCCTAGGCCAACGACGGCGATTTGACCTCGGCGATGGCCACCGATATTTTGTCGTAAATCGTTTTGCCCAACAGGAGCTTGTCCGTTCCCGCCGCTAAGAGGGCCGACGCTTCGCATACGTTCCCCACTCCAATCTGTTCTTCTACGAAAGCTGATGTTTCTAAGCCGAATTTTTCGATGCAGTGCAACAGTTGTTCGTTGCTGTATGTCTTGAAGGGCACGGCCATCTGTTCGACCATGGCCAGCAGGCCGATCTCATCGTCCTTGACGGCGGTGGTCGCGACCGAGCCAACGCTTTTGACGCTGCGGCCGATCTTGCGGCAGGCGTCGGTGATGGCGGTGAACAGTTCCGCGCTGGAGACGCCCCGCCGGCAGCCGACGCCGACGGCCATGGTGGCCGGACGGAGGAAGATATGGGGCTTGACCATGTAAAGTTCCTTGTCGGAGATGACGACGGCGGCGTCGTATCGGTCGGTGTGGACGAGGTCGTCGGCGGTGACGAGCATGATGCACTGCTCGGCCGCGAGGCTGACGTAGTGTTCGTAGTTGGGCAGCGAACAGTCGATGAAAAAGACGACCCGCTTGCCGGCGACGAGGGCGGCGTTAATTCGCTTAAGCTGGTCGAAGGGTTCGATCTCCAGCCCGATACGGGCGGCGAGCACGTCGGGGGCGGGCTTCTGCTGTATGTCGGTGGCGGTGGTTATGACCGGGGCGGCCCCGGCCGCTTTGGCTACGACATGGGTCAACTCGTTGGCGCCGCCGAGGTGCCCCGCGAGCAGGCTGATGGCGTGCCGGCCCCCTTCGTCCATGACGACGACGGCCGGATCGTAGCGCTTGTCGCGGATATGGGGGGCGATGACGCGGACGACGATGCCGGTGGCCATGATGAAGACAAGGCCGTTATATTTTTGGTATATCTCGGCGACAAGCTCACTGAGGCTTTCGTAGGTCGTGGCTTCCGTCCCCCCTTCCCTGCCGGCCTTGGCGTAGAGGTCTAGCTTGCAGGTGAGGTTGGCGGCCGTGTCAGCCGCGAGGCGGGCGCCGTTGTCGGTTACGGAAATGAATGCCGTTTTCATTTTGCCTCCCTGAACATGTGCCCGAAATCGGGAGAATAGAGCTTGGATAACGCGTAGTCGTCGCCGAGACAATTGCCGACCACGATCATTGCCGTGCGGTCGACGCCCGCTTCTTGCACGGTGCCGGCGATGGTGGCGAGCGTGCCGCGGTAGATTTTCTGGTCCGGCCAGGAGGCCTTCTGGACGACGGCGATGGGGGTGTCGGCCGGGTAGCCGCCGGCGATGAGCTCGCCGACGACGTTATCGAGCATGTGGACACTGAGGAAGATGCACATCGTCGCCCGGTGGCTGGCGAGCGCGGCCAGTTTTTCGCGCTCAGGCACCGGGGTGCGGCCTTCGAGGCGGGTGACGATGATTGTCTGGGTTACTTCCGGCAGGGTGTATTCGCAGCGGAGGGCGGCGGCGGCGGCGAGGAAGGAACTGACGCCGGGGACGACCTCGTACGATATGCCGCGCGCGTCGAGGGCGTCCATCTGTTCTTTTATCGCTCCGTAAATGCTGGGGTCGCCGGTGTGCAGCCTGACAACTTCCCTGCCCGCGGCGGTCGCCTGGGCGATGGCGTCGATGACCTCGTCCAGGGTCATGGCAGCGCTGTTCATGATGACGGCGTCCTGTTTGGCGAAAGCGAGGAGGGCCGGGTTGACGAGCGAGCCGGCATAGATGATGGTGTCGGCGGCGGCGAGAAGGCGCTGGCCTTTGACGGTTATGAGCTCTGGGTCGCCCGGGCCGGCGCCTATGAAGCGCACTGTCATCCTAGTCCCCCCTTTTTTATCAGGATGAGCGACAGGTAGTCGCGTTTTTTGCCGATGAGGCTGTCGAGGTCGCGGGTGACGAATTGGTCGGGGTAGCCGAGCCTGCTTACGAAGACGGCTTTGTCCTTGAGGCCGAGGTCGGCGAGGACGGCGACGATTTCCTCGTATTTGCCGGCGACCTTCATGAGCACGGCGTTGTCGAAGGACGCCAGCAGGGGCCGCAGCGCTTCCGGGTCGTCTACGGCCGGCAGGACGGCGAGCTTCTCCGTCCCTTCGGCGAGGGGCAGGTCGAGATGGGCGGCGGCGGCGGCGAACGAGGTGACGCCAGGGACGCTCTCGACCTCGACGCCGGGCATGATGGCGCGGACGTGCTTGAGGAGATAGGTGTAGGTGCTGAACAGCATGGCGTCGCCGATGGTGATGAAGGCGACGTCCTTGCCGGCGGCGAGGCAGGCGGCGATTTTTTCAGCGCCGCGGCGCCACTCGGCTTCCAGGAGCGCCTTGTCACGGGTCATGGGGGTGGGTACTTCGATTATTTCCGCGGCGGCGCCGATGTAAGCGCCGGCTACCTTGCGGGCGACGCTTTCGTTGTCGGCCGCCGAGCGGGGGATGCAGACGACCTCGACTGTTTTTAGGATGGCCGCGGCGCGGATGGTCAGCAGGTCGGGGGCGCCCGGCCCGACGCCGAGGCCGTAAAATTTACCGGTCATTGGGTCCTCCCTTTGTGCAGGCGATGATGTATACGGGGTTGTTGGCCTGGAAGAGGTGCTTGCCCCCCGCTTTGTGGAGGCGGGTGACCTGGATGCCGGCGGCCTCTGTATCGTAGCCGGGCCGTGCTTCGAGGTCGGCGAGCGCCTGCTGGAGCGTTTCGACGGTGACGGCGGTGACGATGAGGCGGCCGCCGGGTTTGAGCAGCCGGTCGGCGGCGGCGAGGATGGCGGCGAGGTGTCCGCCGCTGCCGCCTACGAAGATGGCGTCGGCGGCGGGGAGCCCGGCGAGGGCTTCGGGGGCCGGGCCGGTGATGATTTCGATGTTGGCGGCGCCGAATTTGGCGGCGTTGGCACGGATTAGCCCCGCGCCCTCGACCTCTTTCTCGACGGCGAAAACGCGGCCGCGGGGGACGAGCAGCGCCGCCTCGACGCTTATGGAGCCGGTGCCGGCGCCGATGTCGACGACGGTGTCGGTCGGCCCGAGCCTGGCCTTTACGAGGGCGAGGATGCGGATTTCCTGTTTGGTCATGGGGATGTCGCCGCGGATGAATTCTTGATCGGGTATGCCGGGAACGGCGGGCGTCATGCCATCACCACCATCACGCAGTGTTCGAAGCCGCGGCCTTCGGCAGCGGCGGCGAGGTCGGTCTGAGCGATTTGCTCGCCGGGGTACGAGAGGTCGGCGCACAGCCAGACGGCCGTGTCCGGGGGCCAGCCGCGGGCGAGGAGTTCGCCGGCGATGACGCGCGGGGCGTTGACGGCGTCGGTGAGGAGGGCGAGCTTTTTGCCGGGCGCGTGGTCGAGGGCGCCGTCCGCCGCCGCGCGGCCGTGAAGGCTGACGAGGACGGCGTCCTGCCAGGGACAGGCCAGGCGGGCGAAAGCGAGTTGGACGGAACTGACGCCGGGGATGACTTCGAGGCGTTCGGGACCGAACTCGCGGCGGAGAGCGACGAGCAGGCTGTGGAAGCCCGGGTCGCCGGAGACGAGGACGGCGACGTCGCCGTCAGCCAGGCGGCGGCCGATGTATGCGAGGACGGCGGCGATGTCGCTGCCGATGGTGAAGGTGTCGCTGCCGGCGGGGGCGAAGGCTGCCAGGGCGCGGCTGCCGCCGACGAGCACCTTGGCGCCGGCGATGGCGCGGGCCGCTACGGGGGGCAGGTAGTCAGGCGAGCCGGGGCCGATGCCGATGACGGTTATTTTATGGTCCATCCGAGGGTGCCTCCGATTTGCGCGGCCTGGTCATCGAGGCCGAGGATATCGCCTTTGAGGGTGACGATGGCGGTGCCGACGGTCAGCCGCCCGTGGACGAAGCGAACGGCGCGGATGCTGGCCTGCGCGGCCAGCCGGCGCCAGACACCGGTGACGGGATAGCGGCCGATGACTTCGACCGCGGCTTCGGTCGTTACGCAGGCGAGGATTTCTTCGACCGCCTCGCGGGGGACGCCTTCGGCGGCGGCGTATGCCGCGAGCGTCTCGAGCCGGGCGTCGGCCATGCGGCTGTGGGTATGGAAGATGCCGGCGGCGACCTTGACGATTTTGCCGAGGTGGCCGAACAGCAGGATGTTTTTCATGCCTTGATCGGCGGCGCTGGTGAGCATGTGGCCGATGAAGTTCGAGGTCTGGACGACCCGGTCGGCGGGCAGGGAGCAGCTGTTTATGGCGATGTCCTGGCCGATCTTGCCGGGGACGAAGACGGCGGTATCGTAGCCCAACGCTCTGACGACGCTGATCTGGGGGATAAGGGAGGTTTTCCACGCCTCCTCGGACATCGGCTCAACGATGCCGGTGGTGCCGATGACGGACAGGCCGCCTTCGATGCCGAGGACGGGGTTGAGGGTGCGGGCGGCGAGTTCGCGGCCGCCGGGGATGGCGATGGTGGCGGTTGCGCCCCGGCCGGCGGGCAGGACGTCGCGGAGGGCGGTTTCGATCATCCGGCGCGGGCCGGGGTTGACCGCGGGCTGGCCGACCGGGACGGCAAGACCGGGTTTTGTGACCGTGCCGACGCCTTCGCCGGCGCGGATGGCGATAACCTGGCCATCGGTTATGGCGATGTCGACCGTGACCGTCACCCCGTCGGTGACGTCGGGGTCGTCGCCGGCGTCCTTGACGACCGAGGCCCTGCCGCCGGTTGCGGTGGCGCTGCTGCCGGCGATAGCGACGCGGATACGCCTGCCCTGCGGGGTGGTAACCTCGACCGCATCGGCCGGGCTGCCGAGGGCGGCGAGGACGGCCGCCTTGGCGGCGGCGGCGGCGCAGGTGCCGGTGGTGATGCCCCGGCGGAGGGGCTGGGTGGACATGAAAATACCCCCTGAAAAACAGGGGGTATAAATAATAACAATAATTATAATTGTTATACCTATCTACCCACCTGCCTATCTTCCGTAGGTCGTAACGGCGCGTGTTAGAACAGGCAGGTCTCCTGGCTTTGGTTCATCGCATAACCACGCCTTCCCGGTCACCCAGTGGCATATTGTGGTTGGCTCACCAATACAGTGGCGGGACCGCGCCGGATTTGACCGGCTTCCCTTTTAAGCAAAGCACCTGTTCCCTCGTTTATGCAGTTAGAGTCCGGTTTGGTTGATATTATGTGCTTATATTCGGCCACTATTACGATATTCCTGCTATTTATGGCAAAAAAGCCAAATATTTACCCGGCGGCCGTGGCTGCCGCATAATCCGGTTTTCCTTGTTTGGCTGCCTGAAAACACTGTAAGGTTTTTTTCTTATAACCCTGTAGGAAAAAACTTGCGCCGTGTGTAAGAAAATTTAGTATTTTTCCTGCTTTTGCTGGAGGATTTCCGCCAGCTCTACCCGAATATATGGAGAAACTGGTCAGTCCACCATACCATGCAGGGGAGTGATATGATGAAAAAGGTGTGCGAGAACTGGGAGAAGATTCTCCCGGCCGGCAATTTCGGCCCGCACCTGTTCGGGGAGTTCGAGACCCGCGCGAAGAACGTCTCCGCCGAAGTACACCGGGTAGCGACCGCTGCCGAAGCGCAGGCCGTGCTTGTCGAACTTGCCAAGAGCCTCGGGGCCAAGAAGGTTGTGGCGGTCGACTGTCCGCTGGCGGCGAGCGCCGGTGCGTATGAGGCACTGAAGGCCGCCGGCCTGGCAGTCTATACCGAGCCGGCCGACATCGCCGCCCACGCCGATACGGCCGACCTGGGAGTTTCCGGGGTGGAGTTCGGCGTCGCCGAGACGGGCAGCGTACTCCAGGATGCCCTCGCGATCGAAAGCCGTCTGGTGTCCACCCTTTCCCCCGTCCATGTAGTATTTATGAACAGCGGCAACATCGTCCCGGCGATGGCGGACGCGATCGGCATCGTCGCCAATGTATTTGACCGCGGCTATCTTTCTTTCATAACCGGCCCGAGCCGCACGGCCGATATCGAACGGGTCCTCACCATCGGCGTACACGGCCCCAGCAGGTTTGTGGTTATAGCTGTCGATGAGACCGCCGGCGGAGGTGTCGCGTAATGGCAACGAAGGAGCGCAACATCAAGAAGGAAATAAGCCAGAAACTGAAAGACGACGTGCTGCGCGGCGCGCTGGGGCGCTTCGGCGAAGCCTACCCGGTATCGCGGGCCAAGGCGTACGAGAATGTCGGCGACGTGGAGGCGCTGCGCGACGAACTGAAGGCGATGAAGGTCGCCGCGGTGGCCGATATCGAGGCGATCGCCGACAAGTTCGAGGCCGAGGCCAGCAAACGGGGCGCCAAGGTGTTCCGCGCCGCGGACGGCCCGGCGTTGAAGAAATATCTGCTTGATCTGTGCAAGGCGAAGGACGTTAAAAGGATCGTCAAGTCGAAGTCGATGGCTTCGGAGGAGATCCACCTCAACCACACGCTGGAGGAAGCCGGCATCCACGTCAAGGAAACCGACCTCGGCGAGTGGATCATAGCTCTGGCCGGCCATACGCCGTCGCATATGGTTATGCCCGCCATCCACCTCAACCGCCAGCAGTGCGCGGAGTATTTCTCCAAGGAACTGAACGAGGAAATCCCCCCCGACATCCCGTTCATGGTGCAGACGGCCCGCAAGACGCTGCGTGAGGAATTCCTGAAGGCCGACATGGGCATATCGGGCGCCAACTTCGGCATCGCCGAGAACGGCGCAATCGGCCTGGTGACAAATGAGGGCAACGCCCGCCTGGTCACGACCCTCCCCCGCGTCCATGTGGTCATCATCGGCTACGAGAAGCTTATCCCGACGATCAAGGACACCATCCCCATCCTCCGCTCCCTGCCCCGCAGCGCCACCGCCCAGCTCGCGACCAGCTACGTCAGCATGATCAGCGGTCCGGCGCCGGCGATGGTGAAGCAGGACGGCAAATGGGTGGAGCAGGATAAGGAACTGCATATCATCCTGTTCGACAACGGCCGGCTGAAAGCCGCCAAGGACGAGAAGTTCAAAGAGATTTTCCAGTGCGTCCGCTGCGCCTCGTGTCTGAATGTCTGCCCGGTTTACCAGCTGGTGGGCGGCCACGTTTACGGCCACATTTACGCCGGCGGCATCGGCGCCATCCTGACGGCGTTCTTCAACAGCATGGGTGACTTCGAGAAGATCAACGAGCTGTGTATCGGCTGCCGCAAGTGCACGACGGTATGCCCGGGCCGGATCGACATCCCCGGCCTGATCGAGGAACTGCGGGCCAGAGGGGTCAAGGACCATGGCCTGCCGTTCTCGCTGAAGCTGCTGTTCGAAAATGTCATCGCCAACCGCCGCCTGTTCCATAGCCTGCTGCGGACGGCCGCTATCGGCCAGAAGCCGGTGCAGTCCGGCCGCTTCATCCGCCACCTGCCGCTCTTCATGGCCGGCATGACGGAAGGACGCAGCCTGCCGGCGATCGCCGACACGCCGCTTAGGGACCGGATACGCAGGATAACGAAGAAGCTGGACGCTCCAGCCAAGAAGGTGGCGTTCTTCAGCGGCTGCAACATGGATTTCGTCTATCCCGAGACAGGCGAATCGGTCTACAAGGTGCTGCAGGATCTCAACATCGCCGTGGTGTTCCCGGAGGATCAGAGCTGCTGCGGCAAGCCGGTGGTCGGCTTCGGCGACGTGGAAACGACCAAGAAGATCGCCAAGCGCAATATCGAGGCGTTCGAGAAGGCGGACGTGGATTATGTTATCGCCGCCTGCCCGAGCTGTACCGAGACGCTGCATGTTACTTACCCGGAAATACTCAAGGACGATCCCCAGTGGGCCGGGCGCGCCAAGGCGTTTGCCGCCAAGGTCAAGGAGTTCTCCCAGTTCGTGTGCGCCGAGTACGAGAAGGCCGGCCGCCTGGCGAAGAAGCCGGGTGCCACCAAGGTCACCTACCACGATTCCTGCCACATGAAACGGGTGCTCGGCATCCACGAAGAGCCGCGCAAGCTGCTTGAGAGCACCGGCGCGTGCGAGGTCGTGGAGATGAAGGACTGCGACAAATGCTGCGGCATGGCGGGCGCCTTCGGCATCAAGTATTCGGAGCTGTCGGCCCCCATCCTCAAGCAGAAGATCGATAACATCAAGGACAGCGGCGCCAAGGTGGTGGCGGTCGGCTGCCCGGCCTGCATGATGCAGATCGGCGGCGGCCTCGACAAGCAGGCGCCGGATATCAAGGTCAGGCATGTGGCCGATATCCTCGCCGACGAGATCAAAAACGATGATGCGCCGGCAAAAAAGAAGGATGAATTCCACTTTCACTAATAGCAACGAGAGCCTCCCGAGTTCGGGAGGCTCTTTTCATTGCTGATCGCTCTCTATATGTTCGGGATTACGATGGGGCCGTTGCTGGTCACTTCTCCCGCCTGGACGGCGAACGGCCGCTTGGTGACGATTGTCACAGCATCGTCGCCGCTGATAAGGCCCTGGGGGTTCCGGACGGCGTCGGCGGTGACGGCGGCGCTGCTGCCGGCGGTGAGTTCGCCGCCGCTGTTGTCGACGGAGCCCTTGGTGGTGATTACGAGGTCACCCTGGGCGGCGATGGTGCCGTCGGTGTTGTCGACGGTGGTGGGAGCCGGGCCGGCGGGCGGCGGGTTATGACCGCCGCCGCAGCGGTCGTATTGATATTTGCCGAAGCGGTTTACCTGGACGGTGCCGGCCGCACCCTGGACGGTGAGGACGATATCGTTGCCGGCGCTCATCTGGTCGCGGGTGTTGTCGACGAAATAGTTCGTCTTGCCCGCCGGAGCCGGGACGGGATTGTGCGGTGCGGAGCATTTGGTGCTTACGCCCTGGCCGGTGGCGGCGGCGATGTTGTCCTGGGCCGTGATTGTGAGGTCGCTGCCGGCGCTGATGTAGCCGTCGGTGTTGTTGACGGCGTAAACAGTGCCGGCCGGCTGGGCGCCCCAACGGTCTTTGCCGGCGTCGGCGGTTACGGTCAGGGCGAGGCTGTTGCCCGCGCTGATGAAGCCGGCGGTGTTCTCGACGGCGAAGCGGCGGTCGTTCGCCTGGGAAACGGCAGCGCCTTTTATGGCGATGGCAAGGTCGCCGCCGGCGCCCACGTAGCCGGCGGTATTATTGAATATTGCCGCCGGGCTGACGACGGGAGGATGGTAGCTTCCGCCGCATTTGCCGTAGCTGTAATGGGCTCCCTGGTAGCCGTACCGGTAGCCGTCGGAGGCGCCGAGTGCGATGGCCAGGCTGGCGTCGGCGCTCAGGAAGCCAAGGTTGTTGTCGAGGGAAACGGCTTTGACGGTGAAGTCGCCGCCGGCGGCAACGCCTCCCTGACTGTTGATGAAGGCGCCTGGCGTTGAGATTGTCACGCCGCCGCCGGCGCTGACGAAGCCGCCGGTGTTGACGATGTCGCCTTTATAGGCTTTGAGGCTGACGGCGCCGGCGGCGCTCATCATGCCGCCGGATGCGTCGATAGCCGCGGCTTTGACGGTTATGGCGCCGACGGCCGAGGTCTGGTTGGCCAGCCGCACTTTGCCGTTCGCCGCAATGACGATATCGCCGCCCGTAGCGTCCAGGACGCCCTGGCTGTTGACGCCGACACCCTGTTCGGTGGCGATAAGCTTGATTTTCCCGGCGTACATGCCGCCGAGGGCGCCGACATCGATGGCGGTCGCGGATTCGCCGGCCCCGTAGATTTTCCGGGCATACAGGCTGTCGTAGCTGACGGTGTTGGCGTCGGCGACGACGTTTATCTGCTGGGCGCGAACAGCGGCGTTGACCGTCATCGCCCGGGTGATGAGATCAACCCGCTCGAGGCCGGCGGCATCGAGACCGGCGCCCTGGACGGCGATCTGCCCGCCGGTGACCCGGAAAGCGGCCAGGCTGCCGCCGCCGCCGAAGACCGGTCGGCCGGTGGTGAGCACGGCCCTGCTGGCGTTGATGAAGCCCGCGCCGTCGACGACGATGCCGTTGGGGTTGGCGATGACGACTTCAGCCCGCTGACCGGCGACTTCGATCATGCCCCTGAGTTGACTGACGCTTGTGCCGGTGACTTCGTTGAGGATAATGCGCGCCTGGCCGGCGGCGAGGTTGGCGTTGCCGGCGATGGCGCCGGCGAGCTGGGTCTGGACGGCGGCGGCGGAGTTATTGAGCACGAGGCCGCCGGGGCCGACGTCGAACTGGGGATAGAGGTTGCGGGAGACGCCGGCGGCCGAGGGGGCGGCGATCTGGACGACGTCTGCGGCGAGCCCGGCGGCCGGCTGGAGCAGCAGGCCGAGCGCGATCAGCAGGCCTGTGCCTGTGGCGCACCATTTTTTGCAGGTATCTGCAGGTTGTTTTTGAGTATTCATGCATGGTCCTCCTTTTTCCTGATAACAGCCGCCTTATGGCGGCGGAAAACCGGTCATAACTGGCAGACGATCTCGAACCCGAATGTCGGGCTGGCGGCCTTCAAGGCGGACGGCTTGCGGAGCGGCCAGCCGATGAAGAGGTCGTAGGCGGTATTGTGGGCCATGCCGCGCACCCCGACGACCGCGCCGGCCAGCGACCGACCCGGCAGGTCGCGGGCCGACGGCCCGGATATCGCGCCGCAGTCGAGCCCTAAGTAAACTTCAGTGGCGCCGGTTGGCAGGCTAAGCTCGTTGCGCAGGTACCAGCCGCGTTCGGCGGCGAGGGTGTGGTCGCCGTCGAAGCCCCTTACGGTGTAGCGGTTGCCGATGCTGAGGAATTCCCCGGCGAAGATGAGGTCGCGGGTGTGCCGGGCGTGGAGGGCGACGCTGTAGCGTCCTTTGGCGGTGCCGATGGTGACGGGGGCGGTGAGGCTGGTGTCGAGCAGCCAGGTGCTGTAGCGGGTCGTGGGCGAGCCGGGGGTGAGGGCGGCCGGGTCGTTCTGGGCGCCGAACCAGGGGACGCCGCGTCTGTTGGCGACGGCGACGTCGAGGATGGCGCCGCCGATGTAGCGGCGGTGGGTAAGGCCGAGCTGGAGGGCGGTGGTGGTCTGACGCTGGACGACAATCTCGCTGTCCTCCAGGTAACTGCGGCTGCGGCCGAGGACTATCCGCGCATCGATATGGGTCTTGGCGGACTGGTCGCGGTGGAGCAGGCTGGTAAGGCGGAATTCGCTGTTTTCGATGTCCCCCGAGTAGCGGAATGTGAACGGTTCGTCGCCGACCGTCTGGTGGTACCGGTAGCTGTAGCGGGAGAAGGACAACGTGTGCTTGCCGAGGGGGACTGAATAGGAAAAGCTGGCGCCGCCGGTGCCGCGCCGTGGTCCTTTGCGGTCGCCGTCGCCGCTGGCGGTGTAGGCAAAGAGGTCGTTCAGTCCGAAGAGGTTGTCGAGGGCGAGGGAAGCGGAGGTCTGGAGCTTGCCGGTGGCGGCTGCGCCGCTGTCGTCGAGCGCCAGTTGGAGACGCCACCGTTTCGTTTCCCGTACGGTGACGACGATGTCGCTGACGCCGGCTTTGCCCCCGGGAACGATGAGCATGTCGACATCCTGGGAGGGGACGCGTTTTAGCTGTTCGAGGCCCTGCTCGATGTCGCGGAGGTTGAGGATGTCGCCGGGGCGTGCAGGGAAGGCGGTCCGCCAGTTGACGGCGGCACCGTCCGCGGCGGGACGGATTGCGCCGATTCGTCCCGGCAGGAGGGTGAGGGAAAGGACGCCGTCGCTGAGATCCTGTTCGGGAACGGCTATCCTGGTGGTTATGTAACCTTTGTCGATGAAGGCGCCGGTGAGGCGTTTTACGATGAGCCCGACGCCGGCGGCGCCGACGCTGCGGCCGGCGTAGCCGTCCAGCAGCGCGTGGGCCCAGGGAAACCGCCCGACACTGTCGCCGGTCAGGATGATGCGTTTTATCGGGAAGGAGGGCGACTCATCCGGGAGAGTGGTATCCCGGGCGTCGGTACGGCCTTTCTGCATGAAAACGTCTGCCTGGCGTTCGCGCCGCTGGCGCTCCAGCGAATCCTGGCGTGCCCGGCGGTTCTGCTCCTCGGCGTCGCCCACCGCAGGCGGAGCTGCGGCGGCAGGAGTGATGCACGCCGCGGTGATGAATAGCGCCAGGAGGAGAGAGCAGATCATGCTGCGGACCGAGGTCGAGACGGCGAGTGACATTATCTGCCTCCCCTGTTGTTGCTTGCAATCCAATTATAGGCATATTTTTCCTTTATGGCATGAGGCTGGCGCATCAAGTTGCCTAAGGCGGCGGTCTTATCTTTGCGGATCTTGCTGGGACTTTCGACCGATATCGACACAAAAGCATCTCTTTAAAAAGAGATGCTTTTGCCGAACCGGCCGCGATACCGGTCCAAATCGGGGTGATGCGGCATAGCCTATATTATCCCATCGCCGGGGAGGTGGCCGGAATGAACGGGGCTCTGCCAAGTCTGGGCGCGACGCCCTTCGCTCTGTTGGTACTGTGGCTGGTACTTTTTATCGTCCTGGCCGACATCAGTTGTCCCCTCTTCCACACCCGTTACGCCTGCACGACCTGTTACGATCACAAGGGGTGCGGCCGCTGAGAAGAACGGGAAAGCCGCGAATGCATTCGCGGCTTTCCCGTGTGTTGGTCAAAATGTTCGCATGCCGGGCTGTTTCTTGTCGCTCAGCGTCCGGTAATAGTCTTCGAGCTGGGCGTCCAGGGCGGCGGAGGCGGTGACGATCTCGGCGTCGGCGTATTGCTGCTCCATCATCAGGTTCTGCAGCGTTTGCCGCAGGGCGGCGACCTGCTGCTGCACCTGCCGGAGACCAGGCATCTGCGCCACGGTAGTCTGTCCCGCTGTCGCTAAGGTGTTATCGGCGTTGTCCACTGTCTTCCCTCCTGCTTTTGCTGGTACTGTTAGCATGCCAGGAAGACGTGGCGATAATGCGTTGCGGCGGGTTTTCCGTCAGACGCTATTTTTCGGCCGGGAACAGCCTGAAGAGGTTTTTCTTCACGCCGCAGACGGGGCAGAAGTCTGGCGGTTCGCCTTCGCCGGTGTGTCCGCAGACCGGGCAGATGAAGACGTCCCCCAAAGACATGTCTTTGTTCTCCTTGGCCGCGTCCTGGGCGGTCTTGAACATCTTCGCATGGATTTTCTCCGCCTCAAGGGCGTAGCGGAAGGCCCGTTCCGCGCCGCTTTCCTGCTGGAAGCGGGCGGTGTGCAGGTATACGGGGTACATCTGCTCGATTTCGTGCAGCTCGCCGTCGATGGCGCCCTGGAGGTTTTCCGCCACCGAGCCGAGGCCGAACACGGCGCCGGCCGTCACCGCCGCTCCGCCGGCCTGGTCGCATAGCTCGCGGAAGTGGTTTGTGGCGTGGGCCTGCTCGGCGAAAGCAACGGCGGCGAACAGGCGGGCGATGTTGGGCATCCCCTGTTTGGCGGCGTGTTCACCCCATATGAGGTAGCGCATGCTGGCCATAGATTCGCCCCCGTAGGCGGAGCGCAGGAAATCGGCGGTCATGTCGTTTTTCACTGGCATAATATCACTCCTTTACAGTATGTGATATTATTCCTATTCTCGCCGGCCGCGGTTAAAACCTGCCGGAAATTGCCGCTGCCGAAGCAGGCTCAGTGTGCCTCCCGGAGATTCACGGGCATTTTCTCGAACGCGGCGTCGAAGATGCGGCCCATCATCGACTCGGGGCCGGTGGAGTCGTAACTGCCGCTCCAGGCGAAGGAGACGCGGGTGCGGGCGTCGGTGTACTGCCAGACGTTCCGCCATGTCTGCGTGTCCAGCAGGGCGAAGCGGGCTTCGGCGCTATCGAAGATTTTGTGATGGGCCGGGTGATAGACGTCGACGGTGCGGGGCACTTCCATCCAGCCGGAGACTTTTTTGCCGTCGGAGGACCGTTCGTGATACCTGACTTTATCGATGACCGTTTTCGTGGTGTAGTACGCCTCCTGCCACTCGTAGAACCAGCCGAAATCGCGGACGTCGCAGTACAGCACCAGGTCGACGTACTTGGGCATCTCTCGCTGCACCAGGGCGGAGAGTGCTTTGCGATCATCCGACAGCTCTTCGGCGAGAGCGGGGTCGGCCTTGACGCGGGCGGTGACGTAGGTGAGGGTGACGAACTGCAGGTGAGGCATGTTTCGCTTGCGGTCGCCAAGCATGGCGGTGATTTTCTCGGTCGACGCGGGATAAACGACGAACTTGTTTTTGCCGCCGACGTCGAAGCCGCCATAGGCGAAGGTGGGTTCCATGATCAGCACGGTTTTGATTTTGGAGAAATCGTAGTTCGGACTTACGTATTCGTTCTGCCCGGCGGCTGCCGGGACCGCCAGCGAGAATAGCGCGGCAAGGACGGCGATGGTTTTCCGCATGGTGTCTCCCCTCCTATTCGAATTGCCCGCCCGTGCGGGGTCATCCGGAAATTTTCCGGGGCATATATGACTGACCGGTCGGTCATGGCCAGGCGGAACGACGTCTTGTCTGCTACTTTTCTTTAGGATAGCAGCAAAATATGACATATGTGTGACAATTATCCATTAATCTCTCTGACATACCCTCTTATACTTTCACAGGCCGTTCAGAAGTGCCCAGATGCTAGGCGGACCGGAGGCTGACACCACCGTTTCCTCCGCGACAACGTTTATGTTCGTTGTTTGCACAGGATCGGTTTAACAGCATCGCGCGTACACGGTATGTACGCTGAGGATGGCAGCCGAGGACCAACAACGCAGATGGGCGCTTATCAACGGCCTCCAAAAGAAGCGAGCCCCCTTAAGGGCTCGCATAGTGTCAAGCTACAGGATTTCGTTGGAGGTGATCTGGACGATGTATTCTCCCTTGCTGTTGCGCTTGATTACGGCTTTCCGGCCGGCGCCGTCGTCGACGGTGACCGCCTGGAGGTTGTGGCCGAGCAGGAAATTGAGGACATCCTGCTTGACGAACGCCTCCCAGCTGAGCTTCTTGGCGCTGGCTTCGTTCTCCATGATGTCTGCTGCCATTATGCTTCATCCCCTTTCGTTATAAGTGCCTTTTGGGCCTACTACATATTCGCCCTTTGCCAGGAAAACCCTTGCGAAGGGGAAAAATATATGAGTTGGCCCCGGCGGGGGCGTCTTTGGGTGAGCCACCCGCTGCGGCGGCGGTCTTACTAGTATAGTAATCTTGACCAACTGGAGATGGTTTACGTACCTCCGGAACTTTGCGATAATATCCTCAAAGAAGTCGGAGAGCTACGGGGTCTTACTGAAGCATGGACTTCGGTGCTTAGAGTGTAG